>NZ_JBQKKR010000001.1:0-729583 GCF_052116665.1 Dysosmobacter sp. Sow4_B12 | reverse complement strand
GGAATCGCGCCAAAACCCAGCGGAGCGGATTTGGCGCGAAGAAGGAGGAGCAAGGAAGTGAAGAGCAGTTTTCGCCGCCAGGCGGAAACGGAACGAAACGGACTTTGCTCCGACGCTCAGCCGCCCAGATACGCCTTCTTGATGGCGGGGCTCTCCAGCAGCTCGTGGCCGGTGCCGGAGGTGACGATGCGTCCGGTCTCCAGCACATAGCCTCGGTCGGCTACGCTCAAGGCCGCCTGGGCGTTCTGCTCCACCAGCAAAATGGTGGTGCCCGCCTTGTGGAGGTCCTTGATGATGTCGAAGATCTGCTCCACCAGAATGGGAGCCAGGCCCATGGAGGGCTCATCCAGCATCAGCAGGCTGGGGTGGCTCATAAGGGCACGGCCCATGGCCAGCATCTGCTGCTCGCCGCCGGACAACGTGCCGGCGATCTGCTTGCGGCGCTCCTTCAAGCGGGGGAACTGGTCAAAGACCTTTTCCAGGTCCGCGTCCACGCCGGAATTGGGCTGGGTGAAGGCGCCCATCTCCAGATTTTCCTGGACGGTCATCTGCAAAAAGACCCGGCGGCCCTCCGGCACCATGGCCAGGCCCTTGGAGACGATCTTGTGGCAGGGATACTTGTTCAAGGGCTCGTCCATAAAGGTGATGGAGCCGGTTTTGCTGTGCAGCAGGCCGGCGATGGTGTTCAGCGTGGTGGATTTGCCGGCGCCGTTGGCGCCGATGAGGGTGACGATCTCCCCCTGGTTCACCTCAAAGGAGACGCCCTTGACGGCGTGGATGCTGCCGTAATAGACGTTGATGTCGTCCACTTTCAAAATGGGTGCCATGTCTCACACCTCCTTCTTTTTGCCCAGGTACGCCTCGATAACGGCGGGGTTGGCCTGGATGTCCGCGGGGGAGCCCTTGGCGATGATACGGCCGAAGTTCAAAACGGCAATGCCCTCGCAGATGTTCATGACCAGGTTCATGTCATGCTCAATGAGCAAAATGGCGATGTGGAAGGTATCCCGGATCTTGCGGATGTTCTCCATGAGCTCCGCCGTCTCCGAGGGGTTCATGCCGGCGGCGGGCTCATCCAACAGCAGCAGGGAGGGATTGGTGGCCAGGGCCCGGACGATCTCCAGGCGGCGCTGGGCGCCGTAGGGAAGAGAGCCTGCCTTGGCGGAGGCCAGGTCCTGCATGTCGAAGATCGACAGCAGCTCCAGTGCCCGCTGGCGGGCGACCTTTTCCTCCTTCCAGTAGCTGGGCAGGCGGAGAATGCCGCCGGCCATGCTGTATCGCATCTGGCTGTCCATGGCCACCTTCACGTTGTCCTCCACGCTCATGTTGCTGAACAGGCGGATATTCTGGAAGGTGCGGGCGATGCCGGCCCGGTTCACCTGGATGGTGTTCATGTTGTGGGTGTCCACACCGTCCAGCAGGATGGAGCCCTTGGTGGGCTGGTACACCTTGGTCAGCAGGTTGAACACCGTGGTCTTGCCGGCGCCGTTGGGGCCAATGAGGCCGGCGATCTCCGTGCGGCCGATGGTCAAATTGAAGTCCTCAACGGCCTTGAGGCCGCCAAAGGTGATGCCCAGGTTGACACACTCCAAAATGGGCTTTTTATCAATATCCCGGTCGGGAATCATCGCACTGGAGGGGATAGGAACCAGTTTGGAAAACATATCAGTCGACCTCCTTTTCGCGGCCCCGGCCGGTGAAGCGGGAGAGCCAGGATTTCAGCGTGGGATTGTTGGTGGCCAGCATCACCAGAATCAGCACGATGGCGTACACCAGCATCCGGTAGTCGGAGAAGGCGCGGAGCAGCTCCGGCAGCACCGTCAGCAAAGCGGCGGCGATGAGGGAGCCCCAGATGTTGCCAAGGCCGCCCAGCACCACGAACACCAGCACCAGAATGGAGGTGTTGAAGTTGAATTTCGTAGCCTGGAGGGAGGAGAAGTTCAAGCCGTACAGGGCGCCGGCGGCACCGGCCAGGGCGGCGGAGAGCACGAAGGCCATGAGCTTGTACTTGGTGATGTTGATGCCCACGCTCTCAGCGGCGATGCGGTTGTCCCGCAGGGCCATGATGGCCCGGCCGGCCCGGCTGCGGACCAGGTTCAGCACGATGACCAGCGTCAGCATCACCAGCACAAAGCCGGCGGTAAAGGAGGCGATGGTTTTGGTGGCGGTGGCGCCCTGGGCGCCCTTGATGATGGCAATGCCGGTGCCGGGGTCCAGGTGCAGGTCGTCCATGGTCATGTTGCCGGAGAGGTTGAAGGCGATGTGGAGGCCCTTGGCGTCATAGCCCACCAGCAGACAGTTGACCAGCTCCTTGATGATCTCGCCGAAAGCCAATGTCACGATGGCCAGATAGTCGCCCCGCAGACGCAGCACGGGAGCGCCCACGATGAGGCCCGCCACGGCGGCGCACACGAAGCCTGCCAGCATGGCGACAGCCAGGCGCAGCGGCGCGGAGGGAATGGCGTCCTGCAGGCACATGGCGGCGGTGATGCCGGAGAAGGCGCCCACGCTCATGAAGCCGGCGTGGCCCAGGCTCAGCTCGCCCAGGATGCCCACGGTCAGGTTTAGAGAGACGGCCATGGACATGTAGCAGCAAATGGGCACCAGCTGGCCGGTGAGGGAACGGGAGAGGCCGCCGCGGCTTTGCAGCACGCTCATGATAATAAAGGCGGCGATGACGCCGGCGTAGGTGAGAAAATCCGTCCGGGTGGTCTTTTTCAGATGCAGTTTCATGTCGGATACCTCACACTTTCTCGGGCACGTACTTGCCCAGCAGGCCCGCGGGCTTCACCAGCAGCACCACGATCAGCACAGCGAACACGATGGAGTTTGCCAGGTTGGTGGAGATGTACGCCTTGGCCATGGCCTCGATGATGCCCAGCAGCAGACCGCCTAAAAACGCGCCGGGGATGGAGCCGATGCCGCCGAACACGGCGGCGGTGAAGGCCTTGATGCCGGGCATGGAGCCGGTGGTGGGCATGAGGGTGGGATAGGCGGAGCACAGCAGCACGCCGGCGATGGCCGCCAGGGCGGAGCCGATGGCAAAGGTGGTGGAGATGGTGGCGTTGACGTTGATGCCCATGAGCTGGGCGGCGCCCTTGTCCTCCGAGCAGGCCCGCATGGCCTTGCCCATCTTGCTCTTGCTGGTGAACAGGGTCAGCCCCACCATGATGATGAGGCACACAGCCATGGTCAGCAGGGACACATAGGGGATGGACATCCGGCCTCCGAACAGCTTCAAGGAGCCGGACACCACAGGGGGATACACCTTGGGCGCGGCCTTCCAAATCAGCAGGGCGGAGTTCTGGAGGAAGTAGCTGACGCCGATGGCGGTGATGAGCACCGCCAGGGAGGGAGCGGAGCGCAGGGGCTTGTAGGCCAGACCCTCAATGACGATGCCCAGCACCGTGCACACCAGCATGGCCAGCACCACGGCCAGCACGCTGGGCAGGCCCAGATAGCTCATGGCGCAGAAAGAAATGTAGCCGCCCACCATGATGATGTCGCCGTGGGCGAAGTTCAGCATCTTGGCGATGCCGTACACCATCGTATAGCCCAGAGCAATGATGGCGTAGACGCTCCCTAAGCTGATACCGCTGATCAGATAGGAGAGAAATTCCATAGGGACACACCTCTCTTTTCTCTATATATTATAAATGTATATTCTATGGCAGAAACAGGGGCAGAAGCACCGCTGCTCCTGCCGCTGTTTCCACCATAGACCAACGCAGGGGGCCGCCGGGAGCTTTCGCTCCCGGCAGCCTCCGGAATTTGGGATCTCAAATGGAACGATCAAGGCAGGACATAGGTGCCGTTCTCGATGACAACAGCCATAGGAGCCTTGGACACGGCGCCGGAGGCGTCCCAAGTCATGCCCTGGCCGGTGAGGCCGTCCACGGAGATGGTGGTCATCACACCCACCAGAGCCTCGCAGATGTCGGCGGCGGACATGTCGGAAGTGCAGCCGGCGGCTTCCAGAGCGGCGGCATAGGTGTACACGGCGTCATAGGCGTCGGCGGCAAACTGGTTGGGAGTGTTGCCGAACTGCTCCTGGTAGGTCTTGACGAAGGTCTGGGTGCGCTCATCCTCAGCGTCAGCGGAGAAGGGGGTCAGCAGCATGACGCCCTCGGCCAGGGAGGTGTCGAAGCCCTCCATGGTCAGAATGCCGTCCATGCCGTCCACGCCGAAGAAGGTGGGCTCATAGCCCATGGCGTTGGCCTGGCTGAGAATGACGGAGGCGGGCTGATAGTAGATGGGCAGGAACACGGTGTCAGCGCCGGCGGACTGGGCGCCGGTCAGCTGGACGGAGAAGTCGGTGGCGGTGTCAGCGGTGAAGGTGCCCTCATAGACGACCTCCAGACCCTTGGCGGCAGCCTCGGACACGAAGGTGTCACGGATGCCCTGGGAGTAAGCGTCGTCGTTGCGGTAGATCACAGCCACCTTGGTGCCGGCCATGTTCTCGGAGATGTAGTCAGCGGAGGCAACGCCCTGGTTGGGGTCAGTGAAGCAGACCTGGAACACGTTGTCCTTGCCGTCGATGACGTCAACAGAGGAGGCGGAGGGGGTCAGCATGAAGGTGCGGTCAGCGTTGGCCTGGGCGGACACAGCGATGGAGGCGCCGGTGGTGGTGGGGCCGACCATGACCTGCATGCCCCAGTCCATCAAGGTGTTGTAGGCGTTGACGGACTTCTCGCCGTCAGCCTCGTCGTCCTGGGACTGCAGCTCGAACTGGATGGCGCCGCCGGCGGCGTTGATCTGGTCAACAGCGATCTTGGCGCCGTTGGCGACAGCCTGGCCATAGATGGCGGCATCGCCGGTCAGAGGGCCGATGGTGCCGACTTTGAATACGGATACGGAGGCGTCGTTGGAGGACTCAGCGGGGGCGGCAGGAGCTTCCTCCTTCTTGCCGCCGCAGGCGGCAAGGCCGAGTACCATGACCATGGCCATGGCAAAGCATGCGAACTTCTTTTTCATCTTTCTTTTCTCCTTTAGGAATGAAATAGATTATACAAAAAAGCGGTCCCGCCCATTAGCGGAACCGCTTTACTGTATCCAAACAGTTACAGGCGCTTTCGCATTTCGGGCGAACAAACAACGACCAATACCAACAGGACCGCCAGCAGAATCAAGCCTACCAGGGCAATATTCAGGCCCAGGGATACCAGGCGTACCAGGCCGAAAATAATAATGGACGCCACAATAATGGCGTCCATAATGGCAGTGATGGTGTTGGAAGCATGATGCGCGCAGGAGAAAGAAGCCTCTGCCTGATGGGCAGACGCCTGATGAGACATCATGCTGCAAGAGTTGAAGTACATCATGGCTGCGGCTCCTTTCTGAATGGTTTTGCCTGGAATTGTTTTTTATTGTACCTATTCAAAGGGGTAAAGTCAATGTGCGATTTACCGGAAAAGACAACGGAAAAATCGAAAAAACAGGAATATGATTGTGCAAAAATAATAAAAAAAGAGAGAACGCTGGGAAAGTGGTTGCGGATGGCAACGAGATTTCCGTTGACATGAGGGGCGGATGTGGTATCATTTGAGTAGACTTTTACAGCGCCTGTAAACGTTTGAGAGGGGAGGGGCGGCTATGGGAACAGTCCTTGGATACCTGCGGCCATACAGCCGCCGTGTCGCCTGCGGCGTGGCCATCAAGTTCACGGCTGCGGTGCTGGAGCTGATCTTGCCGTTGCTGTTGGCCTACGTCATCGACACCCTGGTGCCCGCCGGTGACCCGGCGGCTATTTGGCAGGTGGGCGGCCTTATGGCGCTGCTGGCCTTCGGCGCCGCCGGCTGCAATATCACCGCCAACCGCATGGCGGCCCGGGTGTCCATGGAGATGACCCGCACTCTGCGGCGGGACCTGTACGACCGGGCGGAGCATCTTTCCTGCGCCCAGATGGACAGGCTGTCCGTTTCGTCCCTGGTGTCGCGGCTGACCAATGACACCTATAACGTCCACCAGATGTTTGATAAGGTGCAGCGGGGCGGCATCCGGGCTCCTATGCTGGTGCTGGGGGGACTGGTGCTGACCTTTTTGCTGGAGCCGGCCCTGGCACTGGTGCAGCTGGCGGTGTGCGGCGCCACTTTCGTTACCATTTGGCTGGTGACCCGCCGGGGCATTCCCTTTTATTCCAGGGCCCAGGCGGCGGTGGACACGGTGGTCCGGGTCATCCGGGAAAACGCCTCCGGCGTCCGGGTCATCAAGGCCCTGGCCTGCCAGGGCTTGGAGCGGGAGCACTTTGCCCGGGCCAACCGGGAGGCGCGGACAGCGGAATCCACTGCCGGCACTGTCATGGCTGCCGCCAATCCCGCCACGGATTTTCTGCTGAATACGGGACTGGTACTGGTCATTCTGGTGGGCGCCTTCCGGGTGAACCAGGGGCAGATGGCCGCTGGACAGATCGTGGCGTTTTTGTCCTATTTCACCCTCATTCAAAACGCGACCCTGGGCATGGCCAAGGTGTTTGTGAAGATCAGCAAGGGTGCCGCCTCCGCCCGCCGCATTGAGGAGGTCCTCAAGGCACCGGCGGAGCAGGCGGTCCGCCCCTGCGGAGAGGTGTCCGGCTGTGAGCTGGGCATGTCCCAGGTGTCCTTTTCCTATCTGGGCGTGGAGCGGGACATGGAAAACGCCTCCTTTACCCTGCAAAAGGGGGAGACCCTGGGCATCCTGGGGCCCACCGGCAGCGGCAAGACCACCCTGGTGAGTTTGCTGCTGCGGCTGTACGACGCCGACGAGGGCGTCGTCTGGGTAGGCGGCCGGGATGTGACGAGCCTGCCCCGGCAGGAGCTGCGCAGCCGCTTCGGCGTGGTGTTCCAGAACGACGCGCTGCTGTCAGAGAGCATTTATGAAAATATCTCCTTCCTCCGGGACATCCCCCGGGCGGAGGCGGAAGCGGCGGCAAAGACCGCCCAGGCCTGGGAATTTATCTCCCGCCTGCCGGAGGGGATGGACACGAAGGTGGACATCCGGGGCGCCAACCTGTCCGGCGGACAGCGGCAGAGGCTGTTGATCGCCCGGGCCCTGGCGGCCAAGCCGCCGGTGCTGGTGCTGGACAGCGCGGACAGCGCCCTGGATTACCGCACCGCGGCGGACCTGCACGCCGCCATCCGCCGGGACTGCCCGGGCACCACGCTGGTGGTGATCTCGGAGCGCATCGCCTCGCTGAAGGACGCGGACCGTATCCTGGTTCTGGAGGAGGGCCGCATCACGGACCAGGGAACCCACGCCCACCTGCTGGCCCACTGTGACCGCTACCGCCGCATGGTGGAACTGCAGATGGGAGGCGGTGCCCTATGAAACAGCGTCTCATCCGGCGCCTGGCCCGGTTTTTGAAGCCCTACGGCTGGCGTCTGGCGGGCCTGGTGGTGTTGCTGGTGGCGACGAACCTGCTGTCCCTGGCGGCGCCCATGCTGTCCGGCAGGGCTGTGGACGCTGTGGGCATCGAGGCGGGGAAGGTGGACTTTGCCGGCGTGTTCGCCAACTGCGGCGGCATGCTGGCCTGCTATGCCCTGTCGTCCCTCATGAGCTTTTTTGTGTCCGCCGGCCTGCTCCGCATTGGCCAGGGGGTGTCCCACGACCTGCGCAAGGCGGCCTTTGACCGCATGAGCGAGCTGCCGGTGCAGTATTTTGACACCCACCCGGCGGGTGACCTCATCAGCCGCATCTGCTACGATGCGGACACGGTGAACGCCACCATCTCCACAGACCTTTTGCAGATCGCCACCAGCCTTTTAACGGTGGTCGGTTCCTTTTCCATGCTGCTGCTCCTGTCCGCACGGCTCAGCTGCGTCTTTTTCGTGACAGTGCCGCTGTCCGTGGCGCTGACCCGGTTCCAGATGAAGCGCATTCACCCCCTGTTCCGCCTGCGGTCCAAGGAGCTGGGCGCCCTCAACGGCTTCGCGGAGGAGCGGCTGGCCCGCCAGCAGTCCATCCGGGTCTACGGGGTGGAGGAGGCGGACATCCGCCAGTTTGAAACCTATAACGAGAAAGCCTCCGACGCCTATTATAAGGCGGATCGGGCCAGCGCGTCCCTGGGGCCCTCGGTGAATTTCATCAACAACCTGTCCCTGGCGGCTGTCAGCGTGTTCGGTGCGCTGATGTATCTGAACGGAAGCCTGCCTCTGGGCAGTCTGACCGCCTTCGTGCTGTATTCCCGGAAGTTCTCCGGGCCCATCCGGGAGGCGGCCAACCTCCTCAGCGAGCTCCAGGCCAGCGCCGCTGCGGCGGAGCGGGTGCTGGACCTGCTGGATGAGCCGGCGGAGGCCGGAGACGGCCCGGCGGCGGTGGCGGCGGAAAAATTGAAGGGTGACATCACCTTTGACCATGTGGATTTCGGCTATGACCCGGCCCGCCCGGTGCTGCGGGACTTCACCGCCCACATCCCGGCGGGAAGCCTGGCGGCGGTGGTGGGTCCCACCGGCGCCGGAAAAACCACCCTGGTGAGCCTGCTGCTGCGGTTTTACGCCCCCCAGGCAGGCAGCATCACCATCGATGGCGTGCCGGTGGGCGCGTACAGCCGGGACGGCCTGCGGCGCCGGCTGGCCCTGGTGCTGCAGGAGACGTGGCTCTTCGGCGGCACCATCGCGGAGAATATCGCCTACGGCACGCCGGGCGCTACCCGGGAGCAGGTCATCCAGGCGGCGAAATCCGCCCGCATCCACCGCTTCATCATGTCCCTGCCCCAGGGGTACGACACCGTCCTCACCGACGAGGGCTCCGGTATCTCCAAGGGCCAGCGGCAGCTGCTGGCCATCGCCCGGTGCTTTTTGACGGACGCGGACATCGTCATCCTGGACGAGGCCACCTCCAACGTGGACACGGAGACCGAGGGCGCCATCAACCTTGCCATGGAAAACCTGCGCCGTGGCCGGACCTGCTTTGTCATCGCCCACCGGCTGGCCACCATTCGGGGCGCAGACCGCATTCTGGTATTGGACGAAGGCGGCGTGGCGGAGCAGGGGACCCACGAGGAGCTGTTGGCCAAGGGCGGCGTCTACGCGGAGCTGTACCGTGCCCAGTGGGAGGGCTTTACAGATATTTAATAAAAACATGGTCGCGCTTTTTCATCGGGCGGCGTATGATGTTCCATCGTGGAGGTCATACGCCGCCCTCTTTCACCAGCTGGAACGATGAAAAATAGTTGCAAATGCGAACTTTTGCATGAAAGAATATACTGAAAAATAAGATTATCATGAAAGAAGCTACTGGCCATTTTAATTAAAATAGTTGTATTATAGATGGGGAACAAAACTATTCTTTGTTAAAATCAAATAAAAAAGCGGGGGCGAACTGGCGAACATATCAATTGACAAATAGTTTCTGAAAGCATTATAATTAGGATAACGAAGCGCAAACGTTTACACAAAATGGAGCCCTTGATCACGGCTCCGTACATGCAAAACGTGTGGGAATGGATGTGAGGGACGACAAAAGAATGATGATAGGCGTGATTCCCGGCAGAAAACAGAAAGAGGTGTTACCGTGTCAAAGAATGCCCTTCCCAAAAAGCCGTTGACAAAGAAACGGCTGAAGAACCTGATTCTGAACGTGGTGAAAAATCCGTTCAATATGATTGTTTTGGTCAGTTTGATCGTGCTGTTCTGCCTCATCGTGATCCCCCTGCTGACCATGATCAAGTCCACCTTTACCCTGGCCCAGTCCGAACTGCGGCGTGTGGATGGCAAGGTGGGCGATTTCACTTTATACTATTGGAAATACATGCTGGCCAGCAAGCTGAGCAAGGCCGTTTTGTGGGAGCCCCTGCTGCACTCCCTGTTCTGCGGCGCCATGACGACGCTGATCTCCGTGCCTCTGGGCTCCGTTCTTGCCTGGCTGATGATCCGCACCGACCTGCCTGGCAAAAAGGTGCTGGGCCTGTTGGTCACCGTGCCTTACATGATCCCCTCCTGGACCAAGGCTCTGGCTTGGCTGGCTGTCTTCCGCAATAAGACCAGCGGTGCTGACGGCTTCCTGTGCGGCCTGGGCATACCGATCCCAGACTGGCTGGCCTACGGCCCCATCGCCATCATTTTGTGCATGTCCATGCACTATTACGCATTCTCCTACATCCAGGTGTCCGGCGCACTGCGCTCCATTAACTCCGAGCTGGAGGAGATGGGTGAGATCCAAGGCGCCAACAAGGCCCAGATCCTGCGTCACATCACGCTGCCCCTGATCATGCCCTCCGTGCTGTCCGCACTGGTCATGACCATTTCCAAGTCCATCGGTACATACGGCGTGGCCGCCAACCTGGGCAACCGCATCGGCTACTACACCTTGGCCACCAAGATGCGTGTGTTCATCGACCAGGGTCCCCAGGGTGTTGGCTATGCCATGTCCATCGTGCTGGTGGGTCTGGCGGCATTGATCCTGATGGGCAACCAGCGCATCATCGGCGTCCGCAAGTCCTATGCCACCGTGGGCGGCAAGGGCGGCCGCAGCACGCTGATGCCTCTGGGCAAGGCCAAGAAGCCCATGATGGCGTTCCTGTTTGTATTCCTGTTCCTGGCCATGGTGATGCCCTTCTTCGTGCTCATTATGGAGACCTTCCAAATCACCACCGGCGCCGGCTACGGTCTCGACAACTTGACCCTGTATAACTGGATCGGCACCCCCGACAAGGCTGTGAAGTATACCAACTATCCCGGCATCTTCCGCCACGACGAGTTCTGGAGTGCCCTGTGGAACACCGTCCGCCTGTCCTTGATCGCCTCCATCGTCACCGCTTTCTGCGGCCAGTTCCTGGGCTATATCAGCTCCCGCGGCCGCGGCAAGTGGTACGGCAACCTCACCGAGCAGCTGGTGTTCGTGCCCTACCTGATGAGCGGCGTGGCGTTCTCCACCATGTATTTCTCCATGTTCAGCCGTCCGCATTTCGGCGGCTTGATCCCCTCCCTGTACGGCACCTTCACCCTCATCATTCTGACCTCTGTGGTCAAGCACTTCCCCTTCGCCAGCCGTTCCGGCACTGCCAACATGCTCTCCATCAGCGTGGAGCTGGAGGAGGCGGCGGATATTGCCGGCGCCAGCTTCTGGAAGCGGATGTCTTCCATCATCATTCCTCTGGCAAAAAACGGCTTTATTTCCGGCTTCATGCTGGTTTTCATCTCCATCGCCAAGGAGCTGGACTTGATCATCATCATGATGACGCCCACTACCCGGACGCTGTCCTATCTGGCGTTCACCTATTCTCAGGAGGGCTACAACCAGATGTCCGACGCCATCTCCGTGGTCGTGCTGCTGTACATCCTGCTCTGCTACATCGCTGCCAATAAGATCGGCGGCGCCGACATCAGCAAGAGCTGGTAAGCCGCGGGAACCGTGTTTATTGACAGAAAGGAAAGAACGATATGAGTCGTATTGAATTAAAGCACATTGATAAATTCTATGGCAGCAACCACGTCCTGCGGGACATCAACCTCACCATTGAGGACGGCGACTTTATGACGCTGCTGGGCCCCTCCGGCTGCGGCAAGACCACGACCCTGCGCGTGGTGTCCGGCCTGGAAAAGCCCCAGAACGGCATCATGACCATCGACGGCGTGGAGATGATCAACGCTGACGACGCCTACTATGCCGAGCCCAGCAAGCGCGGACTGAACCTGGTGTTCCAGTCCTACGCCCTGTGGCCCCATATGACGGTGTATGACAACATCGCTTTTGGATTGAAGATCCAGAAGATGGATAAGGCCGAGATCGAGCGCCGCGTCATGGACTCCTTGAAGATGATGCGCATCGACATGTACAAGGACCGCTATCCCACCGAGCTTTCCGGCGGCCAGCAGCAGCGCGTGGCCATCGCCCGCGCCGTGGCTTCCAGCCCCAAGCTGCTGCTCCTCGACGAGCCCCTGTCCAACCTGGACGCCAAGCTGCGCATCGACATGCGCGCCGAGCTGCAGCGCCTGCACAGGGAGCTGGGCACCACCATTATCTATGTTACCCATGACCAGACTGAGGCCCTGACCATGTCCACCAAGATCGCCCTGTTCAAGGCCGGCGAACTGAACCAGGTGGCCACTCCCATGGAGCTGTACAACAACCCCATCGACCTGGAGGCCGCCGACTTCATCGGCAACCCCCGCATCAACCTGATCCCCGGCAAGGCCGAGATGAAAAACGGCCAGCTGGTGGTCAAGAGCGAGCTGGGCGATCACACCTTCGGCGCCGAGTATCTGACCGAAGAGGAGAAACCCGCCAGCGGAGAGTTCGACTGCGTCCTGGCCTGCCGTCCGGAGCAGATCGTAATCTCCCGTGAGCCTGTGGAAGGCGCTCTGCCTGTTACCGTGTACGCCAACCAGCCCGCCGGCTCCGAGACCATCGTGACCCTGAAGGCCGGTGACGAGGAGTTCCTGGTGAAGGAGATCGGTCAGGTCCACTATGATCTGGACCAGCAGGTCTGGGCGATCATTGACCAGAACAAGCTCAACGTTTATAACAAGGAAACCACCCGTCTCATTAAGCGCGCGGTGTGACCGCGAGTTTATAGATGCCCCGGCACGGCAATTCCCTACATGTTTCAAAACGAAAGGAGAAGACCCGATGAAGATGAAGAAGTTTTTTGCGCTGCTGCTGACAGCGGTCATGGTTTTGAGCCTGGCTGCCTGCGGAAAGAAAGAGGAAGCCGCAGCCCCCGCGGAGAGCGGCGGTGAGCAGGCCGCTGCGTCCACCCTGCATCTGGGTGTCGACCCCGAGACCGGCGAGGAGTTCTATGGCCCTTACTATGATGAGTGGAGCGATATGACCGACGACCAGCTCTATGAGCAGGCTCTGAAGGAAGACGTCACCATCAATATTTACGCCACCTCCTCCAAGATGCTGAAGGCTGAGGAGCCCTTTGAAGAGATGTATCCCGGTCTGGATGTCGTTGTGTCCGACCTGGATTCCGACGAGGTGCTGAACAAGGCCAAGATCGAGCATGACAGCGGCAACGTCACCGCTGATGTCCTCCAGACCAAGGATGTGAACGGCAGCGTGTTCTACGAGTGGTACAACCAGGGCATCATCGAGCCCTTCTATCCCCGCGACATCTGCGCCCACATCGACGAGGGCAACCTGAAGTACAGCTATCCTCTGTATGCTTCCCAGGCATTCTGGTATTACAACACCGAGGCGTTCCCCGATGGCCAGCCCATCAACAACTGGTGGCAGATCATCGAGAAGGATGAGAACGGAAACCAGAAGTATCGTCTGTTCGCCAAGGAGATCGGCCAGGAGTCTGCGTACCTGTCCCTGTTCGCCAGCTTCATCAACAACGCTGACGAGATGGAAAAGGCCTATGAGGACTGCTACGGCGAAAAGCTGGAGTACACCTATAATGCTAATGACTTCGACTTTGAGGTTCCCGAGAACAACGCCGGCGTGGAGTACCTGTGGCGCTTCAGCCAGGCCAAGATGACCTTCATCGGCGACGGCGACGAGCTGGTGCTGGCTGTCCATAACTCCACTGCTGACGATCCCGCTTTGTGCCTGGCTTCCGCCGGTAAGATCGAGAACCAGGAGGAGTCCGGCTACAACATCGCTTGGTGCATCAACCTGGCTCCTTACACCGCTCTGCTGAACACCGAGTCCCTGTTCGCCGTCGCCGGCAGCGACAGCCCCGCCGGTGCCCGTCTGTTCATCCGCTACATCACCGGCGGCACCGATGGTGAGAGCGGCGGCTTGAAGCCCTTCACCAAGGTCGGCAACTGGCCCCTGCGTGATGACGTTGAGGACAAGAAGAACCCCGCCAAGTTGGATGAGCTGGGTGCCCGCGCCAATGACATCGATGCCATCTATGCCATTTATCCCGATGTCCAGGATATGTGGACTTACTGGTTGAACAAGAGCCCCAACAAGTGATATAATTCTCATTGACCGACAGTGAGAACGCTGTAAAAAGGTGGGCGGCTTCGCGCCGCCCGCCCTTTTTATCCAAAGGAGGAACTCCCAAATGAGCAAGGGCACCAATCCCATCAAGGAAGAGCAGTGGAATCAGAAGGTCACAAAAGCGGCGGACAGCTTTTGGTCTGCCTTTCAGATGACAGAAAACGGAAAGGTGAAGAGTACGCTGCTGCTGTACTCCTTCTGCCTTTGCTGGGTCTATATCGCCGTGTATGTGGTTGCTTTCGCGTTTTTGCTGGACCCGTTGGAGGCAATGTGCTCCGGCGCGCCCACAGCGGTGGTTTATCTGGTGGAGATCCTGGTGCCCACCCTGGTGGGAACGGCTGTCTGCTTTTTGCCCTGGCCGCTTTTCAAGGAGAAGCGGCTGATCCCGGCCAGCTACGTATGGATGTTCCTGCTGGCTGTGGCCTGTCTCATTACGATGCTGGTGCTCATGCAAAACGAGCCGGAGACCAGGAGGCTGTTTTTGCTGTTCTTCCTCCAGGCGGTGCCTGCTCCGGTCCTGTTGGGCTGCGCCCTTTCCGCCTGCCTGTATTACCGGCACTGGAAGCGCCACCCCGCCGCGGCTGTTCCGGCACAAAAAATCAGCTGAACCGCATCAAGTGAACTGCGTAAAAAAGCAGCGTGTCCATGGACACGCTGCTTTTTCGTTTGCTTTTGAGCCGCTCGACGGCTTAGTAGCACTTGCGGTAGATGGCCTCTTCGGACTCCAGATCGAAGGGATAGTAGGCGTTGGTCATGAGGCGCTGCTGGTTGGTCTCCACAGACTGGGGGAAGGTCTTGAAGTCGGCCTCGGTGAAGCCGCAGTCACGCAGGGGACGCAGAGGCAGAATGCGCTGCAGCAGGGCGTTCATCTCGGGAATGGCGTCCTTGACCTCGCAGCCCAGGATGCCGGCCACCAGCTCCTTGAACTTCATGATCTCGCCGTCGGGATTCTTCTCATCATAGTAGTCCATGATGGCGCCGAAGAGCATGTAGTTGCTCTCACCGTGAGGCACATGATAGGTGCCGCCCAGAGGGAAGCTCATGCCGTGGACAGGGCCGCAGCCGGCCTTCAAGAAGGCGATGCCGGCGTAGAAGGAGGCGGTGACGAACTCGTCCATATACTCGAAGCGGGCGTCGGGACCCTTCTCATCCAGCAGCTTGAAGCCCTTGAGGATCATGTCCATGGCCTTTTCGCTGAACAGCTCGGAGGTAATGGTCTTGCGGTGGGGGCTCAGGAAGGACTCGGTGGCGTGGACCAGCGCGTCGATGGCGGAGCAGGCGAAGGGCTTGTAGGGCAGGGTGCGCAGCAGGTCGGGGATCAAGCAGACCTTGTTGGGGATGATGTCATCGGAAACCAGGCCCAGCTTGGTCTCGCCGCCGGTGAGCACGCCGTCCTTCTCGTCCTTGACGATGGCGACGGAGATGTTGGTGCACTCGGAGCCGGTGCCGCAGGTGGTGGGAATGGCGATGACGTCCTTCTCATGCACCACGGGGAAGCGCTTGAAGTACAGGTTGTGCACGGTGTCGGGACGCTTGCAGCCCAGCAGCTTGCACAGGTCCATGATGGCGCCGCCGCCGACGGCGATGACACGGTCATAGCTGTCATAGGGGATGGCGTCGTACATGGTCTGGATCATAGCCTCGGAGGGCTCGCCGGCGCCGAACTTCTCCTGGAACACGAACTGGCACTTCAGACCCAGCTCCTCCATGAAGGGCTTGTAGATGAACTCGTTGGTCAGAACCACGTCCCGCTCATTCAGCTTGAACTCCTCAGCCATCTGGGCGAAGCTCTCGAACTTGTACACGGTGGGAGCGAAAATGATCTCGCGCTTATCGGCCATCAGAGAGGCGGAAAAAGCGTCCATTGCTTTAGCCATTGGAATCAACTCTCCTTTGAAATATAGAATTATTTGACACTGCCCCGGCGCCCGCCGGGGCAGCAGTCAACAAAATTACTTGCGGGCGACGGCTTTCTTCACGGCAGCCACGATGTTGGCGGCACGCAGACCGTACTCATCCATCAAGAAGTCCTGGGGACCCACCTGGCCGAACAGGTCCTGCACGCCAACGAACTCCTGGACGGTGGGGCAGTTCTTGGCCAGGCAGTTGGCCACGACAGAGCCCAGGCCGCAGGTGACGTTGTGGTTCTCGGCGGTGACGATGGCGCCGGTCTCCTTGGCGGCCTTGATGACCAGCTCCTCATCCAGAGGCTTCCAGGTAAACATGTCGATGACGCGGACGGCGATACCCTCGGCCTGCAGGGCCTCATAGGCCTTCAGAGCCTCGTCCACCATGATACCGGAGGTGATGATGGTGGCCACGTCCTTGTCACTCTCGTGGAGGACAACGCCCTTGCCGATCTCGAACTCGGAGCCGTCGTCA
Source organism: Dysosmobacter sp. Sow4_B12 (assembly GCF_052116665.1). Lineage (NCBI taxonomy): Bacteria > Bacillati > Bacillota > Clostridia > Eubacteriales > Oscillospiraceae > Dysosmobacter > Dysosmobacter sp. Sow4_B12. The sequence goes on along the minus strand of NZ_JBQKKR010000001.1, from coordinate 713,332 downwards.
TACACCTTGATGATGCCCTTGCGGACAAAACGGGTGTAGGAAACGCCCTCCACGTTCGCCAGCTGGCGGGTAATGCTGGCCAGCTGGGCATAGTCGGCGGGGTCCAGAACAGTGGTCTCGGGGATGCTCAGATACATGCCGGCATCCTCCAGGGGCATATGGGTGCCGCCGTTGAACGCGGCGGTGACGCCGGCATCGGAGCCCAGCACGCGGACGCTGAGGCCGGCATAAGCGGCGGACATGTAGATCTGGTCATAGCAGCGGCGGGAGGAGAAGGTGCCGAAAGAATGGAAGAACACCTTCTTGCCGGTGGCGGCAAGGCCCGCGGCCACGCCGGCGCCGTTGCCCTCGGCGATACCGGCCTCGAAAGCCCGGTCAGGATAGTTCTTCTGCAGCATCTTGGTGTTGATGCAGCCCATCAAATCGCAGTCCACATAGCAGATGGACTTGTCCTCCGCCATCATCTCGTTCAGAGTCAGAGCGAGACCGTCGCGGCAGGCGCGGGAATCCTTTTCATGTTTGCCAATCAGTTTCACGTTCATTGCTCTCACCCTCCTTTAAGCGTTCTTGGCGTCTTCGTAAGCCTTCTCAGCGGCGGCCAAAGCCTCAGCCCACTGTTCCTCATTGGGCTGAGAGGAGTGGTCGTGCTTGGGCTCGGCGAAGGTAGCGCCCTTGCCCTTGCAGGTATCCAGCACGATGCAGGAGGGCACGCCCTTCTTGGCGTAGGCGTTCTGAATGGCGTTGTAGATGGCGGTCACGTCGTGGCCGTCGATCTCCTGGGTGTACAGGCCGAAGGACTCGGCCTTCTTGGCAATGTCACCGTGGGCCAGAATGGCATCCGTGGTGCCGTCCAGCTGATAGCCGTTCTTGTCGATGATGTAGACAATGTTGTCCAGCTTGTGGGCATAGGCGAAGTGGAAGCCCTCCCAGACCTGGCCCTCGTCGGCCTCGCCGTCGCCGATGATGCAGAACACATGGTTGTCGCGGCCGTCGATCTTGTTGCCCAGGGCCGCGCCGGTGGCGGTGGAGACGCCCTGGCCCAAAGAGCCGGTGGTCAGATCTACACCGGGGGTCAGCTTGCGGTCAGTGTGGCTGGGGAACTTGGTGTGGGGATGGTTCAGCGTGTAGGCCTCCTCCAGGGGATAGAAGCCCATGATGCCGTAAGTGGCGTAAGCCACGGGGCCGGCATGGCCCTTGGACATGACCAGCCAATCACGGTCTTCCCAGCGGGGGTTCTTGGGATCATATTTCATGACCTCGCCATACAGGACGGCCATCAGGTCAGCCAAATCCATGGAGCCGCCCACATGGCCGAATCCACGGGAGTGGATGACCTTTAGGGTTTCCAGACGAATCTGAGCTGCCAGGACCTTGCAGTTTTTCTCATTCATCGGGGGTTTCTTCCTTTCCTTTTTAAATTGAGCGCCGGACCGTGAAGAAAAACGCCGACGCCGGATTCACTGAGCACATGGGAAACAGCGGCAGGTAATCGATTGCCATAACCATGGAACAACCAGCCTCTACCGGCAGCCATTTCTAATTGATATTTTAACCCTGCGGGCATGGTTCGTCAATGACAGTTAGGTTTTTAACAAGAGAAAATAAGGATATTGGCAACAGTTATACAAATTTCTGGAAAAAAGCTGCGTTTTTGAAGGAACACCGCCCGGCGGACAGCCGGGATGCTGACCGCCGGGCGGGAGAGAAATTATTCGTACAGGGCGCCGGTGCCCTCCACCATGGCGTCATAGGCCCGCTTGACCTTGTCGTAGTTCTTGTCGCGGTCCAGCACCACGCCGCGGCCCACGCCGTCCACGACGCGGCCAAGGCCGATCTGGTCCAGGCGCTGGTCCAGCTCCGCCAGCAGGGCGGGGGCGGAGCCGGGCTCCGTGGAGCGGCCGTCGAAGATGATGTGGAAGTAGACGTTCTCCAATCCGGCCTCCTTGGCCATCTCGCACACGGACAGGGGATAGTCGATGCAGCCGTGGGAGGACTTGTAGGTCAGATAGGCCAGCAGGTGCAGTGCGCTGCCGTTTTTCTTGGCGTGGTCGATGGCCGCCAGGAAGATGGGGTTTTTCTTGAAGCTGCCGTCCTTCACGGCGGCGTCCAGGCGGACGTCGTCCTGCATGACGCAGCGGCCGGCGCCCAGGTTGGAGTGGCCGGCCTCGGAGTTGCCGGCCTTGCCGGCGCCCAGGCCCACGAACTGGCCGGAGGCGTTCAGCTTGGACCAGGACTGCTCCGCCAGCAGGGAATCCCAGTAGGGGGTGTCCGCCAGATGGATGGCGTCGCCCTCGTCGCCGGTGCCCAGGCCCCAGCCGTCGCAGATGATGAGGAGCATCTTGCGGTTCTTGCCCCAATCCTTGCCCTCCGCCAGGGACTTTCCGTCCATCTCGGCGGGCTGGGGAATGCCCATGACGTCCAGAACGGTGGGAGCCACGTCGCCCAGGGAGCCGTCCCGCAGGGTGATGGGGGCGCTGTCGGCGGGGTCGATCATGATAAAGGGCACCAGGTTGGTGGTGTGGGCGCCATCGGGCTTGCCGGCGGCGGTGTAGAGCTTTTCGATGTTGCCGTGGTCAGCGGTGACAGCCACCACGTAGCCCTTGGCCAGGGCGTCATGGACCACCTTGTCCAGGTAATGACTCACATGGGCGCAGGCCTCCAGCTTGGCGGCGGTGTTCTGGGTGTGGCCGATGACGTCGCCGTTGGCGAAGTTGGTGACCACGAAGTCGTACTTGCCCAGGGCGTCCATGACGGTGTCCGCCACCTTGGGCAGGGACAGCTCCGGCTGCTGGTCAAAGTCGATGCCCTTGGGAGAGGGGATGCACACGTCGTCCTCGCCGGGGAAGGGCTGGTTTTCGCCGCCGTTGAAGAAGAAGGTCACATGGGCGAATTTCTCGCTCTCGGCGCAGTGGAACTGGCTCTTGCCGGCCTCGGAGAGGACCTGGGCCAGGGGCTTGACCACGTGGGAGGGAGCGAAGGCGATGGGCAGGTCCTTGAACTTGTCGTGGTACATGGTCATGATGACGAAGTACAGGTCCTCCAGCTTCCGGCGCTCCACCTTGTCGAAGCCCTCCTCGGTGAACATTTCCGTCAGCTCGATCTCCCGCTCGCCCCGGCGGCAGCAGAACACCACGGAATCATGGTCCTGGATCTTGCCGACGGGCTGGCCGTTCTCCACCAGCACCATGGGCTCCAGATGGTAGTCGTCCAGACCCTGGGTATAGGCTTTTTTTACGGCTTCCGCCAGCTGGGCGCCGCCGCGCTTGCAATCAGACATAAAGAAGTACCTCCTGTTGTGAAATTACTGCCCGTCGGCAGGCGGGATCAAATGGTCCGCGGCCACCTGGCCGCAGGCGGGGAAGATGTCCAGCAGTTGGGGGAAGGTGTATACCTTGGCATCGGGCATATTCTCCTCCGTCAGCTTCAAGGGCTTGTTTTTGTTGTACTGGACAGCCACGGTCATGCCGAAGTCCACGGCCTTGGCGCCCACGATGTCACGGTTGAGGTTGTCGCCCACGTAGCAGCAGTTTTCCGGCTGCGCGCCGACCTCCTCCATGGCGTAATAGTAGATGGCGGGACCGGGCTTGCGGACATAGGTGACAGAGGACTGCTGAACAGTCTTAAAGTAGGGGCGCAGGCCGTCGGCGTCCAGCCACTCGTCCACCTCCCGCTTGCCCACCAGGTCGGAGATGATGCCCAGGGTGTAGCCCCGGCGGCACAGCTCCTTCACCGTTTCGGCGCCGCCCTCCACCACGGTGCGGCGGCCCTTGGTCTGCCGGTACTGGTATGTCAGCTCGGAGGCGTTTTTCAAGATGCGCTCCCGGTCCATGTCATAGGCCAGCCAGCGGGTCCACAGGACCTCCTCCGGCGCCTCGCACATGAACTTCAGCGCCCACTCCCGGTACTTGTCGTACCGCTTGTCGATGACGTCGTCAAACCACTTGTTGGGGTCGTCGGTCTCCACGCCGCAGAGCTGGGCGATCTTTGCCCTGGCGGCGGAGAGGTAGGCGGGGTCCTCGTCGATGACGCGGAAGGTGCCGCCCAGGTCCAGGAAGATGTAACGGATGTCGGTATTCATAATTCATGACCTCCAGAACGCAGGACACGCCCGGGAAAACCCGGACGGCCCGCAAAAAAATGATTTAGTTAAGGGGCGGCAGCAAATCAAGGATCTCCCGGAAGTCCTTGATGACGGCGTCGGGACGGGTCTCCTCCGTGAACTCCACGGCGTGCTTTTTCTCGGGAGACTCAAAAATGATGTTGCAGCCAACGCCGGCCTTCTTGGCGCCGGGGATGTCCCGCTTGACATTGTCGGCCACGGACACGCAGTCCGCCAGCTCCACGCCCATCTCGTTTGCGCACAGCTGATAAATTTCAAAGCCGGGCTTGCGCAGGTGGCACACGGAGGAGAGAATGACGGAATCAAAATACTGGTCCAGGCCGTCCTCCTCCAGCCAGTCGGGGACCTCGGTCTCACCGATCAGGTTGGAGATGATGCCTAAGCGGTAGCCCCGATCATGCAGGCCCTTGATGACCTCCACGCCGCCGTCCACCACAACGCGGCGGCCCTTGGTCTGGCGGTACTGGTAGCTCAGCTCGTGGCACACCTGCTTGATGCGCACCGGGTCATAGTCCGGCAGCAGCCACTTGCACCACAGCTCTTCGTCGCCGGATTCCTTGAACTCGCCCAGGGCCCATTTGCGGTAGGGTTCATAGCGGTCCTCCACCAGCTGGAAAAATTCCTCGTAGGGCATGTCGGTGCCGGCGATCTCCGCCATTTTGCGGCGGGCGTGCTTCATGTAAGGCTCATCCTTCAAGGCGATGCGCAGGGTGCCGCCCAGGTCGAAAAAGACTGCCTTGTAACGCTTGTTAGTATCCATGGGACGATTCTCCTTTTCTCAATTTCTCGGAGGGAAAAGCTCCAGCAGATCGCTGAGGTTTTCGATGAGACAGTCACAGGCCTGCCGCATTTTTTCCGTCCTGCCCTTTTTGGGGTCGTCGATGAGGACCATGCAGCCAAAGCCGGCGGCCCGGGTGCCCTCCACATCCCGGTCGGGATTGTCGCCGATGTACGCGCAGTGTGCCTCCGGGGTGCCGCAGCAGCGGCAGGCCAGGTGGTAGATGGCGGGGTCGGGCTTGCGCAGCCGGACCTTGGAGGAGAGGATGGTGGTGGTAAAGCAGTGGGAGATGCTCTCCTCGATCATCCAGTCGGTAATCTCCGCCTCCGTGATGGTGTTGGCAATGATGCCCAGCTTGTAGCCCCGGCGGTGCAGCTCCCGGATGGTGTCCACGGTGTCGAACCGGGTGACGCGCCTGCCGTTGGTGCCGTCCCGCCAAAGGGTGGTCAATTCCTGGGCATGGGCCGCCACGTATTCGCCGTCCACATCCGGCAGCATGATCTGCTGCCAGAACTCGATCTCGGGGTAGTCCAGCAGCTGGACCTTGGAGACCTCCCGGTAGGCGTCGTAGCGGGCCTTCAGCTTCTTGTAAAAGACCTCCGGGTCCTCGTTGCTCTTTGCCAGCTCCGCCAGCTTCCGGCGGCCCTCCGCGATAAACGCGGGGTTCTTGTCGGTCACCCGCAGGGTGCTGCCGATGTCAAAAAAGATCGTTTGAATATCTGTCAGCGCCATATTGCTCACCCGCGGGCAGGGAAGATATCCAGCAGATCGCTCAGCGCGGTGATGACATGGTCGGGGGTGAACTCCTTGCCGGTGGCCTTCTCGTTATTTAGCGTGTCGGGCTCATCGATGCGGATCATCATGCCGAAGCCGGCGGCCTGGGTGCCCTCCACGTCGCGGACGGGGTTGTCGCCCACGTAGGCGCAGTTGGCCTCAGGGGTGCCGATGCAGCGGCAGGCCAGGTGGTAGATGGCGGGGTCGGGCTTGCGCAGCCGGACCTTGGAGGAGAGAATGGTGGTCTTGAAGCAGTCGGCCACGCCGTCAGCGGCCATCCAGTCGGGGATCTCCGTCTCCGTGACGGTGTTGGCGATGATGCCCAGGGTGTAGCCCCGTCTGCGCAGCTCCCGGATGGTGGCCACGGCATCGGGACGGGCCACCCGGCGGCCGTCATGGTCACGCCACAGGCGGGTCAGCCGGGGTGCCAGGGCATAGATGAGATTGGGATCGTAGTCCGGCAGCATGTACTGGGTCCACAGCTCGCCCTCGGACACATCCAGCAGGCTGGACTTGGAGAGCTTGCGGTACTTCTTCCACCGCTCCTCCAGCTTGGCGAACAGCTCATCGTGGGATTCCTGGGTCTGGATCAGCTCCATAAGGCCGGCCTCCGCCTTGTCAATGAAGTCCTGTTCCTTCAAAACGATGCGGAGCGTGTTGCCGACGTCAAAGAAAATCGTCTGAATATCGGGGGTCATTACAAAGTCCTCCTTTATAAAATAAAATAGCAGGCATGCAGTGGATCAAAGCGCGGCGCACCGGGCATTGTACGATTGGACGATGCCCGGGATCTCGGCCAGGTCCTCAATCAAGGCATCCGGCGCCAGGCCGGTATTCACAAAGGCGGCGTCCCGGTGGGCCATGTCGGGATTTCGAATTTGAATGGACAGGGCCACGCCGGCGTTGCGGCAGCCCAGCACGTCCCGGGAGAGGGTGTCTCCCACATAGGCCATCTCGCCGCAGGGAACGCCGCAGGCCTCGGCGGCCATCTGGAAAATGGCGGGGGAGGGCTTGCGGATGCCGGCGGTGGCGGAGACGATCACGCAGGAAAGACAGGGGGCGATGCCGTAATCCTCCATCAAGCCGGGGACGAAGGTCTGGGAGATCATGTTGGAGATGACGCCCAACACCATCCCCATGTCCCGCAGGCGGAAAATGGTCTCCTGCATATGGGGGCGGGGAACGTTGCAGGCCCGGCGGGAGTCGTACCAGAGGGACAGCTCCTCGGCGATGGGAGCGAGAAGCGCCTCGCTGATGCCAAACTGGCGGAGGTAGTATTCGCTCCAGATGCGGGAGGCGGGGAGCTCCACCTGGCTCTGTTCCGACCAGTGCTTGTATTCCTCGGCGTTCTGCCGGAGCAAAAGCATCAACTCCTGGGGCGTAACGGGAAGAGAAATGCCGCCGCTGGACAGCTTTTCCAGCACCTGCGCGCAAAAAGTAGTCTCCAGCGCCGGGTCCCGGTGCACCTCATGAAGCGTGCCGCCCACATCGAACAGTACTGCGCGGATCATGGACAGTCCCCCTTTCCAAGGGCGTAAACGTTTGCAGTCTTTGATAGTTTTTATTCTAAATTACACCGGGCGCTTTGTCAATGTGCCAAATGCCGAAGTGTGTGTTAAATTTTCGGTTTTCTGCCCAAACGCAGGATAAAAGTAAGATTGATGTTGACAATGTAGGAAAAATCGGATATTCTTTTCCTAGACAGCAGGAGAGGGACCGCAGGTCCGCCTGCTGCTTCAAAAAAAAGCGGAAACGTTTACGATTTTTCGCTGCGGAAAAAGGACGGTGCAGTATGAAAAGTGTAACGCTGAAGGATGTGGCAAAGGCTGCCGGCGTGTCTTACGCAACCGTCTCCCGAGCCCTTTCCGGCAGTCCGCAGATCGGCAGCGAGACCCGGGAGCGGATCATCAAGCTGTGCGACGAGATGGGATATACCACCAATTATGTGGCCCGGTCCATGGTCATGAAAAAGACGGACCTTATCGGCCTGGTGGTGCCCTCCATCGACAACCAGTTTATGTCGGAGCTGGCCTATTACGCGGAAATGAGCGCTCGTTCTCACGGCTACAACATCATGCTGTGCAACTCCGGTCCCGACCTCAAGCAGGAAAAGACCGTGGTGAAGCTGCTGCTGGGCCGCCAGGTGGACGGCATCTTGATCGTGCCCCAAAGCCCCAAGACCTATGAGAACATCAAGGCTTACGCGGACCAGGTGCCCACGGTGTTTTTGTCGGAGAACCTCCGGGACCAGCCCCAGAGCTATGTGGCCGTGGACAACAGCCGGGGCACCTATATCGGCACCAAGTACCTCTATGAACTGGGCCATCGGGAGATTCTCTATTTTGGACGCCGCCATTCCACCACCCACCAGCTGCGGGCGGAGGGGTACATGAAGGCCTGCCAGGAGCTGGGCCTGCGGCAGCGGTTTTTCAACAGTGAGTTCTCCCGTTCCTCCATCAATAACGGCTACCAGATGGCCAGGGAGCTGTTTTCCAAGCCCCTGGACTACACGGCTATTTTCGCCTCCACGGACTCCAACGCCCTGGGCATTTTAAAGGCGGCGGATGAGATGAACATCGACATTCCCGGACGGCTGAGCCTCATCGGGTTTGACAATATCACCGCCACCGGGATGCCCCGCATCGAGCTGACCACCATTGAGCAGCCCAAGCGGGACATGGCGGTCCAGGCGGTGGACATGCTGCGGGACAAGATCGAAAACGGCACCCAGGGCTATGTGCACCAGATCCTGCTGCCCACCCTCATCAAGCGCAGCACCTGCCGGACCCTGGACTGACAGACGGAGCATCACAACAAAACGGGCGCCCGGCGAAAGCCGGGTCCCATGATGAAAAGGAAGTAATTGATATGAATGGTTATCTCTATGACCCCCATACCCATACCTCGGAAACCAGCAAGTGCGGCCACCTGCCGGCGGCCGACGTGGTGGACCGTTATGTGCGCAACGGCTTTTCGGGCCTTGTGGTCACGGATCACCTGCATCCGGAGTACCTGTCCCGCATCGATGTCCAGCACAACTGGGACGCGGTGATGGACCATTACCTCACCGGCTACCACGCCTCCAAAAAGCGGGGCGACGAGGTGGGGCTGGATGTGATCCTGGGCGCTGAGCTGCGGTTCCCGGAAAACGACAACGACTATCTGGTCTACGGCATCGACGAGCAGTGGCTCCGCTCCAATCCCTACATGTGCTGCATGAGCGCCCAGGAGTTTTACGATAAGTTCCACGACCAGGTGCTCATCATCCACGCCCATCCCTTCCGCAAGGGCAGCGCTCCCGTCCAGGAGACCGCCGTCCACGGCGCGGAGATCATCAACGGCAACCCCCGTCATGAGAACAACAACGACAAGGCCCTGGAGCTGTGCCGCCGCCATCCGGAGTATTTCCGCCTGGCCGGCTCTGACACCCACCGGGACGGCGATGAGGCCCAGGCGGGCGTCATCCTGCCGGAGCGCGTGAAGGACTCTTACGCCTATAAGCATATGATCGAGACCCAGCAGTTCCACCTGTGGAGCCCCAAGTACCAGTCCTTTGTGGACGCGGACGAGGCCATTCGGAAGGAGAAATGACATGAGCCAGTTCGATTCTCTCATCATCGGCGAGGTCGCCCAGGATACCAATGTGGACTATGACGGCACCACGGTCCGGGCAACCGGCGGCGCGGTGTACTACTCCGGCTTTGCCGCAGCAAACATGGGCCACAAGATCGCGGTCCTGCCCAAAGCGGACACCACCCAGGTGGACCTGAAGGCCGCCTTCGCGCCGGCCCCCAACATCACGGTCTATCCCCTACACAGTACCCACTCCTTTGTTACCAAAAACGTGTACCACACGCCGGACCGGGAACGCCGCACCTCCACGGTGGACAGCGTCATCGACCCCTACCGCACCGATGAGGTACCCCAGATCGATGCTGCCATCTGGCACCTGGCGGGCCTGGTGGGCGGAGACATCCCCGATGAGATGATCCCCTTCGCCGCCCAGCACGCCATGGTGGCCATTGACGTGCAGACCATGCTGCGCTGCGTGGAAAACGGCGGCATGGTGTACCATGACTGGGCTGCCAAGCGGGAGATGCTGCCCTATGTCCGCTTTTTAAAGACCGACGCCGCCGAGGCGGAGATCCTCACCGGCCTCACCGACCGGGCCGAGGCCGCTAAGGTGCTGTACGGCTGGGGCGCCAAGGAGGTCCTCATCACCCACAATACCGAGGTCCTGGTCTATGACGGCAAGGAGATCTACACCTGCCCCATCAAGGCCCGGAACCTCTCCGGCCGCACCGGCCGGGGCGACACCACCTTTGCCTGCTACATCACAGAGCGGCTGACCCAGGATATCCCCACCGCCCTCAAGACCGCCACGGCGCTGGTTTCCTTGAAAATGGAGACCCCGGGTCCCTATATGGGAACCCGCGCCGACGCTGAGGCCTACATGAAAGAATTTTTCTAAAGCGCATCAGTCAAATGAGACAACAGCGCCTGCCGTATGGCAGGCGCTGTTGCTTTGTGAAAGAGAAGCAGATACGTTTTGCCGTTAAAACAGCCCAAGACCCGCGCTCCTGGGAAAAAGCGCGGGCCTTGGACCATAGAAGGAAAGAAGAACACCAGCGGAAGACGAGACCGGCTGCTACCACTCCACAGGATGCGCCGGTCCCGGGTGCTGACAAGCGGTTTCGAAAACGCAAACGTTTTCGAAAAACCGGAAAGAAAAGCCCCGAATACTGGGGGAGGAGGTATGGTCTTATTATGAAATATCCGAGGGAAAAAGTCAATAGTCCCGCTAAAAGTTTGGTAAATACCATAAAACAATACAAAAAAGTATGTGCGGTTTCACGATGAAATTAAACAAACGTTTGCGAGAAAAGACGAAAAAAGCTGCCCTCTCCACGGAAAGGGCGGCTGAGCGGCTTATGATTCGGCGGCAGCCAGCTCCCGCAGGACCTTTAGCTGAATGGGGACGGCGCAGGCCAGCGTCAGCACATCGGACACCGCCTGGGTCATCTGAACGCCTAAAAAGCCCAGGGAGAAAGACAAGATCCACACCAGGGGGATGAAGAAGATACCCTGGCGGGCCATGGCAAGGAAGGTGGCCGGGCCGGTGCGGCCCATGGTCTGGAGCATCATGTTGCTCATGACGATCCACCCCTGGAACCAGAAAGTGACACACTGGAACCGCAGGGCGGTGGAGCCGAACGCGATGACCTCCGGGCTGTCCCGGAACAATGCGATGAGCTGGGGGGCGAACAGGAAGCCCAAGGCGCTCACCGCCAGCAAAAACACCGTGGAGGTCCTAACGCAGAACCAGAAGCCGTCCCGGACCCGCTTATACAGCTTCGCGCCGTAATTGAAGCCGCAGACCGGCTGGAAGCCCTGGCCGAAGCCAATCATGGAGGAGGCGCCGAACATCATGATCCGCTGCACCACGCTCATAGCGGCGATGGCGGCGTCCCCGTAGGGGCCGGCGGCCCGGTTGAGGCAAATGGTGGCCACGCTGGCCAGGCCCTGCCGGCCCAGGGAGGGGAGTCCGCCCTGGATGATGCGCTTATAGTAGACCCATTTCAGCTGGACCCGGGAAAGGCGGATGCGGAGATTGCCGCCCCGGGAGCAGCCCGCCAGCAGCAGGCAGAAGCTGACCAACTGGCTGAAAATGGTAGCCCAGGCGGCGCCGGCGATGCCCATGTCGAACACGAAGATCAGCAGGGGGTCCAGGCCGATGTTCAAAACAGCGCCGCTGACGATGCCCACCATGCCGTAAGCGGCGCTGCCCTGGAAGCGCAGCTGGTTGTTGAGGACCAGGGAGGCGGTCATCCACGGGGCGCCGATGAGGATGACCCGCAGATACGCGGTGGAATAGGGCAGGATGGTGGGGGTGGAGCCCAGCAGAATGGCCAGGGGCTCCAGAAACAGCTGCCCCAGAACGCAGATCAAAAGGCCGGCGGCCAGGGCGGAGAAAAAGCCGGTGGCCGCCATGTTGGAGGCCTCCTCAAAATTCTGCTTGCCCAGCTCCCGGGAGATGAAGTTGCCGCTGCCGTGGCCGAAGAAAAAGCCCACCGCCTGGATGACGGCCATGACGGAAAACACCACGCCCACGGCGCCGGTAACGCTGTCATTTTTCAGCATGCCCACAAAAAAGGTGTCCGCCATGTTGTAAAAAGAGGTGACCAGCATACTGAGAATACAGGGGAGAGCCAGCCGGCAAATCAAGGAGCCCACCGGGGTTTCCGTCATTTGATGAAATTTTTGTTCCTGCTTTTCGTCCATAAATCGGCCCTCAAACGTTTTCATAATGATAAATACATTATAGCATGCTTTTTCGAAAAGAAAAAGAGAAATTCCGACAAAAAGCAGCGGTATAAACGGATGCCACGCATTGAAAAAGAGAGAAAAGCGCGCTATACTGGCAAAGAGAAAATTGTCCGCTCCACGGAAAAGGGGTTGAAGGTATGTTTTCCATGCAGGAGGCCGCGGTGACGGTGGCGCTTATGTTTGCCATCACGGCTTTGGGCTACGCGGTGGGAGCCGTTAAGATCAAGGGAGTCTCTTTGGGCAGCAGCGCTATTTTTCTGGTGGCGCTGGTATTCGGACATTTCGGCGTCACCTTTCCGGCGGCCATGCAGACGGCGGGCATGGTGCTGTTTATCGCGTCCGTGGGCATCAGTGCCGGTCCCACCTTCGCCGGGAACCTGCGGCGCCACGGCGCGGCCTACGTGCTGCTGTGCCTGCTGACGGCGCTCACGGGCGCGGCCTTGTGTGTGGCCATGATCCGCCTGGCCGGCATCGAGACCCCCATTGCCATGGGCCTCATGACCGGGGCCTACACCACCTCCCCCGGCTTTGCCTCCGCCAAGGAGGCCTTTGCGGGAAACGCCGACGCCGTGGCAAAGGTGGCGGCGGGCTATGGCATCATGTACCCCCTGGGGACCCTGGGGAAGGTGCTGTTTGTCCAGCTGGTGCCGAAGCTCTTGAAAACGGACATGGCCCGGGAGCGGGAGCTGCTGCGGCAGACGGAGACGGCGGCGGACCGGCGGAAGAAACTGGGGACGGTACGGCTGGAGCCCATGGGCTTTTTCACCCTGGCCCTGGCCATCGCCTGCGGTATGCTGCTGGGAGGCGTCACGGTCCCCCTGCCGGGCATCGGCAGCTTTTCCCTGGGCAACTCCGGCGGGCCGCTGCTGGTGGGACTGCTGCTGGGCCACCTGGGCCGTGTGGGTCCCCTGGACCTGCGGGTGGACCCCAAAGTCGTGGGCCCCGTCAAGGAGCTGGGGCTCATCCTGTTTTTCACCGGAGCCGGCACTGAGGGCGGCAGCCGCCTGGCGGAGATCGTGGAGCGCTATGGCGCTTCCCTCATTTTCTGCGGCCTGCTGCTGACCTTTATCCCCATGGCCATGGGCTTTTTCCTCAGCCAGCGGCTGTTCCGACTGTCCGCGCTGAACGGACTGGCCGCCATGACCGGCGGCATGACCAGCACGCCGGCCCTGGCCGCGATGATCCAAACCTCCGGCACAACAGCCGTGGCTTCCACCTACGCCACCACCTATCCCATCGCTCTGATCAACATGGTTCTGGTGATGCAGTTGCTTGCGAGGGTATAATCGTGCTGAAAAATCGGCAAAATGGTCATTGAAACTTTTGCGAAACATGATATATACTGTATCAAACGCAATTGGAGAGGATGATGTCCCATATGACCGCCTACACAAAGATGACCGCCCAGGAGCGGAAAGAGGAATACGCACGGGTGTCCGCGAAATTTGAAGAGCTGAAAGCCCGGGGCTTGCAGCTGAACATGGCCCGCGGCAAGCCCGGCAAAGCACAGCTGGACATGGTGTCCGATGTGATCTTTAATCTGATGGAAGAGCCCGGAGACTTTGTCTCCAACGGGATCGATGTGCGGAATTATGGCGAAATGTCCGGTATTCCCGCTGCGAAGCAGCTGTTCGCGGAGATTTTGGGCTGCCGGAATGAGCAGGTGTTCGTCGGCGGCAACAGCAGCCTGCAGCTGATGTACGACACCATCTCCAAGGCCTATACTCACGGCCTGCTCCACAGTGAGCGTCCCTGGTGCCGGGAGGAGAAGGTGAAGTGGCTGTGTCCCGTTCCCGGCTATGACCGCCATTTCAAGATCACGGAGAGCTTTGGCTTTGAGATGGTGAACATCTCCATGACTGCCGAAGGCCCCGATATGGACGCCGTGGAGGAGGCCGTGAAGGACCCCGCCGTGAAGGGCATCTGGTGTGTTCCAAAGTATTCCAACCCCGATGGTATTATCTATTCTGACGAAACGGTGCGCCGCATGGCGGCGCTGAAGCCTGCCGCCCCGGATTTCACCGTCATGTGGGATAACGCCTACTGTGTCCACGAGTTTGAGGGCGACTATGTGGAGTTCCCGGACATCCTGGCGGCCTGTGTCGCCGCCGGCAACCCGGATCTGGTGTATGAGTTTGCCTCTACCTCCAAGATCACGCTGCCCGGCGCAGGCGTGGCCTGCTTCGCCACCTCCGAGGAGAACCTCAAATACATTGAAAAGCTGCTGACCATCCAGATCATCAGCTTCGACAAAGTGAACCAGCAGCGCCACGTGCTGTATCTCAAGGACAAGGCCCATACCCTGGAGCTGATGAAGAAGCACGCTGCTATTCTGGGCCCCAAGTTCCACGCTGTGCTGGACGCCCTGGACCAGGAGATCGCCCCGCTGGACATTGCCTCTTGGTGCCGGCCCAAGGGCGGCTACTTCATCTCTCTGAACGCCATGCCCGGCACCGCCAAGCGCACCTGGGAGCTGTGCCGGGAGGCAGGCGTCGTTATGACCGGCGCCGGCGCCACCTTCCCCTACGGCAAGGATCCCGCAGACAGCAACCTCCGCATCGCGCCCACGCTGCCTTCCGTGGAGGAGCTGGAGCAGGCCATCGAGGTGCTGTGCGTGTGCTTGAAGCTGTCCGCACTGGAGAAGCTGGGCGTATGAGGTATTACGGCAGCGTATACCGTCCCCCCTCCGAGGCGTACAGCCTTATTGTCCAGGTGACCTACGGCTGCAGCCACAACACCTGCGCCTTTTGCAGCATGTATAAGGAAAAGCGGTTTGCCGTCCGTCCCCTGGAGGAGGTGCTGGAGGACTTCCGCATGGCCCGCCGTACCTACCGCCGGGTGGACAAGGTGTTCCTGGCGGACGGCGACGCCCTGGTCCGGAAGGCGTCGGAGCTGTATATCATCCTGGATACCATCCGGGAGCTGTTCCCGGAGTGCCAGCGGGTCACCAGCTACGCCTCTCCCGCCTCCATCCGCATCCGCACGGACGAGGAACTGCGCACCCTGCGGGAAAAGGGCTTGACCATGGTGTACATGGGGCTGGAGTCCGGCTGTGACGAGGTGCTCAAACGGATGAACAAGGGACACGGCGCGGCGGAGATCGTGGAGATGGGCCGAAAGGTCCGGCAAAACGGCATCGCCCTGTCCGTCACGGCCATCACCGGCCTGGGCGGACCGGAGCTTTTGGAGCGCCATGCCGTAGAGACCGCGGAGGCCTTCAACGCCATGAATCCCGAGTATATTGGCATGCTGACGCTGATGGTGGAGCCGGAAACGCCCCTGTACGACTGGGTCCGTGACGGCAGCTTCCGCCTGTTGACCCAGCCCCAGGTACTGCGGGAGACCCGGCTTCTGGTGGAGCAGCTGGACAGCCCCGGCAGCGTGTTCCGCATGAACCATGCCAGTAATTACCTGGTGCTCAAGGGTACGCTGAACCAGGACAAGGCGGCCATGCTCCGGGCCATAGACGCCGCGGAGCATGACATGAGCCGCCTGCGGCCTGAGGAATGGCGGGGACTTTGATGAAAAAAGAAAAAGCTGTCCCGGTCCGCGTGCGGACCGGGACAGCTTTTTTACAGCAGGCCTCTTAGACGGCTCGGAGGAAAGGGCGGCTCTGTCAGACGCGTGGGCGGGAGCGGTGTCAATGCCTCAGTCGGTTTTTGCCAGCAGGAAGATGGTGGAGATGATGCAGGCAAAACCGACGAGGTCCGTCAAAGAGAAGGCGGTGCCCAGCCACAGGGCGGAAAAGACCGTGGCGGACAGGGGTTCCGTGGCCGCCAGCATGGAGGCCTTTACCGGCCCCACGTCCTGGATGCCCTGCATGATGAGGGAAAAGGCCACGATGGTGCCCAACACCACGATGCAGCCGGCGGCCAGCCAGCCTTGGAGAGGGAGATGGACCACCATGGTCCAGCTGCGGGCGGCCAGATTGACGGCGACGCCGCCGACGAGCATGCCTAGGGCGGTGACAGGCGCCCGGCCCCACCGGGCCATGAGTCCCCGGGGGAGCAGCACGTAGCTTACCACTGCCACCGCGGCGGCAAGGCCCCAGAAAAGCCCCTGGGGAGAGAGGGACATGTGACGGATGTCGCCGCCGGTGGCCAGCAGAAAGGTGCCCGCCAGGGCCAGCACCAGGGCGGTCAGCTCCACAGGCCGGGGCAGCCGGCGGCTGCGGAGGCAGGTCAGCAGCATGATGAGCACCAGATTCAGCGTCTGGAGCACCGTGGCCGTGGCGGCGTTGGAGTAGGAGATGGCGGTCATGTAGGCGTACTGGCACATCAAAAGGCCAAGAACACCGTAGCACACCAAAAGCGCCGCTTCCCGGGGGGAGCGCCAGATGGCCGCCATAGCACGGCGGTGCTTTGGCAGCGCCAGCAGCACCATGATAGCGCCGGCAGCCAGCAGCCGCAGGCATGTCAGCCACAGGCTGCTGACGCCGAAGCGGGAAAAGAGGTATTGCCCGCAGGTGCCGGAAAAGCCCCAGCAGACGCCGCCCAGAGAGGCGCAGAGAGTGCCCCGGAGGGCATGGGGAGTTCTCTTTTGCATATGGTCCTCCTTTAAAAAGTGTCCGGCCCGGAGCAAGACCCCGGGCCGGCTGGGCGTTTAAAACTTCTTGTCGATAGCGGTCTCGCAGTAGGCGCAGCGGTAGGTGTGCTTCACCGGGTCGCTCAGCAGGAAGATGGCGTCCAGCTGAGGCTCGCTTACCGTGATGCAGCGGGGGTTCTTGCAGTGGATGATATTCACCAGCTTGTGAGGCAGCTCCAGGTGCTTCTTTTCCACCCGCTTGCCGTCCCGGATGATGTTGACGGTGATGTTGGAGTCAATGTAGCCCAGCACATCCAGGTCCAGGTCCAGGGGATAGTCGATCTTGATGATGTCCTTCCGGCCCATATGCTCGCTGCGGGCGTTCTTAATGATGGCCACCTGGCAGTCCAGCTCGTCCAGATGGAGGTACTTGTAAATGTCCATGCTCTTGCCGGCTTGAATGTGGTCCAGAACCACGCCGTTTTGGATGCTGTCGATATTCATAGATGCAGATACCTCCCCTTAGATTTCAATGCCCAGCAGCTTCATGATGAGGGCCATGCGGATGAACTTGCCGTTCTTGACCTGGCGCCAGTAGGCTGCCCGGGGGTCCTTGTCCACCGCCACGGAGATCTCATTGACACGGGGCAGGGGGTGCAGGATGGAGAGGTCGGCCTTGGCGTTCACCAGCTTCTCCGGGGTCAGGATATAGCTGTCCTTCAAGCGCAGGTAATCCTCCTCGTTGAAAAACCGCTCCTTCTGGACACGGGTCATGTACAGAATGTCCAGCTGCGGGATCACGGACTCCAGATCAGTGGTCTGGGTGTAGGGGATGCCCTTCTTCTTCAAGGCCTCCTCCTTGACGTACCGGGGCAGCTTCAGCTCTAGGGGGGAAATGAGGACGAAGTTGATGTTTTCATACCGGCTCAAGGCGTTTACCAGAGAGTGAACGGTACGGCCGAATTTCAAGTCGCCGCAGAAGCCGATGGTGAAGTTGTCCAGACGGCCCTTTTCCCGGTGGATGGTCAGAAGATCGGTGAGGGTCTGGGTGGGGTGGTTGTGGCCGCCGTCGCCGGCGTTGATGATGGGCACCTCGGCCACCTGGGCGGCGGCGTAAGGGGCGCCCTCCTTGGGGTGGCGCATGGCGATAATGTCGGCGTAGCAGCTGACGGTGTGGATGGTGTCGCCCACGGTCTCGCCCTTGGCGGTGGAGCTGGAGCTGGCGGAGGAGAAGCCAAGCACACTGCCGCCCAGGGCCAGCATGGCGGATTCAAAGCTCAGCCGGGTGCGGGTGGAGGGCTCGAAAAACAAGGTAGCCAGCTGCTTGTGGGCGCAGGCGTTCTGATACTTGGCGGGATCTGCGATGATGTCCTCCGCCGTGGCGATCAGTTCGTCGATCTCCTCCACGGACAGATCGACAATATCAATGAGATTTCTGGGCATATTGGTCTCCTTTTTGCAAAATAATTTAGGGGGCCCCGCCGCGCCTTGCGCGGTGGGGAGAGGAGAAATAAATGGAGCGGGCAGAGCTTTCGATGTTACTCGGAAGCGGAGCAGAGCGGAATTTATTTGGATGAGATCCAACTCTCGTCGGAGGGATTGGCACGGAACTTCTTCAGCCGCTCAATGTCCTCGGGGCGGATCTTGCCCTCCTCGGCGGCCACTTCGCACACGGCGTCAAAGTTGGAGAGGCTGTAATTGACCACATCCGCGGCGGCCATGCGGTCGATGCCTTTCTGCAGGCCGTAGGTGAAGATGGACACGATGCCCAGCACCTGGGCGCCGGCCTCCCGCAGGGCCTCCACCACCTCAATGCAGCTGCCGCCGGTGGAGATGAGGTCCTCTACCACGACCACCTTCTGGCCGGGCAGGAGCTTGCCCTCAATGCGGTTCTGACGGCCGTGGTCCTTGTTGCCGGAGCGGACATAGCCCATGGGCAGGCCCATGAGGTGGCCCACGATGGCGGCGTGGGCGATGCCGGCGGTGGAGGTGCCCATGAGGACCTCCACGGTGGGATAGTGCTTGCAGATGAGGTCCACCAGGCCCTCCTCTACGTGGGTGCGGACGGCGGGAGCCGTCAAGGTCAGGCGGTTGTCGCAGTAGATGGGGCTCTTGATGCCGCTGGCCCAGGTGAAGGGCTCGTCGGGCCGCAGGAACACGGCGCCGATGCTCAGCAGGTCGTGAGCGATGGTTTTTTCCAGACTCATATCGTAAAAATCCTCCTTTGAGAAAATGGTTAACCGAGAAAATCCTTCACGGCCCGGCGGTAGGCGGCCACGGGGTCGGCGGCCTGGGTGATGGGACGGCCCACCACGATGTAGTCGCAGCCGGACTTGCCCGCCTTTTCCGGGGTCATGATGCGCTTCTGGTCGCCTGCGGCGCTGTCGGCGAAGCGAATGCCGGGGGTGACGGTGACGAAGTTCTCGCCGCACTTTTCCTTCACGAGAGCCGCCTCCAGAGGAGAGCACACCACGCCGTCCAGACCGGAGTCGGCGGCGTTCTTGGCGTAGGACATGACGGTCTCCGCCATGGGCACATCGATGAGCAGCTCATTTTTCAAGGCGGCGGCGTCGGTGGAGGTCAGCTGGGTGACGGCAATCAGCAGAGGGCGGGTGCCGTCGGGCCGGGTGAGGCCCTCCAGAGCGCCCTTCATCATTTCGGAGGCGCCGGCGGCGTGGAGGTTTACCATGTCCACATCCAGCCGGGAGAGGACGCTCATGGCCCGCTTCACGGTGTTGGGGATGTCATGGAGCTTGAGGTCCAGGAAAATTTTGTGGCCACGGGCCTTGATCTCCCGGACCACATCGGGCCCCTCGGCGTAGAAAAGCTCCATGCCGATCTTCACAAAGGGCTTCTCCCCGGCGGGGAACTGGTCCAAAAAGCGGAGGGTCTCCTCCTTGGTGGGGAAATCCAGAGCAATGATGACGTCTTTCGCGCTCATATCAAAAACAGTCCTTTCTGTTGAATTCTTATCGGTGAGCGGCGCCGGTGAGGTCGGCAATGCGCTCCACCCCCAGCTTTTCGCAGACGCCGGGAAGTTTTTCCACAATGGTCTTGCAGGCGTAGGGGTCCTTCAGATTGGCGGCGCCCACTTCCACAGCCGCGGCGCCGGCCAGCATCATCTCCGCCGCGTCCTCGGCGGAGGAAACACCGCCGCAGCCGATGATGGGAATGCGGACGGCCTCATACACGTCCCACACCATCCGCAGTGCCACGGGGAACACGGCGGGGCCGGAGACACCGCCGGTGCGGTTGGCGATGATGGGCTTCCGGGATTTGAGGTCGATGCGCATGCCCAGCAGCGTGTTGATGAGGCACACGCCGTCGGCGCCGGCGTCCTCGCAGGCCCGGGCGATCTCGGCGATGTCCGTGACGTTGGGGGTCAGCTTCATGAAAACAGGCTTGCTGGTGGCAGCCTTCACGGCCTTCGTCACCTCCGCGGCGGCCTTGGGGTCGCAGCCGAAGTTCTTGCCGCCGGCGTGGACGTTGGGGCAAGAGATGTTGACCTCCAGAATTTTCACCTGCTCCACATTCTCCAGCTTGCGGCAATTCTCCACATATTCGTCGATGGAGAAGCCGCCGATGTTGGCAATGACGGGGCCCTGGAAAATGCGGGCGATGTTGGGCACTTCTTTTTCCAGAACGGCGTCCATGCCGGGGTTCTGGAGGCCCACGGCGTTGAGCATGCCGCCGGTCATCTCGGCGATGCGGGGCTGGGGATTGCCCAGGCGGGCGTTCTTCGTAGTGCCCTTCCAGGAGAAGCTCCCCAGAATGTTCAGGTCATAAGCTTCGGCGTACTCCCGGCCGTAGCCGAAGGTGCCGGAGGCGGGGACGATGGGGTTTTTCAGCTCCACGCCCGCCAGGTTCACACTGAGGTTCACCATACGATCTCCTCCTTATATAGGATGGGGCCGTCCTTGCAGACCCGCTTATAGCCGTCCTTGGTGGGCACGGTGCAGCCCATACAGGCGCCGAAGCCGCAGCCCATCCGGGCCTCGAAGCTGAACTGTCCGTCCTTGAGCTGGGGCAGGGCATGGACGGCCTTCAGCATGGGCAGAGGACCGCAGGAGAGGACGTAGTCGCACTCCGGCACGGCCCGGATGCAGTCGGTGACAAAGCCCTTCGTGCCCAGGCTCCCGTCCTCCGTGGCGATGAGGAGGCGGCAGCCCAAAGCGGCGAATTCCTCCAGGTAGAAGGCGTCCTTCCCGGTGCGGAAGCCCAGGGCCACGGTGGGGCGCATCCCGGCTTCCAGCATCCGCCGGGCAAGGCCGTACAGGGGGGCGATGCCGATGCCGCCGCCGGCCAGGACGGGGTGCTCCCCGGCCAAGGTCATGTCAAAGCCGTTGCCAAGGCCGCTCAGCACGTCCAGCTCCGTGCCGGGCACGCAGCGCACCAGCTCCCGTGTGCCCTCGCCCACCACCTTCACCAGCAGCATCAGGGCGTTATCGGTCCAGTTGCAGATGGAGATGGGACGGCGGAGGAACTTTCCGGGCAGCTCGATATTCACAAATTGGCCCGGTGCCGTGATGGCGGAGGTGTCGCCGGAGAGGACCAGCTCATAGGTGTCCTCCGTCAGCTGCCGGGCATGCTCCATGGTAAAGAGGGATTTTTTCATAAGGCATCCTCCTGGGTGTTCAGGTCGTGGTATACGATCTCACCGCCGCAGATGGTCATGGCGATGGCGCCGGATACGCCCCAGCCGTCAAAGGGCGTGGCGCGGCCCAGGGAGCGGAAGCTGCCGCTGTCGATGACGTGGGGGCGGTTGATGTCGATGACCGTCAGGTCGGCGGGAGCGCCCTCGGCGATGACGCCGCCGGGCAGGCCGAAGATTTTCCGGGGATTGACGCAAAGGGCGTTGAGAATGGTGGAAAGAGGCACGATGCCGGTTTCCACCAGCTGGGTGTAGAGGATGGGGAAGGCACACTCCAGTCCCACAATGCCGTTGAGGCTGCCGTTGAGACCGCCGGCTTTCTCCTGGGCGGAATGGGGGGCGTGGTCCGTGGCGATGCAGTCGATGGTGCCGTCCAGCAGGCCCTCCACCAGGGCGTCCCGGTCGGCGGCGGAGCGGATGGGGGGATTCATGCGGAAGCGTCCCTCGTCCTGGAGGTCGGCGTCGGTGAGGACCAGGTAGTGGGGGCCGGTCTCACAGGTGATGGGCAGGCCCTCTGCCTTGGCGGCACGGATGAGGGCCACGGATTCCTTGGTGGAAATGTGGCACACGTGGTAGCGGCAGCCAGTCTCACGCACCAGGGCGATGTCCCGCTCCACCTGCCGCCACTCACTTTCAGAGGGGTTGCCCACCAGACCGTGGGCCTTGGCGTAAACGCCGTCGTGGACGGCCCAGCCCTTGGGCAGCAGGCCCTCGTCCTCGCAGTGAGCCACGATGGGCTTGTCCAGGGATTTGGCAAGCTCCATGGCCTGGCGCATCATGCCGCCGGACTGGACGCCCTTGCCGTCGTCGGAGAAGCCGACCACATAGGGCGCCATGGCCGCCATGTCAGAAAGGGCCTGCCCCTGCTGGCCGCAGGTGATGGCACCGTAGGGATATACGTGGACCTTGGCGTTTTTGCGGATGAGGTCCAGCTGCACCTGGAGGTGGTCCGGGCTGTCCGGCACCGGCTTGAGGTTGGGCATGGCGCACACCGCCGTATACCCGCCGGCGGCGGCGGCCGCTGTCCCGGAAAAGACGGTCTCCTTATAAGAAAAACCAGGCTCCCGAAGATGAACATGGACATCAACGAAACCTGGAACAATCAAACGATCATGCAATTCAATGACGGAAACATCTTCCCGGGGAAGTGCGGAAGAAACGGAAACAATACGGCCCTGGTCAATGGAGACATCCATATTCTGGAAAACTCCATCTACGAAAACGGCCCCGCCGGTCAGCAGCAGACTCATGATCTCTCTCCTCCCTCTGAGTGTTTATTCGACACATTATATTATCGGAAAGGCGGGGGAATGTCAATGGTATTTTCCTCCAGACCAAACAAAAAAACAGCCTGCCGAAAAATGCTTTTTCGGCAGGCTGCAAAATAAGGTCAAGCGTGTCCCAGCTCATTCCAGAGGGTAAAGCCCAGGATCAAAAGACCGCCGGCCAGCTGGGACAGCGTCATGGGCTCATGCAGCACCAAAACGGAAACGGCCACCGCCACCAGGGGGTCGATGTAGCTGAGGATGGAGGCCTCCTGGCCGGTGAGTTCCTTCAAGGAGGAGAAGTACATGCAGTAGGTGATGCCGGTGTGGATGAGGCCCACCACCAGCAGGCAGGCCCAGGCTTTTGGCGGCATGCCGGCCAGGTGGCAGCCGCCGGTGCAGGCCACATAGGGGATAAGCACCGCAATGGCGGACAAGAACTGAAAAAATGTCCGGTGGATGCCGGAGACATTCCGGATAGACTTATTCAAAAGAATCACAGTGGCGTAAAACACCGCGGCACCCAGGCCAAACAAAATGCCGGTGAGGTGGGCGCCGCCGCCGGAAAGGTCCGTGACGCCGATGACCAGCACCAATCCCACCGTGGACATCACAAAGCACACGATCTGCCGTCCCGTGAGCCGCTCACGGAACAGGACCGGGGACAAAATGGTGACGATGACCGGGGCGAAATAATAGCTGAGGGTGGCGACGGATACCGTGGTGTAGCGGTAGGCCTGGAACAGCAAGATCCAGTTGAGGCCCATGGCGATGCCGGACACCAGCAGCAATAAAAGCTCCCGGCGGATACCGGAAAGGCCTGCCTTTTGCCGGGTGAGCAGCAGATAGCCGCCCACCAACAGGGCCGCCAGCACCGCCCGGTACAGCGCCAGCTCTCCGGAGGCCAGGGGGATGCTGCGGACAAAAATGGACAAGGTGCCGAAAATGGCCATGGAGGCGGAGAGCATCAGCTGGGCACGAAGGGAGTGGTTCATCGTTCTCGTTTACCCGTTGCTTTAGTGGCAGCTGTGAGAGCCGCAGCTGTGAGAGCCGCAGCTGTGAGAGCCGCAGCTGTGGGAGCCGCAGACGTGGCCCTCGTCGTGGCGGTGGTCACAGGTGGCGCCGTCGACAGAAGCCAAGGACCCTGCCAGCAGCTCGCTCACCCGGTCATCGGCACTGCCGCTGCAGCCGGCGTACAGCCGGATACCCGCCTGGGCCAGGGCCGCTTGGGCGCCGGGGCCGATGCCGCCGCAGATGAGGCAGTCCACGCCGTGGTCCGTCAAAAAGCCCGCCAGGGCGCCGTGGCCGCTGCCGTTGGTGGGCACCACCTGGGCCTTCACGACGGCACCGTCCTCTACCTGGTAGATCTTGAACTGCTCCGTATGGCCGAAGTGGCCGAACACATTGCCGTTTTCATAAGTGACCGCGATCTTCATCCTGTTCCATCCTTTCGGCGGCGCGGGAAGCCTGCCCTTTTTGAATCTGATGGCTTCATTATACGCCCCGGGGACTGGATGTCAAGGCGCGGCAGTTCTGAGCACCCGCAGGATGGTGCCGCCGCCCAGCACCGTGCCTTCCCGGTACAGTACCACCGCCTGGCCGGGTGTCACTGCCCGCTGGGGCCGGTCGAAGGTCAGCAGTACCTGTCCGTCCTCCGCCGGAGCGGCGGTAGCCCACTGGTCCGCCTGGCGGTATCGGACCTTGGCCTGCACCCGCAAGGGCCCTGTTAGGCTGGGGATAGCACCCCACACCCAGTCTCCCGCCAGCAGGGCAGTGGTGTACAGGAAATCCTCCGGACCCAGAGTGACGGTGTTGTCCGCCATGGATTTGCCGCAGACGTACAGGGGCTTTCCCGACGCTACTCCCAAACCCTTCCGCTGGCCCAGGGTGTACCGGGCAGCGCCCCGGTGGCGGCCCAGAACGGCGCCGGAGCGGTCCACGATGTCCCCCGGCGGCAGGGGCTTTTGGGTGTAGCGCTCCAAAAAGGCGCCGAAGTCTCCGTCCGGCACGAAGCAGATGTCTTGGCTGTCGTGCTTACGGGCGTTGCGGAAGCCCTGGGCCTCCGCCATGCGGCGGACCTCCGGCTTGGTGAGGCCGCCCAAAGGGAACAGGGTCCGGGACAGCTGCTCCTGGGTCATGGAGGCCAGCACATAGCTCTGGTCCCGGTCCGCGTCCACTGCCTTTCGCAGCGTCCAGCGGCCGGAGGAGCTGTCTTGCACACGGCGGACATAGTGGCCGGTGGCAATATAGTCAAAGCCCAGCACCTGGGCCCTGTGGAGCAGGGTGCCGAATTTTAAGTAACGGTTGCAGTCGATGCAGGGGTTGGGGGTAGCGCCGGAGAGGTAGCTGCGGGCGAACTTTTCCAGAACGCACTGGCGAAATTCCTCCTGGAAGTTGAACACATAGTGGGGAATGCCCAGCCGGCGGGCCACGGCCCGGGCGTCCTCCACGTCCTCCAGCGCACAGCAGGGATGTCCCTTGCGGCCGGCCGTCTCATTGTCGTAGAGCTTCATGGTGACGCCGGCGCAGTCGTAGCCCTGCTCACGCAGCAGCCACGCCGCCACGCTGGAATCCACGCCGCCGCTCATGGCGACCAATACCCGTTTTTTCATGCTGCCGCACCTCCGGAACGCAGAGCGTTTTGAAAAGGAACGCCTGCGCTGTAAAATGCAGATGTCATGTATACTGTCTCCATTCTGTTGTTGCGATTGCCGGAACAAAAGACCGCCGCGAAGCGGGGGCTCCGGCTGCGGTGCATTATAAAATTATATTCCTATTATGTCAATAGGAATAATAAGCATATAGGATATGCAAAAAACCGTCCTCCGGCATCAGCCGGAGGACGGTCTTGATATTGCATCACTTCTGCAGGGTCTCCACCCACGCGCCATACTTGGCCACGTTGGCCTGGGCATCGGCAGCGTCCTTGCCCTGAGCCAGGATGTACACCTTGATCTTGGGCTCGGTGCCGGAGGGACGGACGATGACGGAGGTGCCGTCGGCCATCTCAAAGCGCAGCACGTTGGAGCCGGAGAGCTCCATGGTGGTCTTTTCGCCGGTGGCGTTGTCAGTGACGGAGCCGTCCTGGTAATCCTTGAACACGGCCACCCGCACGCCGGAGATCTCCGCGGGGGGATTCTCACGCAGGGATTTCATCAGCTTGGCCATGTCCTTCAGACCGTCCAGACCGGGCATCACCAGGTTGAAGGTCTTTTCGGCGTAATAGCCGTACTTCTCGTACAGGGCGTCCAGAGCGTCGGCCAGCGTCATGCCCTGGGCGGCGTACCAGGCGGCCATCTCCGTCAGCATCAGGGAGGCGGTGACGGCGTCCTTGTCCCGGACGTAGTCGCCCAGCATGTAGCCGTAGGACTCCTCGTAGGCGAAGATGACCTTGCCCTCGCCGGCGTTTTCCAGCTTGTCCTTCTTCTCCGCCAGGAACTTGAAGCCGGTGAAGGTGTCGTAGGACTGGAGACCGTTGACCTCCGCCACCTTGCGGGCCATCTCGGTGGTGACGATGGTCTTGAGGGCCACGGGCTTCTCCGGCAGCTTGCCGGAGCGCTTCATGGCTCCGATCAGATAGTCCAGCAGCAAGACGCCGGTCTGGTTGCCGGAGATGACCTTGAACTCGCCGTCCTTGGTGCGGACCATGATGCCCACCCGGTCGGCGTCGGGATCAGAGCCCAGAATGAAGTCGGCGCCTTCCTTTTTGGCGATGTCCACCGCCAGATAGAAGCCCTCGGGGTTCTCGGGGTTGGGGGAGACCACCGTGGGGAAGTTGCCGTCGATGACCATTTGCTCGGGCACGCAGATGAGCTGCTTGATGCCCATGCGGCCCAGGGCCTCGGGGATGAGCTTGTAGCCGGTGCCGTGGAAGGGCGTGTACACCAGCTTGAAGGAGTCGGCAACCTTGGCCACGGTCTCCGGGTCATTGACCTGTGCCATGACATTGGCGAGGAACTTCTCGTCGGTCTCGGCGCCCAGGACCTCAATGAGGCCGGCGCTTACCGCCTCGTCATAGGGCATGGTCTTGATGTCGTTGAAAATATCGATCTCCTCCAGCCGCTTGGCGATGGCGTCGGCATGGCGGGGCGGCAGCTGGGCGCCGTCCTCCCAGTACACCTTGTAGCCGTTGTACTCCTTGGGGTTGTGGCTGGCGGTGACGTTGATGCCCGCCTGGCAGTGGTACTCCCGGACGGCAAAGCTCAGCTCGGGAGTGGGGCGCAGGGACTCGAAGATGCGGACGTGGATGCCGTTGGCGGCGCAGACCTCGGCGGCGGCACGGGCGAACTCGGCGGAGTGGTTGCGGCAGTCCATGCAGATGGCCACGCCCCGCTGCTTGCCAGCCTCACCCTCGGCGCAGATGACATCGGCGAAGCCCTGGGTGGCCCAGCGGATGACGTGAATATTCATATTATGTAAACCAATGTACATGGTGCCGCGGAGGCCGGCGGTGCCGAACTCCAGAGGGCCGTAGAACCGGGACTCGATCTCCTTGGGGTCGTCTTTGATGGACTCCAGCTCAGCCTTTTCCTCGGCGGACAGGGCAGGGCTGGCCAGCCATTTTTCGTATTCCTTCATGAAATCCATAAAATCTTCCTCCTATTGAAATTATGTAAACTGAATGAAGCAGGCCGTCACACTTGACTATACAGAAATCATTTGCTCCAATCCGGAGAAAAATAACACACGGGGCACTCATAGGCGCGCCATATAAAAGGGGCCAGGTATCTTCCGTACTCTCCATGAACGATGCGGTTTCCGCAAATGGGACAGCGGTGATACGTTAACACACAGCCGACAATGAAAGCAACCATGGACAAAGGGCAGATAGCAAACAGAAAATTTGCAATTGAGGAGTTTTCTCGAAGGGCGGTGCCGAGCAGGAACAGGGCAACGCTTAAAAGACAGCAGAAATCCGTGAGATTCGCTTTCCGGCGGAAGCGGCGGGCAATTTGACGCTTTTCCTCTGGAGAGAGGTTTTGATTGGGCATGAATTCAGGAAAAAAGTCGGACATGGCTCCTCCTTTTTGATATTATGCAAACTGAATGAAGCAGGTCGTCACGAATCAGAGATGGTATATCCGCAGCGGGTACAGGTAAAGCCCTGCAGAATCCCCTGCGCGGGGGCATTGATATGGCCGCAGTGGGGGCAGCGGCGGCAGGCGGTGTTCAGATGCTTTGCCGCGAGCCCCAAAAGCAGCCCCGCTGCCAACAGCGGCTTTCCCGCGGCGTTCTCCCGCAGGAGAAAACCAGCAATGACCAGCGCAAGCCCCAAAGCCACGCAGGGGTAAATGGCACGGCGCTTCCGCTTCCAGGACTTGGCGGCATCTTGACCGGACAGCGCGGGAGACGGCTTTGAAGCAGACTTTTTCACGGCACGGTCACTCCTTCTGTTTAGGTGCTTATTTATGATACCTCGTCCCGGCATTGATCTGGTATGCCCGGTAGATCTGCTCCAAAAGCATGACCCGGGCCAGATGGTGGGGGAAGGTCATGGGGGACATGGACAGCTTCACCGCCGCCAGGGCCTTCACGGAGGGGTGCAGGCCGAAGGAGCCGCCGATGAGGAACACCAGGTGGCTGACGCCCTGGGTCGCGCTGTCGGCCATGAGCCGGGCCAGCTCCTCGCTGGAGCGGGTCTTTCCCTCCACGCACAGGGCGATGACCATGGTGGAGGGAGGCAGCTTTGCCCGGATGGCGTCGGCCTCCTTGGAAAGGGCCCCTTCGATCTGGGCGGGGGAGGGGTCCTCCGGTAGCCGCTCCTCGGATAGCTCCGTGATCTCCAGCTTGCAGAACCGGGAAAGGCGCTTGCCGTATTCGGAAACGGCGTCAGCGTAGAATTTTTCCTTCAGCTTGCCGACGCAGAGAATGGTCACTTTCTGCATGCGCACCTCCGGGTGACGGTATGGCAGGGGCCCAGGGTATCCCGTGGGGCCACGGACAATTCCGGAGCCAGACCAGCGGCGGACAGGGCGGTCTCCACAGCGGTTCGGGCCATGGCGGGGGTGTTGTTTTCCTTGCTCAAATGGGCCAGGATGATCTCAGAAGCCCCGTTCTCCGCCAGTGTTACGGCGAAGCGGGCAGCGGTGTCGTTGCTGAGGTGGCCCCGGTCCCCCAGAATGCGCCGCTTCAAATAGTAAGGATAGGGACCGGACTCCAGGGCCTCCACATCGTGGTTGGCCTCCAGCAGGACCAGGTCCGCACCGGGCAGAATGTCCGCGGCTTCTTCCGTGACATAGCCGGTGTCCGTCAGCAGGCCCACGCTGCCGTCAGCGCCGTCGAAGCGGTAGCCGCAGGCACCGGGGGCGTCGTGGGAGGTGGAAAAGGCGGTGACGGCGCATCCGCCCAGGTCAAAGCGGCTGTTCCGGGAAAAGGGCCGCAGCCGGCCGACGCACAGGGGCAGCCGGAGACAAAGGTCCCGGGCAGCGTCCTCGCTGGCGAAAATGGGAAGTTGGCTCCGCTTCAGCAGGGTCTGCAAGCCGGCGGTGTGGTCGGCGTGGGTGTGGGTCAGAAGAATGGCGGTCAAGTCCTCCAGCGCCAGCCCCAGCTCCCGGAGGGAGGCGGTGATGCGGCGGCAGGAAATGCCGGCGTCCACCAGCAGGCGGGTATCGCCGCAGCACACCAAAGCCGCGTTGCCGGAGGAACCGCTGGCCAGAGTATGTACGGTGGTCAAACGAAATACCTCGCTGTCTGTATTGTGAAACGAAATGGCGCCCGCTGGGAAGAACGCCGACTAAGGTCGCCATTCTCCTCAGCGGACGCCACGGATACACAGATTTATGAAAGTGAACCGGATCAGCCGATGCTGGCCTTCCGCTCCTCGCCATCGTCGGGCTCTTCCACAGAACGGATCTTGGCGCCCAGGCGGCGCAGCTTTTGGATGATGTCCTCATAGCCCCGCTCAATGTACTGGACGCCGGTGATCTCGCTTTCACCGTGGGCGGCCAGCGCGGCAATGACCATGGCGGCACCGGCCCGCAGGTCGTAAGCTTGGATAGGCGCGCCGGTGAGATGGTCCACGCCCTCCACCACGGCGGTCTTTTCATCCACCTGGATGTTGGCGCCCATGCGGCGCAGCTCGTCCACATAGCGGTAGCGGTTGCTCCACACGCCCTCCGTTACCAGAGAGGTGCCCTGGGCCAGAGAGAGGACTGTGGTGATCTGGGGCTGCATGTCCGTGGGGAAGCCGGGGTAGGGCATGGTTTTCACATTGGCCTTGCGCAGCGGGCCGCTGCGGCGGACCAGAAGGGTGTCCTCCCGCTCCTCCACCTCCACGCCGCACTCCTGCAGCTTGGCGGTGATGCAGTCCATGTGCTTGGGGATGATGTTTTTCACCAGCACCTGACCACCGGTGGCGGCCACGGCGGCCATATAGGTGCCTGCCTCGATCTGGTCGGGGATGATGGCGTATGTGCCGCCGCAGAGACGGTCCACGCCGCGGATCTTAATGGTGTCTGTACCGGCGCCGCGGATGTTGGCGCCCATGGAGTTGAGGAAGTTGGCCAGGTCCACGATGTGGGGCTCCTTGGCGGCGTTTTCGATGACGGTGTTGCCCTCCGCCATGGCGGCGGCCATCATGATGTTCATGGTGGCGCCCACGGACACCACGTCCAGATAGACGTTGGCGCCCTTTAGGCGGCCGGCCTCCGATTTGGCGTGGATGAAGCCGCCCTCCACAATGACCTTGGCGCCCAGGGCGGAAAAGCCCTTCACGTGCTGGTCAATGGGACGCAGGCCGCCGAAATTGCAGCCGCCGGGCATGGCCACCTCCGCCTGGCCAAAACGGCCCAGCAGGGCGCCCACCAGGTAATAGGAGGCGCGGATCTTTCCCGCCGGATTCTGCTGGGTGCGGGTGGAGTGGATCTTCCGGCAGTCGATCTCCACCGTGTGGCGGTTCATGGTGCGGACGCTGGCGCCCAGCTGCTCCAGAATGCGCAGGCACAGCGTCACATCGGAGATCTGGGGAATGTTTTCAATGCGGCACACGCCGTCCACCATCAAGGCGGCGGGAATAATGGCAACAGCGGCATTTTTGGCGCCGCTGATCTCTACTTCACCAAACAGGGGCGTTCCACCCTGTACAATATATTTTGTCAAGTTCGATACCCTCTCTTCAAGGCACATTCTTTTGTGGCGGCAGAACTGTCATAAGACCAGTTTGCCCGGCCGGTGCCGCTTCATACCCGCAGAAAGGCTGCGGGCCGGGGGTAAGTGCTCCCGGAGAAACTCACACATTATCACTATATCATATCCGCCGTGGAAATGCAAATCATTCCTGCGTTGTTTCCATAAATCGTGGATTGGGGACGGAAAAGGACAAAGCCCTCAGCCGTGGGTGACGGCTCCCGAAGAACAGTTTACATAATATAAGCCGGTATCCGTCTGAACACACCAGGCCGGCACCAGGGTCACAGCGGCGGCGGAGCTTTGGGCCTCGTAGCAGGGATACATGCCCGTGATGGAGGAGACCACGGCACCCAGCTCCCGGTGCGCGCCCAGAAAGGCGGTCAGCGCTGACACGGCGGAGAGGCTGTCCTCGCCGGCGGCGGGCGTTAGGGTGTCCGGCAGGAACATGCCGCTGACCGACAACGTGCCGCCGTCCCAGGAGAAGGTGACGGCGCAGTTGTACACGGAAAAGCCACTGAAAGAGCGGACGGCACCGGCGGTAAAGCGGTCGTCCTCCCATTGAAGGGACAGGTCCTCATAATGAAATTGGCGGCAGACCTTCCGGCAGAGGGCTTCGGCATCCGCGCCGGAATCCAAATGGACGGCGGCATCGAAGCTTCCGCCGGAGCGAAACACGGCGGCGCCGGCGGTGCTGTCGTAGGACCAGATGCCGCCGCCCTGGTCGGAGTAGGTCAGTCCGTCCCCCAGCAAAAGGGCGGCCATCTGCCGGTCTTGCTCCGTATCTCTGGCGATGATGCCGCCGGTAGGCGGCGCCTGGAAGGATACCGCGTCCGGAGGCAGGGTGATGCCGTTGGCGGAGAACAGCTCCGCCAGCTGGCTGGCGCTCTGTTCCCTGGATGCCAGGCGGGCGTTGAAGCGGCTGAGCAGGGAGGCCAGTAAAAACACATTCACCAGCGCCAGGATCAAAATAATGATATTTTTCAATCGGGAGCTCTGCATGGGCGGGTCCTTTCTGCGGCGGCGGTCACTCCAGCAGCCATGCGGCGGAGACGGTGTCGCCGCCGCTGTCGGTGTAAGCCAGGAACAGCTCCTTCCCGGGCTGTTGGGCGGCGATGGCGATGGCCTGCTTCAGCGGCAGCAGCAGGGAGCTTTCACCTTCGGCGGTATATTGCCGGAAGCACAGGGTCAAGGCGGAAACGCAGGTGCCGCTGAGCACCACCTCGGCGGCGCAGGTTCCGTCCGCAAACTGAATAGGCACGCCGCCCGCCTGGTAGCCAAATCGCAGGACGGTGGTGTTTCCGGCCTGTTGGACGCGCTGCAGGTACAGCGCGGCATCTCCGGAGCGGCCGGCCAAAAGCTGGTTCAGCAGCTGGCCGGCACCGCGGACGGCCTCTTCCAGAGTGGGGACCTCATCCGCGGCATCGATGCTGAGCACGGACTTGCTGCTGCCTTGGTAGCGGAGGATGCCCTCCGGCAGGAGGCGGACGGTCTGGTCTCCTTCCGTGATGACCTCCGTGCCGCTGGATTCCATATAGCGGGAGTTGGTGTAGGGGTTGAAGCCCAGCTTTGTCAGCAGACTGTCAGTGTCCGCCAGGGAGTTGGCGGCCGTCAGCACCGGCAGCTGGGGCAGAGGGGTGAGGAACAGGGAACGGGAGAAAACCTGCAGGAACGCTTCGCTGGACTCTGCGTAGTCAAAGGCGAAGTAGGCGTTGCCCACCTCGTACCGGCTGACGGTATCCTCCAGGTCGCCGTAGGTGATGGCGGTACCGCAGCAAAGATAGGTGCTGCCGCCGTCCCACAGCAGAAGCTGCACCGAGCCGTCCCCGGCGGCGGAGATCACCAGCTGCCGGGCGCAGGTGGAAGCGGTGGCCGCGGTCATATCCGGCAGCGCCATCAACTCCGCCAAAACAGACAGGGGAAGAGGCTCCAGAAAATCATAGTAAATGGACAGCCGGGAAAGCGCGTCGTTGAAGGCCTCGCCGTCGCAGGGAGAAAAGCTCCGGGCGGAGCCCAGCGCCTCGCCCAAACGGGTGGCCAGGAGCACAAATTCGTCGCTGTCGGCGGTGGTGAGGGTCAGACTGCCGTACCGGCCGTAGGTGCCGGAAACTGCGATCCGAACCGGCGCGGACAGGGCGGCGGCCTCCTGTGTGGGAGCGGAGTCGCCGGCGGCGGGAGAGGCGGAGAGCCACTGGTGCAGTCCGCCGCTTTCCTGAAGGGTGGGCAGCTGCGTTGCCGCGAAGAGGACCACGGCCGAGACGGTCAGCAGCGTGATCGCGAGATTTTGGATCAAGTCCAGGCGTCCGCGTTTTTTGCGGTGAGCATCCATCCGGCAGCACCCCCTTTGCAGTCAGAGCAAGATGGAAAAGAAAAGCGTGATTGTCCCAGAAAGGCGGGAACCATCCCTTTTGAAAGGGCGCGGTAGGGAGAGCCCGAGTAAGAAAACGGGCCTTATGACGCTGGGGGACCCGCGATGGGCAGCACCAGCCGCACCGTGGTGCCCGGACCCTCATGAGGCGCCAGGGCCAGGGAGCCGTTGTGCCGCAGCACCAGCTCCCGGGCGATGGAAAGTCCCAGGCCCGTGCCGCCGGACTCCCGGGAGCGGGCCTTGTCCACCCGGTAAAAGCGGTCAAAGATGCGGTCCCGGTCCTTTTCGGGGATGCCGATGCCGTCGTCGCAGACCTCCATCCACACGTCGGTCTCCGTGGAGCCGGCGGTGATGCGGATGTGGCCGCCGTCGGGCGTGTATTTGATAGCGTTTCCGATGATGTTCATCATGACCTGCTCCAGGCGGCGGCGGTCACCCACGATGCGGGGCAGGCCGTCCAGGGAGCCGCAGGTCAGCTGGTGGCCGTGGTTTTGAGCGGCCAGGGCATTGGCCCGGCAGACGCTGGCGATGGCCTCGGCGAAGGAAAAGCGGGTGAGGGCCAGCTCCGTGTGGCCGGAATCCAGCCGGGACAGGGTCAGAAGGTCTTGAACGATGTGGGTCATTCGGTCCGTTTCCGTGATAATGATGTCCAGAAAGCTGTTGGCGGTCTCCGTGGGAATGTCGCCGTTGGCGTCCCGCAAGGTCTCCGCGTAGCTGCGGACATTGGTGAGGGGCGTGCGCAGCTCGTGGGACACGTTGGCCACGAACTCCTTCCGCCGTTCCTCGTTGCGGTGCTGCTCCGTCACGTCGTGGAGCACGATGAGCACGCCGCCCCGGGTCTGGTCGGAGAAGGGCGCCAGGTACAGCTCCAGGGTCCGGTCCTCCACCACCATCTCGCCCTCGGCGTAGTTGGGCCGCTGCAGGGCCAGCATCTCCCGGAAGGGATAGACGGCGCCGAACAGCTCCTCGTAGGTGCAGCGGCTATCCACGTTCCGGTGGAGCATGGTGTTGGCGGCGGGGTTGCAGTGGATGAGCTGGCCCTCGTGGTTGAAGGCCACCACGCCGTCGGTCATGTGGAGGAAGAGGGTATCCAGCTTGTCCCGTTCGTTTTCCACGGCGGCCAGGGTCTCCTGCAAAATGCCGGCCATCTCGTTGAAGGTGCCGGTGAGGATGCCGATCTCGTCGGTGGATTCCACCGGCAGGGCGCTGTCAAAGTTGCCGGCGGCGACCTTCTCCGCGCCGGCGGTGAGCTTTTCAATGGGGCCTACCATGGTTTTGGACAGCAGGAAGCTCAGCAGTACGGAGATGAGCAGGCCGATGACCATGGCCTGCATGATAATGGTGAACAGCTGGCTGTTCAGCTCGGACACGGATTCCTTCGTGTCCAGAATATAGATGATAAAGGCGTTTTCGCCCCCCAGGATGGGGATGGCCACGTCCATGTAGTCGGCGGTGATGTCGCTGTCGTCGCCCACCAGGGCGGGGTCGTTCTGGGCCACGGCGTTCCGGGCGGTCAGAAGATTGGCGGTCTGCTCCCGGGGCAGGCTCTCCGCTCCGGCGGAGCCGCTGAGAAATTCCCCGGTGTGGCCGTCCAGAATGAAGTAGTTGCGGCTGCGATAATCAATGCCCAGTTCACCGGCGTAGGCCTTCATCAGTTCCTGCAGCTGCTCCGCGCCGTCCTCTTGGGCAGCCTCAGCCCGCAGATCGGATACAAAGTCCCGGTGCTCCTCACCGAAAACGTCAGCCATCTGCTGGTAAAACGTGTTGATATAGAAGCTGGAAACGCTGGTGGTCAAAAACGCGCCCACCACCGCCATCAGAGAAGTGATGAGCAGCAGCAGGATCAGCATCAGCTTCATATGCAGGCTGCGGAACAAGAACGATCACCTCTTTTTGTGATAAGTGCCGCAGTGGGACAGTCACACGGAGAAATAATATCCGGCGCCCCGGCGGGTCAGGATGTACACAGGGTTGGCGGGGTCAGCCTCTATCTTCTCCCGCAGCCGCCGCACCGTCACGTCCACGGTGCGCACGTCGTCGCCCACATAGCCGTAGTTCCACACCTGCTCCATGAGGGCGATGCGGGAGTAGACCTTGTTGGGGTGGCTGGCCAGGAAGGTGAGCAGCTCATATTCCCGCTGGGTGAGGTCAATGGCCTTCCCGTCCCGGAACACCTGGTGGCTGTCGGTGTTGATGGAGAGGTCGCCGGCCACCGGCATGGCGGACGCGGCGGCGGTGGCGGGCGCTGCCATGGCGGTGCGGCGGATGTTGGCGCCCACCCGGGCGATGAGCTCCCGCATGGAGAAGGGCTTGGTGATGTAGTCGTCGGCGCCGATCTCCAGCCCCAGCACCTTGTCGGACTCCTCCTCCCGGGCGGTGAGGATGATGACCGGCACATTGCTGCCCTGGCTCCGCAGGGATTTGCAAACGTCAAAGCCGTTCATTTTGGGCAGCATCACATCCAGCAAAATGAGGTCCGGGGAGGCGGACACGGCCTGGGCAAGGCCGTCCTCGCCGTCGTAGGCCTCCAGGGTCCGGTAGCCCTCCCGCTGGAGGTTGAAGCGCAGAATGTCCACGATGTTTTTCTCGTCCTCGACGATCAAAACCGTCTTTTGGGTGTTCATGGGAACCCTCCGTTTCTGTTTTTTAAAGGTTCAGAAGGAGCTTGGCCTTCAGCACGGCGGCCACGGTCTTGGCGTCCTGAATCTCGCCGTTCATGCAGCGGTGGACCATCTCGTCAAAGGGAATACGCTCCACATTCAAAAATTCGTCCGGGTCCAGCTGCTGGTTCTCCATGTGCAGGCCCCGGGCCAAAAACAGGTGCAGCACCTCGGAGTAGCAGCCGGGGGCGGGCAGAATATCGCCCAGGGGCAAAAAGATGTCCGGTACGGCGCCGGTCTCCTCCTTCAGCTCCCGCAAGGCGCCGGCGGCGGGGGCCTCACCCGGGTCCAGCTTGCCGGCGGGGATCTCTAAAAGCGTCTTGCCGAACACATAGCGGTACTGGGTCACCGTCAGCACATTGTTGTGCTCGTCCAAAGGCAGAACGGCCACGCCGTCCACATGTTCAATGACCTCCCGGACGGAGGTGTTGCCGTTGGGCAGCCGCACCTCGTCGGAGTGGACGGTGAACAGCGGCCCGCTGTACTGCTCCTTTCGGCTGATGGTCGTTTCGGTCAGATCGGTAAATGCACTCATATCGCTGCACCTCGTGTTTATGGTTTATCTTTTGCCGTCAGCAGGCATTATTATATACCGTAATATTATACCACGGGCACTGTGAAATGCCAACCGCGACTTTCTCTTGAAGAACAGGTAAAATCATGCTATACTGATACATCCAAGGAGGAGGTGATCCACACGGAGAAGAAGGGGATCAAGATCGCGGCGCAGAACCGCAAGGCCTTCCACGACTACTTCGTGGAGGATAGGTATGAAGCGGGCATTGAGCTTTTCGGCACGGAAGTCAAGTCCATCCGGGCCGGGACGCTGAACTTGAAGGACGCCTACTGCACCGTCAAGGACGGCGAGCTGTTTGTCCACGGTATGCACATCTCCCCCTATGAGAAGGGGAACATCTTCAACAAAGACCCTGTCCGCACCCGGCGGCTCTTGATGCACAGGCGGGAGATCCGCAAGCTCCACGCCCTGATCAAGCAGGACGGCTACACCCTGGTGCCTCTGAGCGTCTATTTTAAAGATGCCCGGGTAAAGCTGGAGGTGGGCCTTTGCAAAGGCAAGAAGAACTACGACAAGCGGGAGGCCTCCGCCAAGCGGGACGCCAAGCGGGAGATCGACCGCACTATGAAAGAAAGGAACAGATGATTATGTCCAGTCCCATCGTCACCATCACCATGGAGGACGGCCGCGTCATGAAGGGCGAGCTGTACCCCGACAAGGCACCCAACACTGTCAATAACTTCATCTCCCTGGCCAACAAGGGCTTTTACGACGGTCTGACCTTCCACCGGGTCATCCCCGGCTTCATGATCCAGGGCGGCTGCCCCGAGGGCACCGGCATGGGCGGCCCCGGCTATGAGATCAACGGCGAATTTTCCGCCAACGGCTTCCGCCAGAACGATTTGAAGCACACCCTGGGCGTGCTGTCCATGGCCCGCACCATGGCTCCCAACTCCGCCGGCAGCCAGTTCTTCATCATGGTGGCTCCCGCTCCCCATCTGGACGGCCAGTACGCCGCCTTCGGCCAGATCACCGAGGGAACGGATGTGGCGGTGGACATCTCCCGTGTCCAGCGGAATATGATGAACGACAAGCCCAAAAAGCCCGTGGTCATGCAGTCCGTCCGGGTGGACACCCAGGGCGTGGACTATCCCGCTCCCGAGACCCACTGAAGCTGAAAGAGGAGGCGTTTCCATGAAGACCGCCATCATCACCGGCGCGTCCTCCGGATTGGGACGCGAGTTTGTCCGCCAACTGGCGGATGTGTTCCCGGATATCGACTGCTACTGGCTCATCGCCCGCCGGAAGGACCGGCTGGAGGAGATGGCCGAGGGTCTGCCGGACAAGACGGTGGAGTGCCTGGGCCTGGACCTGTGCGACACCATGAGCTTCGTGGCGCTGCAGGAGAAGCTGACGGCGGAGCAGCCGGAGGTGGCTATGCTCATCAACAACGCCGGCTGCGGTTACCTGGGCAACCTGGGCGAGGTGGAGACCTCCACCCAGACCCGGATGATCGACTTGAACCTGCGGGCGCTGACGGCCGTCACCAATATGGTCATCCCCTTCATGCCGGCGGGGAGCCACATCATCAACGTTTCCTCCATTGCCTCCTTCTGCCCCAACCCCCGCATGACGGTGTATTCCTCCACCAAGGCGTATGTGTCCTCCTTCACGGTGGGCCTCTCTGAGGAACTGCGGGATAAGGGCATCGCGGTCACCGCTGTGTGCCCCGGCCCCATGAAGACGGAGTTTTTGGATGTGGGCGGCATCACCGGCAATTCCAAGACGTTTTCCACGCTGCCCTACTGCGACCAGGTCCGGGTGGTGGGAGGCACTCTGCGGGCAGCCAAGGCCGGCCGGACCATCTATACGCCGCGCCTGTTTTATAAATTTTACCGCTGCCTGGCCAAGGTGACGCCTGTGAAGCTGATGGTCAAGCTGGCAAAAACTTGAAAAAGCAAAATGTCACGAAATCGTAACACATTTCGACGGCGAAATGTGTTACGATACGTGACAGCGATCCCAACTCCAAACGCACTCTTATCATCCGAGCGAAACCCAGCGAAGCGGATTCGCGAGGAAGAGGAGGGGCAGCGAAGCGATACGGAGCTTCCGCGGACAGCCGAAGGCTGCTTCGCGAAAGCGGAGTGAGCGCAGTTTGCCCCGACGATGCGGGGGTGTACCGGTTTCGACGGGGGTATGGAGGCGGGACAAGCGGGCGGCGGCGCCTGACCGCCATAAAACGGGCAATTTATAAATTAAATAACAACAACACTGTTGCTGTTGCTGCCTAATTAAGGCGGCCGTCTGAACCGGAGAGGCCACAGGCCGGGGAAGGCGTCGTTGATGTGGCGTCCGTGAGGCGGGAAAGAGTTGACCCGCCCACGCATCATGACTCTTACTTGACCTGACGGCGTGACGGTCTGCCGTCTGGAAGGGGAACAGGGAGGAAGACTCCCGCAATGATCGTCTGCGCCCGGAGAAAGTCCCGTTAAAGTGCTTTCGGACGGGGGTTCAACTCCCCCCACCTCCACCAGCTCGTCGCAAGCGTCATATCGCTTGCGACGAGATTTTTTATGCTCCGCATCAAAATCTCATCCCGCGCTCATTCTGCTGCTCCTCGCTCCCGAACCGGATTCGCTCCGCTGGATTCCGGTTCGGATAAGAGGCGAAAATATCCAAATTGTCCATGCCTTACAAGATAAGTTGACAGATTTCGACAGGAAATCTGTCAACTTTTTTTGTATAAAGAAAACCACTCGCTAAGCGAGTGTATGCTCTTCTGGCGGAAAGGCCCAAGCCCCTGGCCCTGTACCTGTTTTCCGAGGACCGGCGCCGGGTCCGGGAGGTCACCGAGCGGTGCTCCTACGGCGGCGGCTGCGTCAATGATACCATCATCCACCTTGCCACCAGTGAAATGGGCTTCGGCGGTGTCGGAGAAAGCGGCATGGGCGCCTATCACGGGAAAGCGGGCTTTGACGCCTTTTCCCACACCAAGAGCATCGTGGATAAAAAGACCTGGATGGACCTTCCCATGCGCTACCAGCCCTACCGGCGCGGCCTTTACGGAAAGTTGCTGCGGCTGTTCCTGTGGTAAGGGCGCAAGCAGCTGGGGGACTGTGCGTTTCACCTCGGTGCGCCGTAAGCGTGTGGCCTTTTTCACGAACCGGCTCACTGCCGCATACACTGGCGGCGAGGTGGTATGATGTACATTTGTCCAGCCTGCCCGGATGCCGTGGCGTGTATTCGGGGCGGCCCTGAGGCGCCGCGCCTGTCCGGAACGGTCCGGTTTTATCAAAAGCGTGGCGCCGTCCTGGTGGCCGTCCATGTGTCCGGGCTGCCGCGGGAGAGCGAAACGGGTTTTTTCGCCCTCCATATTCATGGGGGAGGAAGCTGCTCCGGAGAGGATTTTTCAGAAACAGGGGGACATTACGACCCGCGCAACGAAGCGCACCCCCAGCACGCGGGAGACCTGCCTCCGCTGCTGCTTTGCGGCGGAGGGGCGTACCTGGCGGTGCTGACCGACCGTTTTTCCGTGGCGGATGTCCTCGGGCGTACTGTGGTCATCCACAGTGGAGCGGATGACTTTCACACACAGCCCGCAGGCAACGCGGGCACAAAAATCGCTTGCGGAGTGATCCAGCGGGCATAGAAACAAGCAGAGGTTTTCCGCGGAAAACCTCTGCTTTTCCCGTGGCGGACCGCCTCACCGGGCGCGCAGCTGCCAGAAGGCCACGGCGCTGGCCGCCGCCACATTTAAAGAGTCTACCTGGTGGGCCATGGGGATGCGCACAGTATAGTCGCAGGCGGCGATGGTGTGGGACGAGAGGCCGTCTCCCTCCGTGCCCAGCACGATGGCCAGCCGTTCCTCCGCCGCAAGGCGGGGGTCCTCGATGCTGACGGAGGTGTCGCACAGGGCCATGGCGGCGGTGCGGAAGCCAAGGTCTTGCAGCCGCTTCATGCCCGGACCGGGCCAGTCGTCGGGAGTGCTTCCAATGTAGGTCCAGGGCACTTGAAACACGGTGCCCATGCTGACCCGCACTGACCGCCGGTACAGAGGGTCGCAGCAGGTGGGCGTCACCAGCACGGCATCCATGTTCAATGCGGCGGCGGAGCGGAAAATGGCGCCCACGTTGGTGGGGTCCACAATGCCCTCCAGCACCGCGACGCGCCGCTTCCCGGTACAAAGAGCCTCCACACCGGGCAGCGGCGGGCGCCGCATGGCGCACAGCACACCCCGGGTCAGAGAGTAGCCGGTCAGAGATGCCAGCAAATCCCGGCTGGCGGTGTAGATGGGGATGTCTCCGCAGCGGGCAATAATCTCCCGGGCCGGACCGTCGATCTGCCTGCGTTCCATCAAAAGGGAGACAGGCTCGTACCCGGCGTCCAGGGCCCGTTGGATCACCTTGGGGCTCTCCGCGATGAAAAGTCCCTTTTCCGGCTCCAGCCGGCGGCGAAGCTGTCCCTCCGTCAAGCGGGCAAAGGCGTCCAGGGCGGGGGAGGAAAGGTCGGAGATCTCAATGATGTTCGGCATAGGCGTCTCCTTGCAAATGATCTTTTGAAGCCATTATAGCCGTCTGGCCGAAGCGTGTCAAACAGGCGGTTCTTACGGAAATTCATATTCGAAGGAGGTGTTGGGGACCTCCAGCGCAAAGAGGGTGTTTTCACCGATTTGAAAGCGGTAAAAGGCCCGGCAGGCGGCGTGCTCATGGATGGTCCGCACCATGGCGCCGCCGGAAGGGGCCCGGAGAGGCTGGGCCGCCGGCTCCAGCAGCCTGGCTGTCAGACGGGCACGGCCTTGCCGGATGGTAACCGCACCGTCCCGGATATCCGTGGCTTTCGCCCCCAAATAGGTGGCAAGGCGGTACTGCCTGCCCTGCCAGAGGACGGCGGCGGTGACCCCTGTAACATGGAAGCCGCCCCAGGGAATATCCGCCGCGGCCAGCATCAGCGCCCCCGCCGGAAGGGCGCATTGGGTCCAGACGTATCCCTTCGGAAAGGAGCGGCCCCGGTCGCCCTCCGCGTATCCGGTTCCGTTTTGAAACACGCAGGGAACACCGTTGACCTGCAGCGTGCCTGTCACCGTGTGGCGCATACTGAATACGCTGTGGCGGCACTCCAGAAAGGGCGCATAGCGGAGGGGGCCCATGATATCGTAACGAAGGGGCGTGAAAGGGCCGAACCGGAGCGTGCCCGATGCGCGGAGGCAGGGCGCGCGAAGATGCAGGTGAAGTCCCTGGGGGCCAAAGCGGTTTTCGCCGATGGATACCTGCATGCCGTCCCCGTGGAAGGCGGAGCCGGGGAAAGGAACGCTCCAGGAGGCGGCTTCCGTGATGAGCTGGATGGAGCAGGTGGTTTTGCCGTTGGCCCTGTGAACGGCGGGGATAACGGCCAGGGTTTCTTTTTCAGACTGGCACTTATAGTACCAGCCGCAAAAATGATCGTTCATGGAAAACCTCCCGCGGCGGAAAATAAAGCGCCCCAGCCGTTCCCGCAAGGGCTTGGCAGCCGGACGAAAGTCAAGTATACTGATTAAAAAAAGAAGGAGCGGCCTATGTACTGGAACGATCTCAGCAGCCATTTAAAGGCGGCTTACGGCACAAAAGTGTATAAGCTCTCCCTGTCCTCCGGCTGCACCTGCCCCAACCGGGACGGAACACTGGGCAGCCGGGGCTGCGTTTTCTGTGATGGCTCCGGGACTTTTGCGGCAGCGGGGGATATCCGCCGGCAGCTGACGGCGGCTAAGGCCCGGGTAGCGGCCAAGGCGGGGCCGGATGCCCGCTACATCGCCTATTTCCAGTCCTTCACCAATACCTACGGCCCGGTGGACCAGCTGCGGCAGCTGTATGCGGCGGCTCTGGAACCGGAGGAGGTCGCGGCGCTGTCCATTGCCACCCGGCCGGATTGCCTGGGGCCGGAGGTGCTGGCGCTGTTGGCGGAGCTGCGGGAGAAAAAGCCCGTGTGGGTGGAGTTGGGGCTTCAGACCATCCACCCGGCCAGCGCCGCCTATATCCGCCGGGGCTATGGGCTTCCTGTGTTTGACCGGGCGGTGGCGGACCTGCGCGCCATCGGCGTGACGGTGGTGGTCCACCAGATCCTGGGCCTTCCGGGGGAGGACCGGGAGATGATGATGGAGACTGCCCGGTACATTGGGCATTCCGGCGCGGAGGGCATCAAGTTCCATCTGCTCCACGTGCTGCGGGGCACGGACCTGGCCGCGGATTGGCAGTCGGGCCGGGTGGTGCTGCCGGACCTGGAGGAGTATATCAGCCTTCTGGAGGACTGCGTCCGCAGCATTCCACGGGAAATGGTCATTCACCGCCTCACCGGGGACGGCGCCAAGCGGGACTTGCTGGCGCCGCTGTGGAGCGGAGACAAAAAGCGGGTGCTGAATGCCATCCATGCCGCTTTTCTGCGGAATGATGTGGAGCAGGGCAGTGCTTTTTGGTAACCGTTCGACGGCATGGATGCCATGACGCTTCGCCTGCTGGACATCCTCTGTATGCTGGTGTATTTTCTGTTCTCCTTGCTTCGGTGACAGGTCCGTTGGGGCCGCCTTCTTTGGGAAGGCGGCCCTCTTTTCGGTTATTGGGCGGCGGGCAGTTGGTCCAGAGAGGCAAAGGTATAGCCCATGTCCTCCCATTTGGTCAGCAGGTCATCCAGGATCTCGGCGTTGGTACGGGAGGTGGAATGCAGCAGCACGATGGCGCCGCTGTGGATGCGGGGCAGCAGCTTGGCATAGGCCTGCTCCGCCGTGGGCTGGTTATCCACATACCAGTCCACATACGCAAGGCTCCACAAAACAGTCCGGTAGCCCAGGGCCTTGGCTTGACGCAGGTTTTCGGTGTTGTATTTTCCCTGGGGCGGGCGGTAGTACCGGGGCAGTTCCTCCCCGGTGGTCTCCCGGTACAGCGCCGCCAAGGAGTCCAGCTCCTTCTGGAAGGACGCCTGGTCGGCGATGCTGGACATATCCGGGTGGTGGTAGGTGTGGTTGCCTACGATATGGCCCTCCTCCGCCATGCGGCGAATGATGTCCGGTGCCGTTTCAATCATGTTGCCCACCACAAAGAAGGCGGCGGGGGCGTTGTGCTTTTTCAGCGTGTCCAGAATGGATGCCGTATAGCCGTTTTCGTAGCCGCAGTCAAAGGTCAGGTAAATGACCTTTTGGCTGGTGTCGCCCAGATACCAGGTATCGTACTGGGCCAGCTCCTCCACGGTGGCGTTGCCCACCGGCGACTGCCCTTCCACGGGAAAGGACAGCCCCCAGTTGTCGGTGGAGGCGGGGACGGCCGCGGGGGCCGAGGCGGAGAGAGAATCCTCCTGGCCGGATACCTTCCAGACCAGCAGGGCGCAGACCAGCGCAAGCGCTGCCGCGCCCAGCGCGCGGGATAAGCGAAGCATGGACAGACCTCCTTTGAAAATCCTTGTGGATAGGTTGGCGGCATCTGAAGAAAATATGCGGCGCGGCATTTTTTTCAAAGGGGGACGCTTGCAATCCTGCTTTTCCTATGGCAAAATAGGAAATAAAAAGGGGGTGCGGTGTATGAGGATTTCCACGAAGGGGCGCTATGCCCTGCGGCTGATGCTGGATGTGGCCGCCAGCGGCGGGACGGGATATGTGTCGCTGAAGGATGTGGCGGCCCGGCAGGAGATCTCCGTGAAATATCTGGAGCAGATCGCCGGCAGCCTCAGCAAGGCCGGTATGCTCCGCAGCAGCCGGGGCTCCCAGGGCGGATACCAGCTGACCCGGCCGCCGGAGGCGTATTCCCTGGGGGAGATCCTGCGGCTGACGGAGGGAGACCTTGCGCCGGTGGCCTGCCTGGAAGGGCCGGAAAACCACTGTGAACGGTGCGATGAGTGCCCCACCCTGGATTTTTGGTCCGGTCTGTACGCGGTGGTGAACGACTATATCGACCGTTTCACCTTGGCGGACCTGCTGGCGGAGCAGCAGCGCAAGCGGTACGGCCCGGCATCCGGCACCGGCGGTGAAAAATAATATAAAAGGAGAGGCGGCTTATGCCGCCTCTCCTTTGCACCGGGGATACGTTACAGGTTCTTCTCGTAGGACTCGATCATTTTCTTGAACGTGTGTCCCGTACGACTCCTGAGATTGGAAAGATACTTATCAACGGTTTCACCTGTAAAAATCTTGATTTGAAGCCGCATAGTGCCATTTTCCTCCAGGGTAACAAAAATTCTGTCGATATATTTATCCACGAACTCCTTGTTAATGATGCCCTGGGCGGCGTCCCGCTTA
Organism: Dysosmobacter sp. Sow4_B12; assembly: GCF_052116665.1. Lineage (NCBI taxonomy): Bacteria > Bacillati > Bacillota > Clostridia > Eubacteriales > Oscillospiraceae > Dysosmobacter > Dysosmobacter sp. Sow4_B12. The sequence goes on along the minus strand of NZ_JBQKKR010000001.1, from coordinate 668,967 downwards.
GCATCATGCAGCACCCGGCGGATGGTATCAATGTGCCTTTTGAAGTCGTCGGCGGAGTCCCGCTGCTGAGTCAGCTCCATCAGCTCCTTCTGCGCCGCGTCAATCTCTTGTGCGCATTGCCTGTTCATGGAGAGAAAGTCCCGGTCGGACAGTTCGCCCAGAGCGTTGAATGTTAGCAGCTTCTGCTTTTTCTTCTCCGCCGTTTCAATCGTCTGCTCCAAAGCTGCAATGCGTTTTGCCAGGTCGCCGCTCTGGTCCAGAGACTTGTACATTTCCACATACTCCTCAATCAGCGCCTCGGCGTCGGCTTCCGTTTCACTGAATACTTCGAACAGCAGAGGCTTTAATTCGGCCTCGTAGATCGGAAAGGAAGGACAGGAGTCCGCGCCGTTTTTGATTTTTCCGGAGCAGACCCACTTGCTGTTTTTGTTTCCGGCCTTATCCACGGAATCCCGGCGGTAGTAAGCCGTGCCGCAGTGAGTGCAGTACAGCTTTCCGGTGAGCAGGTTGGCATGGTTGCAGATCCCCTGGCGGCTCTTCACATCCTCGCTGCGGCGCTTCAGCACCTTGTTGGCCTGTTCCCACAGCTCCTCGTCTACAATGGCGGGAACGATTTCGCCCGTTTCGTCCTTGAACATGACCCATTCCTCCGGTGGGAGGAACTTCTGCTTCTTGGTAAACAAGTCGATGACCTTGACTTTATTTCCCACATAGTAGCCTTTGTACTTGGGGTTGGAAATCATACCGGACATGGTGGTGTGAGCAATTTTCTTGCCGTTGTGGTTGCGGTAGCCCTTCTCCCAGAACAGGCCCTCAATCTGCTTCATGCTGTACTGGCCCGTGGCATAAAGTTCAAAGAGTTCCCGCACCATGGGGGCCTCGTCCTCGTCAATCACCAGCCGGCCGCCGTCTTTCCGGTAGCCGAAGATGCGGCTGTTTCCCAGGACCACACTGTTTTTGATGGCCTGCTGGTGTCCGAACTTCACGCGGCTGCTGAGCTTTCGCAACTCATCCTGGGCGATGCCGGACATGATGGTCAGGCGCAGTTCCGAGTCCTCGTCCAGGGTGTTGATGTTGTCGTTCTGGAAGAATACACCCACCCCGGCGTTCAGCAGCTCCCGGGTGTACTGGATGGAATCCAGGGTGTTACGGGCGAAACGGGTGATCTCCTTGGTGATGATGAGATCAAACAGCCCGGCCCGTCCAGCCTCCACCATGCGGTGGAAGTTCTCCCGTTTCTTGGTGGTGGCGGCAGACAGCCCCTCGTCAACATAGCCCTCCACATAGGTCCAGTTGGCGTTTTTGCTGATCAGTTCTTCGTAGTAGGCGATCTGGTTGCCCAGGGAGTTGAGCTGCTCGTCCGACTCACTGGACACGCGGGCGTAGAAGGTCACCCGCAGCGGAATGTCGTAGATAGACCGTGTTTTCAGCTGCTGGCGTATGTTGTGGATGTCCATGGTGCCCTCCAAAGTTCGTAAAATCATGTTCTGATTGCAGAAACTATTATATAGAACTTTGAAAGAAAAAGCAAGACGGCGATGGCAATCTGCCATCGCCGTCTTAAAAGGGCCTACAGCTGGGCCTTGGCGGCCCGGATGCGGGACTGCATCTGCAAGTATACAGGCTCGGAGATGATGCCCCGCTCATACAGATACTGGTTGTAATACAGCAGCCAGATTTCCTCAGCAGCCCTGGTCTTCCTGTCCTGCTTGACCATGATGCAGCCCCCCTTCATCCCAGTCTCCTTCGGCCAGCTCGAGGAACTTCTGCTCGACGACTCTGGCAATATAGCTGACCGGCTTTTTAACAACAGGTCTATTCGCAGGATGGTAAATGCGGTCGTAACACTCTGCGGAAATCTCTTCCACGACAATGCACAAAGTGCTATCGCCATCGGTCAGATGTTCCGCGATGATCGCCTGTACCTCATTGTTCCCTTTATATAGATGGAAAATACACTGGATGACCTCGTTGTATACAGACTGTTCCAGTGGTTCGTCATAGCGGTTAGGCAGCCATTCACACTGCTTGAGGATTACTTCTTCTAAAGAAGGAACCGGCTCTTGATTTGATTTTGTCCTATTGAAGATAGTCTCCGTCAAGTTGATCTCATTAAATTCTGGGGTAATGTCGTCTCCGGCTTCTACATCTCCGGAATTTTCATTTCTGGCTTTTTCGTCTCCGGCCTGTGCATCCCGACGGCAGAGACTGCTGCGAACGCTCTCTGAGGTGGGATGGATGATATAGCACTGTTTAAAGCGCCCAGCGTCATCGTGAGTCATCGATACCTCTACGAGATTCAGGCTTCCCAACACGCGGATATAGCGCTGGATGGTCTGGATATTACACTTGAGTACTTTAGCAACGGCCCATGTATGAATGTCAAAGTTGGGGATGGTGGTAAGGGATGCTAAGTAGCAATATATGATTTTGGCAGCAGCGGAAAGTGCTCCGGATTGTATGATACTGTTGGAAATGGCTGTATAGTTTGAGGTGGGCGCTTCATACATGTTCTTTAAGTTTTCGTTTTTGCTCGCTGTTATTATTTTCGCTGACCTCAAAATTGAGGATAGCGGAGAACTGTGAAGAACATAGAACCATCGCCAGGAATTGCGCCCGGGGACACGGTACTGCGATAAATACCCATGCTCACGGAGCTCCCTAAGAGCCTTAGCAACGCGATCGTGGCCGAGACCACAGCAACGCTGGAGCACGAGACTGGTGATGATAAAGCCGGGGATGTTGAGCAGACTGGCCAGGAGGCAGAAGAGCGCCCGGGCCAACCAAGACAGGGTGGTGTCCTTGATGAGCTCATTGGGAATTTTTGTAAAGTTACTCTTGGGGGAACTATTGTTTTGAATCATAACTCTCAATCCTTTATCTGATTGGGAGAGAGTTGCCCGTGTACGCGCGGGCTGCCTTATTCGTGCTCTCTACTCTGCCTCGCGTATCCTCCTCATACGCGGCTGGGAATTAGTAAAGAGCGTAAACGGTCTCCGTATGTGCCGGGAACTTCCAGCGATGAATCAATATATCGGCATGCATGCCATGTCCTGCGATGTTAGCACTCCCGCTACTTGCTCTCCGTCGCAAGAGACAAAAAAACCTATCAACCCCAAGTAGCTGTTACAAGGGATTAATAGGCTCAAGTCATCGGTCTGAGTTCGTGTTTTGGTATAAACTTCATTGTATATCAAAAGCTTACCAGCAAACAGAATTTTTGTCAAATTTATTCCAATGTGTAAAACGCAGAATTATTCATGGTCAGTGCTTGCTGTATTAAAGATTTTCAGCCCCTCTTGCTGGGCATACCGCAGCGTATAGGCTGTTCCTCCGCTGTCTCGGGTACAGTAGGCGATGCAGTAGGCAGACCCGTCTACGAGATGCCGCCCCTTGTAAGATATGCCTCTCTGCTGGCTCTCTGAGTCACGCAGACGGCCTTGTCGTACAATGGGAGTCCTAGCGGCATGCTCCGCCTGCTACTTGTCGCTCCAGCGACTTGTATAGCCCTAGAAGGGGTAAACGAGGATGACCTTTATCTGCGGGTATTCCGTCGCTCTGAGACAGAGCAGCAGCTTAGCGACCTCGGTATCATACTCCTTACTTTATAATCTTTATCTAAAATAATGTGCCACAGTCACGTCGGCTCTCCAGTGTGCCAGATGAAACACGCTGACCGCCATCAGCGCCAGGCGGTCGTAGCGGATGGGGCGACCATTTTGCATCATGTTCCGCCGGATGCTGCCCCGGCAGATGTACGGGGAGTTAATGCGGCGCATATCTGGATTCCGGCGCCAGTCCTCGCCAGCCCGCTCAAAGGCCGCCTGGACCTCAGCGAGCAGCTGTGCGCGATAGGTAGGGTCCGCTGCCATCCGGGAGATGTAAAGACTGTACATCTCCTGGATGTGTTGCCGCCGGAGGGCGTGCAGGTTGAGCTTGTTCCGCAGTTCGCTGCCGGAAAAGACCTTGTCGTTTTCACGGAGTCCATCAAAATAACCTTTGACAAATTCAACGTCCTCCGGCGCAATGCGCTGAAGCTGACGCTTGCCGCCCTTGCCCTTTTCCACCACGACGTAAGTATCCCCGTCCACGGTGATGAGGTCCCGCCCCAGAAGGGCGGCGTATTCCGCACGGCGGATGCCGACCCGCTTGGCGAACTCCACCAGCCGCCGATGCTCCTTACCAGTGGCGTCTGCATCGGCCCGCCCAGCCAGGGAGGAAGGGATGCTACGGCCCTTCTGAGGAGCGCTGGTCCGCCGGGGCTTGTCAAAGTCGGCCATCCGTACTCCAGTTTCCATGAGAGCCTTGCAGATAGCGGCAGCAGCGGTATGTATGGTATTCTCGCTCTTGCCGCTCTCCGCTAGGGCGTCGAGATAAGCCTGGATATGCCGGGCGGCCTCCTCGTCAGAGCAGCGGCTCTTGACACCCTGTTCCTTCAGCCAGACAGCAAATTTCTTCGTTTCTCTGAGATAAACGGTCAGCGTGCTGGAACTGTGGATGTAGAGGTTATCGGGGTCCTCCCGACGTTTCATTCCCCTGCCTTTTCGGTACATTTCATGCAGCGTGGACTGCATCCTATTTTGTAGATTTGCCATCTTCCAGACCTCCTTTTTATATCAACAACATCAGATCAGACGCTGATGTGCCGTCCCCGGACTAGAAAGTCCTGTTCAGTATAAGTAACAATTTCTCGGTTTCCCGATGCCGTTGTCATCCGGCCTTGACGCTGGGGTAAGTGCTTTTTTGCTGTTTTCCTCCTTTCCTAAAATCGAGTTGCCGGGTTATTTTCCAACCTTTGGCCGGAAAATAACCCACAACGAACCGGACTGACAGCCTCACTGAAGGGGTGAGGCTGTCAGTCCGTGAACAGGCAGAGACTGTCGGCGATACGCTATGCGTTCTCGTCGGCAGTCTCTGTCATGGGGCCGGGTGCGTATGCTCCTTGCTCCTTTGGAGCTATGGTGAATACGACAACACGGCATAATTACGTTTTCGATATAACTTCTTTATCTGCCTGAAGTATACACTCGAACAGATTTATTGTCAAATTTGAATTGGATGACAAAGGGACTTCCACAGACGAAATGTCCATGGGAGTCCCTTTGATTCATATTTCATGGTCAATTAACCACTGGAGGATTTCTGCATAACCGCATTCATCAGCGGCAACAGAAAGAATCAGGTCAGATAGTTCCTTCTGTTCATAGTTCAGCTCCACACCGTTCAAGGCAAGGAATACCAGCATAGTGTGGGCACCGATACGCTTGTTTCCGTCGATGAATGGGTGGTTTTTTACCAGCCCAAAAGCCAGTCGAGCAGCTTTTTGTTGGAGAGATGGGTATGCATCTGTTCCACCAAAACTCTGAAATGGTGCAGATAATGCGGATTGAAGCATTCCTTCATCCCGTAAGCCTTGAGACCCTCCCGTCTCCTCACATAACTGCTTATGCAAAAGAAGAATTTGTTGAGTGGTTAGAATCTTCATTTTGCCAGTTCCTCATAGGCTTCTCTGTTCTTTGCGATGAGCCTCTCGGATATTTTCAAAACATCTTCGTCCGGGGCTGACTGCACCGCCTCTGCCTGATTGAATTCTACAATCAGGTACTTCGGGACGTTGTTTTTGAGAATGACTACAGAGCCGTTCTTATCCACCATTCTGGCGACCTTTGAAAAATTTTGATTCGCTTCTGTGATGGATATTAAGTTGTCGGTATTTACCATCATATAGCTCACTCCTTCTGCTTTATTATACGCCATAAATAGGATAAATACAACCTATTTTTAGCTCTTGCAGAAGCTGTACTTTTCACCTTTTTAATAGCAAAAAAAGTGTGGCGGCCACTACAGCAACCACACTTTTTCCTCTTTGAAGGGTTGAAATAATAACCCCTAAAACCACTCCAGGCTCAGTTTAGACTTGTATTTTCCTCATCAATATATTCTATGATATCGCAAACCGGGCATTGCAGTATCCGGCAGAGCTGATTTATCGTATTAGTAGAAATACTGTTCCCCTGCTTGATGCTATAATATGTTGCTCGGGAAAACCCGGCTTTTTCAAGTCCATATGAGGTGACACCCTTACGTTTCATTGTTTCAAACAGCGGTTTGTAACTTATCATCTCAGACCTCTTGCGCATAATGATTCTCAAGAGTATTATTTGATAATAAGTATATTTGTCGTTTTTTGTCTTGAATATGTATGAATATCCGAGTATAATTTGGAGGGTAAAAAAGGGGGAGTTATCATGCTCAAGAAGATATCAAACAAATTTTCGCTCATTTTAGCTTTTATGATGATTTTGTCCATCTGTCAAATTCCGGCTGTTGCATCGGGTGATTTCACCGATGTTCCCAGTACCTTCTGGGCATACACGGAGATTACCGAGGCAGTCAACAAAGGCATTACCAACGGTTATGCCGACGGCACCTTCAAGCCCCGCAACAGCGTCACCAACGCCCATTTCTGCGCATTCCTGGCCCGGGCGTTCTATGCAGATGAGTACGTAGATGGCACAAAGAGCCCTTGGTACAAAGTCTACACTGACGTGTTGGATGAGCATGGTATCCTGGATGAGACTACGTTGAGTAAAGACTTCAACAGCAACATCAACAAGCCCATCAATCGGTACGATATGGCCCAGATGATGTACCACATCCTCAAGGATAAGAATGCCAAGATGCCTTCCAATGCTGAAATGGCCGCAGCCAGAAATGCTATCGGCGACTGGGACGGTGTTCCTGCCGAATACCGTGGCGCTGTGTCCCTCTGCTACGCTATGGGCGTCCTGAACGGACAGAGTGATGGCAACTTCGGTGGTAACAACCTGATGAACCGTGGCCAGGGTTGTGTGGTCGTGTATCGACTGACTCAGAAGATTGAGACCGGAAGCACCGGAATTGAGCCTTCTGTGCCGGAAAAGCCGGAAGAGCCTAAGCAGCCCAGCAAGCCTTCCTCTGGTACACAGACGTTGTCCAATGGCAAGGCTGTTACCGAAGAAAATGTCGCTGCGCTTCTGGAGGAGTTAAAGGATAAATACCCACATAAGGGATACTATGATGTTTCTAAAAGTTATTATTTCGCAGCTATGAATGCAAATGGACATGATTGTGCAGCACTTGCATTCATGGTAAGCGATGACATTTTCGGTACAGAAGCAACACTTTATTCCCATCAGAATTATGAATCCATTAAACTTGGTGATATTATTGAGCAGAAGGATGAAAATGGTAATTCTGTTCACTGGGCTGTGGTTAATGAATTTGGAGTAGAACCGAGTGGGAAAAGGTATGTGACAACGGTAAGTGGTGGTCCCACAGGGAAAATTAGCTGGACTTACACTTATTACCCGGAAAACATGGACAACGAAACTATCTGGTCTCGGTATAATAAGTGACAGAAAAGCACTCCCCATGCATAGCATGGGGAGTGCTTTATTTTTATTGAATTAAACTATCTAAATAAAAGAAACTGCAAATGTATATCCCCAATATATTTGACAGATTTTTAAGAACTGGGTATTATTCAAAAGAAAAGGATGTCCCCTCGGATTGAGGGGACATCCTTTTGAAAATTATGCAGGCTGAGGTGTCTGGCGCAACTGGTCAATGCGCTCCAGTAGCCTGGTATCTCGTGCGGGCAACGGGGTTGTGATGGCTTGCTCAAACACAGTCCGCATACCAACCAGTATCAGAGACTTTCTGGCACGAGATGCAGCTGTGTACATCATGTTGCGAGACCACATATGGAGATGTTCGGGGACAATGGGGACAATCACATAATCATATTATAGCGATAGGTAACCATTTGAAATTATCGCCAGGTTTTCCCCCGCTCCACACCGTGCATGCGAGTTTTCCCGCACACGGCGTTCCATCGTTTCGCTTAATAACACTTTTACATCATAGATTAGAGTTGAATTTCACTTCTGGCGGGATTCTTACCTCTTCGCTCTTCTTCACTGGCTCATCACCTACATTTCGCAATGTCGGTGCCTCTTTTTGGCTTACTCAACATCCAATGTAAAATGATGTGTAGTGTTTATTAGTGTAACGACTTGTGGCCATTCCTCCATCCCTGTTACAGGGACTTCTCTGGTTCGACCACTACTTTTCAGCACCAGTTCGGCGACTTATTATTCTTCGTTCGCCTATTCCCACGAGGGGAACCTGATACCTTTCCTCGTTCCCTTATTCCTATCTTTGCATATTCTCTTTTAGGTCTCTGCTATGAGCCTGTCGGATTCATGCACGCCTGCCGCACATAGGGTATTTCATAGTAGCAGATTCTTACTTTACCCCACCGACGCCCCCTTTGGGGGAACTCCATGTTTCCATGTATCGCCAGTTTAGACCCGTACATTCGCAGATTCGTCAGTGTTCTTCACACATTCTAACCATGAGAGATTTATAGACCCCCGGCATATCATTTCCCATATCTTTTACTCTAAGTTTTCCAGACAGGTGGGCTCTAACCGCTTTTGAACCAATCCGTACTTACCTATTTCATTGACTTAGGTACTCTTTCTGCCGACTTCACCGAGCTTCTGACCGTTAGACTTTCGTCTTATACAGCCAGTCGGAGGATTAGGGACAGTCCTTCAAGGGGGTTGTCCGGTTTTATCCGGCCCTATCATTTGACTGTTCGGATTAAGAGTTCTCCTTAGATACTTCTCAACTTTCGTTGATTCGACTTCTAAGTGCCTAACCTTTTCAGTTAGGAACGAGTCGCACCACTGCCTTGAGCCTTGTGAACTGTCAGAGCATACGCCAAATCCAGCAGAGCAGACTCTTGAATTTCCGAGCGGCTGTATGTGACCACATCCCCAAAGCCAAACAGGACTGTAATGTAAACTTCACCATTACAATTACTGATGTTAGTGATGCGGCCTATATCTCCATTACGAGCATACTCATTGTTTTTGGTTTGAATCACTCTATCTCCAAGGCGGAACAAAGTCCCACCAATAGGAACCTCTAACTTTTCGGGGTTAGCTGGGTTAACGATTGCCTGGGCCGAATCATTCATAACCGCAGTGCTGCACACTCCGCCAGCACTGCCTATCGGAGACAGGAGTTGTACTTTTTGCCCCTCCATTGTTTTACTGGCGAAAATTGAAAGCGCAAGCATCTCAGCATCGCGAGATGAAAGTGTTTCTAATAACTGTAAAGAATCATCCAGAGGAATATCTGTCCGCCCATCCCGAATATATCCAATGGCCTGAGCAAGACAACCGCCATTTACTTGACGGAAATTATCAGTCAGCCGATGCACAGGCAGTCCGCTGGCAATCAGATCCGCCAGGATTCGGCCTGGTCCCACGGCGGGAAGCTGGTCTGGGTCTCCTACCAGCACAATGCGAGTCTGGGTGGAGACGGTACGAAGCAGGTCTGCCAACAGATTGGTCGATAACATAGATGCTTCATCTACAACAACAAGCTTGGCAGCCAACTCGCCATCAGCATATCGGCGATAGCCACAGCCGGTGTACAGCACCGAATGGATTGTTGACGCCTCCCTGCCTGTTTGCTCACTCATGCGGTGAGCCGCTTTTCCTGTGGGGGCCATCAAAAGGGTGCTATTGCCCAAGGCCAGCTCTGCGGCGGTACACAGCACATCAAGCATCGTGGTTTTCCCGCTTCCAGGCCCGCCTGTGATAATACACAGGCGGGCCTGGAGTCCGCCTATGGCGGCACTCCGTTGGGAAGGGGAGAGCTGGATACCCAAGTGCTCCTCAGCATCTCGGACGGCTGAGACAACATCAAAGGGATTCAGGGGGGCATGGTTGGTAATGTATTCTGCACATTTCCAAGCAAGATATTGCTCATTGTTCCCGGTTACGGTCAGCGCATAGGCATCCCCGATGTGCAGCAGGCTCCCATTGCCAGAAAGCTCTCCTAATGCTCCTAAAATGTGGCTTTCAGGCAAATAAGGGTAAGCGGCTTGACAGCGGGCAACAATATCACATTCTTGCTGATAGACGTCTCCGTTCTTTTCAAATTTGAAAATAGATTCCAATACTTTTTCTGTGGTTTTCACATTAATTTTCCTCCTTTAATAGTTATCAGTTTTTTTGAGGTGCATATCATCCTGAATATTTTTCATGGAGTCGACCCAAGAGGCGAACGAGCCAGAACCCGCAGTGCATCTATTCAGGGTCGGATGCTTCTTTGCGTATTCCCAGGCGTCTGCCGCCGCATATTCCGGGGTATGGCCTGCGAGGAGAGCATCTCGGCCAATATCCATGCACTGCACATAGTCCTTTAAGGTTTCAGGTACGTCCGGGAGACGCATATCGAAAAATACGGCTTCTCCGCCACAGGGTAAATCTACCCGCTCGGGGGGCTTAGGCCCAGTTTGGTCATACCACAGGTAGAGCACTTTTCCGTGGTTCCAGTCGAGTTCAGGACTTTTCTTGGAACCCCAGTGTAGCGCGGCTTCTGCCGTTTCCAGCGTTTCCGACGAGTATTTTCCAAACTCGCTGAGGATGACAACCGGAATGGTGGATTCCTGATTAATTTTGATTGTAAGTGTCATAACAATAGCTGCCATATTGGTTTCCTCCTTAAAATAAGTGTTTTTTGTGTTGTATATTTAAAGAGACGGCTTTCACCTATAAAGGGCGCAGCTGTCTCGGATTTTATTGAGTGGAGGTTCATCTCCTTTTTCCTCTGCCTTTTCCGGACAGGAGGTATTGACAAAAGAAAAAGGACCCAGCTTCCGCATTGGCGGAGTTGAGTCCTTCCTGTGTCGTATGAATTATTATGTTCGGCGTAACTTCATTTTCTGCCTATATTTTACCCACTATCAAATTTGTTGTCAAATTAGTGTGAGAAACGGGCATTTCAAATTTGGCGTGGTTTTGGGTTTGATTTTTCTCCTTCTCCAAAAAGAAAGCGGCGAGGGCAACGCTTCGCAAAATCGGCTCATTCAAGAAGACGAATGACCTTGGCTGCGAGCTGACTTCCGCTGGGACGAAAAGGAGTGAAGGAACAGACTGTACAGCGCTTTTCCATCGTCGAAGATATCGAACGATTTTTTCACAATTTCGTCCAACTGTATTGCATAATTCGCTCGATTCAAATATACTATATATAGAGAATTCGAAAGGAGGAATTAAATCATGTCAATCACTGCAACTGAATTAAAAAGCAATCTTGGGAAGTATCTGATGCTTGCGGCGACAGAGGATATTTTTATCACCAAAAATGGCAAGGTCGTTGCGAAGCTGTCTAATCCACATCAGGACAGAGTAGACATGGCAAAATCTCTGTTTGGAATTCTGCCTGCTGACATTACCTTGGAAGAAGCAAAAACAGAAAGGTTAAACCAGATATGAGAGTTGTTATTGACACCTGTATTATTGTGGATGCTCTTCAAGCTCGTGAACCGTTCTATCAGGATGCGCAGTCGATTTTCCTGCTCTGTGCAAACCAGCAATTCGAAGGTTTTTTGACGGCAAAGTCAATTACCGACATTTACTACCTGACTCATCGGCAGACACATAGCGATAAAGATACGCGAGATGTTCTGTCTAAACTTTGCGCTTTGTTCGGGTTACTTGACACAACAGAGCTTGACATTCGCAAGGCAATTTCCTCTGAAATTTCTGATTTTGAAGATGCTGTCATGGTAGAAACGGCTATGCGCTCTGATATGGATGGTATTGTGACACGAAACACAAAGGATTATAAAAAATCACCACTCTCCGTTTACTCACCGTTAGAATTTGTAAAATTACTGACAGAGGAAACAACCAGCGATTGCGAGGATTGATTATTGAGCAGATGCCGCCTTTCGGGCGGCATCTGCTTTTTCATTATTCCTTTATCCGAAACTGCTCCACTTCGTCATAAGACAAATCGGAAACCTTTTTGCCTACTTTTTTTGAATAATCCATCATAGCTGAAAGATTAAATGGGCACGGCGGAGGGCTTTTGCATGGGTCGATAGGAGCATAGAAACTCGGCGGCGGTGTTCTTCCTTCCCAATATTTTGCTAATTTCAGTTCACTCATAATCTGGACTCCAGAGCTGCTTTATAGTTTCATCTATAATTTTATTATACCACATATCAGCCATTGTGAGAAGTTTTCTTACATCTGGTTATGTCCCTTTTTGTAGTAAAGTGATATAATAAAACCAGAAGATGAATGGGGCGAGTGTTTTGAAGTGAAAAATTGAAAGCTGTTGCTGTTATTTCACAATCTAATATATCAATCTGCGTTTATTTACAGAGGAGGTATTTCAAAATGAAGCGAATTCTATCTCTATTCCTCATATTCATCCTATCCCTGTCCCTTTGTGTCCCAGCCATGGCGGCTGTGTCTGGCTTCAAAAAAATCAACACCTATACTGTAGGGCAGTTCATGGATGTTCCTGCTGATAGCTGGTGTGCTGACAACGTGAAGACTGTTTATGAATACGGCATCATGGGTGGTAAATCCACTACATATTTTGATATAACAGGAAATTTGACGATTGCTCAGACCATTGTGATGGCCGCCCGCCTGCATAGTTCCGCTCACGGGAAGGGCGTTGAGTTCGAGTCCAGCACCCCCTGGTATCAGTCCTGTCTGGACTACGCCAAGCAGAACGGCATTTACTGTGACTACGAGCGGTTTGACGTTCCTATCACCCGGGCTGAATTCGCCCGTATTTTGAACAGTACCTCCCCTTACATCGGATTGCCCGAAATCAGCAAAATCGAAGACGGCGCTATCCCCGATATCACTATGGATTCTCCCTGTTACGATGCCGTGTACCGCCTATACCGTGCCGGAGTTTTGACTGGAAATGATAAAAAGGGCACATTCGCTCCAAACAGCAATATCTCCCGTGGAGCAGCGGCGGCTATTATCGGACGTATGGCAGACCCCAGCCTGCGGAAATCTATCGCCCTCGAAAAGAATCCTTTTGAGCCCGTCCCGATGGACCAGCTTGCGAATTTAACCAGCCTCAAAAAGAAATGCACGGATGCCGAGTTGCAGCAGGCTTATGATAAAGCCCTGGAAATCGTCACTCCTCTGGCAAAAAAGAGCCGTGAGGAACAGCTCAAGGGCATCATGAAGGCGCTCCGAAAAATGTACGACGACGGGATGTCTTACTCCACAGATTCTCCCCATTATAATGACCCTTACGGCTATTTCGTACTCGGCGTGGCTTCCTGTGCAGGATGTGCCCGGGCTACCGGACTGTGCCTGAATATCCTCGGCATCCCTTACGAGCACGTCAATGAAAATCAGTGGTCCCACCAATGGTGCCGGGTCAACATCGACGGTACTTACTGGATTTGTGATGCTTATGGACTGTATGCCGGACCTGAGCCCGGCCCGTATCAGCATCCTTATGTCTGAATTGAAAGGAAGATTGTCATTGTACGGTAAAGAAGTCCAGGATGCTTTAACATCCTGGGCTTCTTTATGAGTTGTTGCCCTACTAAATCTGCAAAGAAGCAATGTATCGAATGGTAACGCTGTGCCCAATTGCGGTTCTGTCAGCCCGCTGATAGTTCATAGTTCGTACGGGCGCCATTTTCTTGACCATCTGGCCGCCGACAGAGCCGGCCTCACGGGAGGTCAGATCGCCGTTGTAGCCTTCCTTCAGATTGACGCCGACCTCCCTTGATGTTCCCACTACATCTTAAACTCGCCTTTTTCGGTGAGAATAAGATGTTCGAGGTACGCCGACCTGGGTGTGAGTCTCCATAACATCAAAGGGGATGATCATTTGTTTGTGGAACAAGAGAGCATATAGCTTTCAATCACAACAAGTCAGGTCACGGCCTGTGCCGGCAAATCACGAAGTGAGAAATCATCAAGTTCACCGATGAACTTATAAAAGATGCGAACACTTTGCTGAAAGGGCTGATTCCGATGCGTTGCTTTCACAGCTCCATCAGGAAGGATTTTCGGCCCTACCTCGATTCGCTTTACGAAGGTAACCAGCGTATCCCGATCGAGTTCCTCAATATGCGTGTATTTGCTTGTCAGATTGAAAAATGCTTTGTAGCTTTGCTGAGCTTCGCTGACAGGGTCGATACCACTCAGACTGGCAACAGTCTTTTCAAGTCCGCAGGACTCCTTCTGCAGATCCTCCAGCATTCGCTCCAGCCGATTATCATCAATTTTGCCCTCCGCATTATCTGTGTAGAGCTTTGTGATGATCTTATCGATTGTTGCCAGACGCGTTCTGGCCTTTTGCAGCTGGATCTGCCTTGCTTTGATCAGATTGTCATCGCCGGCTTTCCGCATTGCTTCGCGGATGACTGCCTCTTTGCTCTCAGGGCTCAGGTCTATCAAAGCGTTCAAATCCTGCCGGACTACTTCAACAAGATCGCTGTACCGGATTCTGACGCCGGTGCAGGGATTGGCGATATCTTGACGCTGCTTTATACATGAGAGATACCAGTACTTTTCGCGTTCTCCCTTATAGACTGTTCCGCATGAACATAGCGCATGTCCGCACTTCGCACAAAATGCGATTCCGGAGAAGATACTTCGGCGCACCTGGTCATACTGCCGGAAGTCAAGTGAACCTTTCCCCAAATTGATCTGAGCAAGTTCAAATTGCTCCTGAGATACTATTGGCGTGTGCGTATTTTCTGTTACTGCCCACTGATCTTTCGGCACATGGAGCTTCTTTTTGGATTTGACACTGGCTTTCTTGGTCTTACCCAGAAGCGTATGCCCAAGGTAAACAGAGTTCTTCAGGATCCGCTTTACTGTCGTATAGTTCCAAAGATCCGAAGCTCTGGCAGCCCCATTTTCCGAGAAGTTTCCTTGATAGAGCACCTTATACTTCAACGGAGGAATGATGCCATCATCATTCAGATCCATTGCAATCTTTCGACTTGAGTCGCCTCTTGCGGCACAATCGAATATCCTCTGAACAATTGGAGCGGTTTCCTCATCCGGGATCAGTCGGTTCTTGTTTCGGGGATCCTTTTCATAGCCATACGGAGCAGCTGCACAATACAGCCCCTTCTCACGCTTAGCTTTCAGGACCTCTTTCACTTTTCTTGACCCATCCCGCAGGTAGACTTCATTCATGGCAAATTGGAACGGTGCCATAATGTTCTCTTGCTCAGTGTCAAAGTTATCTGCTACTGTCAGATACCGAATATTTCTCTCTGGGAAAAACTGCTCAGCATAGTAGCTGGCCTCTCGCATATCTCTGCCGAGTCGCGAAAGGTCTTTTGTAATGACGATATTTGCCTTGCCCTGTTCTAAGAGTGCAATCATTTCCTGGAATGCCGGTCTATCAAAGTTGCCGCCAGACCATCCATCATCAGCGAATACCCGCGCCAAAATGATATCATTCCGGTCACAATAATCCTGAATGATCATACGCTGGTTCTTAATGCTGGAAGACTCACCCTCAGCCGCTTCCTCGTTGGAAAGTCGCAGGTAGGCAAATGCAATTCTGCGAATGTCGGTTCTCACATTAACCTCCTTCGACGAACCGACCCACTAAGGGTATTATACGGCATCGTCTGTACTTTCGTCAAAGGTAGTCTTTTCTTTTTTTTCGTGGACAAGACGATCCACAATGAGGTCAGAGACTGTCCGGTCTCCGGAAAAAGTGCGGTGGACAAGGTAAGTTGCATCACCCAACTTGATTTCGTTCATTTGAGTTGCTTCGCCTCCACCGCTATTTTGTACTGTTTCAGTGGCCATCATGCAGGCCCCCTTCTACTAGACTAAAGAGCTCTTCATAATGAATGTAGAAAAGAGGGGGGCTTTGACCACCCTTCAAGAAAACTTTTTTTGATAATATATCTTGACCAAGCCTATGACATTATCACTCTGTTATCCAATCAGACTAAGAAAATACCTCTTGCCAAGTTCAAGTACAAGCCTATCTCTTTTGACTTGAAAGGCTTGTTGGACTGACAAATATTTTAAATTTCGTTTTTTGGAATGAGACAAATAAACCGAAGTATGCTACAATATAGCCATAGTTCGGAACTTTTTGCTGTCCTTTTCGTCTATATAGACAAGGAACAGTTAGACAAACTTGAATTTGTAGAGGTTATATTGTGATAAGAACAGTCAAGGAAGATGAAAGGACAGTACACAATGAAAATCAAAGGGGTTTTAGCACTCGCAACAGCAATTCTGATTTTGTGCGTTATTTATGCAGCAAATGTCCAAATGTTTCATATCAACGAAGAAGGTATCGATGTAAACGGAATTCGTTTTCCACTGTTCTATGAGCGAATCGATGCAAAAATTCCAATATCTAATGAGGAAACGGTTTATATTGAACTCAAAACAACGCCTTTTAGCAAGAGCACCTATTATGAATGTGGAACCGAATCTTCCTATGCAAAATTAAATTGTTCTTCTGGCGAATTTCATATCAAAACATCATCTTTAAGTGAAAACAACACATGGGATGAAATTGCTGAGGGCACAAAAGCGAGAGAAGAAGTCGGTTCGGATTTTTATTCTCCACTTTTGCATCACTCAGCTGAAGGATATGCATCGGGTGAGGGATTACGTCTGAACACTGATTTTGGCTTATACGAAATTCGTTAAAAAGAATTATGCCCACACACAGGGAGATGACTTAACGTCATCTCCCCATTTTTAATATATGGGATGGGCAATGGCGGGAGATTTGTTCCTGCCCCATTGCCTTTTCTCTCCTTGCATGCCTCAAATTAAATGTCCATTGCTCGATAATTCCAATTTGTTGAACTGAATAGCATATACTGACCGATAGGAGCAAGGTTGAAACCCACCTTGCTCCTATTCGTTTGTCAATGAGCATTCATACAAAATGAATAAAAAGGTCAGTTATACATACCAATACTTATCTCGGACAGAGACTAATATAAAGAAAAAAGGCGGAGGCCCTGAATCTCTTTGCAGGGTCTCCGCCTTTTTTACGTTTTTAATGCTTGGAAAGTAAGGAGCTTGTTTTGGCGATTAGTGATTGTATTTCTTTTCCGGTCTGAACTGAATCCCGAAACTCCGGAGCAAGAAACAGCAGAGCGCTTCTGATGTTTAATAAATCCGTCCTGTCAATAGTCTCCTCTTGAAGATGTTTGTGCGTCTTAAAATATCTTAGTCTGATTGGCTCACTGACAGACTGTGGTGCGAAATACGAGACGATGATCCCATCGATCAGAGCCGTTTCTTCAGCAGTAAAACACATGATACTCCCTCCCAATTCCTACATATGGTAGCACAAGTATGCCCACCGTACAAGATAGTCAGCGAGAGAGAAATAATTAAAAACCTCGTATGATTTCACGCATTGACAATTAGCAAAATCTGTGCTAAGGAACCTCACCTTCTGATACCAAAACAAGGTATCAGAAATTTTTTTATTTTTTTCTTCTTGGGAGGGTGGTCAAAGAGGGGGTCATTTCTACATTCATTACGAGAGGTGCATTTGAAGTGTTTTACATCTTCTCAACCGCAGTCTCTCACTCTATCCCCTGGCAAGTGTACCTTGAAAAATGAATACGACTCCAAGACATCACCGTGTTCGAGCCACTATGAGCAAGTGAAAGAAGATCGGTCAATCTTCGTTGCGACAACAGCACGGGAAAATAATGGTACTCTCGTCCGGCTAGGTCACAAGCCGAGGGACGACGCACCCACAAGCATGGGCCGAGGCTGAAATGCCTGTGCCCCCGCGACCAGGGGGCTTGGAGTCGATTTTATATTTCGTGAAGGGAGGTGTATGAGATGAGCTGCACACAAAAGAGACAGTTGGTTCGATTCCCAAAAGTCCGGATTCTGAAGCAGTGGTTCAGACATTTCAATGATCATAAAGAGTTCCATAATGAAGGGAACCTTCATCTTTTTAGCCTGATGGCACTTTTCAGTTATGCGAACTTCAGGTCGAACGAGCGAGTCATCAATGGGGTGAGATACATGGAGTCACCCGGCCAGTGGGTCTGCAAATTAGGCTCTTTGCCGAGAATCCTTCGAGTCCACTCCAAAGCACAGGCACTGGATCTGATGAAGTACTTTGAGGAAAAAGGCTTCCTGCAATTCGAAGTTATTGATGAAGATCAGGAGATCATCCGGTACACCATCAATGACTGGAAACGCCACTGTACGCATTTGGCGTATAACTACTACAGTTACAAAGGATCTGGTTTCTTTTTCTTCCCGCTGCCGATAGGCCGACTTCTCCTAAGAGCCGCAAAAACTGAGGGACGAATTGTGTTCAGCGAGTTAGACGCACTCATGGACATGTGGCTTCACACGATTGTCAATGACCCGTCTGTGAAAGGATCGGAATACATGCCGGTCGTCTACTACTCCAATATGCACGGTATGCCGCTCCTCTCATATACCTACCTTGCAAAGCGCTGGGGTTGGTCTAAATCCCGAGTCGGTCGATTTATGATCAAAGCCGGTGAATATGGAATCATCAGCCGCGTGAGCTTTTCCAGTTCTCGCGGCTCTGTTATTTCTGTATGTCGGTATCGCGAGATGATCTATGGAGATGCCTGTGAAGAACTGGAGTTCCATGGAATCGGAGAAATCATAGGAATTGGCAAAGCGATTGATGTGGTCAAAGAGGGCCATGAGCAGATCAATGTCAGCATCGAAACCCGCGTCCCACCGGCAAAAACAATCGGTCGAGCGAGGAAAGCCTTGAAAATACAGGTGTTTCTCGTATCTCGATCCTCTTTTTTTGCGCGGCAGATTCCTTTAGTCTTCTATACGGCTTTAGACTGGGAAGTGTGTAAAGAAGAACAGGGTAATCGTGACCCGCCCTTAAACGCAGCAGAAAGAAGGGAGATGAAAGAATGAAATCTGATAGCATGCCTGCATTCGCACTTGAAAAGGAAGCTCTGAAAACTGAGATTGAGGCTGGTATCCAGACAGGTGTTGAGCAGATGGAGTCTGGTCAGAAAGGCAAGAAACCAGTGGAGAAATATCACAACACCCGGCACCTTCTCAGACAGTATCGTAAGGTAGCCTATGCTGTAGAAATCTCTGAAACTGACATGAATGTCAGAATGGAGATGGAGCATGGTACCAGGTTGTCCACACTGAAGGTCAATGCAGAATTGGCTGGAGTAGATTTGTCCGGCTCCAAGATTGAGAGTTATGCGAGGACTGTCATCCGAAGC
The DNA here is from genome assembly GCF_052116665.1 of Dysosmobacter sp. Sow4_B12. Taxonomy (NCBI): domain Bacteria; kingdom Bacillati; phylum Bacillota; class Clostridia; order Eubacteriales; family Oscillospiraceae; genus Dysosmobacter; species Dysosmobacter sp. Sow4_B12. The sequence continues at coordinate 649,862 of NZ_JBQKKR010000001.1, read as the reverse complement.
AAGAATATGCTTCAGATCATTGAAAATGCGTTGGATGCCGTGAGAAAGGATCCGGATCATGGGGAATTGATGTACCAGATTCTCTATCTCACATACTTCACAAAAAAACGACTGCCTAATCGAGATGCCATTTTGGTTGAGCTCGATCGTCTGGGTTTTCCTATGTCGATGGTGACTTACCACAGCTATCTCAACATGGCCATCCAAGCAATTGATCGTATTTTGTGGGGTTACACAGCTCGCGACTGCATGGAAATCATCAAAGAATTTCTTCCCTGAACTATAATTGAACTGTTTTCGAACTAAATCTGAACTGATGAAGAGCGCGAAGTGACATCCGAATCCTCTTTTGAGGATAGTGAGGCGGAAACGAGTGAGGACGGTTCATCCGAGGGTGAAACTTCCGAAACCACTTACGAGACGATTCGAGTTTACACCATCGCCTATAATGGCGAGGCCTACTTTGCCGACCAAGTGTTTCACCTTTCTGACGCTCAGAAACTCCTGGCAAGTCAATATGCACAGAACCTCACAGTCCTTCTGGGCGATGGCGTTTATCAGGGTCTCAGCGACACCGAGTTCTCTGCCATGGGCCTTTCCTATGATGGAGTTGTATTTTCAGATGGCTCCACGCAGGTTGTGTATTACAACCAGCTGGACGAGCGTTGGAAGTATGAGCCCTATGGTACAGATACGATCGGAGGCTATGCATGTGGGCCTACTTCGATGTCTATCGTTGTCTCCAGCCTTACATCCGAGACCGTTGACCCACCGCACATGGCCCAATGGGCTTACGAGAACGGCTACTGGTGCAGCGGCAGTGGTTCCTACCATTCACTCATTCCCGGGGCTGCTGAAGCTTGGGGGCTGACTGTCGAAGGATGTACGGCATCTGAACCGCAGCGCATTGTGGATGCCCTGACGGACGGGAAACTGGTTGTGGCGCTTATGACAGAAATCGAGTTAAACGAGCAAATCGAGAGCTTGCTGACTGAGCCAGATTCACAACCCCTTTCCAGACAGACTGGTATGGCTTATCGACGAGAAATGAAAGTGCGGAAGAACGATCGACTTAGGCGGATTGTCACCAGAAGCTATGTGCCGCATGCAGGGTACATTGACTACGGATTCGACGGAGATACCCTGCTCCATTCCGGGAAGTACATCAAGTACCCAAAGAACAGTAATTGCCAGCGCTGGATAAAACGCGAAACCAGCAGACGATTTCGAAACTGTAAGGAACTGCCCCCAAAGGGCAACTACTATCGCCGCCTTTTCGACTACTGGTGGACCATGTATTAGGAGGTTAAGAGATATGGGCTATGTTGTGATCGAGTTGACCTGCGCCGGTATCCCAGAGGAGAAGCTGGAGGCAGAACCGTTTACCGTTGATCAGGAAAATGTGCTCCTCCAACTGGATGCCGGAATCCAGACAAAGATCCGCAAGGGCATCCCTTATGCCGTAGTCGATCTGGAAAGCAGAGAGACCATCTGCAGATTCAATCAGAAAAATGTGAAAGCATCCGACTTCGATATCCGAATGCTGTCCAGGACACTTTATGAGAGTGCTCGCAAATTCTACGAAGATCCTGAGAATGTGAAGGCATTTGAAAAGTGGAAGCGGGAACAAAACCAGAAGAAAGGCAAGGCACCACGAAAATGATCGTGGTGCCTTTTGACGTAAAGGGCATCTCTTACTTTTAAGGAAGCTCAAAGGCGGCGAACCTACTTCGCATTCTCGGGTTGGATTTCCTTCAGGCGCCTGTAGAATGTGGATCTGGATGCGATTCCTACTCGGGCCATGGCCTCATCTTCTGTGATTTTTCGTTTTCGGAAGTCCTTAGCCACTTGACGGAACAGGTTTTGATCCACAGCAATTTTCTTTCGCCCAGCATACTTTCCGTCGTGCTTCGCTCGATTGACGCCGTCCTGATGACGCTGCTTCTTTTGATTGCTCTCCATGGAATCCTGAAGCATAAGCAAATTCAGCAGCAAGCTGCATTCTTCTTCGGATAGCTGATGCTCCTCGGTTTCATCCAAAATCCTTGCTCCGCTCCTCAAGATCTGCAAGAGGTTCTTGCGGAGCTGATGACTGGTCGATGCAATGCTCTGAAAACCCTTGATGGACACGCAGTCGTTAGGTTGAAGATTAGCAGGTAGGCTCTTAGCGGATTCAAAGGCGATATGCCGAGATGCTTCTGCGCGCTCGACAATCAGATTGTCTGTACCGCAGCGCATATTGGTTCGAAGAAGCCATTCAAAGCGGTCATAGTAGTCAAGACCGACCTCTTCAAGAAGATCCCATAAATCCTCACGGCTCTCACTCGGAGTTCGTTCAGAAATAAAGTAAGGCGTCATATTGACACGATAGTACCGTTCCAGGCGTAGGGACATGTCAAGTCCAGGGATCCCTTGGAAGATGGAAGGGGGCAGGGTATCAATTACACTCCACTCCGGAGAGAAAATATACTGGAAATTCTGATCGTCATAGCGTTCGAAATCAACGCGGCTCACAGCATACTTACTACCAATGCGATCCACAGCATAGATAATGCCGCTATTGCGATAGTAGGGCTTGCCCTGCAGGGGGAGGGTATATTCGTTTTGGCTTTCGTAATAACGAGTAACAGGCCTCATGAGCCACTCCTTTCCATGTTACAGTTGCCGGTATGCGCACATGAGGATCTTCTCATACCGTTGCTGCAGCATTACTTTGTAGAAGTGCTTACGCACCTCGGATATCCCCTCAATCTCATCGATGATGGCATTGATCCGTTCAAGATCGATGCGGGGAACAATTCGCTTCAATGCGTCGTTGCAGGCCTCAAACTGCAAGCTGTTAATGACCTCAAAATAGGAACTCTTGCGATTCTTCACCTTGATGTGGGATGTTGGGAATTTGTATATTCTCTCGTTGATCTCGTTTTCAGAAGCGAGAACAGCCTCCAATTTATCATCGGTGTTTAGCTTCGGATAGAGACTGGAACCGTTGTCATATACCGGTGCGATCCGATACTTGTTGTCTCGCTTGATAAAGCCCCAGTTCCCGCCATGTCGGTCAAAGTTACCGATCAGCGCATCTACAATGAACATATCCCAGAAGCGATCGATTGTTTCCTCAACATTGGTAGACTTCATATTCTCCCGAAGCATCGCCGTGATATCCTCATAGGTGTACTGATAGAGTTCCTTATCTCTTTCCAGCGAACTCTCACCAACGCCATTAAAGGCTACAAGGGCATCCTCGGGCTCGAGGAAGTTCTTCATAACAACGACATTTTTACCATCGTAAGTTCCCAAGAAAGTTTCCTGAACAGGGATGCCAATCGACTGAAAGATATGACTTCCGAGATATTCAGAGACATGATTGAAGATGAGGCCGACTTCGGAGTTTTTCTGAAATTTCACGATATATCGGTGCCCTTCAATAATGATCTCAAACTTCTTTTCAGCACCAGAGAACATCACAGGCGTCTTTTCATACATGGAGTAATCTCTCATTATCTCAAGCCTCCTAACGCTAATATCATTATATTCACGCAAATCGATTGTGTCAATAGAACTATGTTGAATTTTGGCACAATCAAAGTCAATGCCACGATCACATGATGAATTTTCCTGTCCGTTCTATTGGACAAGCATTGGAGTAAAATACATATCAACATGGGGAAAAAGAAGCCCCAGAATATTGAAAGGATGGTCTGGAAATGAAAAGAGTAGTATCGCTTGCCCTTGCTTTGATCCTTGCTCTGTCCCTCGTCGGATGTTCCGGTAGTAAACCGGACACCGTTGTGACAACTTTCTGCAGCGCCGTTCAGGCGTTTGACTTTGAGAAAGCTGCCACCTGCATGGAAAACGGTTCTGAAGACCTGGAGGATCCGTATGACGATGCGGAGATGGAGGAAGACCTCTCATCCGAGCAGGTCATGACCTATAAGTTGGACTATCGCTGGCTTTCCACAGTGTATGAGTCTGTTCGTCCCACTGACAACACTGGCCACTTGATCTGGTCTGCACTTGGTCCAAAGACTTTGGAACTTGTTCAACAGAATGTTACTGCTATCGGTATTGCCGGCAATGTTGAAGTCCTCGAAACAGATGCTGATCTCATTGAACAGTTGATCAAGGGAGCTACCGGAGATCCTCAAAAACTGTCAAAAAAAATTCAGATCAACTTGGAGGCTATTATTCGAGGGGTTATCGATGATCCAACATTTGTTGAGCTCGGAGAGCGATTGGAAAAGCTGAAGGAAGAGCACGAAAAAGGTCTCATGACCAGTGTCATCTTCTTAAAGAAACTGCTGGAATTGGCTCGTGACACAGTTGCTGCAGTCAAAAAAGCGAATGCTGCACAGCCTGAACCTACTCGCGAGGAAAAAGGGAAAGCGGCTCTCACAGAGCTTTTCAAAGAAGCAAGGAATGCAAAAACCCCAGTTATCGTGGAACGCATTGTCGATGAGATTGATGGCATTGTGCGAATTGTCCGCTTCCCTGGATGGCAGGATACTGAGACAGGACGCAGAGAAATAAGCATGGAGTTGTACGGCATTTTCGCTCGAAAGAAACTATTTGACAAGGATTTAGTTGAGAAAGCCTATAAGTATGTTGAGCAGTATTATTAAGAAGTATCCGTAACCTTGTTCAAAATGTATGGATGAATAATGACACGCCCCAAAAGTAAACGCCAGCGTTTTGGCGCACTTTTGGGGCGTGCTTTTCATATGGAATTGAGCCTGTCAAAAGGTATGCTATTTGACATGAAAAAAGAGATGAAATAAGTTCCAGATTAACTGTGCTCTTTGGCGCAAAGTGATTTGCCGAGGAAAGCGCACCACTTTTCTATAGGGTTTATATCTGAAAGAAATACTACTGTGAGAACTATTGGGATTAGTAATTGATATTTAGCTGATACTTTGGTATCGACAAAATTGCATTGTTAGAACAGGAGATTCAGTAAGTGTGAGCCAATCTTATTCTAAAGTTCAAATGAAAATGTTTTTGAGTCTTGGTGGAGTTTTATTTTATTGCCGTATATCTGCTTGATATTGCGGTCAGATAAGATTTCATTTGATGGACCATAAGCAAAGATGTGTCTATCGTCTAGTAAGCATACCGTACCATTACTGCTTAACGCATGAAGTGGGTTGTGGCTCACCATAAGGAGTGTTTTTCCTTCGGATTTTATGCTCATCAGCAATTGTAGAATATCAGCTTGGTTTCCTAAATCTAACGCCGACATGGGTTCGTCCATGATAATTATGGGGGTTTCTTGCACTAAAGCACGAGTAATCGCAACTAATTGTTTTTGACCGCCGGACAGGGTTTGAAAACTCTTATATCATCTGCACCTGCGAAAACCAGTCGCTGCCCTTTTTCAGGATTACCAATGCATACCCAGCACCATACCGGATTCCATATTCGGCAATTTGGTCATATTGGGTGTCATCATGAATTACCGGGAGTTTTCGTTTCATAGCATCGCGGATTCGTTATTTATTGTAGTTATATTGCATTGAAGTCCTCCTGCTTGGCTTAGGCAAGTTGGCCGATCAGCTGTCTAGTATTCAAGTATTTTGGGATATGAAACGCTTGAGTTTATCCTCCAGATCTTCTTCGCGGAGAAGTCGTTCCTGTGCGGCGATAAACCATGCTTTTCTTTCAGGATTATCTTCCATCATTATTTTCAATCTAACATCTTTTAGTTCATTTTCGGAATCATGCAAAGCTTCGGAGCCCTCCGAATGGCTTTTGGCTGGTCTATTTTCAACCCCTCCATCAGCCATCGAAAGGTCTGTGGATCCAATAACCGCAGCTGCGCTTCACTTCTGGGCCATTGAAATGAGCCGTTGTTCAGTCGCTTATACAACAGGATATATCCATCGCCGGAAAAGTATAACGCCTTGATGCGGTCTGTGCGTCTTCCGCAAAACAGGAACAGGCTTTCTTCACTCAGCTCCTGGCCAAATTGTTGGGTCACGATTGCAGCTAAGCCCTCTATTCCGCGGCGCAGGTCCGTATACCCACACGCAACATAATAGTTCCGTACTCGACTTAGATCTAACATAGTTGCTGTAAGGCCCGAAGAATGGCTGCCACCGCTTCCGCGTCCGTGTTTGCCGGCAGTCTCAAATCTGCCTGCCCAATCTGGATCCGAAGCATATGTTCTCTTTTGTTGACAGGATCTTCAAGGCGCACAAAATGTGGCGAGGCCGTTTCCACAACCGTTTCCCGCAATTTTTTCAGCCAGTAGTAATATTGCCGTTCAGATATCCCATTTTGTCTACAGAACTCTCGCTTACTCAGCCCACTGTTTTGCCCCGCCTGGATGATCTGGCTCCATTCCTGCAGCCGATACTCATCCCGGATTGCTAACACATCTTCCATTTCTTACACGCACTCCCTTTGCATTCGAAAACTTACACGCAGTTTTTGTTGACTACGTATCATTTTCTCATACTTACTTGACCTTGGAAATGCGGGTGGTTATTGAGCACTTACTGTGAAACAGGGATTTGGTACCACACTTGAAAGTTCGAAGGACTGCATGGGTGAAGGCTGTACCACATCCCCTAAAACGGGAAGTTTGCAACATTAGGAGTCAGCAGGGGCCATTTAATCTAGAGACGTAAAGAAATCCGTGTGGCATAAAACGATATGTGTTTTCATCAACTCTACTTTAGTGGTTTATAAACAGCATCAATGGGATTATCTAAATAGTGATTACTCAGATTATATACATCACAATACAGATATTACATGATAGCCACATGAAAAAGTACAAGCGTCATTCTAACCATAGATATCATAATTTCCAAAATCCGTATACAATCGAATATTGGACGTTATGTTGCCGCTATGCAACAGCGGTGTATAATAATTTGAACTTCTAAAAAGAACACCATCCACTTCTTCTGATGAAATCAGATTCCCATCATTTATATTGTATATTTTGACAAAAAATCTTTCTGCAAATGGATCATATTTTACAATAGATTCGTTTTCATCATTTTGGCAGTATGTTATGGTTGCAAAGGGCGTCTTTGTCAATTTAATAACATCTATAGTGAAAGGAAATTTAGAATCACCATACGAATACACTTCTATATGTTCATAAAAAGGTGATAATTTTACTCCCTTTACTAGTCCCAAACGATCCTCGTCCTCAAAATATTCAACATGCATCACCAAATATAGCATTAAGAAGCTTACAACTCCAACGCATATATAAAGAGTTTTTCGGAAGCGTTTAGAGCATTTTTTATTAAGATTTAGGGACATAGGGTATTAAGAACCGTAATTAGGGGAAGTATCCCTATTCGAAAAATTAAATGCAAAAAACTCCCCTGATGGGTCATTTCCGTAAACAAGCACATCATTTTTGTAATCACAATTTGATTTGATATCAGTCACACTATCTTCCGAAATAGAAAGGAAATCCGCATCTGTATCTGTTTCTACTTGATACGCAATAACCTCGTTTGTCTCACAGTCAATAACTTGAGATGTTCCAACAAGTAGCTTGCATTTCCTCCCATAAGGCCAATCCCCTTCGGTAACAGACAGGAAAAACATACTATAATAAAGGATTGGTGCTCCACCAAACCGCAATCCAACAGCACAGCTTCCGCCCCAAGCCCCTATTCTTGCATAAGAGGGGGAATACATGCCATCTAATACATCTTGATAATTCATGCTCGCAAATGCAATGCGACCTTCCTCTGTCAATTCACTAAATAACTCAGGATTTGTTACACAAATAAAATCCAGCATAGTCGAATCCGAATCATTGTAGATTTCATTTAGTTGCTCAATATTGGGGTAACTCTCTCCAGCATCATTAAGTTCATCCATACTGTTATTTTCTGTAGAACTATCTACATCTACCATGGGAATAGTGCCATAATCATCGCTTTCAATTTCTGCAGCTATAGCAGGAATACATAAAGTAAGACACGCAATTACCGCCAAAATGAGACCCAAAATTCTTTTCTTCATTAGTTATACCTCCTAATAGCAAATGAATTGATAATTTCGCGTTTGGGAAAAATGTGCTCTTTCTTTGTCATCAGCTCTTGTATACTGTGGATTTGGATAGAGTATATTTGCTGGTTGAGATTATTGTAGATGTAGTCGCAGTTGTGGCTGCCGATGCCCGTCTCGTAGGTCAGTTGCCCAGGCTGTCGTAGGTATAGGTGCAGGTGGAATTGCCGTAGTTGTCGTGGGCAGTGATGAGGCGGTTCAGCGCGTCATAGGTATAGAGGGTTTCATTCTTTGCCTGGCCCGTGCCGTTGCCTCGCATGTACTCATAGGTCATGTTGCCGTTGGCGTCATACTTATTAAGTACGCTTCTGGTTTTTGGCGGGTTTCTCGCTGGGATGGGTGTCGTCTACCGCCAGCAGGCGGCCAAGTTTGTCGTAGGTGTAATACTCCACCCAGCCGTTGGGATAGCGCATCTCCGTGACGCGGGCCATGCGTCGTAGGCGTAGGTGGTGACGCCGCTCTGGGCGTCGGTGATAATCATGACCCAGTCCATGGTGTCAAAGCAGAGTGGTGCCGTTTGGGCACCGCTCTGTGTATTATTTTTTATGCTTGTTTTCTCGCCTTAATAATAGAATTGTTAAGATGAGGTGCATAATAACAGCAAGAATGGCTATCCAGCAGGTGGGTCTGAGTCTTTGCATTGTATATTTCAGATTCGGCTTGCCCATTAAATTCATGCGAACCGTGAATTGACTCATAGCAATAATATAGGAAACCACCACTAAAAGATGGGCAACTATGATCCCCCAGTTCTTTTTTAGAAATAACATCACATAATAGAGGGCTATTGCAAAATAGAACTCACCCCTTACCAGGTAAATCCCTCTGCATGGAGGGCGTATTCCTGGACTTCCCACTCTAAACCATTCAAGGAAAACCGGAAGTAATGCCAACAGAAAACTAAAATATAGAATCCTTCTTGATTTCATCATATGCCTTATAATACCTCCTTTATTTTTCTGGGAACTACTAAAATAACCTCCTTTCTTTGTTTGTTATCTCACGTGCAACATAGATCTTTGTAAATACATGGACATCATATTGCACTCAGAGTTAGAGGCTTTAACTACTTCATAAACATCGTCTAGAAAGTCATTGGAATTAAATACTTTTCTTATTTTTCCCAATATGTTGTTGTATTCAGCAAACGTAGCAAGGCCAAATGAATCAATCCAATTAACAGCATCATCCTTAGCATATAGATACTGCACCAACTGCATGGGATCGATAACATACTCACGCAGGTCATACTAGCTGCGGTCAAGGATAGAATCAACAATCACTCGCTGTAACTGGTTCAGGAGATGACCTTGCTGTTGACAGCGGAGGTCAAGTAATCCGTGGTGCCAAGATAATCGCAGTGGTAATAGGCGTGCAACTCGCCGCGGCTATCCAGCAGGGACGCGGAGCCGTTCTCAATGCCCTGGACCACGACAGACAGACGAGCCTTGTCGCTGTACACATAGCGGTAATCCAGGCCGTTCACCTCATGCTCCATCAAGGGCTTGTAGGTCTCGGAGCTGAAGTCCACCACGAACTGCTTGACCACCGTGCTGGTCTTTTTCACATCGCTGCCGGTGGGCTTGTCCTGGTTGCCGTTGCCGTTCCCGTTGTTGCCGTTATTTCCGTTGCCCGCATTTCCGTAGGCTACCAGGGAAGCAGTCAGGGTGCCGGCGTCGGCGGCAGCGGTCTCGGTAGAATCGGCACTGTTGCTGCCCTTGCCGTTGCCTTTACCATTGCCGTTTCCGTTGTTGCCGTTTCCGTTGTTGCCGTTTCCGTTGCCATTCCCATTGTGGTTGCCGTTGTTCCCATTGTTATTGCCGTTCACCTCGTTGTTGATGTCGGGATCGGTATCGTCCCCGTCGTCAGGGGTATCGGGATCGGTGGTCTCACCCGGATCAGGAGTATCGGGATCGGGCGTATCGGGATCGGTAGTTTCACCGGGATCAGGCGTATCCGGGTCAGTGGTCTCGCCGGGGTCGGGGACATCGGGCGTGGGATCGGTGGGGGACGTGGTGTCCTCCTCGCCGCTGGCATCGTGATACCCGTAGCCGTTATTGGCGATGATCCAGGTGTTTTCCATGAGAGCGCCCAGGCCGTTGTAGGTGTAGATGCTCTCCTCGGCGTTGCCGTTGACGCCCCGGACCATCTTGTTGGTCTCGTCGTAGGTGTACTCGCCGGCAGTCTCCAGCTTCTTGTTCTTGCCGTACTGCTCCAGGATCAGGTTGCCCCGGTTGTCGTAGGTGCTGGCGGTGTGGGACTTCCAGTTGTCGGAGGAGCGGTCCACCTGCTGGTTGAGGTTGTTGTAGATGTAGTCGCAGTTGTGGCTGCCGATGCCCGTCTCGTAGGTCAGGTTGCCCAGGCTATCGTAGGTATAGGTGCGGGTGGAATTACCGTAGTTGTCGTGGGCGGTGACGAGGCGGTTCAGCGCGTCGTAGGTATAGAGGGTCTCGTTCTTCGCCTGGCCAGTGCCGTTGCCCCGCATGTACTCATAGGTCATGTTGCCGTTGGCGTCATACTTATAAGTATGCTTCTGGGTCTTGGCGGGCTTTTCGCTGGGATGGGTGTCGTCCACCGCCAGCAGGCGGCCCATCTTGTCGTAGGTGTAATACTCCACCCAGCCGTTGGGATAGCGCATCTCCGTGACGCGGGCCATGCCGTCGTAGGCGTAGGTGGTCTCGCTGCCGTCGGTCTCCGTCACCTTGGTCTGGTTGTGGACCAGATCGTATTCATAGGTGGCCTTGGTGCCGTCGGGATACAGGATTTCCGTCTGGTTGCCCACGCCGTCGTAGGTGTACTCCACCCGGTTGCCCTTGTGGTCGGTGGCGGCGGTCAGCTGATGCAGCAGATCCAGCTCGAAGGTGGTGGTGCCCAGCCAGTCGGTCATGGATACCAGGTCTCCGGTCTTGTTGTATCTGTAAGAAACTTCCTTGGCATCACTGTAATTGATTGCCGTGACCAAATCAAGGGCGTTGTAAGTGTATTCCGTGGTGTAGCCGTCGGGATCGGTTTTGGAGACCAGGTTGCCGTTGCCGTCGTAGGCGTAGGTGGTGACATTGCCCAGGGCGTCCACCTGCTTGGTGACGAGGCCCCGGCCGTCGAACTCGTACAGGGTGATCTCCCACTCGTCCACGTTGTCCTGGGTATCCACCCGGTGGAGCTTGGTGGCGGTCAGGCGGCCCATCTCGTCGTACTCAAAGAAGGCAGAGGTGCCCAGCGCGTCGATGGTCTCCACCACATTGCCCACGCCGTCGTAGATGTACTGGGTGGTATTCCCGTTGGCGTCGGTGGAGCTGGTGATGTTGCCCACCCCGTCATAGGTCATGGATGTACTCTCACCGTCCGGTGTGGTGGTCTTGATGAGACGGTCCAGAGGATCGTACTCATAGAGGGTGTCGCCGTCCACGGTGGTCATTTTGACGCAGTTGCCGTTGCCGTTATACTCGTAGGAGGTGACGTAACCCTCGGCGTCCGTCTTGGTGGCCACTTCACCGCGCTTGGTGTTCTGAGTTTTGCAATTTTTTATACTAAGAATCTTTGACGACCAGCCTGTTCTTACGCGGGCGCCCTGGCTTCCCTTTATTTGTCCTGCGGACTGCATATTCGGGGGAGCAACCATCAGGAATATCGAAGCCAATAATAAGACGCTCATCGGATGTGACTGGCGAAGTATCGCCCGCCTTGATGCGGTCATTCATGCTAAGAAGCTCGTCGCACAGGGCGACCGCGATACGCTCTGCGATGTACTGGCTGTTCCCGGTGCCGCTGAAATACAAAATCATATCAAAATGCCCTCGCAGTGGTCGATCTCATGCTGGATAATTTCCGCAGTCCAGCCGGTAAAGGTCTTGATTCGCGTCTGGAATTTCTCATTCTGCCATTGCACCTTGATGGTCTGGAACCGCTTTGTCTTCCGTGTACCGGTGAGGGACAGGCAGCCCTCCTCTGCCTCATACGGCCCGGACTGCTTGACGATGACGGGATTGAACATGACCATGTATTCACCCTCGTTGTCAAAGGCGATAATGCGTTTGTTCACGCCAATCATATTCGCTGCCATGCCCACACAGCCATCCTTGTGGGCAGTCAATGTGTCCAGCAGATCCTGCGCCACAACCAGATCGTCCGCTGCGGCGGGCTCTGCCTTTTGGGCGAGAAATGCCTCGTCTTTGCATATTTCACGAATCATGACTATGCTCCTTTTTTGCCTTTACATGAGATGCTTATTTCTGTATGATATAAGCATCAGAGGAATAAGTCAAGAAACGAAGGATGAATCCAATATGCAAAAAGTATGTGAATTTCTGAAGTCTGCAGAAACTTATTATCTGGCCACCGTAGAGGGCGATCAGCCTCGTGTTCGTCCCTTCGGCACCGCCCATATCTTCGAGGGCAAGCTGTATATCCAGACCGGCAAATCCAAGCCGGTGTCCAGGCAGATCGCTGCCAACCCCAAGTGTGAGATCTGTGCTTTCAAGGATGGCGTGTGGCTCCGCGTTGCCGCCGAGCTGGTGGAGGATGACCGCGTGGAAGCCAAGAAATCCATGTTGGACGACTATACTAGCCTGCGGGCCATGTACGATGAAAATGATGGAAACACCCAAGTTCTGTATCTGAAGAACGCCGTGGCCACTTTCAGTTCCTTTACTGCGGCTCCTGAAGTTCATGAATTCTAAAAGATAGCCCGCTCTGTAATAGGGCGGGCAGTTTTTCGTCAGGTGGTGGTTTTTTGAAACTGTTTTACTCGGTTGATCGACAGGAATGGCGAAGATATCTCGAAGATCATTTTGAGACCGATGATGAGGTATGGTTTGTATTTCCCATGAAAGAATCCGGCGAAGAAAGCATGAGCTACAATGATGCCGTAGAAGAGGCCCTCTGCTTTGGCTGGATCGACAGCACCATCAAGCATACGGATGAACTTCACCGCGCCCAGCGCTTCACACCCCGAAAAAAAGGAAGTCTATATTCACAGCCGAATATCGAAAGACTGATATGGCTGGAATCGCAAGGAAAGATCCATCCAAAGATCCGCGAAAGTATCCTTCCGATCATCACGGCACCTTTCGTTTTTCCCAAAGACATTTTGGATGAACTCCGGAAAGATGAATCGGTATGGGAGAACTATCAGAAATTCAGCGAGCCCTACAAGCGCATCCGGGTTGCCTATGTTGATGCAGCAAGAAAGCGTCCGGACGAATTTCAAAAGCGCCTGAAAAGCTTTATCGATAAGACGCGCCAAAACAAGATCATCAGGGGCTTCGGTGGGATCGAAAAATACTACTGAAAAAGAAAGTGCTATCCATTCAATAGAAATTGTTAACACCCCGCTATCCAACTGGACAGCGGGGTGATGTAATAATTTAGGAGCACTTCCAAAGGGTATAAGAAATCCGAACACATCACCCATTAGGATAATGTATTCGGATTCTGAATTATAACGCATGTTTTGATACGGGTTGCATTGGGTTGCAAAAGTTGCATTTTTGATTTTGGGTTCCATTACAATGCAACCTTTTTGCTTTATGCAACTTTTGGAGTTTTACTAGTCATCTTCCTCGTCATTGCGTCGGCGTTCTTCTTCCTCTTTTTCCTCACGGCGATATTCGCTGTCATCCCAATTGTAGACATACTCGCCCCGATCGATACTGTAACCATCTTTGCCTATGTATTCATACTCACCGGACTCGTAATTGAAACACCATTTTGTCATAAGCGCACCTCATCAATTCTTGAGGACATACTGCAGCATTTTGAATGCGGCAGATTTCTTGGCGTCTTTTTTTGAGGACGATTTTGCCGAGAAAGATTTGCTTTCTTCTGCAATATGGCAAACGCTTTTCCAGATGGGGTTTCCATTCTGGCATTCAAAATCGATGAGGAACTCTACCAGCGTATCAAAGCGCACCTGGTCCGCGAGAGCGCCCGTACCGGCAAGAAGCTGACCCAGCAGGGATTCGTCCTGGGTCTCATTGGAGAAGCCCTGCAGCAGTCAGAACGGCAGGCAGCAGAAGAAGCAGGGGGCAACCCCGCCGAAGTCGATCCCACCGAACCCACATAACAGCTCCATACACCGACTTCTGCCCGCGACATCCGCTCAAGGATGCCGCGGGCAAGTCTTTCTCTTTGAGAATCGAGGTGAGTAACCATCCGAGCAAAACCCGCCGAGAACCGTTTCTCCGAACATGAAATAGAGATCGCCTGCAGCACAGACCTGCCGGACCTGCTGACAGCCCTTGGCTACCAGGTGATACGGATCGGGCGCTATCACACCACCAAAGAGATGGATAGCCTGCGCATCAAAAACCACCGCACCTGGTACCGCTATTCCGAGAAGGTTGGCGGGGACGCCATTACCTTCCTCCAGCATTTCTGTGGAAAGAGTTTCCCGGAGGCGGTGGAGTATCTGCTGGTCTTCCATGGCCGCACACGGGACTCTCCCGCCGCGCAGCCGGAACATCAGCGCCCCACTGCCAGTGAAGAATTCTCCAAACCCTTTAAACTGCCTGCTGCCCATGGAGATCAGCGTCGCGTCTTTGCCTATCTGCGAAAACGCGGCATCGCATCTCAGGTCATCCGGTCATTCATTGCCGACGGCCTGCTGTATGAGGATGCTCAGCACCACAACTGTGTGTTCGTGGGCTATGACGAAACCGGCAAAGCCGTCTTCGCCAACCAGCGCGGGACCTATGACCAGGGCGGCAACAGCTTCAAGGGCGATGTCCCCGGCAGCGACAAGTCCATCGGGTTCCGCCTGCCATACGATTCCGACAGCGATACGGTGTTCGTGTTTGAAGCTCCCATCGATCTGATGAGCTACTGCACACTGCACCGTAGTCTACGCGGAAATGCAGTGGCGCTTTGCTGCCTCCATGACGGTGCGCTGGCAACCTATCTGCGGGAACATCCCCGGCTCCGGCACATTGAACTGTGTCTGGACAATGACCGCTGGGGCCAGGCGGCCGCAAAGCAACTGCAGGAGACCTATTCGGCCAAGGGCTTCACCGTATCCCGGCAACTTCCGCCCCAGGGCAAGGATTGGAACGAATATCTGCAAAAAAGAACACCGGAAAGGGGGCGGTGATCAAGAACTGAAATCATATTCTGCGTGAAATCAAAACCAGAATCTATAAGGAGGACCAACTGAATTGAAAGAAAAGACAAACCTTCAGCATTACAGCCATAAGCGCCTGCTGGCCGCGCTGCTCACGGTGGTCATGCTGTTCTCCCTGATGCCCACGGCCTTCGCCGGGCAGGTCAACAGCTATCATGACCCCGCCGAACACTGGATGCAAGCCAGCAACCGCACCAATGAGCTGGACATCAACTCCGTCGTGACCCATGAGACCTTCTACTGCGCCACCTGCAAACAGAACGCGGACTTCACCATTTGGCGGGTACCGGAGTACACCCGCTCCGGTGAGACAGCCCTCAATCGGAACGTGAAGTATTCCAACGGAATGTGCATTGATGAGGAGACCGTGGGGAATCTGGACGCCGGTATCCCCGGCGAGAACGCCTACTACACGGGGTATCACTGGACCAAATCCGTCTGCTCCAACTGCGGCGCATTCAACTCCAACGAAACCGCAGGCGCTCCCTATGCGTGGAACAAGAATGTCTATGTTCTGCATGACTGTGCCGAGCGGTTCATGGAGGACCTGCCGGAAACTGTGACTTACGAGTACACCGACAGTAAGTACCACACCGTCACCACCAAGAGTGGTGAGTACTGCGTGTTCTGCTACGGAACCAACTATGAGACCTCCTCTCGTCTGGAACGGCACGATCTGGAAACGGACATTCTGCCCCAGCCTGCCAACGGCCGCTTTGCCGTCGTGGACCACTGCACCCTCTGTGATTACCGGAAATATGAGTACATCACCGCCAAGAGTGTTGTGGCCGACTATTACGGCGTGGTAGACGGCCAGCCCCATACCCTCACCGTCACCGATCTGTCTGAGGCGGGTGTGCGGACGCAGATCCGCTATGGTAGCAGCGCCGACGCCTGTACCCTGACCTCCGCTCCCAACTATACGGAAGAAGGCCAGTACACCGTTTACTATGAGATCACCTACACCTACGACGGTGTGGATATGACCGAAAACGGCGTGGCCTATGTCTGGCTCCGTGACACCCAGCCCAGCGAGGATGGCTCCTGCGGCTGTGGCTGCGGCGACCCTAACTGCGGCTGTCAGGATAAGGACTGTGACGGAAACTGCTGTTCTGACAAGGGCTGTGGCGAGGATCACCACTTCATCCTGCTGGACAGCACCCCTGCCACCTGCCTGTCCCTGGGCTATGACCGCTACCTCTGCACCGAGTGCGGCAAGATTGAGAAGCGGGACTATGTGGACTCCCTGGGCCATGCATGGCAGGGCGTTGTTGTCCGGGACGCCACCTGCGAGACCGATGGCAAGCTGCTGGAGATCTGTTCCCGCTGCGGCCAGGTCAAGGTGACGGCCACCCCCAAGGACGAGCATGACTTTGTGACCTACACCGTATCCGCCACCTGCACCAGTCCCGGCTACACCGTCCGGGAGTGCGAGAACTGCGGTGAGCGCCACATTGAGGACATCACCCCGGCTCTGCCCCATAACTACAAAGCGCACACCATCCCCGCCGCCTGTGAGACCGGCGGGCGCACCATCCATCTATGCGATGGCTGCGGCAGCTCCTTCGTTACCGACTACACCGATCCTCTGGGCCATAGCTGGGATGAGGGGACACTTATCACCAACGCCACCTGCACCGGCGAGGGCGTGATGGAATACCGCTGTGTCCGCTGCGGCTATCACCGCCTGGAAGGTGACGCCGCAAACGGCCACGTTCCCGGCGACCCTGCCACCTGCACCCAGCCCCAGCTCTGCGCCAAGTGCGGAGCTGTCATTGAAAACGCGCTGGGTCATGATTATAAGAGCGAAGTGACTTCGTCCACCTGCACCGAAATGGGCTATACCACCTATACCTGTTCCCGCTGCGGCGACACCTACAAGGGCGACTACACCGACGCCGTCGGTCATAAGCCCAGCGACTGGATCATCGACAAGGAACCCACCACCAGTTCCGAGGGCAGCAAGCATATCCATGCTCACATGCTGTTCAATTCCATCAATACCATGACGGGCGAAAAGTACCACAGCAATGCCCAAAGCTACTACCAGCAGATCCGGGCCATCTCAGACCGCCTTTGCCGCGAACACGGGCTATCTGTCATCATGTCCGGTGAGCCTGCCAAGGCGGTCAGCTACGTTGAGTGGCTTCGGCAATCCAAAGGCCAACCCACATTCCGTTCTATGCTGGAGGCGGATCTCCGGGAGGCCATTGAGGATGCCAATGACATCGGCCACTTCTTCCTGCTCATGGAACACAAGGGCTATGAGATCCACCATGGTAACCGCCTTGGCTTTCGCCTGCGGGGACAGGAACAGTTTATGTACCCGGAGCGAAAGGACAGGCAATTTTCAGAGGACGGCATCCGCGCCGCTATCGCAGGAAATCTGGAGGCCATTGAGGATGGTAAGCGGCCTGCCGTGATTTCCCGCCCCAGGTACCAGCCATACCGAAAGCGTCCGAAGTACACCGGCTTTCTGGCGCTCTATGTCCATTACCTCTATCTGCTGGGCAAAATCGGGCAGCGGCAGTACCCACCCAGGATGACGCCGCATTTACGGAAAGCCGCCATGGAATTTGACGCCTACCGGGGGCAGTTTGCATTTCTCCGTGAAAACGGCATTACCACGCCTGCGGATATGGATGCCTTTCAAGCCCGCACAGAGGAAACGCTGGCCAAACTGATGAAGCAGCGCACCATCCTCAATGTGCGGAAAAAGGAGCGCCGGAGCCTGTATACGGCATTGGCAGACGCGGATGTTCTGGCCCCCAGCAAGGCGCTCTATCAGGACGGGCTTACAGGAATGGAAAATGAGTTTGAAAAATACATGGAAGCTGTGACATTGCTGGAAAACCGCGGTATTCCCAGAGAGCGTCTGACTGCTGAAAAGGCGGAGCTGTATAAACAGCTTGCTGAAGTAAACCGGGAAATCCGCACCCAGCGCCGGAAACTCAAGCTGTGCCAAGAGATCCGGCAGGGCCTTCCCCAGATGGAGCAGGACATTGAAAGAACAGAAACGAGAGAAAGCGGGGTGAAACGAGATGAACATTGGAGGCGGTGAAGCAGCCGATCAGATGGTACGGATGATGCTCTCCGGCGGAGAGGTAGCCGTCCGGCTGTCCGGATCGGCGGCAAAGAACCTGCTGGCCATGTCGCTGGCTTTGGCGAAAAGCCATAAAAAGCTGTCCGGCAAGGTTCGTATGGGTAAAATGCTGCAGGAAACACGGGACATCCGTGTGTTCCCTATGACCCCGGAACAGTATCATGCATTCCGCAAGACGGCTGGCCGTCAGAAACTGCTGTATGCGGCGATCAAGGATATGGATGACAAAGGTAGGCTGGTGGATGTGGTCATGCCGGTGACGGAACTGGATCGGGCCAATATGATTTTCAAGCGCATGCTGTATCAGCTGGAAAAGCCCAAGCAGCAGCGAGAGGAACCGTCACAGGAAAAACAGCCCGAAACGCCAAAAAAAGATTCTCGGTCGGAACGAGACTCGCCCGCTACCAGCATCAGCTCTCCTACACGCGCAGAGAGCGCGGCGAGGATGACGAGTGAGCGGCCCTCGGTGGAAGGGCGGCTAAAAGCCTATCAGGCGCAGCTCGACAGACAGCGGCAGTCCGCTCCGGCCAGGCAGAAGGAAAAAAACAAATCTCAGGGAAAAGCAAAATGAAACCAATCAAGGGTCGCACCGAAGTCGGTGCGACCCTCCTCATTATTTAGGAGGTGACAGCCACTGAAGCAATCCCCCAGAGCAGGCGACCGGATTGTTGGCCAGTTTCTGTATATTCCTGTGGTCTGGGCGGCGCTGCTCATTGCACAATCTCTCGGCGGCGGCCTGCCGGACCTTATCAAAAACCTGACCTCCGCCTTGCAGTCGCCATTGGATATTCACTGGACGCAGTACAGCATGATGTCCATTCTGGCCTGTAGCGGTTTGTATATCATGGGCATCTGTCTCTATCAGTCAACTCAGGGCCGCACCCGTGACGGTGAGGAACACGGCTCCGCGCAATGGGCGTCGCCCAGGCAGGTCAACGCCATGTTCTGCCAGAAACAGAGCAAAATCCTGACACAGCACGTCAAGCTGGGACTGGATACACACAAGCACCGGCGTTCCCTGAATATTTTGGTCATCGGCGGTTCCGGAGCAGCCAAGACCCGCAGCTATGTCCTTCCCAATATTCTGGAAGCAAACACCAATTATGTAATCACTGACCCGAAAATGGAGATCCTGACCGCCACAGGCGGGTATCTGAAACAAAAGGGCTACGATGTCCGCGTTCTGAATCTTGTGAATCTGGAACAGTCAGATGGGTATAACCCCTTCTGTTACCTGCGGGACGAAAAAGACGCCCTTCGGTTGGTGAACAATCTCATTCAGGCTACCACGCCCAAGGGAAGCCATGAATCCGATCCGTTCTGGACCAAAGCCGAAACAGCGCTGCTGCAGGCCATCATCCTCATGCTCTTTCAGGAAGCTCCGGAACAGGAGCAGAACTTCTCCATGGTCATGCGGGTGCTGGAATATGCGGAAGTGAAGGAAGAAGATGAAGAATATGTCTCTCCGCTGGATCTGCTGTTCAATGCCATAGAGCGGGAAAACCCGACCAGCGTGGCGGTGCGGCAGTACAAGGTATTCAAAATGGCGGCCGGCAAAACAGCCAAGAGTATCCTGGTAAGTACAGCAGTCAGACTGGCGCCCTTCAATCTGCCCCAGATCCAGGCCATCACGGATCACGACGATATGGACCTCTATACCCTGGGCGAAAAGAAATGCGCCCTGTACGCGGTGATCCCGGACAATGATACGACGTATAACTTCCTGGTCAGCCTGCTCTATTCGCAGGTGTTCCAGACGCTGTACTACTGTGCCGATCAGGTCCACCACGGCCCGCTGCCCCAGCATGTTCACTTCGTACTGGACGAGGCGCCCTCAGTCAACCTGCCAGGGCTGCCCCGCGAGCTCAGTACCATGAGATCCCGCAATATTTCGTGCAGCACCATCATCCAGAACATGGCGCAAATCAAGGAATTGTTCAAGGACTCATGGGAAACAATCCCAGGAAATTCAGACAGCCTGCTGTATCTGGGCGGCAACGAATCCAGCACCCATAAGTACATCTCAGAAGCCCTGGGCAAGTCCACCATTGACACGAAAACCCACGGCGAAACAAAGGGCCGCTCCGGATCGTGGTCCACCAATATGCAGATCAGCGGAAGGGAACTGCTGACGCCGGACGAAGTGCGGCGTCTGGACAACCGCTATGCGATCCTGCTGATTCGGGGGGCGGGGCCTGTTATGGACCTGAAGTATGACCTGAACAAGCACCCTGCCATCCGATACACCTCGCTGGGCGGCGGACCGCCCTATATCCATCATGGAACGAGCAATACACCGGCGATTACTGGACATGAACTCTTCGCGGCATTTTCCGCCGATGAAAACAACGATAATAAGGAGAATGTAGCATGAACCATAAATTTGAAAAACGGGTAAAGCGCATCTACGCACTGTTTGCCTGCTTTGTGCTGGCTATGGCCGTAACTATTTGCCCTGCCTTTGCCGCGGACGATCCTCTGACGGTGGTCAATAATCTGAGTGATTTCATTTTTTCGCTCATCCGCGCTATCGGCATGATCCTGCTTGGCTTCGGCATTTTGCAGATCGGCCTGTCCCTCAAGAGCCACGATCCCTCTCAGCGGGCCAACGGCATGCTGACCGTGGCAGGCGGCATCGTCATCACCTTTACCAAGGAGATTCTCACCCTCATCACCGGCTGAAAAAAATGGCCGGGTGCATCAAACCATGCACCCGGTCATTCGTTTTACAGTAAAGACCGATAGTCCCTGCGGGCATATAAAATTCTGCGGATCTGTACGGTATCTCCGACAACCACATAAAAAACCAAATAGTTCTTGACGATAAGATAGCGGTAACCCTTGGCAGCCAGTGCCAGATCCTTCGGCTTTGGGCAGCGTTCCGGCATTCTTGACAGACTGGCGATCTCTTCAACCAGCAGATCATAATATTTCAGAGCGGCATCCGGGGACAATGTATTCAGATACCCGATGACTTCCTCCAAGTCCTGCTTGGCCGTGGGAAAAATCTTGACTTTATAAGCTTCCATGGACACGCCCCCGCAAAGACTTGGCCAGCGTCAGGAAGTCCTCACCCTCTGCGCCGGAGGCAATTTCCTGTTCGGCTACCGCCAGCTTACCATAGAGGTCAATAAGTGCTTGCTGACGCTCATACTCCTCCATGCTGATGACCACCATATCGCCGGTTCCGTTGCGGGTAATGTAGACCGGCTCACCGGTCTGACGGCAGAAGTCTGAAATCTCGTTGGCACTGTTGCGCAGATCGGAAATGGGACGAATACTCGGCATAAAAGCACCTCCTTGTTTCAATCATAGTATAGCAAAATTATGAGTAAATATCAACACGAATTACAAAGAAGGTGAAATCATAGGAAGTGGAAACTGGATCATAGACAATCTCAACTCCGCCCTCGCCACATGGAATGATAAACTGGCCGAAATCTGGACGCTCCTCTCCACATCGCCCGAGAATTTCAAAGGCGGTGGAATCTGGACGGTGATCGTAAACATCAACGACGCACTGAAAGCCATTGGCTATGCGCTGTTGGTGCTGTTTTTTGTAGCAGGCGTTGTGAAAACCTGTGGCAGCTTTACGGAACTGAAACGGCCGGAGATGGCCCTCAAGACCTTTGTGCGGTTCGCGCTGGCGCAGGCAGCGGTCACCTACGGCATGGATCTGATGATGTCCCTGTTCAGCATTGCCCAAGGCACCATCTCCACCATCATGGGCGCATCCGGTCTGACAACCATGTCCGTCACTGAACTGCCGGATGAAATGGTGACCATCATTGAAAATGTGGGCTTTTTGGAGAGCATCCCACTGTGGGCGGTGACGCTGCTGGGGTCCCTGTTCATTTGGGTGCTGTCGCTTGTCATGATTCTGACGGTGTACAGCCGATTTTTCAAGCTCTACATGGCCACGGCCATTGCTCCCATTCCACTGGCCAGTTTCGCAGGACAGCCCTCCAGCAGCATTGGCGTTGCTTTTGTAAAAAGCTACGCCGCCATCTGTCTGGAGGGCTGTGTCATTGTTTTGGCCTGTGTCATTTTCTCGCAGTTCGCCGCAAGCCCGCCCGCCATTGCGGACGATACGCTGGCTGCGGCCACGATTGTGTGGAACTATATCGGAGAACTGATTTTCAACATGCTGGTGTTGGTGGGGGCAATCAAGATGAGTGACCGGCTGATTCGGGAACTGATGGGGCTGGGTTAATCCCAAAGGCTGTCCATGCGGACAGCGGACTCGCCATTTCTACGGGCCTCCCGCACCCGGTCTGCAAACAGCTCCATATCTGTCCGGTCACAGCGGAGCCGGCTGATGATGGCCGAGATCTTCCGAATCAGGGAGATCACCCAAGACAGCAGCACCAGTCCCAGCAGGACATACCAGATGCCTTCGGCCAGGGCCTGATGGCTGTAAAACCAGTCGTGGAGCAGCGTAGGAACGATGAACGCGTACAGTAGCGGGATCGCCAGCCGGAATACAGCGGCCAGGCGGAATGCAACAGAGAGCGCAAGGACTCCCGCACCGAGCATGAAATACAGCATTGTCACAACCTCCTCTATTTCCCTGATGGTTTGTGGCATGTTAGCATACCCCGGCAGAGATTGCAAGTCTCTGTCTGGCGATAATTGAGAACGAAAATGGAGGTGAACTCATATAGAGGTACGCATCAACAAGGAAGTCAGAAATTATCAGGAGAGCCTGTTTTTCGGGCTTTCGCTCCGTCAGCTCATTTTCGCCCTGCTGGCCGTTGCCGTGGCTGTGGGCGTTTACTTCGGCCTGCGCACAGTCGTCGGCACCGGCGAGATCGGCTGGGTCTGTGTGCTGGCGGCCTTTCCCTTCGCCCTGGGCGGCTTTTTCCAGTACAACGGCATGACACTGGAGCAATTCATTCTTGCCTATATTCGTTCGGAATTTTTATATCCTCACAGGCTCGTCTTCAAATCGGACAATTTATACGCAAAAGTCTTCCCATCCTCGCAGGCGCAACCGTAAACCGCAAGGATCGGCACCGCATCGGGCATGCCGGAGCAGTCGATGACCTGGCTCTTGAGGTACTTGGTGCCGGTCACGCGGAAACCGCCATCGACCTCTTCGACGGTGCAGCCGGCCTTTTTCAGGACGTTGATGAATTCCTTCTCGCCTGCGTAGTCGTTGATGTTCAGGTTCAGGAAGGTTGCCGTGGAATTGGTAATAGCAGTTGCAAAGGCGGGATAGCCGCTGCTGCCCCAGTCGCCGGGGATCACAAAGTCGGTGGCGTGGTACTTTTGGCCACCCAAGATCTTGTAGTGGCGGAAGTTATCATTGACTACTTCGACGCCGGCCTGCTTCATCATGCCCATCGTCATATCCACATAGGGGATCTCCAGAGTCTCACCATCGATGTCGATGTCGATGTCACCCTCCATCAGGGAGCCGATCATCATCAGGCCGGTGTACCACTGGGAATTGTGGCCCGGGAAGGTCAGCCGCTGGCCTCCCTTGATGCCGCCCTTGATCCAAAGGGGAGCCAGGCCGTTGTCGCGGGTGGAGACGATGGAGGCTCCGAGCTTGTTTGCGGCCTCAACCAGGGGACCGGCCGGACGATAGCAGATCTGATAGTCGCCGGTCATGACGCACTTGGAAGGGATGCTGGCAGCGAGCCAGGTGCAGCAGTAGTAGCCGGTGCCGGAGTTGCCTGCGTTGAGCACATTGATGGGCTGCTTGAGCTTGCCGCCGGTGCCTTTGACGCGCCAGAGGTTTTCGTCGGAAGTGTCAAACTCTGCGCCCATATCCTCCAGCATGTGCAGGATGGAGTAGCTGTCCAGATTGTGAAGGGGATTCTTGATGGTAGACTCGCCGTCGGCAAGCGCGCCGAGGATCAGGCCCCGGGCCGTGCCGGATTTGTTGCCCGGAATGGTGATGGTGCCGCTAAGCTTATCAGTCTTGTTCACTAAGAATTTCATGTGCATTACCCTCCGTTTATATTGTTTTTCATAGCTACAGTATAAAGGAGGAAACGCAAAAAGAGAAACTGTTTTGATATATATATATTTATAACAAATGCCTATAAATATCTGAAGGCTTGCTTTAAAATATCGCAATTCAATGGTATAATATAAAAAATTATAGAAATCTTTCTGTTTGGAGGCTGACGGGATGGACATCAATCAGATTCGAAGTGCCGAAATGATCGCGCGTTGTGGAAACTTCTCCAAAGCGGCGGAACGCCTGTATATCACCCAGCCGTCCTTATCCCAGCAGATCCACCGTCTGGAAGAGGAGCTTGGCTTTGTTCTGTTTGATCGCACCACCCGATCTGTCAAAGTAACGGAGAAGGGCGAGACTTTTTTGCAGCATGCCTCCGCACTGCTGAGCGCCTACGAGCGCCTTCTCGAGGAGGTCGAGCACCTGCGCGGCTCTACAGGCCGATCCCTCCAGGTGGGTGTCCTGCCAACCTTCACCCATCTTAACCTGCTCGATACGCTTCATCAGTTTCAGACCCATCAGGAGGATGTTTCGGTCAATCTTCAGATTTATAACAGTAGCGCTTTGATCGACCACCTTTTGTCCAATCAGCTTGACGTCGTGATCGCAAACATCTTTTCCGATCAGTTGCAGAGCCTGGGCAAAAACACGGTCCTGACGCCCCTTTCCCGGGACTGCATTCACGTGGTGCTTCATGAAAAGCATCCTCTCGCAGATCGTTCCGCCATTCGGATTGAGGATCTGAATCATCGCAACATCATCATGCTGAATAAAACATCCAGCATTCGCAGGCACATGGATACCGCGCTGACGGAGGCAGGAGTCGTCCCCGCCAGGGTGTATGAGTGCCCTGCGATCCACAGCATGGAAGGTATGATCCAGTCCAACGTCGGCGTCGGTTTTCTGTCCTCCCGCGTGGCGGCACGGTATGCGGTCCCGCCAATTATCAGCCGCCCTCTCCTGCCGGAGATCCCCACCATGACTGCTGTGCTGTATCGAAAAAACGCCCAAGAGATCGAGCTTTTGGACGAATTCTGCCGCTTTATTCTGGACTCGGCAAGATAGGAAACATCGGGGACGCCCCATAAGCTGGAGCTTCGAGGAAGTGGACGAGAAGTTGCACGGCATCATGAAGGGCAGATAATGGATGGGTCAAGCCCCGCGTAAACCAGCAGTTGATCCAAGGAAGAGAACCGGGAGATATTGCCGATTTCGCTCAAAATCGCTGCTGTCAGGCCAGTGCCAATTCCAGGGATGGATGTCAGCTGGGGATCAAATTTTTTGAGAAGTGATGCAATTTGCTTTTCCAGCGAATCCGCCTGGTCAGTCAGAGACAGGATATGTTCTAGCAACAACAACGATGAATTTTGGATTCGGCAGGGAAAATTTCCTTGCCGGATCCGTTATTTTTCCCGGATCAAGATACGAGGGTACAGGCTGAGCAGATAGCCGTCCACACCGTCGGCTGTATAGTAGACAGAATCAGCCGATTTCTCGCTTGCCCGGACTGCTGCCCGGAAATTGACGGCACAGCCGTTCTGGATGCTGCCGTCCCGGTTGTGCTGGACGGGGTTCTCGTACATGCCGGTCATAGGGTAGCCCGAATCTTTTCCCAGAGTAATCCCCAATATTTCAAACTGCTCCGGGCAGTATTTTTGCAAAAAGGTGATGGGTACCCCCATCACGCCGTCGTAGTCGGCGGGGATGGCGTCGGAGAAGGGCACCTCAAGAGCGTCATAATTAATGACTACTGAACAATGGCCCATTTTTGTTTAGGTGAGAGAAGTGCTGGCAAAAACGCAAGTAGTTGCAAAATGGCGCACTGAATCTTGCGGAGATTCAGCACCAGAACGGACATGGCAATCACATGGGCAGCGGTTTCCCGCAGTTTTGCGGTGACCAGCCCCATGCCGCATTTGCGCTTTGCCAGACTGAACCTGCGCTCCACTTCCACACGCTCGCACTCATCCCGGTAATCCTGAGCTTTGTCTCTGGTTTCTCCCTTCCTGGGGCGACCCAGTGCCGGACCGGAGAGCCGGATTCCGTGCGCCTTGCAATAGTTGAGATTCTCACGGTTTCGGTAGATCTTGTCCGCCAGAATGCGGCTGGGGTAATGCCCTTCCCGCTCCCGGACCGGTTCTGCCATCTCCTGCAGATTTCCAGCTTCGTTGTAGGCATCAAAGGAGCAGCATTCCAACCGTGTCCACCCATCCACAACACTGATGTCCAGCTTTGCGCCAAACTCCACCGGCTTGCCTGCTTTTCCTCATACAATGGGACGAATAAAGGGCTGGTTCACACTGACGATTCTGTCACTCACACGGTGGGTGTTGTTATCGTACATGTACTTCTGCTGTTCATAGATGGTGCGGATCGTATTCAGACGTTCCACCTGTTTTATGGTCAAAGATTTTCCAAGAGATAGTTTTTCATCAACGGCATCAAGGTCACGCCGGAGGTAGGCCAACTGTTTTCCAATTGCTTTGCGGGTCATCTTGGCAGTATGCTTGCGGCATCTTGTGTATTTCAGGTAATCTTTCCGGGCACGCTGGCGGTAAGTCCGGGGCTTCTTTCCGCCTGCGGGATCATGGAGAACATCCAGAAGCATCTCGGCGTTCTCTCTGGCCTCATTGAGTAAAGAAACATCCTGGGGATAACGGATATTGGACGGCGCGCAGGTGGCGTCCACAATCATAGTGCCGCTGTTTCCGCCAGTTCCCGGGTGGTCATCAGAGTCATCACCATCATCCTTGGATTCTGCCTCTTTTGCCTGACGCTCCTTTGCGTCCCGCACGATCATCTCATTGATCTCACCCAGAACTTCCGGCGTCAACCGTTTGCGGAAGTACACCATCAGGGATGGGTCAAAGGGCAGTTTTTCGTCATCATAGCCGGGATAGCCGCAGAAGTACTGCAGGTACGGGTTCTCCTGGATTTGCAATGCAGTCTCCTCATCGGAATAGCCATATTCCGCCTGAATGATGCAGGCACCCAGAGCCAGGCGCAGCGGTTTGGCTACGTTGCCCTTGCGGTTGGTAAACAGCGCAGCGTACCGCTTCTCAATCTCCAGCCACGGGATTGTCTGTGCTTTTTTCACCCACCGGTTGCTCTCTTTCAGATTCATGCCGACTGGCTGCTTGAAATCTGCCAAGCTGATCTGACCATTGCTGTAACGATACATAGCTGTCCTCCAAGTGCAAGGTTTTTGCCTGATTCTTGCGTTTTTTGATACTCTTATTATATCACAAATCAGCCTCAACAGCTTGCACTGTAAGGATTTTTCAATTATTCAGCAGACATTAATTAGGGTCTACTGAACGGGGCGAAAAGCAGAAAAAATCCAGTAATATCAATGGATTGAGGCTCATAACCAGTGGGTCAACTGCAAGCCTGTTTTTGCTTTGCTTGAAAATAATCTTGCAGATACCAAAGTCAGTACAACAGGCTACATTTTTACAGGTGTGTAAAGCTCCTGTTTATCTTCGCAATTTTGTTGATTTCGGCATATTTTTTTGGCTATTCTGACATATAATTTGCGATTCTCTCAAAATAGTCAGTCATTCAGTAGGCCCTAATTATCATAATGGAGGTAGCCGTTCACCCGGATTTTCCTGTGTCGGCTGAATTGAAGATTCTCCGCTATGGTCCGCAACACCAGCAGTTGGTGCCGCCGCCCGTAATCCAGGTTGGTAAACCACAACACTCCAGGGATGCGCATCAGCCCCGCCTGATGTTCCGTGGCCGCGGAGGTGTCCGGACAGGGGCTCTCAAAATACCCGGCGTTCCGTTGAAATCCCTTTCCCAGCCAAATCTTGTTCGCTTGGATGAGAGGGAAGATCTCTTTGCAGGTCAAGGCGTTCTGATCCCCGATGATGAGGAACTGCTTGTCTGCCTCCATGATCCAGGCCAGAAATTCCCGAAATAAGGAAAAGGCGGGGTTGGTACCGCTTTTCCAAAATTGCCTTTTTCTCAGGCGTCAGGTAGAGAGCGAATTTTTCTTTCTTGCTCAAAATAGCTCCTTTCCGGGGCATGACCCCTATTTTTTTCTTGTGGGAGTAGGCTTTCTGGGATGACGACCGCAGAAGTGATAGCCCCCCTTCGATTTTGACCCCACTTTGGAACTCCCCGAAAACTCCCGCAACTGCCCGCACTGCGGGCAGAAGTGACCGAACAGGGCGTCGCGCTTGACGCCTGTTTTTTATCCCGCTATACGCAGGAGCGAACTTGCTCCGCATCCCGGAGAAGCCGATTCGTGTGCAGACCCTCCTGCGGAATATTTTCGAGATGACTTTTGACAAGATGGATCGTGCCACGCAGGAGGAACGTTTTGAAAAGCTGCGGAGAGTATATCCTGACATCGCGGAGGCCTGCGATCCGGCTCGGCTGAACGGCATTCCCGAACGTGGTCGGTCCTTTGTGGTCTCTTCGCTGCTTGACCTTCGACTTCTGGAACTGACGCTCTACTTCCAGCAGGACACACAGCGGATCGCCCGGTGCGAATACTGCTGGGGTTACTTTGTCCCGAGAACAAAAAAACTCAACCTGTACTGTGACAGAGTGACTGACGGTTATCGCTGCAAGGATCGAGGCTCGAGATTTAGCAGAAATCGAAAAAAGGACCAGGACGAGGCGCTTCTGATCTGCGACCAGATGCGTGACCGTATGTATGAGCGCTTCCTGCGCTACCAGGAAGCCGCGCCAAACGAACGCGGCAGCTTACTTCCCATGGACCATGACCAGTACAACGCTTGGAGTGAGAACGCCCGCTTAAGTTGGTCAGCCAAAGCATATGCAACATGCCTTCCGAAGTCGCCGCTGATGCAGAGAAAAAGCTGAAGGCGTTTGAGTAATTCAATCGCGATAGCGCTACATGTAATAAAAGCATTACAATAGCATACCAGAAATAGGATGTACATGATACCTATCGTATTCTCTGATTTACTTCACGCACATTCGATGGAATATCCAAAACGCTTTTAAGCTAATCCTAACTGTATTTCAAAAAAGTGATTACAATTGTGGTCAAAGCATTGAGCTCAAATTATTCCTGATTAGCTTAAACAAAATGAAATTCTCTTCCTTTTTCTTGTGTGAAGTACAGAAAAAGCAGTTTTTCCGAAATGATTCACATGTGGTCAAAATAAAGGCGTAGCGTTAAAAAGTATTGAAAAAGTTATAAAAACAGCCATTTTCAGGAGAAAATAGCTGTTTTTTTATGGTCCGAGATGGGAGACTCGAACTCCCGGCCTGATGGTCCCAAACCACCCGCGCTACCAACTGCGCTAATCCCGGTTATTGACTTTTTTCGTTCTTAGAAAGTTTTTCTTGTCTGTGGTCATTTATGTGGTCAAAGCGGTTTCTTGGTCCGGTTTCGCAGCCGGTGCAAATCCCGCAAACGCCCGTGTTGCAAGGGCTTCCGGGCTTTGGCTGTTCCCATCGTGGATAGAAAGACCTATGCTCCCAAAGCAAGCGCGCTACCAACTGCGCTACACCCGGATACATCCAATTATTATAGCAGGTGATTGCGCGTCTGTCCAGTCTGCAATTGTACTACTCTTCGAGTACAATACAGTTTACAAACCCAGTCTTTGATGTGCAGGCATCTAATGCAATAATGCCGTTGCCATAAAACGGGGTGAAAACTGCATCGGAGCCGAACTCGGAGCCGTTATGATCGATCTTGGAATGACCATATGAAGTGTGCCAGTGTCCACATACGATCACCTTATCTTCTTCATAGACCGTAGCGTAAGCTGCCATGCCGTTCACCCAGCGGGCATTCTTCCATAAATCATCTGAGGCTTTGCGCCAATCACTGATGTGACTATATCCATGGCGCTCTCGGAAACAAGGAATCCAGCCATGTACGAAGACATAGTGTTCAGTCTCATAGAAATCACGCATTGCAGGGATGATTTTTTGATAATAGATTGTCTGCTGAGCTGCCTCCGCAAAATCGTAGTGACGGATTGTGGCGATCACAGGATCAAACCCGGACAACTGAAGAGCGGTATCATAGGTTCCATTGCTTATATGATGATTTAATCCAATCCCTTTATCAACAGTTACGAGATCTTCATACAGATCCTCATGATTACCCCGTATGAGTATGACAAGGTCCTTGTCCATGAGATCGGATATGAATGCTTCTAATTCTTTGGCCTCTTTACCGCGATCAAAGAGATCCCCAAGAACAATGAGTTTATGTGGTTGCTGATCCGCAAAAAAGCCGGCCTGATTCAGAGCGGCAATCAACTGCGAATGAAAGCCATGTATGTGCTTTGAAGAGGAAATCACCTGCGATGAAAGCGGAGACCTCTTCATTATTGTGCCGCTTCTGAAGGAGCACTATATCATGCTGCGTCGGAATCTGCTTTACACGGCAGTGACCAGAGCGAAGGCGAAAGTGATCCTGATTGGGCAGCGACAGGCAGTTTACATTGCGATCCACAAGTGTGATGTGGGTCAAAGGAATACCGTCCTTGCTGATCGAATCGTGGCGTACTATAACCGCGAGATGAGCAAGCGAGTGGCGTAATTTTTTGGGAAACGGGGTGGTCACAAGCCACCTCGTTTCTACATTTATTATGAAAGGGCGAAATAACGTGAGTGAATTGAATGTAAATGCGATCCCTGCTATCAATGCTGTCGATGGCTTCAACCCGGCGGACTTTGTAAGGATTACGGTGGGCGATGAGGGTGAGAACGATCTCTACCTCGATGTAAAATACCGCCTTTTGTGGTTCCGACTGCACCGTCCGAATGGGAAGATCGAGCCTGAGATCGTGCAATTGGACGATAAGAGTGCAGTTGTGTGCTGTAAGGTCTACGCGGACAAAACCGATCCTGCCGATCAGTTCATTGGGAAGGCGTACTCACAGCGTTTCTCGACAGAGGAACGCTTCGGGGACCGGTTCCTGGAGATTGCGGAGACGGTTGCCAAAGGCAGAGCCCTGGCAGATGCGGGATATGGTACTCAGTTCTGTATGAATGGTGAGGCCTTAACCAGCATTATCGCTGATGCACCTATCAAGATGCCGCCCGATGAGGAAGAGGATCATCCTGGTAGCGTTGCGGTGAGTTTTACAGCAGCGCAGCCGGCTACTCCGATCCCTGCTCCAAAGCAGCAGGTAAAGCCCCAAGCGCAGCCTCCTGCTGAACCACCGAAAGCACCTGCACCGGAGCCCCCGAAGACTGTGGATGAGTACCTGCAGGTCATGACTGTAGATCAGGCTAAGATGGTGAAAATCGACTTTGGGAAGTTCTCCGGCTGGACGCTCGGGGATATTGCAATGAAGAGCCCTGGCGATTTGGCTTGGTATGTCAAGAACTACTCTGGTCATAATCTCGCGCTGAAAGCGGGAGCAATCAAGCTCCTAGAGGCGGCAGGCCAAATGGCAAGCTGAAGAATCCCCAATGAGGGAGGTGGTCTTTGATGGGCAGAATACCTGATCTGCCATGTGATATTGAGCAGGTAGTGGACTTGCTTGGTATCGAGGTCATACGGGATACCGGCACACAGTTACACTGCCGATGCCCATTTTGCGCAGACCGAAAAGCTCATTTGAATGTGAAGATCCGAGACAATGTGTTTCGATGCAATCGCTGCGGGAAAGGTGGAGGTATCCTCCACCTTTACGCAGAGTTCTGCGATGTCTCACTCCATACTGCCTATGAGGAACTCTGCAAGGTATTTGGCTCCGAGAGTGGAGAAAATGCCCGAGTGCATAGTCCGAAGCGAAGAGTGATTGAGACGGTGGAGTTGCCAATTGCATCAGCCGAAGTCCGGGATAACACCTACTCCAATCTCCTTTCTCTGCTTTCTCTGTGTCCTACGCATCAAGCCTCCTTACGAGAGCGCGGCCTGACCCTTGATGAGATTGAGCAGTTGGGCTATCGCACAACTCCGACAATAAGGCTCAAACGCATTGTAACGGAGTTATTAGAGCGTGGCTGTGTTCTGGATGGTGTCCCGGGATTCTATTGCCAGAAAGAGACTGGACAATGGACTCTGGACATCAGAGGGTCTGGCATTATGATTCCCGACCGCAATTTTAATGGTCAGATTGAGGCAATACAGGTTCGGCTGGATCGGGTTTATAATCAGAAATTCTATAACTTGACCAGCGTGGATAAGTACTATGGAACCCCAGCCAGATGCTGCCCTCATTATGTCGGAGTTCAAGAAGGCGACGAAGTCGTCTGCGTGACTGAGGGTGTAATGAAGGCGGATCTTGCCTATCACTTCGCACTTGGAAGCCAATATGAGTGTGGTTTTGCAGGCCTTACTGGTGTGCCGAGCTATTCTCAGTACGAGAGGCTTCTTCAGGAACTAAGTGAATTGGGGGTTCAAAGGTTGAATATCATGATCGACTCTGACTATCAGGACAACGACAAGGTAAGAACAGCGCGGGATCGCTATATCGAACTCGGAGCTGAAGCTGGCTTTGAAGTGGCTCCCATTACTTGGAGTCGGAGGCAGAAAGGAATTGACGACTTATACAAGCATCTATTTCGAAGTAAATGATTTGATGGGGCTGCAGTGCATGAGTACTGCAGCCCCAGGCGTTAGGAGTGATTGAGAATGATACCAAAAATCCAGCAAGAACGGCCCAACGTAATAAAGCGCTATTACTGTTCAGCATGCGGGACAAAGTTACAGCATAGTGAGGATGTCAATCAAGAGTCGTGGCGGTTCTGCCCAATGTGTGGGGAACAGATTGAGTGGGACAAAGTTGCAGATGTGGTCTGGGAGGAAAAGTCCTGTGACATCTGTGGAGGATGGCTCATCAAGAAGCACCCTTTAGGCTTTTGGTATGCTTCCAGTGACTACATCGGCGAAAACACATGCCGTACATGTTGGTTGGAGGAATGCTGTACCACCAATTGCCTATCCTGCCAACGCAGGCATTATCCGGACTGCGAATGGGTCAATTTGAAACAGTTTTATCTTGAGGAGGAGCAGCATGGAGATTGATATTTACTTAGATGATTTGAAGCCGGAAGTTCAGAAACGAGTTCTTCGTGAGTTGGGACTCAAGTCTGCGAAGGATGGTAACTACGATGTGTTCCCTCTGTTTACTTTAGTGAGTGCTCAGACGGGGCAGGACGAGTGATCAGGATATATCGGAGGATAGAAGATGGAAAACAGAAATGAAGTAAAAATCGGAGAAGGCACCTATATCGTGGAGCGATCCTTCACGCCTGGTAAAAGCGTAAAGGATTTGCTTGTCCAGCGTCTGATTTCTGAAAAGAAAAAGGACGATGCGAAGAAAAACGATGACTTCACCGAAATTGCATAAAGGCATAATCGCCCCCAAAGGGCAAAAAAGGCTGAACACCGCTGGTGTTCAGCCTTTTTTAGTAGTGGGTCATGTATCGTCTGTGATATAGTATTTAATATGAACTGGGTACATCAACCTCAGCGGCAGCTTCCATCTTGAACTTATCCATAGCGGCGCGGGCCTCGGGAACGTTGATCTTGTTGGAATTCTTGCTAGACATAATCTGTTTCTCCTTTTCATCAATCATACTTGCTGGTTCTCTGGGTATCGCGAGCATAGTTTGACTCGAAAAAAGGGGGAATATGCTGTTTTTTCGTTGGAAATTTTCTCCGCGAATATGCAGCGTCAGACAAAATGAAAAAGGAGCGAAAGAGATGCAGCGCAACACGCTGGGACTGGTGCATGAATTTTTGCGGCGGCACGTGAAAGAGGGAGACTTCTGCATCGACGCCACGGCGGGCCGGGGCCGGGACACCGCCCTGCTGTGCCGCCTGACCGGGGAGCGGGGGACGGTTTTGGCCTTTGACATCCAGCGGGAGGCGGTGGAGGAGACCCGGACCCTGCTGGAGCGGGAGGGGCTTTCCGCCCGGGTGGTGCAGGACAGCCACGCCAATATGGAGCGGTACGCCCGGCCGGAGAGCGTGGACTGCGTGGTGTTCAACTTCGGCCGCCTGCCGGGAGGCGATCCCACTATTTTCACACTGGCGGACAGCTCCGTGGCAGCCATCGACGCGGGGCTGCGGCTGCTGCGGCCCGGCGGCGTCATGGCCATTGCCCTCTATTACGGAAAGGAGAACGGCTATGAGGAGCGGGACGCCGTGCTGGCGCACCTGGCGTCCATCGACGCCCGGGCGTACACAGTGCTGTGCTGCCAGTGGAGCAACCGCCGCGGCGAGCCGCCCATGCCTATTTTCATCTGGAAGGAGAGCGGGACCGCTGAGACGGAGAAAACCGCAGGGGCCTTGTCCGAGACCCGATTTACAAACGCGTGATTTCTTGGTATGCTGGTAGAGGCAAGAAAACAGCATCACCGCATCTATTGAGAAAAGAAAAAGAAAGAGAGTGTTTGTCTATGAGCCGAATGGTTGGTACTGTATCCAGGGGCATTCGCGCCCCCATCATCCGCAGCGGGGATGACCTGGTGGAGATCGTCACTGCCTCCGTGCTGGAGGCTGCCGCTGACGACGGCTTCACCATCCGGGACCGGGACGTGGTGGCCATGACCGAGGCCATCGTGGCCCGTGCCCAGGGCAACTACGCGTCTGTGGACGATATTGCCGAGGATGTCCGCGCCAAGCTGGGGGGCGAGTGCGTGGGCGTCATCTTCCCCATTCTCAGCCGTAACCGCTTCGCCATCTGCCTGCGGGGCATCGCCAAGGGCGCCAAAAAGATCGTTTTGATGCTCAGCTATCCCTCTGACGAGGTGGGCAACCATCTGGTCAGCCTGGACGCCCTGGACGAAAAGGGCGTGGACCCCTACCGGGACGTGCTGACGCTGGAGAAGTACCGGGAGCTGTTCGGCTATGAAAAGCATCCCTTCACCGGCGTGGACTATGTGGCGTATTACGAATCCCTCATCCGGGAGTGCGGAGCGGAGGCGGAGATCATCTTCGCTAACGACCCCCGGGCCATCCTGGACTACACCAAGGATGTCCTCTGCTGCGACATCCACACCCGCGCACGCACCAAGCGGCTGCTGAAGGCCGCCGGCGGCCGGCGGGTGTTCGGCCTGGATGAGATCTTGAACGCCCCTGTGCACGGCAGCGGCTGCAACGAGCGTTACGGCCTTCTGGGCTCCAACAAATCCACGGAGGAGCAGGTGAAGCTGTTCCCCCGGAACTGCCAGCGGCTGGTGGAGGAGATCCAGGAGCGCCTGCTGGAAAAGACCGGCAAGCACGTGGAGGTCATGGTGTACGGCGACGGCGCCTTCAAGGACCCGGTGGGCAAGATCTGGGAGCTGGCGGACCCGGTGGTCAGTCCCGCCTACACCGCCGGCCTGGAGGGCACCCCCAATGAGCTGAAGCTGAAATACCTGGCGGACAACGACTTCGCCCACCTGTCCGGCGAGGCGCTGAAGGCGGCTATCAAGGAGCAGATCCAGAAAAAGGACGGTGACCTGGTGGGCAAAATGGCGTCCGAGGGCACCACGCCCCGCCGCTTGACGGATCTGATCGGCTCCTTGTGCGACTTGACCTCCGGCTCCGGCGATAAGGGAACGCCCATCGTTTATATCCAGGGATACTTCGATAACTATACCACGGAGTAAAGCGGCAAAGCCCCCGGCACCATGCGGTGCCGGGGGCTTTTAAGGATGTGGTCAGTCTTGACCGGGGACCTTGGGCAGTTGGGCGAAGCTGGCGGCCAGCTCCTCATCCGTGGGGACGTAGTCGCTCATCTGGCCGTTGTGGAACTTTTCATAGGCCACCATGTCGAAATAGCCGGTGCCGGTGAGGCCAAAGACAATGGTCTTTTCCTCGCCGGTCTCCTTGCATTTGAGGGCCTCGTCGATGGCGATGCGGATGGCGTGGCTGGACTCGGGAGCGGGAAGGATGCCCTCCACCCGGGCGAATTGCTCCGCCGCCTCAAACACCTTCGTCTGCTCCACGGAAACGGCCTCCATGTAGCCGTCGTGGTAGAGCTGGGAGAGAATGGAGCTCATGCCGTGATACCGCAGGCCGCCGGCGTGGTTGGGGGAGGGAATGAAGCCGCTCCCCAGGGTGTACATCTTGGCCAGGGGACACACCATGCCGGTATCGCAGAAGTCATAGGCGAACCGGCCCCGGGTGAAGCTGGGGCAGGAGGCGGGCTCCACGGCGATGATGCGGTAATCCTTCTCACCCCGCAGCTTCTCACCCATGAAGGGAGAGATAAGGCCGCCCAGGTTGCTGCCGCCGCCGGCGCAGCCGATGATGATGTCGGGGACGATGCCGTACTTATCCAGAGCCGCCTTGGTCTCCAGGCCGATGACGCTCTGGTGCAGCAGCACCTGGTTCAAAACGCTGCCCAGCACGTAGCGGTAGCCGGGATTGCTGGTGGCCACCTCCACCGCCTCGGAGATGGCGCAGCCCAGCGAGCCGGTGGTGCCGGGATGTTCCGCCAGAATCTTGCGGCCAATGGCGGTCTCCATGGAGGGAGAGGGGGTGACGGAGGCGCCGTAGGTCCGCATGACCTCCCGGCGGAAGGGCTTTTGCTCATAGGAGCACTTCACCATGTACACCTTGCAGTCCAGGCCCAGATAGCTGCAGGCCATGGAGAGGGCGGTGCCCCACTGGCCGGCGCCGGTCTCGGTGGTGACGCCCTTGAGACCCTGCTGCTTGGCGTAATAGGCCTGGGCGATGGCGCTGTTGAGCTTGTGGGAGCCGGAGGTGTTGTTACCCTCGAACTTGTAGTAGATTTTGGCTGGGGTCTGGAGCTTTTCCTCCAGACAGTAGGCCCGCACCAGGGGGGAGGGACGGTACATCTTGTAGAAGTCCCGGATCTCCTGGGGGATGGGGATCTCACGGGTGTCGTTGTCCAGCTCCTGTCGGATGAGCTCGTCGCAGAACACAGGCCGCAGGTCCTCAAAGCCCATGGGCGCGCCGGTGCCGGGATTCAGCAGCGGGGCGGGCTTCACCTTCATGTCCGCCCGGACATTGTACCAATTTTGGGGCATCTCGTCTTCAGACAGATAGATCTTGTAGGGGATTTTTTCGGTAGTCATTGTGTTTGCTCCTTTCATGCCGCTGGGGTCCCGGGACAGAGGCAAACAAAAAAAGACCTTCATCCCTCCGGGACCCATTCCAATGGTTCCTTTGGGACAAAAGTCTGAAAACTTCTGCGGTGCCACCCAAATTGACGATCACTCGTCCGCTCGGCGACGTGCCAACACACGTCTTTCCTTGGTAACGGGGGAAAAGCCCGTCGGTACTTACTGGGGAAAGCCCCGTTCAGCCCGCCCTCCGCAGTCCATTCAGCAAAGTCCTCTCTGCCGCCATCCCACCGCCGGCGGCTCTCTGGGAGAGATTCGTTCTGCCTACTCGTCTGCGTCATCGGTTTTGTTCCTTTGAACTTAGCGCAGGTGTACTCCGACAAAATCCATTTGTCAATGACCTGCGGCCAAATTTTGAAGATATGACACAAATTTGAAAATAGGAGCGGAATATATTTGTGGAATATGGAAAAGGCGGGAAGAAGATACCTCCTTCCCGCCGGTGCCGTCAGCGCTGATATTCAAATTCAAAGTCGTACATGGACACGGTGTCGCCGTCCTGGATGCCCATGTCCTCCAACTGCTGGAACAGGCCGGACTCCCGCAAAGTCTTGTCGAAATACATCCGGCTTTCGTAATCGGAGAAGTTGACGTTGCCCATGAGCCGCTGCAGCCAGGGACCCTCCACCAGCCAGGTGCCGTCGTCGGAGCGGTGGATGTCCAGAGGGGCGGAGGTGTCCACCACCGCCGGGCGGGGCACATACTCCGGCTCGTAAACCGTGACAGGCGGGAGCACGGACAGCATCTGGGCCACCTTGCCCACCAGCTGCCGGGTGCCCTGGTGGGCCGCCGCGGAGATCTCCACCAGGGAGTAGCCCTTGCCCTCCACATGGGCGCGGAGGCGCTCCAGGTTTTCCGGGTCCTCCATAATGTCCACCTTGTTGGCAGCCACGATCTGAGGCCGCTCCGCCAGCTCCGGGCTGTACTGCTTGAGCTCCTCGCAGATGGCGTCAAAATCCGCCACCGGGTCCCGTCCCTCACTGCCGGACACATCCACCACGTGGACCAGCAGGCGGCAGCGGTCAATGTGCCGCAGGAAGTCGTGGCCCAGGCCGGCGCCCTCGCTGGCGCCCTCAATGATGCCGGGAATGTCCGCCATGACGAAGGAGACGCCTTCGTCCACCCACACCACGCCCAGGTTGGGGAACAGGGTGGTGAAATGGTAATTGGCGATCTTGGGCTGGGCCTTGGAGACCACGCTCAAGAGGGTGGACTTCCCCACGTTGGGAAAGCCGATGAGGCCCACATCCGCCAGCAGCTTCAGCTCCAGAATAACATCGTGGCTCTCACCGGGCAGACCTGCCTTGGCGAAGCGGGGCACCTGCCGGGTGGGAGTGGCGAAGTGGATGTTGCCCCAGCCGCCCCGGCCGCCCTTGCACAGGACAAAGGGCTCCTTGCCGCTCATGTCCTTGATGATCTCGTTGGTCTCGGCGTCCCGGACCAGAGTACCCCGGGGCACCCGGATGACGAGGTCGGCGCCGTCCTTGCCGGACTTGCGGGCGCTCTGGCCGTCCATGCCGTTGGGGGCCACGTACTTGCGCTTGTAGCGGAAGTCCATCAGCGTGGACAGGTTGTCGTCCACCTGCAGAATGATGGAGCCGCCCCGGCCGCCGTCGCCGCCGTCAGGGCCGCCGGCGGCCACGTATTTTTCCCGGTGGAAGGCCACCACGCCGTTGCCGCCGTTGCCGGCCTTGACGGTGATGCGGGCCTTGTCGATGAAAGAAGTTGCCATAAAAGAACACACCTCCAAAACTGATTCCTAGTATACCCGTAGAGGCGCGCACATCCCAGGATACGACCCGGTCATATGCTCGGATGCGGACGCCTTACCGGAAAAAGAGCCCCGAACAGCATTGTTCGGGGCTCTCCAGTGACTGATTACTCAGCGGCGTAAACAGAAGCCTGCTTACGATCCTTACCCAGGCGCTCAAAACGGAGCACACCGTCCACCTTGGCGAACAGAGTATCGTCAGTGCCGATACCAACGTTCACACCGGGATGGATGTGGGTGCCGCGCTGGCGGACCAGGATGTTGCCGGCCTTGACAAACTGACCATCAGCGCGCTTGGGACCCAGGCGCTTGGACTCGGAGTCACGGCCGTTCTTGGTGGAGCCGCCGCCCTTCTTGTGGGCGAAGAACTGAAGACCAATACGAATCATGATAC
Organism: Dysosmobacter sp. Sow4_B12; assembly: GCF_052116665.1. Lineage (NCBI taxonomy): Bacteria > Bacillati > Bacillota > Clostridia > Eubacteriales > Oscillospiraceae > Dysosmobacter > Dysosmobacter sp. Sow4_B12. The sequence goes on along the minus strand of NZ_JBQKKR010000001.1, from coordinate 610,437 downwards.
GGACCATCCTTTCTTTAGAATGATGGAGAGGAGTTATTCTTCCTCCAAAACTTCAATGTTGTCGGGGAACTCGTCGTGGAGCTCGGCAAAGTAGACCATCAGTCCCGTCAGAAGTGCCTGACAGGTGCTCTCCGCCGTGGGAGCCAGGCCCCCGGGGAGGCGGAGGGAGATGGACGCGTCACTTTCCCGGACCTTCACAGATGCCGCCAGACCCAGCACGTCGTTGATAGTGGCCTCCACCAGGCGGATGGCGCTGGTGATGCCCGCGCAGACAATGTCCGCGCCCTCCTCGGCGTAGCCGCTGTGGCCTTGGGAGTCAAAGCCGGTGATCCGGTCGCCCTCCATGCGGAATGTGACAGTGGTCATGCTCAGACAGAGATCTTGCCGATCTCAACCTTGGTGTAAGGCTGACGATGGCCCTGACGCTTGCGGTAACCCTTCTTGGCGTTGTACTTGAAGATGCGGATCTTCTTGCCCTTGCCGTTCTTGACGATCTTGGCCTCCACGGAAGCGCCCTCCACAACGGGGGTGCCGAAGGTGGCCTTGTCACCGTCCAGGATAGCCAGGACCTGGTCGAACTTGACGGTGTCGCCGGCTTCCTGGTCCAGCTTCTCGATGTAGACCACGTCGCCCTCAGCGACCTTGTACTGCTTGCCGCCGGTCACGATGATTGCGTTCATTACTTGATTCAACTCCTTCATTTGCGGGCTCGCTGTCGGGGGCGGCGCCTGGGCGCACTTGTAGACCCATTCAAAGCGGCTTATCAAGTATATCAATGCAAAGAGAATTTGTCAACGGCTTTCGAGGGAAAAATGCGGAAAAATGATAAAAAGATCAAAAGAGAGCAATCAAGCGGAGCACCTGCCGAAAAGTCCGCTGCTCCGCCAGTGCTTTTTGCCGGGATCGCAGCTTTTTCCCAGTCAGTCATAAGAGAGCTTTTCCACAGTCCAGTCCCGGATCAGCTCCGCGTAGAACTTGCAGACAGGCTTGCAGGCATTTATATCCAGGTTGATGTAGTTTCCGCACTCCGCGGCGCTCTTGCCGGGGATCTCACCCTCGTAGGCCGCGGCAGCGGAAAACACCTCTTTCAACAGCTCAATGGCCCCCTCCAGAGACAGCAGCCGATTGTCAAACAAAAAGTAGAAGCCGGTCTGGCAGCCCATGGGACCAAAGTAGAGGACAGCCTCCTTGTCCTCGGAATGATGCAGCAAGGTGGCGATGAGATGCTCGGTGGAGTGCATCTCGCTGTTGGTCAGCAGATCGCCGGTGTTGGGCCTTTTGAACCGCAGGTCAAAGGTGACGACGTCGCCGTCACGGCGGGAGTAGTACAGTCCGGGTACAAGCTTGGTGCGATCCACGGTGAAGCTGGTGATTTGATCCATGTCAAGCTTCCTCCTTCTGCAGGGCCAGGGCAAAGGGGAGAACGACCTTGCCCAATTCCTTCAGCGCGTATCCAAAATCAAAATATTCCTCCGTCTGATTGTCAGAAAACAGATGGTCGGAAACAGATTTTACTGCCGCGAACTTCACGCCGTTTCGCAGGCAAACCTGGGCGATGGCGCCGCCCTCCATTTCCACCAGCGTGGGATGGAACGTGTCGGCGATCCACCGGGCGCGGTCACCCTTGACGGCGAACCAGTCGCCTGTGGCCACCCGGCCGGTAACGGCGGAATGTCCCAGAGATTGCAGCAGCGCCGTGCAGCGCGCAGGCTCCCAGGTGGGGAAGGCTACCCGGTTGACGGTGGATACCAGGCCGATGGGGTCTCCGACGGCGGTGGTGTCCACATCGTGCTGGATGAATTCAGAGGCCACCACCAGACTGCCGGTGGGCAGGTCTGTGGCGCAGCCGGCCACGCCTGCGTTGAGGATCATGTCCATCCCGAAGCGCAGGCAGAGGATCTCGGCCGCCATGGCGGCGTTGACTTTGCTGACGCCGCCTACGCAGGCGGGAATGCCGGGGGCAATTTCAAAAAGGGGAACTCCGGAAATGGTTTTCATAGGTGCGAGGTCCTCGGCTCCGGGCAGGGCGCGGAGCTCTTCAGGCATGGCGAATTGCAGGGCGATCTTCATAAATGTGCTTCCTAAATGGCAATGAAACGGCGTGGAAAAAAGCGCCGGCAGAAGCGGTGTTTTCAACAGCATAACATAGATCTTTCGCTCCGGCAATTCTTTCTTCCCGGATACAGGCGAAAATCGAAAAAACCGGGATGGACGTTTCGTCCATCCCGGTTCGGTCACCTTGAAAAATCAGCCTTTGACGATGGCGGCGGTGTCCATGGCGATCATGAGCTCCTCGTTGGTGGGGATCAGCAGGACCTTCACCTTGGAGTCGGCGGCGGAGATGACGGTCTCCTTGCCCCGGACATTGTTGGCCTCGGCGTCCATCTTCACGCCCATGAATTCCAGGCCGCTGGCGATGGCCAGACGCTGGTTGGCGGAGTTCTCACCCACGCCGGCGGTGAAGATGATGGCGTCCACGCCGCCCATGGCGGCGGCATACGCGCCGATGAGCTTCTTCACGCCGTAGTTGAACATATCCACGGCCAGACCGGCGCGCTCGTTGCCCTCCTTGTGGGCGTTCTCCAGGTCACGGAAGTCGGAAGAAACGCCGGACACGCCCTGCACGCCGGACTTCTTGTTCAGCACGTTCAGCATCTCGTCGATGTTCATGCCGTACTTGTTCATGACATACTGCAGGATACCGGCGTCCAGGTCACCGGAGCGGGTGCCCATGGGCAGGCCAGCCAGGGGAGTGAAGCCCATGGAGGTGTCCACGCTCTTGCCGCCGTCGATGGCGGTAACGGAGGAGCCGTTGCCCAGGTGGCAGGAGATGAGCTTCAGTTCCTCGGGCTTCTTGCCCAGCATGGCGGCGGCACGGCCGGCCACGTACTTATGAGAGGTGCCGTGGAAGCCGTAGCGGCGGACCTTGTCGTTCTCATAGTACTCGTAGGGCAGGGCATACATGTAGGCCTTGGCGGGCATGGTCTGGTGGAAGGCGGTATCAAACACAGCCACCATGGGCACGCCGGGCATGACCTGCTGGCAGGCGCGGATGCCGGTCAGGTTGGCGGGGTTGTGGAGAGGAGCCAGGGGGATGCAGTCCTCAATGGCCTTCATGACCTCGTCGGTGATGAGGACGGACTTGTTGAACGCCTCACCGCCGTGCACCACCCGGTGACCCACGGCGTCGATCTCCTTCATGGAGCCGATGACGCCGTTCTTGGCGTCCACCAGGGCGTTCAGCACCGCCTGGATAGCCTCGGAATGGGTGGGCATGGCCACGTCAACGGCATCCAGAACTTCCTTGCCCTCCACCTGGGGCTTATAGGTAAACTTGCCGTCGATGCCGATGCGCTCGCACAGGCCCTTGGCCAGCAGCACGCCGGTCTCGGGATTGAGCAGCTGATACTTCAAGGAAGAACTGCCAGCGTTGATGACGAGAATGTTCATGATTCACGACTCCTCTTTTTTCTTCTTTTGGGGAAGGCCTTGCGGCGATCCCGGAATTGATATAAAATGGGCACAAGAAAATTCCACTGTAACCGGGCGGAATCCTACACAATAGTTATTATAGCAGAGATTTTCCAGGTTACAACTACCATTTTTACCGAAATGTCACTTTTTTGTCACCGAATCGAGGGTGAAATCTATGCAAATTGCAGGTATCATTATAGAATACAATCCCATGCACCGCGGACACCGCTATCTGCTGGAGCAGACCCGCGCCCTTCTGGGGGCGGATACCGCCGTCATCGGCGTCATGAGCGGCAATTTCGTCCAGCGGGGGGACTTTGCCCTGGTGCGCAAGCACGCCCGGGCCCGGGCCGCTGTGGAGAGCGGCATGGACCTGGTGCTGGAGCTGCCCTTGCCCTGGGCGGTGGCGTCGGCGGAGCGGTTTGCCGACGGCGGCGTGCAGGTGCTGCTGGGAACGGGCCTTGTGACGGAGCTGGTTTTCGGCAGTGAGTGTGGGGATGCTTCGGCCCTCCAGCGGATAGCCGGGGCCCTGCTTCGTCCGGAGATGGACGGCCTCATCCGGCGGGAGCTGGACAAGGGCGACAGCTTTGCCGCCGCCCGGCAGCGTGCCCTGGGGGCACTGCTCCCGGCGGAGGAAGCGGCGCTGCTGGAGGACCCCAACAATACCCTGGGCATCGAATACTGCAAGGCGCTTCGCCGGAGGAACAGCGCTGTCCGTCCCATGACCGTGGCCCGCAAGGGCATGCACCACAGCGGCCGTGACCCTGGCGAGGGTCCCGCTCCCGCCACCCTTATCCGGGAGGCGCTGCGGCGGGGAGAACGGGACTGGGCCCTGTCGGAGATGACGCCCGCCATGAGAGCCGTCTACGAGGCCGAGGAGGCCGCCGGCCGGGCGCCGGTGTTCCGGGAGAATTGTGAACGGGCCGTATTGGCCCGGCTGCGGAGCATGCGGGAATCGGACTTTGCCGCCCTGGACGAGGGGCGGGAGGGCCTGTGGCACCGGCTGTATGCGGCCGCCCGCACCGCCGTTTCCGTTGAGGAGGCTTTGGAGGCCGCCAAGACGAAGCGATATGCCTATGCCCGCCTGTCCCGGATGATCCTCTGGGGCTACCTGGGCTTGACACCTGTCGACTTTCCGGCTGAAGTGCCGTATTTGCGGGTGCTGGCGGCCAATGAAACGGGCCGCTCCCTGCTGGGACGCATGCGAAAGAACGCGGCGGTGCCTGTTTTGACCAAACCGGCGGATGCCCGGCTTTTGCCGGAAGCTGCCCGCGGCCTCTTTGAATGGGAGGCACGGGCAACGGACCTGTATACCCTGGCGTATCCCGATCTGACTGTTGCGCATGGCGGTGCGGAATGGCGGGAGGGCCCCGTCATTTTGTAAAAGCCAAGAAAAGGAGCATGGATATGGGAGCTGTGATCGCGCTGCTGCTGGTGCTGAGCACCTTGACTGCCTGTAGCGGAGGGACCGTTACGGATGTGAAAAACGCCCTGCCCGCCCTGGCGGCGGTGCCGGAGGAGACCACGGTCACCTACACAGTGAAAGTGACGGAATATGCCGACATCATCCGCGATGACGACGGCACGGAGCTGGTGGAGTACAGCTACCAGATCCCGGTGCTCCTGGCGGTCCGAAGCGACGGCTCCCAGGTGTTGGACGCCGCCTCTCCCGCGGAGAAGGCCGCCCTGGAGGCCGTGGAGGTCTTTAACAGCCGCTTTTCCGACTGGATGGAGGAGGGGCGTCTGGTGGAGCTGGCGGACTATGCCCGGTCAGACCGGGCCTGGCGGGAAGAGTACGGAGAAACTTGGGACGAAAGCGATATGTATACGGAGAGCTTGACCTGCCGGGTCTATGCCACGGAGCATCTGGTCAGCATTTGCGCCGTGTGTGACAGCTATACCGGCGGCGCCCATCCCAATCAAGTGCTGCTGAGCTGGAATTTTGATTTGACGGCCGGCAAGTTTTTCTCTCCGGCGGCTCTGGCCACCGACAGCCAGGAGATTGGAGACCTGGTGACAGAGGAGATCATCCGCCAGGCGGAGGCCCGGGCGGCGGAGGACGGCACCGCGCCGGAGGAGTTCTTCTGGGAGAATTACCGGGAGATCGCCGCCGACTGGGGAAGCTATGCTGTTTCCTTTGATGAGACCGGCATGACCGTTGGTTACTCGCCCTATGAGATGGCTTGCTATGCCGCGGGACCCCAGGTGTTTACATTGACCTATGAGCAGCTGCTTCCCGGCCTCAGCGACCACGGAAAAGAGGTCCTGGAGCTGACGGACACCGTGGAATGATCCTTTTGCCGGACCGCCGCGGGGCAGAATATGGAAACAAAAAAACCGGACCTGCGTTTTGCAGATCCGGTTTTTCTTATACCGCCGCGGGCTCCTGCTTAGGCGTGTTCTTTTTGGACTTTTTGCCGAAGCGGGTGGACAGATTATCCAGAACGGAGTAGTACACAGGCGTGAATACCAGGGTGACCACGGTGGAGATGACCATGCCGCTGATCATGGTAATGCCCATGTCGCTCATCATTTCGTTGGTGCCGCTGATGCCCAGGGCCATGGGCAGCATGGCCAGGACGGTGGTGAGGGTGGTCATCAGAATGGGGCGGACACGGAGGGGGCAGGCGTGCAGAATGGCTTCCTCGCGGCTCTCACCCATGCCGCGGCGGATCTTGATGTACTCGATCAAGATGATGGAGCTGTTGACCACGGTGCCGGCCAGCATGATGATGGCGACCAGCGCCATAATAGACAGGTCCCGGCCGGTGATGGGCAGGGCGAACAGGGCGCCGGTGAAGGCTACAGGCAGGATCATCATGACCATGGCGGGCATGACGAAGGACTCAAACTGTACCGCCAGCACGAAATACACCAGCAGCAGGGCTACCAGCAGGGCAAAGCCCAGGTCGCCGAAGCTCTCCATCATGTCCTCGTTGGCGCCGGCTGTTTCTACGGTGTACCCGTCGGGTACGGGATAATCCGCCAGGATGGCGTTGATCTGTTTGGTCATGGCGGTGGTGTCGCCGCTGACGGTGTCGCCGGTGATGGTCACCTGGCGGTTTTGATTGTACCGGGTGATGGTCTGGGGCGCCTGCTCAATGACCACGTCCGCGACGGCGCTCAAGGGAATGGTGCCGCCGTAGTTGGAGGCGATGGGCATGGACCGCAGGGCGTCCAGGCTGGTGGAGGCGGAGCCGTCGCCCTTGACCACGACATCCAGCTCTTTGTTGTTGATGGTGACGGTGGTGGCCGTGGAGCCGGTCAGCTCCGCGCGGACCGCGCCGCCGATGGCCGCTGCGGTCAGACCGTACTGGGCGGCTGTCTCACGGTTCAGCTTCACCCGGACCTCCGGCACCTGCTCGGACAGGGTGGTGTCCACATTCACAGCGTCGGGCAGCCGGGAGATCTGCGCCATCAAATCATTGGAGATCATGGTTAGGGTGTCCATGTCATCGCCGGTGATCTCCACGCTGATATCATTGCCGCTGAGAGAGGAGGTCATGCTGGAGGCGGAGACAGTGATCTTGCAGCCGGCGATGTCCTGCAGGGATTTGCGCAGGTCGTCCTCAATGTCGAAGGAGCTGCGCTTCCGTTCACTTTTATCCACCAGGCTCAATCCCAGTGTTACGGATTCATCCTGGGCCAGATAATACATGTCCTCCAGCTCCGGAACATCCCGCTCCACAATGGCGGCGACCCGGTCGGCAATGGCGGAGCTTTCGTTCAGACTGGAGCCAATGGGCATTTCAATGCTGACGGAGACTTGGCCTTGGTCCATATCCGGAATCAAGACCATGGTCGTGCTTCCCAGCGTCAGACAGAAGACGATGATCAGACCCAGGGAGACCAGCATGCCGGCTTTCAAATGGTAGACGAAGTAGTGCAGCAGCCGCATATACAGGTCATTGAGCTTTTTGAACCAGCCGGAGCACTTGACCGCCAGCGCGTTGGGCTTTTTGCCGGCGGCCTTTTTGGCCTCCAGCTTTGCCTGGTACTTTGCCACCTTTTCCTCGCTCAGCGTGAAGTAGCACAGCAGAGGCACCACCGTCAAAGAGATCACCAGGGAGGCGGCGATCAAAGAGACGATGGTCAAGCTGAAGTCCCGGAACATGTCGCCCACCATACCGCTGACCATGCCCAGAGGGACAAACACCGCCTCGGTGGTCAGGGTAGAGGCGATGACGGAGGAGGTGACCTCCTTGGTGCCCTCCACGCAGGCGCTCATGCGGTCACGGCCCTCAGCGGAGAAACGGATGATGTTTTCCAGGACCACGATGGAGTTATCCACGATCATGCCAACGCCCATGGCGATGCCGCCCAGGGACAGCATGTTCAGCGTCAAGCCCAGGGCGTTCATCAAAATGAACACGGCCAGGATGCAAATGGGCATGGACAGGCAGATGGTCAGCGTGGAGCCGCCCCTGCGCAGGAACAGGAACACCACAACGGCGGCCAGGACGATGCCTTGGAGAATGTTCTGGAAGGCATTGTTGACGGATTCACTGATGTAGTCGCTGGCGGAGTAGGGGACCGTGTAGGAGATATTGCCGTTTTCGGCGGCCAGCTCCTCCATCCGGTCCAGAACGGCCTGGGCGATCTCCATCTCATTGGAGTCGGACTGCTTGGAGATCTGCAGGAGCACGCAGGGGGAGTCACCGACCTTGGCGATGCCCTCCATGTCCTGGTTTTCCAGAGATACATCAGCGATCTCCGACAAGCGGACAGTGCCGCCGGTGGGCAGGGAGATGAGCATGTTGGCCACATCCTCCACGGTCTGGAACTTGGCGTCGGTGGAAACGGTGAGGGTCTTGCTGCCGTTGTCCATGTCGCCGCCGGGATACACCAGGTTCTGCCCGGCCAGGAACTGGGCCACATAGCTGTTGGACAGGCCGAAGCCGGATACCTTGGCGGAATTCAGCTCCACAGAGATCTGCTGCTGCACGCCGCCCATGACTTCCACCTGGGCCACGCCGTCGATGCGCTCCAGAGCGGGGGAGACTATATCATCCGCCACAGCCTGGAGCTCTGACAGCTCATCGCCCATCAGAGCGATCATGACGGTGGGCATCATATCGCTCATGTTCATATTGATGATGACAGGATCGTTGGCGTCATCCGGAAGCGACACGAGGTCGAATTTTTCCCGCAGCTTGGTGGCGGCGATATCCAGGTCCGTGCCGTCCACATATGTAATTTGGATCATGGCGACGCTGTCAGAGGATTTGGACGTGATCTCGTCCACGCCGGAGACCTGCATGACAGCGGATTCCAACGGTTTGGTAACCAGCTCCTCAATGTCGCTGGGTGTGGCGCCGGCATACACGCACATGACCAAAGCCATGGGCATTTCAATATCCGGCATCAGGGCCATTTGCAGCTGAGTGCCGTACATGACACCGAAAATTGCCACCATGATGACAGCCAGGATCGTGGCGACCCGGTGCTGGATACAAGCCTTCGCAGTATTCATTAGCCCTGCTCCTCCCCGGAGGCGGTATCCTCCGCCGCCTCATCGGCCAGGGCGGCGTCATCCGTGCCGCTGACAACGCGGACGGCATCGCCGTCGGACAGGTAGGACTGTCCCACGGTCACCAGCTGCTCCCCGGCAGTGAGGCCGGAGGTGATCTGGGTGACGCCGCTGCCGGTGATGCCGGTGGTGACCTGCACATACTTGGCGGCACCGTCCTCCACCACATAGACGTACTGGGTATCGCCGCTGGTGAGGATGGCCTCGGTGGGGATGACCACGGTGTTGTCGTTATAATCCGTGCGGAAGGTCACATCGGCGAACATGCCGGTGAGGAGGCCGCTGACATCGCCGGGCACGGTGACGGTGACGGAGTACAGCTTTGTCTGCATGTTGGCGGTCTGGTCCACGGAGCGGATGGCGCCGGTGAAGGTCTTACCCAGGGAGGACACGGACACCTCCACCGGATCGCCGATGGAGAGCTTGGGCACCAGGGTCTCGGACACCATGACGGTGACCTTCATCTGGGTGGGGTCGTCGATGACGGCTACGGGAGCGCTGGCGCTGGTGAAGCTGTTCTCCGTGACGTTCAAGCTGGCCAGCACGCCGCTCATGGGGGCGATGACGTTGCCGCTGCCGTCCACATGCTCCAGGGCGGTGTTCAGCTGATCCACACCGGACTTGGCGCTTTCAATGCCGGCCTCCAGCTGGGCCAGGGCGGAATTGCGGCCCGCCACGGCGGACTCGTAATTCAGTTCCGCCTGGTCCACCTCCAGCTGGCTGGCGGCGCCGATCTCAAACAGGGCCTTGGTGTTTTTCACGTTGTCAGCGGCCAGAGCTACCTGCTGGTCCAGCACCGTCTTCTGATCTTGATAGCTCTGGACCGTGGAGTTGTAACTGATACTGGCCGCGTTGTAGGAGGCCAGGGTGCTGGCCAGGTCCAGGGTGCAGAGGATGTCGCCGGCCTCCACCGTGTCTCCGGCGTGGAAATAGACGGCGGTGCATTTGGCGGAGGTGGCGATGAGGACCATCTGCTCATTGTCCGAGGATACCTGGCCGGAGACGGTGTTTTCCGTGCCGATGGCGGACATAGAGACCTCCTGGACCTGCACGGGAGTGCCGGAGGCCGCTTCCTCAGCCTGCTCTTCTTTTTTGCCGCAGCCGGCCAGGGCCAGCAGCATCAGCCCAGCCAGCAGAAGGGAAAGGTAACGTTTATGATTCATGATCGCTCGGTCCTCCATCAGTTCAAAATACCGTATTCAACAGCCCACAGGTAGGTGTGGTAAGCGGAAAAGAGATTGTGCTTGGCGGTGGCTACATCCGCCTCGGCGGAGGCCAGGGAGTCCCGGGCCTCCAGCAGGGCGTTTTTGGAAATGCTGCCCTGCTGGTACTTCAGCTCCGCAGCGGCGCAGGCGCTGCGCTGATAGTCCAGGGCGGACTGGGAGGCCTTCAGCACCTGCTGGTAATCCGCCACGGCGTCGTACATGGTCCGGAAGCTCAGCTCGAAGGACTGGACGGAGGACTGGTATGTGTATTTCGCAGCCTCGTAGGTGTGGGCGGCGGTTTTGTAATGGTAGCTGTTTTTGCTGTATCCCTTGATATTGTCCTTGTAGGTTTCCTCCGCGTCATCCAGCGTCCGCTGGGCGGCGAACAGGTCGTAGCTCTTTTCCTTGGCGGCGGCCAGGGCGGTGTCATAGTCCATTTCCGCCACCTGCTTGTCGGAGACCTGGGGCGTATCCCGCAGGGTCAGCGTGCCGGTCTGCTCCAGACCCAGCATGACCTCCAGCTGGCGGGTGTAGTTGCCGATGTTCATGTCCAGGGTGGCGATGCCGCTGGATAGCTGCGTGCGGCCGTCCTTTACCTGCTGCAGCGTCAAAGCGGAGATCTGACCCAGCTTGTAGCGCAGCTCCATCTCCGCCACGGTCCGGTCCAGGGCGTCCAGCTGCCGCTGGAGGCTGCCGCGGGTGTTGTGCATTTCCAGAAGGGCCATGTACAGCGTTTCCGCCCCCATGACCACCTGGTTCTCCGTGTTTTCCAGCTGCCGCTTGACAGCGTCATAGTCGTCTTGAAGCTTACCCTCTTTTAAATCATCAAAGGTGTCCCGCAGGGAATCGTACTGGGCGTCCAGGTTGGAAAAGATGTATTCGGAGGTAAAAGCGCCGGAGACGCTGGGGACCATATCCATCTGTCCCGCCTGGAGCAGGGCCCGCTGGGTGCCTGCGATGAGCTTCAGACCGTCTTTCAGCTCGTCATACATCTTTTCATAGTCCACCGCGTCGATGGAGGCAATGGACTCCTCCAGCATCCGGATGGTCAGGTTATTCTCCCGCACCCGTCCTTCCAGGTTGGCAAAGGAGACCGTTCCCTCCGGGTCCACGGTATACAGTTCCTTCTGTGTCACCGCCTGGCCGCCCGCGGTGCCGGCGGCTGCCATAGCCGCGCCTGTGGAGGCGTTGGGCGTTTCCGCGGCCAGCGCTGTGGCGGACAGGAGGGAACCGCACAGAGCCAGGCTTAACGCCATGGCTGTGATTTGTTTTCGCATATGCAATCCTCCGTTTATTTCTGATATGACTTCCCTACATTACGGGGGCAAGTTTAAGTCAAGATTGAAACTTCCTAAAAGAACTGTGAACAAATTTAAAATTCGGTATCCCGCAGGCTCACCCGGAAGCGGGCCCAGCGGCCATATTCGCTCTCCGCGGTGATCTCGCCGCCGGCGGCCTCCACGGCGGACTGGGCGATGGCCAGGCCGAGGCCGTAGCTGCCGTTGCCGGTGCGGGCCTTGTCGCAGCGGTAGAAGCGTTCGAAAATGTGGGGCATGTCCTCCGGTGCGATGCCGTCGCCGGTGTTGTAGACCTCCAGGAGGATGCGGTGCCCCTCTTGATGCAGCCGCAAGGATACCTCACCGCCGGGGCGGGAGTATTTGAACGCGTTGTCCAGCAGGATGCCCGCCACCTGGCGCATGCGCTCCGGATCGCCCCGCAGGGTGCAGTGCTCCTGGATATCCGTTGTGTAGCGGATGTTCTGCTCGAAAGCCAGACTCTCAAAGGGCAGCGTGGCCTGGTAGACCACCTCGGACAGGGAGAAAGACTCCCGCCGCTTGGAGGGCTCCAGGTCATCCAGACAGGCCACCTCCAGCAGCTGCCGCACCAGCACGTCCATGCGCTGGGTCTCGTACTGGATGCAGTCCATATATTTGTTGGGACCGATCTCCGAGTCCAGCACCGCCGCGTTCACCGCGATGGTGGAAAGCGGCGTTTTCAATTCGTGGCCGGCATCGGAGATGAACTGCTTTTGCCGTTTCAAGGCGTCCACGGCGGGGGAGATGGCAGAGCGGGACATCATGACGCTGATAAAAAACAGCAAAAGCAGCACCGGGAGGCTGACGCTGAGGCTCACCCGCAGCAAATGGCGGCCAATGCTTTGAGAAAAGCCCAGTCCGTTGTCCGCCAGAATGACAAAATAGCCGTAGGGCTTTTCCTCCTTATAGTAACGGAAGCCGCCGGCACTGCCGCTGCCGGCCTCCCGCTGGCCCACGGTGCGCAGCACCGCCTCCATGTCGTCGGGGTCCAGGGGAGAGGTGCTCCGCAGGTCCTCAAAGCAGAGAAGCGTGCCATCGGGGGCCATCTCCGCCGCGTACAGGGGGGTGGTCAGGAGACTGAACAACTCTTCCTTTGTGACGGTCAGTTTGCCAATGATCAAGTCCTCCACCAATTGACTCTGCTGAGAGCTTCGAAGGACCTCCTCGTTTTCCGCCAGACTTCTTAAAATGTGGTCCGTCATCTGGCCGCACACCCGCACCACCGCCACATGGACCAGAAGATTTCCAAGGACCACAAGAATGGCCAGGGTCAGCGTGGTGGTCAGCACGATCTTCCTTTGCAGCTTCCGGATCATGGCTGGACCTCCAGATGGTAGCCGGCGTTGCGGATGGAGAGGATCTGCACGTTGGAGTGGAGGGCACGCAGCTTTTTCCGCAGAAAAGAGATGTAGACCTCCACATTGTTGTACTCCGCCTCACTGAGCAGTCCCCACACCTTCTCGCACAGCAGCGCCCGGGGGATGATTTGGTTTTTGTTCAGCAGCAGGCACTCCATCACCTGGAATTCCTTGGGCCCCAGCCGCAGCCGCTCATTGCCACGGCACAGCTCCAGCTTCCGCCGGTCCAGCCGGATGTCGCCGAAGGAGGGCTCTTCCTCCAAAGGTACGCCGTTGCGCCGGGTCAGAGCCCGGACCCGGGCTAGAAATTCCCCGGTGTCAAAGGGCTTGGTGAGATAATCGTCGGCGCCGTGGTCCAGTCCCTGGATGCGGTCCGCCACGCTGCTGCGGGCGGTGAGCATCAAAACCGGCGTTTCAACACCGTCCCGGCGCAGCTCCTTCAGTACGGAAAGACCGTCCCGTCCCGGCAGCATGATGTCCAGAATGATGAGGTCGTACAGCCCGGTGAGGCCGTTGTCCAGGCCGCTGTCACCGTCAAAGGCCAGGTCGGTGGCATAGCCCTGCTTTTCCAGAAGGCCCTGCAGGCCCTCCGCCATGCCTTGTTCATCCTCCACGATCAAAAGCCGCATACACGCACCTCCAAAGGAAAAAAGGAAAAATTCACAATTAACTACTATAACAAATCGACTGTTGTATTTCCAGATAAAATGTGTAAAAAAACCGGCGCCGGAGGAATTCCGGCGCCGTGGAAAACGTTTATTCCGTAAAATGCACGTGGTTGAAAATATGGTCCTGGCAGAAGCAGTGGTAGCCGGCACAGCGGGAGCAGTACCGGAACTCCAGGTCGGGATAATCCGCGTCCGTGCGGCCGCAGACACAGCACTTATGCCGGTAGCCCTGCTGGGACTCTTTTTTCTGCTGCTGCTTCACGGCGGACTTGAACTGGATGGTCTGGTGGGAGTTCCGGTGGCGGGCTGTCTGTCGCCGGGAGCCAAACGCCTCCGCCAGGTCGTTCCAGAAGAACACCAGGAAGTTCAAAAGGGCGATGATGGGGATCAAGGCGCTGATGATGTCCAGCCGCAGCAGCGCCGCGAGAATGTCCACGGCGAAGAGGGCCGCGTCCAGAAAGGCCAGCCACTTGATCTTGATGGGGATGATGAAAAACAGCAGCACCTGGGCGTCGGGGTAAAGAGCGGCGAAGGCCAGGAACATGGACATGGTGACGTAATAAGCGCCGTAGATGGTGGAGCCGGAGGTGTAATAGCCGATGATGCCCACCAGGATGGTCAGCACCACGCCGGAGAAGTAGTAGAGGTTGAACTTGGGCGTGCCCCATTCCCGCTCCAAAAGATTGCCGATGAAGTAATAGAAGTACAGGCTGATGATAAGGTAAAAGGGGGCGCTGAAGGAGCTGGAAAAGCAGGCGTCCGACACGAAGATGAAGCTCACCAGCCGCCAAAGCTGCAGGTGCAGCACCTGCCCCCAGTTGAAGCCCAGATAGGGCAGCAGGCCGAAATTGGTCAGCCGCACCAGCAGGAATACGAGCACGTTGCCGGCCACGATGTATTTCATGAGATTGGGGATGCCGAAATTGGGATGGCTGTATGCAAAGCGGTCCACGGCATCGGTCAGTTTTTTCAAGTTAGAACCCTCCAACGTTTCACGGATACTGGACATTATACCCGCTTCCTGGAAAAAAGTCATGTATAATTTTTAAACGATGGAAAAAAAGGAACCTTTTTGCAAGAATAGAGGGAAAAGGCCCCTTGACAATCCGATAAAACATGTTAGTATATTACGTGAAAATTTTATATCCCTTATCAAGAGTGGCGGAGGGAACGGCCCAATGAAGCCACGGCAACCTGCGTTGTAAGGTGCCAAATCCGGCGGATACCGACAGATGAGGAGCGAGAAAGAAGTTTTCTGCGCGTTTCGTCGTCGAAACGCGCTTTTTTTCGCCTCTTGAAAGGGAAGAAAAAAGGAGAACGAGTATGGCAAGACATTATTTATTCACTTCTGAGTCCGTTACCGAGGGCCATCCTGACAAGATCTGCGACCAGATCTCCGACGCCGTTCTGGACGCCATCCTGGCCCAGGACCCCCAGGGCCGCGTGGCCTGCGAGACCACGGCCTGCACCGGCCTCATCCACGTCATGGGCGAGATCACCACCAGCTGCTACGTGGACATCGCCAAGGTGGCCCGGGAAGTGGTCCGGGACATCGGCTATGACCGGGGCAAGTACGGCTTTGACTGCGACACCTGCGGCGTCATCACCTCCATCGACGAACAGTCCGCGGACATCGCCCTGGGCGTGGACAAGTCCCTGGAGAGCAAGAGCGGCGCCGACGCGGAGCTGGGCGAGGGCGCCGGCGACCAGGGCATGATGTTCGGCTACGCCTGCGACGAGACCCCCGAGCTGATGCCCCTGCCCCTGTCTCTGGCCCAGAAGCTGTGCAAGCGCATGGCCGAGGTCCGCAAGAGCGGCCTTCTGAACTACATGCGGCCTGACGGCAAGAGCCAGGTCACCGTGGAGTATGATGAGAACAACCGCCCCGTCCGGGTGGACACCGTGGTCATCTCCACCCAGCACAACCCCGATGTCACCCTGGAGCAGATCCGCCGGGATATGATCGAGCAGGTGGCCAAGGTGGTCATCCCCGCCGACATGCTGGACGAGAATACAAAGTATTATGTCAACCCCACCGGCCGCTTTGTCAAGGGCGGTCCCGCGGCGGACGCCGGCCTCACCGGCCGCAAGATCATCGTGGATACATACGGCGGCAGCGCCCCCCACGGCGGCGGCTGCTTCTCCGGCAAGGACCCCACCAAGGTGGACCGCAGCGCGGCTTACGCCGCCCGCTGGGTGGCCAAGAACATCGTGGCCGCCGGTCTCGCCCGCCGCTGCCAGGTGGAGCTGGCTTACGCCATCGGCGTGGCCCAGCCCGTCAGCATCCTGGTGGATACCTTCGGCACCGGCACCGTGGGTGACGACAAGCTGGAGGCGGCTGTCCGCAAGGTGTTCGACCTGCGTCCCACCGCCATCATCCGGGACCTGGACCTGCGCAAGCCAATCTACCGCCAGCTGGCCGCCTATGGCCACATGGGCCGGGAGGACCTGGGCGTGGCCTGGGAGAAGACTGATCGGGTGGACGCGCTGAAGGCCGCTGTGGCGGAGTAAAAAGCGCGATATGCGGGGCTAAAAAAACCATAAGCGTATCGAAAAAGCCGGCGTCCGCGTGACGCTGGCTTTTTTCATGCGCGGTCCGCTTACCTCCGCAGCTATAAAACTGACACATCTTCCTGCAGAATCCGCCTATCGTGGAAAGCTGCCGCCTTGTACAATGAGGATGAAAAAAGCGTGTTCCCGGCACAGGCCGGCGGGACACCTGCGGAGGAGAATGAACGATGAAGAGCTTACAGACTATCCAAAAAACGTTCCGGGTCTTTCAGACCCTGGTTAGGATCGCCATGGTGGCGTCCTTTGTATGGGCGGGATTGTCCGTGCTGGGGCTGCTGTGCGCTTTTGCGTGGCACAGCGGCGTCACGGTGGTGGGACTGAGCCGGGAGGCCCTGCTCGCCCTGACGCTGACCGGCAGCCTGAGCCAGATGGTAGGCGTGCTGCTGGCCGACGCCGCTTTCGCACTGACGGATGGCGTGTTGCTGCCTTCCGGTATTTCAAAGCGGAGCAGGAGGCCGGCACGCCCTTTACCCGTGATGGCGCGGACGCGATCCGGACATTGGGCATTCGCACCATTGTGCTGCTTTTGGCGGCGGCTGTTTTTTCCACGCTGACTTATGAGTTTTTTGGCCTGGCCACGGCTATGGTGGTGGACTGGGACAACCTGGTCAGCGTGTCGCTGGGCCTGGTGATGATCCTGGCGTCGCTCATCTTCCGCTACGGCGCGGAGCTGGAGGGGGAAGCGGTGACACAGGGCTGAGAAGCGTGATGCTTCCTCTGCCGTTGGGCAAGGAACGTCGAGAAAGCGTCCCCGCAGCCGGTGTATCATCCTAACAACGGAAGGGAGGAACTGTTATGACGCAGCAAGATACGATCATCATCCGAGGCCTCAGACAAAACAATCTAAAAAAAGTATCCCTGGACATTCCCAAAGGGAAGATCGTGGTATTCACCGGCGTGTCCGGCTCCGGAAAGTCCAGCATCGTGTTCGACACCATCGCCGCCGAGAGCCAGCGGCAGATGAACGAGACCTACACCGCCTTCATGCGGGGGCGGCTGCCCAAATATGAAAAGCCCAGGGTGGAGCGTATTGACAACCTCTCCGCCTCGGTCATCGTGGACCAGTCCCGTCTGGGGGGCAACGCCCGGTCCACGGTGGGCACCATCAGCGACATGTACGCCGCCCTGCGGCTGCTGTACGCCCGCGTCGGGGAGCCCCACGTGGGGACGGCTTCCTATTTCTCCTTCAACGACCCCAACGGCATGTGCCCGGAGTGCTTCGGCATCGGCAAGGTGATGACGGTGGACATCGAGGGCCGCATCGACCCGGAAAAGACGTGGAACGAGGGCATGGCGGACCTGCCGGCCTTCCACGTGGGCAACTGGTACTGGAAGCAGTACGCCGAGTCCGGATTGTTCCCTCTGGACAAAAAGTGGAAGGATTTCACGGAAACGGAGCGGAATCACCTGCTCTACGGCGCGGATACCCCTGACGGCAAACGGCTCAGCAAAAAGGTGGACGGCGTGTCCCACTACCTCCACCGGATGCTCATCAACCGGGACACCTCCCAGCTGAAGGAGGCCTCGGTCAAGCGGCTGATGTATCTGGTGGAGGAGAAGCCCTGTCCGGTGTGCCGGGGACGGCGGCTGAACGAAAGAAGCCTTGCCTGCAAGGTGGCGGGGTACAGCATCGATGAGATGTGCGCCATGGAGTTCACGGAGCTTGTCAAGGTGCTGGACACCATCCGGGACCCCCGGGCCAGTACCATCGTGGAGGCGCTGACGGCGTCGCTGAACCGGATGATCGACATCGGCCTTCCCTACCTCTCCATGGACCGGGAGTCGTCCACCCTCTCCGGCGGCGAGCGTCAGCGGGTGAAGCTGGCAAAGTACCTGGATAAAAAGGGAAATATTTACGTACTGGACGAGCCCACCACCGGCCTCCACGCCGCGGATGTGGAAACGGTGATGTCCCTGCTGGACAGCCTGGTGGACAAGGGCAACACCGTGCTGGTCATCGAGCACAACCTGGATGTGATGAAGCGGGCGGACTATATCATCGACGTCGGCCCGGACGGCGGCACGGCGGGAGGCGAGGTGGTCTTTACCGGCACGCCCCGGGAGATGGCGGAGCGTGGCCGGACCATCACGGCGGATTATCTCAGACAGGCGCTGTGAGAAAAACAGCAAAAAAAGCGAGAATCTGGCACGAAAATGCGGTAAACTGTATGCTGTGAGGAGGTGGGGCGCATGAAAGAGCAGACGCTGGCCGTTCAGCGGATGCAGGACTATATCGGGGAAAACCTGTCCAGGGACATCAGCCTTTCCGACCTTGCGCGGGTGTCGCTGTTTTCTCCCTGGTATTCCTACCGGCTGTTCCGGGAGTATCTGGACATGACGCCCACGGAGTATGTCCGCTCCCTGCGGCTGTCCCGGGCTGCCCTGCAGCTGCGGGAGGAAAAGTGCCGGGTCATCGACGCCGCCCTCGATGTGGGCTTCGGCAGCGTGGACACCTTCACCCGGGCGTTTTTCCGGGAGTTTGGACTGAATCCCAGTGATTACGTAAAAGACCCAGTGCCTATCCCGCTGTTCATTCCCTACGGCGCGAAATACCGGGAACTGCGAAAGGAGCAGATCGACATGTCAGAGCTGCAGACTGTTTTTGTCCGGCCCGTCCGCAAGCCGGAACGGCTGTGTATCATCAAGCGGGGCGTCCATGCGGAGGATTATTTCCCATACTGCGAGGAAGTGAGCTGCGATGTGTGGGGCATCCTCATGAGCATGCGCTCGCTGTGTGGGGAGCCGGTGTGCATGTGGCTCCCGCAGCGGTATAAAAAGCCCAACACCTCCACCTATGTGCAGGGTGTGGAGGTGGAAACGGATTATCTGGGAGCAGTCCCCGAGGGGTTTGACACCATTCGCCTGCCCGAGGAGGAATACCTGCTGTTCCAGGGGCCGCCCTTCCGGGAGGAGGACTACTGCCAGGCCATCCGGGCCGTGCAGCAGGCCATAGACATGTATGACCCCACGGTCGTCGGCTACCGTTGGGACGACGAAAATCCACGCATCCAGCTGGAGCCCCGGGGAGAGCGGGGCTACATCGAGCTGCGGGCGGTCAAGAAGCGGGAAAAATGAAGGGACGGTCCGGTTTTTCAAATGGGAGTGACGCTGTGAAAAAACCGCTGCCTGCTGGCAGCGGTTTTTCGTTTCCAGACATTGCACGGCGCTCCCGGTCCGAAACCGGGCAGACTATGGCCGGAGGTGAGGAACATGGACCACGGATTACCCGGCTATCTCTGCTTGACGGACCTGCTGGACCAGGACCTGTCCGCCTACGAGTTTTTCCAGACCCTGTCGCCGGAGGAGCAGAGCAATCTGCGGCGGTACGACAGCGAGATCGCCACATTTTCGGAGCTCCAGGCCCAGGCGGCCCGCCTGCGGGCGGAGGGAGAACCGGAGTGGTAAAGGAACATCCCCGGAGACCTCCGGGGATGTCCTTTATTTTCCAAAATAAGCGGTCAGAACCGCCAGAGCCTCCTCCCGCAGGACCCCGCCGGTGACAGCGGGCCGGTAGCCGGACCGGCTGAACACGAGCTGGCAGCACTCGCTGCCCTCCTGGCCGAAAATGCGGCACAGGTCAATGTCGCTGGCGCCGTACACCAGCCGCCCCAGCTTCGTCCACACCATGGCGCCGCAGCACATGAAGCAGGGCTCACAGCTGGAGTAGAGGGTGTAGTCCCGCAGGTCCGTGACGCCGGTCTCATGGCAGAAGCGCCGCAGTAGGCCCAGTTCTCCGTGGAAGGTGGGGTCGCTCTGGGTGAAGATCTGGTTTTCGTTGGTGAACACGACCTGTCCTTCCTTCACCAGTACGGCGCCGAAGGGCTCGTTGCCGTGCTCCACTGCCTGGCGGGAAAGGCGGATGGCCTCTTTCATAAACTGTTCGTCCTGTGTCATGGCGGGACCTCCCATGTCAGATTTTGAATAGAGTATACCACGCTTCCCGAAAGTCCACAAGCGGCGGGGGAGGGAGGAGACCGGAGCAAAGAAAGGGCACCAAAATGGGACTGCCTAATAAACTGGAAGTTATTATGTATCCTTCCCTTTGTTTTTTGTCGATAAGAGCAGTCCTGCGGCTACGACATAGCAAAAAGAATAGGTGTAGTTTTGCCCTTTTATAGAAAAATACAGCGCAGCCATGAAAGCAGCAAATACAGCTGTCCAAAACAAGATTTTACCAACCTTCTCCATAATCTTTTCCACCTCAAATTCCGCCTTTATTGAATCCATCATATCATAGCGCGGAACCGCCTGCAAGAAAGCCGGTCGGGCAAATCACCGAAGATGATTTCACCAACGCTCCGGCTAAAAGGGACCATATAAATCCCATGTTGACCTTCCCGGCGGAATCGGGTACAATACTTCTGTTATGGAGGCGCGAAAACGCGCCCAAAGGAGTGGTAGTATGCCAAGTATTTCTGTGATCGTGCCCGTCTATCAAGCAAAGGCCTTTTTGCAGGGCTGCGTGGACAGCGTGCGGAGCCAGACGTTCGCGGACTGGGAGCTGCTGCTGGTAGACGACGGCTGTACCGATGGCTCCTCGGAGCTGTGTGACCATCTGGCGGCGGAGGATGACCGTATCCGGGTGTTCCACGTCCGCAAAAACGCCGGCGTCAGCAAAGCCCGGAACCTGGGCCTGCGGGAGGCCAAAAGCGAGACCATCGCCTTTTTGGATGTGGACGACCGCTACGAGCCCCAGGCGCTGGAGACCCTGTGGTGCCTGCGCCAGCAGACCGGGGCGGACACGGTGGGCTGCGCCCATCTGAACCTGGTCCCCGGCGGCGGACAGGTGCCGGAGCTGCTGCTTCCCGCCGGCGTATATGAAAAGGAGGGCATCCGGGAGGGCATTGTCTACCCGCTGCTGGGAGACCGGCTGAAGGTGCCCGTGTTCAACGGCTTTATCTGGCGGTATCTGTTCTCCGCAGGCATCATCCGCAAGGCGGGCATCACCTTCGAGGGGGCCTATCTGGAGGACGAGCTGTTTTTGATGGAGTACTTCTGCAACGCCCGCAAGCTGGCGGTGACGGAGCAGCCTTTGTACCGCTACCTGCTGAATCCCAACTCCGCCACCCACAAGTACATGAAAGACCTCATGAAGGTCTACGACCGCTTCATGGAGCGGAAGGAGGACCTGGTCAAGCGGTATAATCTGGAGGAAGCCCGGCCCCAGTGGCGGGAGTATACCAACTGGGCGGGTCTGCTCATCGCCATTGGCAACGAGTATGCCAAGGGCAGCCCAAAGAACATCCGCCAGCGGCAGCAGGCGGTGCAGGCGCTGTGCGCCCGGCCGGATATGGCCCGGGCCATCGCCCAGGTGCGGCCGGAGGGCTTGAGCCCCAACAAGCAGATGGTGGCAAACTTCGTGCGGGGAGGCCACTTCTTCATGCTGACCCAGCTGTACCGGCTGAAAAATCGGATCTGAGGAACACTGTTTATGACACTTTTAAAAGAGAGCTTGCTTTACCGCCTGTGGCTTTGGCTGCTGGGCACCTATGAGGAGAGCACTGTGCACCGCTTTTTGACGGCCTGCGGCGCTTGGTGCAACCGCCAGATCGACGGCAGCGCCGTCCTGGGTGTTTTGTGCCGGGAGGGGATTGTCGCCCGGGCCTGGCCGGAGAGCCTTCTCTGCCGCGGTTTGACGGCTCTGGTGAATCTCCCGGCCCAACTGCTGCATATGCTGTACAGCGCCCTGTCCCGGACCTTTGAGGACAGCTTTTTCGCCCGGCTGGCGTTCCGCATGGGCGATGAGACCGTCATTGCCCAATCCTGGCTCATCATGCTGCTGTGGGTCATCCCATTTCAGCGGTGGAACAACGCGTACAGCCTCATGGGCTTCACGCTGCTGCTGGTGCTGTTCCATGCCGGCGCCATGCACCGGGGAGAGGACTTCCGGCTGGACCTGCGGTCTGTGGGCTTTTACCCGCTGGCGCTGTTCGGCGCCATGTTCCTGGCGGTGGCGTTTTCCTACGCGCCGTCCCTGTCCCTGCGGTTTTTGATCTACCACATCTCCGCGGCCTTGTGTGTGCTGGTCACCGTCAGCGCCGTCCATTCCGGCGAGGAGCTGAAGCGGCTGGCTGCCGGCAGTTCCGTGTGCGTGCTGGTGTCCTCCCTGTACGGCGTGTACCAGCGCATCCAGGGCGTGGAGGTCAACGCCTCCTATGTGGACCTGGAGGTCAACGCCGGCATGCCGGGCCGTGTGGAGTCCTTTTTCGATAACCCCAACACCTTTGCGGAGGTGCTGATTTTGCTGCTGCCGTTGACCCTGGCCCTGTTTTTGTGCGCCAAGCGGACCGTTTCCCGGCTGGCTGCCGGCGGTGTGTTCGTAGTGGGCGTGGTGGCCCTGGGCATGACCTATTCCCGGGCCAGCTGGGTGGGCATCGCCTGCGCCATGGTGGTGCTGGTATTCCTGTGGCGGCCGAAGCTCATTCCCGCCTTCGCGGTGGCCTGTGTGCTGTGTGTGCCTTTCATTCCCACCACCATCTGGAACCGTATTTTGACCATCGCAAATCCAAATGATACCTCCACCGCCAGCCGGATTCCCCTGTACCAGGCGGCACTGAACGTTATTAAGGAATCACCTGTTTCCGGCGCGGGCCTCGGCACCGCCGCCACCCAGGCATTCATCAAGGATATGAACCTCTACCATGGGAAAGCGCCCTTCGTCCACGCCCATAACTTCTACTTGGAGGTGTGGATCGAGGCGGGACTGCTCGGCATCGTGGGGTTCATCAGTTCCATGCTGTGGAACATCAAGCGAGCCGCCCATACTGCTCGCCATTGCGGCGACTCCGCCGCCCGGACCCTTACCTGCGCCGCCTGCGCGGCCATGTGCGGCTCCATGGTGTGCGGCCTGGCGGATTACCTGTGGCACTATCCGAGGGTCATGTGCATCTTTTGGTTCGTGTTCGCCATAGCGCTGGCGGGCGTGAAGGTCTGCTGCCAGGAAGAGGAAAAGGGGCGCACATCTGAAACCACTTGACTTTACGGTATAAATCGGTAAAATAATATGGGTTAGGATGATTCCTAACCCATATTCTCCTCGGATGCATGTACGGGTGTATGTATATGTTTGGGAGAATACGCCCAGCCGGATAAAAAACTGAATAACCGGGTGTAACGCAGTTGGTAGCGCGCCTGCTTTGGGACCAAGGTCAGGCTGGTTCGACTCCAGTCACTCGGACCAAAAGTCTCTGAAATCAACGATTTCAGAGGCTTTTTCTTTGTTTATTGCGGCGCAAATAAGACGCCTCATAAGCTGTCACTGATTGATCTCGTTTTTGACATGGTTGAAGGCTATAATTTAGCCAAAGACATCATTTCAATTTAATCAGAATGCGAGATGATCATTGGTGATAGAGTTAAAAGACATTGATAAAGCGCTCGCTGCGTTTTTACTGGAAAACATCCAAAAAAGGCAAGGGAAACCTTCATATAGCGACGTAGCTAAGGCTTTAAGCGTACAGTTGGAACGAAAAATCAATCCGCACTATAATTTGGCTGCCCCGCTCGGGAATGTATCTACCCTTTGCCACGAATTAGGACTTCCTCTTATTTCTGCTCGCGTTATCTATTCTGGAGCAAATAATCTCAAGCAAATTGGTGAAGGTTTTTATCCGCTCGCATGTGAGCTAAAGCCAGAATACAAAGGCATGGATCCTGTTGCTGTATGGAAGAAAGAACTCAGGCTTATTGAATCTTGCGCAGACTGGTCAAGATTTGCAGAGTGATCTACGAATAACAGAGGCCCGCCGGAGGGCGGGCACTCTTTTTCAATAAAATGAACATTGTTTAAATTGGGAGGAACGAACCATGCAGGCTATTTTTGAGACACTCTTTGACATCGTGTATCTGGTGACGGTCATTACCCTGGGTATCCGTATGATTCGGAACAGCAGGGGAGAGAGGCAATACCTGCTGTACGGTGTCATGGCGGTGACGCTGGGCTGCGGCGATGCATTCCATATGGTGCCCCGGGCGATTGCCCTCTGCACCACAGGACTGGAACACTATACAGCGGCACTCGGCATCGGCAAGCTGGTGACCACTGGACCTATAACATCGGCGTTCCGCTGACGGCCATCATGCTGGCGGTACGCGGCGTGGCCCAGGTGCGGGGAACGGCTCTGTCCGCCGCCGCAAATGCCTCGATTTCGGGAATCGCGGGCGTCGGCCATATTTTGACCGGAGCCGGTATCATTCTTCTGCTGCTATCCTTCAAAAAGATGACAAAGAACTGAAGACGGACTTATGAGCGCGCCTTCTGCTTTCCACGTCAAAAAGCGCACCGAGCGGCTTAAGGGACACCGGGAAGGGGACCTTCTCCCGGCTCATCGTATTGTATGAGGAAGCTTCAACCCTTTGCCCACAGGTGATCGGGATAGATGCCGGCGGCGGTCTTTTCGGCGATGGCCGCCACCACCGCGGGTTTGTCCGCCTGGTAGGTGACGCCGTACCATTTGTCAGTGCTGCGCAGGACCTTGGCCCGGGCCTTGCCCTCGGTGATCAGCTGGCTGACGACGCTGGGCAGGTAGAACTCACCCTTCTGGGGGGCCTCCGCCAGAGCCTTGTCCAGGAAGGCGGGGAAGCGGCTCCAGGCCTCGTCAAAGAAGCTGCTGGTGAGGCCCCACAGGTTCATGGACACAATGGTGCCGCCGGGCAGGGGGAACCAGGTGGCGCCGCCGTCCTCCGTGTAGCGGGCATTGGCGCCGTCCTTTTCAATGTGGGTGCGTTCCGTGACGGTCTGGAGGAAGTGGTCATCATCCTCCACGCACACGCCCCGGGACACGTGGCCGTTTTCCGTGACGGTATTGCCCAGCAGGTAACCCACCATGGCGTATTCATAGCAGCCGGGGCGGTCGGGGGTGCGGCTGAGATAGTCGTAGATCATGCGGAAGGCATCGGGACCGTAGTAGTCGTCGGAGTTTACCACGGCAAAGGGCCCGTCCACCAGCTTGCGGGCGGCCAGGATGGCATGGCAGGTGCCCCAGGGCTTTTTGCGGCCCTCGGGAACAGTGTAGCCCTCCGGCAGGTCGTCCAGCTCTTGATAGGCGTATTTTACGTTGATGACCTTGCTGAGGCGGTCGCCGATGGCGGCCTTGAAGGTCTCCTCGATCTCGCGCTTGATGACGAATACCACGGTCTCAAAACCGGCGCGGCGGGCGTCGTAGATGGAGTAATCGATGATGAGCTGGCCATGACCGCCCACAGGGTCCACCTGCTTCAGCCCGCCGTAGCGGCTGCCTGCGCCGGCGGCCATGACCACCAGAACGGGTTTGTTCACGACAGCTTCTCTCCCTGCTCTTTCCATGCCGGCATCTCAGCTCCGGTAGCCGTTGGGGTTCATGGACTGCCACTTCCAGCTGGAAGCGCACATGTCCTCAATGCCCCGCTGGGCCTTCCAGCCCATTTCGTCAAAGGCCTTCTTCGGGTCGGCGTAGCATTCGGCGATGTCTCCGGGCCGGCGGGGGTCCACCACATAGGGCAGGGTTTTGCCGCAGGCCTTTTCATAAGCGTGCAGCACGTCCAGCACGCTGTACCCGATGCCGGTGCCCAGGTTGCAGATGAACAGGCCGCACTTGCTCTCCAGCTTCTTGAGGGCGGCCACGTGGCCCTTGGCCAGGTCCACCACATGGATGTAGTCCCGGACGCCGGTGCCGTCGGGAGTGGGGTAGTCGTCGCCGTAGACGTGGAGCTTTTCCAGCTTGCCCACAGCCACCTGGGCGATGTAGGGCACCAGGTTGTTGGGGATGCCGTTGGGGTCCTCGCCGATGAGGCCGCTTTCGTGGGCGCCAATGGGGTTGAAGTACCGCAGCAGGGCCACGTTCAAGGTGGGGTCCGCCTTGCAGTAGTCGGTGAGGATGCGCTCGATGAACAGCTTGGTGGTGCCGTAGGGGTTGGTGGTGCCGCCGGTGGGGAAGTCCTCCCGGATGGGGACGCTGGCGGGGTCGCCGTACACGGTGGCGGAGGAGGAGAACACGAAGTTCTTCACGCCGTGGTCCCGCATGACATTCAGCAGCGTCAAGGTGCTGACCAGGTTGTTGGTATAGTATTCAAGAGGCTTTCTGACGCTCTCGCCCACAGCCTTTAGCCCGGCGAAGTGCATGACGGCGTCAATGTCGGGATACTGGGCGAACAGGGCCTCCGTGGCGGAGGGGTCGCACAGGTCGGCTTTCACAAAGGGAATGGCCTTGCCGGTGATCTGCTCCACCCGGCGCACCGCCTCTTCGCTGGCGTTGCACAGGTTATCCACCACAACGATGTCGTAGCCCGCCTCCAGCAGTTCCACACAGGTATGGCTGCCGATGTATCCGGCGCCGCCGCTGACTAAAATGGACATAGAAAACACTCCTTTTTTAATAATGAACACAATGCCTGTTATTACGATCATACCAGAAAAAGCAAAAAAGGGAATGGACGATTCGTTACAGAAGCTGTACGATCGTCCAGTACCGCGAACAGCATCCCCGCCGGCGGCACGGCAATTGCAGGCGAAGGCTCACCGCTCCGGCGGCAGGAAGTAATAGGACCCATCCGGCGAGCGGCGGGAGCGGATGGAGAACACCCGGTCCAGCTGTCCGCCGGCGTACAGCGCCTCCGGCGTGCCCTGCTGCACCAGCCGTCCCTGCTCCAGCAGGACCAGCCGGTCACTGTACCGCAGGGCGTGGGCCAAATCGTGGAGGACCATGACCACAGTCTTGCCCCGGCCCGGCAGGGAGGCGATGAGGTCCAGCAGCTCAAATTGGCGCCCCGGGTCCAGGTAGGTGGTGGGCTCGTCCAGGAGGATGAGGTCTGTGCCCTGGGCCAGAGCCATGGCGAGGTACACCCGCTGGCGCTCGCCGCCGGAGAGCGAGCGCAGGTCCCGGTGGGCCCATTCCGCCACGCCGGTGGCCTCCATGGCTGCCTGGACGGCGTCCCGGTCCTCCGGACGGAGCCGCCGGGAAAATCCCAGGTGGGGAAAGCGGCCATGAGACACCAGGGCGCCCACCGTGATGGCGGGGGCGGAGCGTACCTGGGGCATGAAGGCGGCCTTTCGGGCAAACTCCGTCCGCCCATAGGCGGAGATCGGCCGTCCGTCCAGCAGGATGCCGCCTCCGGACAAAGGGAGCTGCCGGGCGGCGGCCCGCAGCAGTGTGGTCTTGCCGCAGCCGTTGGGGCCGATGAGGGCGGTGAGGCTCCCGGCGGGGACGGAAAAGGTGACATTCCGCAGAACCGGCGTGCCGCCGTAGCCGGCGGTGACGTCCCGCAGCTCAAGCATAGACACGGCCCCCCTTCCGGCGCAGCAGCAAATACAGGAAGAACGGCCCGCCCAGCAGGGACATGACGATGCCCACCGGCAGCTCAAAGGGGGCAAAGAGCACCCGGGCCAGCACGTCGCAGAGCAGCACAAAAGCCCCGCCCAAAAGCGCGGCGGCAGGCAGCAGCCAGCGGTTGTCGCTTCCCACCAGCCGCCGGGCCATGTGGGGCACCAACAGCCCCACGAAGCCCAACAGCCCCGAGAAGCTGACGGCGGCGCCTGCCAGCAGGGCGGCGGCCAGAATGGCCAGCAGCCGCACCCGGCCCACATGGAGCCCCAGGCTGGCGGCGCTCTCTTCCCCCAGCTGGAGAACGTTCAGCTCCGTGGACAAAAACAGGGCCAGCGCGGCGCCTGCGGCCAGATACCAGCCGCTGCGGCCCACGGCAGCCAGTGTCACGCCGGAAAAGCCGCCCAGCATGAAGTTGGAGGCGCCGGCAAGACTGTCCGGCGCCAGCAGGGTGATGGTGTTGCTGGCGGCGGTGAGGATGCTGCTGACGGCCAGACCCGCCAGGATGAGGGTGGTGCGGGAAAGCCCCGCCCGTACCGCCAGCAGATAGATGAACAGCGCCGTGAGAAAGGCCCCCAGGAAGGAGGCCATGGGCATGCGCCCGGCGCCGGGGAACAGCGTCACCGCCAGCAGGGCGGCAAATCCGGCCCCGGCGTTGACGCCGATGACGTTGGGGCTTGCCATGGTATTGTTTAAAACCGCCTGCATGAGGGCACCGGACAGCGCCAGGGCGCCGCCGGCCAGTGCCGCCGCCGCGGTCCGGGGCATGCGGACGAACAGCAAGGTGCGGCGGACAGGGTCGCCGGCCCCGGCGTGCAGGGCGCCCAGCAGCTGGGCGAGGGTGTAGTCCCGGCTGCCGCACCGCAGGCTCAGCGCGGCCGCGGCGCAAAGAAGCAGGGCCAGCAGGCCAAGGGCCGCCGCCCGCCCCTCAGGGGAGCTTGGCGGCCAGGTCCGGGTATAGGATTTTGGCGAGGTATGCATAGCTCTCCCCCCATCGGGCATTGGGTTTGTAGTGGAACAGGTCTCTGGGCAGCAGCACGTACCGTCCGTTCCGCACGGCGGAAAGCCCCGTCCAGGCGGGATTGGATTCGAAAGTGTCCGCCATGAAGGCCATGGCGGCTTCGTCGCTGGCGCCCATGGTGGTCACCAGGATGAAATCCGGGTCAGCGGCGATGATCTCCTCCAGGCTCAGATCCTCCAGCAGGCTCTCATGCCGGGTCACCAGGTTGTCCGCCCCCAAATCCCGCAGGATGACGCCGGCCAGATTGTCGTCCCCCTTGGCCTTGGCGCCGGAGGAATAGGCGCGGATCAGCAGGGCCGTGGGCTGAGACTGGCCGGCCACGGCGTCCAGCACCGCGTCGATCTGCTCCTGGACCGCCAGCCCATTTTTCTCGTACAGGTCCTGCCGCCCGGTCATGGAGCAGAACAGCTCCAGCATGGAAAGGTACTCATCAAAGGTGTCCGTCCGGAAATAGGCGTGGGGAATGGAGGCGTCCGCCAGGGCCTGGTGCAGCGCCGCCTGCCCGGCGATGTCCGCCGCCAGAATGACGAAATCCGGGTCGGCGGCGATGATCTCCTCCAGGTTGGGGGATTTTACGGTGCCTACCACCGCGACGCCCTCTCCCGGGTCCAGCTGCCGCTCCTCCAGGGCGTCGCTGGTGGTGCCCACCAGCGCTCCGCCGGCCAGCATCCATGTCTCGGCGAAGCTGCCGTACAGGGACACCACCCGTTCCCAGCTCTCAATGGCGGCCTCATAGCCCAAGGCGTCGGTAAAGGTGACAGTCTGAGGCGCGGGGACGTCGGTTTCCGTCGGAGCGGGCGCGCCGCAGGCGGTCAGCAGCGCCGCCGACAGGACGGCGCATAATACAGGCTTCCAGTGTTTCATGCCATGCTCCTTTTCGATTGTGCTTATAAAAAGTGTACCCAGCCGAGGAATTTTGTCAAGGGTGGGTTGCGCGGAAAAGTACGAATGTGATACAATGCCCCTGTCAAAAATATACCCGGTTAGGGAAAGGGGCATTCTATGATGAATCAGATCGATCCGCAGAGCTGGAAACAGGACCTGCCGGCTTTCCAGGCGAAGACGGCGGAATTTTATAACGGCACCTTGGATAAAGCGGCCTACAAGGGCTTTTCCGGCCTGTACGGCAGCTATGCCCAAAAGGGCGGACAGGCCAGCATGCTGCGGCTGCGGATGACCGCCGGCCGGGTGACAAAGGAGAAGCTGGCCTTCACTGCCAAGGCCATCCGGGAATACGGCGTTCCCAGGGCCCATTTTACCACCTGCCAGACCATTCAGCTCCACGACCTGGACCAGGCTGCCGTCTGCGCCATCATGGAGCAGGCGCTGGACGTGGGCATCGTCACCATGGGCGGCGGCGGGGATTTCCCACGGAACGTCATGTGCTCTCCCCTGTCCGGTGTGGAAAAGGATGCGTATTTCGATGTGCTGCCCTGGGCGGAGGCCGCCGGAGAGTACCTCATGCACTTCATCAAGGCGGAGAAAATGCCCCGGAAGCTGAAGGTGGGATTCTCCAGCTCTCCCAAAAACCTTACCCACGCCACCTTCCGGGACCTGGGCTTTGCCGCCCGGCCCGATGGGACCTTTGATGTGTACAGCGCCGGCGGCCTGGGCAACAATCCCCGCTTCGGCGTACTGGTGGCGGAGGCTGTGGCGCCGGAGAAGATCCTGTACTATATCAAGGCCATGTGGCTGACCTTCCGGGCCTACGGCAACTATGAAAACCGCGGCAAGGCCCGCACCCGCTATATGCAGGAGGCCTGCGGCGGCCCCGAGGGCTATGCAAAGGCCTATCGGGAAAAGCTGGCGGAGGTGCTGGCAAGCGGCGAGGACCTGGACATCCATCCCGAGACCCCGGTGTGTGAAAAGGAGGGCGACGGCGTCACGGTGGCCGGCCCCCGTGTGCTGGAGCAGAAGCAGTCCGGCCTTTACACCGTGGCGTGGCATCCCCTGGGCGGCCAGCCGGCGGTGGAGACCCTGTGCGCCCTCAGCGACGCCATCGCGGACATGAAGGACGTGGAGATGCGGCTGGCGCCGGACGAGACCGCCTATCTCATCAACCTCACCGGCGTTGAGGCCCAGAAGGTGCTCTCCGTTACGGCGGACGGCGCCCGGAGCCTGTTTGAGACCTCTGTCAGCTGCATCGGCGGCAAGACCTGCCAGGTGGGCACCCGGGATTCCCAGGGCCTGCTGGCCGCCTGCGTGGCGGCGGTGCGGGAGGCCGGCCTGCCGGACGGCGCCCTGCCCCGGATGCACATTTCCGGCTGCCCCTCTTCCTGCGGCACCCACCAGACCGGCGCCATGGGCTTCCGGGGCGCCAGCAAGCTGGTGGACGGCAAGCCCCAGCCCGCCTTCACGCTGTTTGTGGGCGGCTGTGACGCCCAGGGCCGGGAGGCCATGGGCAAGGAGGCGGGCGTCCTGCTGGAACAGGACATCCCGGCCTTCCTGGTGGAGCTGGGCAGGACCGTGGCCGCCAGCGGCATGGATTACGCCGCCTGGAGCCAGGCCAATCCCGACGGCGCGGCGAAGCTGGCCGCGGCCTACATGGGCTGAGCTTTTTGATGATGAAAAAACGGCTGCTGTACAGCAGCCGTTTTTCATGCCTTGACATATACCCAGTGGGGGTATATAATACGGCTGAAAGGGAGGGAACGACATGGACGATTGCTGCCATAAAACGAAGGAGCGCTCCGAAGAGGAGTACAAGCGCCTCATTCACCGGCTCAACCGCATCGAGGGCCAGATCCGGGGCATCCGGGGTATGGTGGAAAAGAGCGCCTACTGCACGGACATCCTGGCCCAGGTAGCCGCCGCCAACGCGGCGCTGAACGCCTTCAGCAAGGAGCTGCTGGCAAACCACATCCGCACCTGTGTGGCCCAGGACATCCGGGCGGGGAAGGAAGAGACCATCGACGAGCTGGTGGTCACTTTGCAAAAACTCATGAAATGACATCCCCGCGGGAATCCTGTTGGCAGGAAAACCGCGGCATCATCAACGGAGGAAGCAATGGAACAGTATACGGTAACGGGCATGAGCTGCGCCGCCTGCAGTGCCCGGGTGGAAAAGGCGGTGTCCAAGGTGCCGGGGGTCACCGCCTGCTCGGTGAGCCTTCTGACCAACTCCATGGGCGTGGAGGGCAGCGCCGAGCCCCAGGCGGTCATCGCCGCCGTGGAGGCGGCGGGCTACGGCGCCGCGGTGAAGGGCGCGCCCTCGGAAACGGCACAGCCCACCACAGAGGATGAGGCCTTGAAGGACCGGGAGACGCCGGTTTTGAAGCGGCGGCTGCTGGCGTCCTTGGGCTTTTTGGCGGTGCTCATGTACCTCTCCATGGGGCATATGATGTGGGGCTGGCCCCTGCCCGCCTTTTTTGACGGAAACCACGTGGCCATGGGCCTTGCCCAGCTGCTGCTGGCGGCCATCGTCATGGTCATCAACCAGAAGTTTTTCATCAGCGGCTTCCGGGGCCTTGCGCACCGGGCACCCAATATGGACACGCTGGTGGCCCTGGGCTCCGGTGCCTCCTTTGTGTACAGCACCTACGCCCTCTTCGCCATGACCGGCGCCCAGGCCCGGGGCGACATGGACGCCGTCATGGGCTATATGCACGAGTTCTACTTTGAGTCCGCGGCCACGATCCTGACCCTCATCACCGTGGGCAAAATGCTGGAGGCCCGGTCCAAGGGCCGCACCACCGACGCGCTGAAAAGCCTCATGAAGCTGGCCCCCAAGACCGCCACTGTGGTGCGGGACGGCGCGGAGACGGAGGTCCCCATCGGGCAGGTCCGCCGGGGGGATGTGTTCGTGGTGCGTCCGGGGGAGAGCATCCCCGTGGACGGCGTGGTGCTGGAGGGCGCCAGCGCCGTCAACGAATCCGCCCTCACCGGCGAGAGCATCCCGGCGGACAAGGCACCGGGAGACCCGGTGTCCGCCGCCACGGTGAACCTGTCCGGCTTCCTCCGGTGCGAGGCCACCCGGGTGGGGGAGGACACCACCCTCTCCCAGATCATCCGCATGGTCTCCGACGCGGCGGCCACCAAGGCACCTATCGCTAAGGTGGCGGACCGGGTGTCCGGCGTGTTCGTGCCGGCGGTCATTGCCATTGCCGCCGTCACCACCGCCGTTTGGCTGCTGGCGGGGCAGACGGTGGGCTTTGCCCTGGCCCGGGGCATCTCTGTGCTGGTCATTTCCTGCCCCTGCGCCCTGGGCCTTGCCACGCCGGTGGCCATCATGGTGGGCAGCGGCATGGGCGCCAAACACGGCATCCTGTTCAAAACCGCCGTCTCCCTGGAGGAGACGGGAAAGACCCAGATCGTGGCCCTGGACAAAACCGGCACCATCACCTCCGGCGCGCCCAAGGTGACGGACTTGCTTCCGGCCGCGGGTAATACGGAGGACAGCCTGCTGACCTTGGCCGCCTCTCTGGAGGGTCCCTCCCAGCACCCGCTGGCCGCCGCCATCGTGGAGGAGGCCCGGCGGCGGGAGCTGCCCCTCACCTCTGTGGGAAATTTCACCGCCGTCCATGGCCGGGGCGTCCGGGCGGAGATGGGAGCATACGCTTTCATCGGCGGCAACCGGGCCATGCTGGAGGAAGCGGGCATCGACACCAACGCCCTGGCCGTCCGGGCGGATGCCCTGGCCGCCCGGGGCAGGACCCCCATGTTCTTTGCCAATGAAACGGAAAAACGGCTCCTGGGCGTCATCGCCGTGGCGGATGTCATCAAGGAGGACAGCCCCCGGGCGGTGCGGGAGCTGCGGGACATGGGCATCCGGGTGGTGATGCTCACCGGCGACAACGAGCGCACCGCCAAAGCCATCGGCGCCCAGGCCGGTGTGGACGAGGTCATCGCCGGCGTCCTGCCGGAGGGGAAGGAGCAGGTCATCCGGAAGTTGAAGCGGCAGGGAAAGGTGGCCATGGTGGGCGACGGCATCAACGACGCCCCCGCCCTGACCCGGGCGGACATGGGCATCGCCATCGGCGCCGGCACAGACGTGGCCATCGACGCGGCGGACGTGGTGCTGGTGAAAAGCCGCCTTTCCGATGTGCCGGCGGCCATCCGCCTCAGCCGAGCCACCTTGAAAAACATCCATGAGAACCTGTTCTGGGCGTTTTTCTACAATGTGGTGGGCATTCCCCTGGCGGCGGGCGTGTGGTATCCCCTGCTGGGCTGGAAGCTCAACCCCATGTTCGGCGCGGCGGCCATGAGCCTCAGCAGCTTTTGCGTCGTCACCAACGCGCTGCGCCTGAACCTGTTCGACCTGCGCAAAGCAGGCGGGCAGAAAAAAATAAAACAGCAAAAGGAGAACAAGACAATGGAAAAGACCATGAAGATCGAAGGCATGATGTGCGGCCACTGCGAAGCCCGGGTGAAAAAGACCCTGGAGGCAATCCCCGGCGTGGCCGGCGCCGAGGTCAGCCATGAGAAGGGCACCGCTGTGGTGACCCTCAGCGGCGACGTGTCCGACGAGACACTGAAGACCGCCGTGGAGGCCCAGGACTACAAGGTGGTCTCCGTCCAGTGATAAAATGCCGGGGCTTCCATCGGAAGCTCCGGCGCTTTTCTTTTTGAAAATGTGGTGAAAGTTTACGGAAAATTCACGTTCTTTTGGGGAAGAAGGGCGCAAAACGGGGGAAAGCATGGCTTGACAACGGGTAGCGATACATTTATTATATAGAACACATGAACAGCCTGTGAAACAGAAGGGGGACACTGTCCCCCTTTTTCCCACGGAAAGGAGCCGGACCGTATGGAAATTATCACCAGCCGCCAGAATCCCCTGTGCACCCATCTTAGGAAGCTGGCCGCCTCCGGTTCCTACCGCCGCAGAAGCGGAGAGTTTCTCTGCGACAGTCCCAAGCTGCTGGAGGAGGCCCTGCTGTGGAAGGCGGACCTCCATACGGTGGTGGCTACGGAGCAGGCGGCGCTGCCCCCCATCCCGGCAGGCATCCGGGTGGTGCAGGTGCCCGCCGATGTGATGGCCTCCGTCTCCCCGGCCCAGACGCCCCAGGGCGTCCTGTCCGTCTGCGGCCTGCGGCCCGCCGCCCTGCCGGAAACCCTCGCGGGGAAGCGGTACATGGTGCTGGACGGAGTCCAGGACCCCGGCAACGTGGGCACCATCCTCCGTACGGCAGACGCCTTCCGGGCGGACGGGCTGTTTTTGGTGAACGCCTGCGCGGACCTTTATAACCCCAAGACCGTCCGGGCCACCATGGGAGCGGTGTTCCGCTGCCCGGTGTGGTCCTGCGGCGTGGCGGAGCTGCGTGCCCTGCTGAGCGCCAGCGGTCTGCCCCTGTACGGCGCCGCCCTGCGGTCCGACACGGTGGACGCCCGCTCCCTGGACTTTGGCCGCTGCGCCATGGCCATCGGCAGCGAAGGTAAGGGCCTTTCCCGGGAGATGCTGGCGGTGTGCGACCAGACGGCCCTCATCCCCATGAGTGAGCACTGCGAATCCCTGAACGCGGCGGCGGCCGCGGCGGTGCTGCTGTGGGAGGCCGCCCGGAACGACTGATTGGAGGCGGGAGCATGCTGAAATACTGGCTGTGGCTGACGAACCTGCGGGGCCTGCGGAACCAGACCCGGCTGGCGCTGCTGCGCCATTTCGGCACGCCGGAGGACATCTATTACGCCGACGAGGGCGAGCTGCTGCTGACGGAGGGCATGACCCGGGAGCAGGCGGCGCTGCTGGCGGACCATGACCTCTCCGCCGCCGACCGCATCCTGGCGGACTGCCAGCGGCTGGGACTGACGCTTTTGACACTGCAGGACGCCGCCTATCCCGGACGGCTGAAGAATATTTACGACCCGCCCTGCCTGCTGTACGTGAAGGGCCGGCTGCCGGCCTTTGACGAGGAGGCGGCGGTGGCCGTGGTGGGCACCCGGAAGTGCACGCCCTACGGCGTCGCCGCGGCGGAGAAGCTGGGCTATGGCCTGGCCCACGGCGGCGCGCTGGTGGTCAGCGGCCTTGCCTCCGGCATCGACGGCGCGGCAGCCAGAGGCGCCCTTCGCGCCGGCGGCACCGTGGCCGGCGTGGTGGGCAACGGACTGGATGTCCAGTACCCCTATGAAAACCGCTACCTCTACGAGGATGTGGCGGCATCCGGCGTGCTCCTAAGCGAATATCCCCCGGGGACCCGCCCTGCGGGGAGCCATTTCCCCGTCCGCAACCGTATCCTCTCCGGCTTGTCCCTGGCAACACTGGTGGTGGAGGCGCCGGAGCGCAGCGGCGCCCTCATTACCGCCGGCACGGCGCTGGAGCAGGGGAGAGATGTCTTCGCCGTTCCCGGTCCCATCGATGCACCCAACAGTGTGGGCTGCAACCAGCTCATTCGGGACGGCGCGGGACTGGTGAGCGAGGCGTGGGACATCCTGCGGGAATACGAGGCCCGCTTCCCGGAAAAGCTGCGCAGAACGCAGACACGGTCCCATCCGGAGGTGACGGGCTACCAGGCCCGCCAGCGGGCGGAGGCAAAGCCGGTGCCGCCCGCGGTGGACCCGGCGGACCCGGCCCTGGGCCTTACCGACGATCAGATCGTCCTGCTACGGGCGCTGCCGGCGGAGGAGCCCATCCAGGTGGACGACCTCATCGAAGCCACCGGCATCCCCACCCGGCGGGTGCTGTCCGCCTTGACGGTATTGGAGATTGAGAATCTGGTGATACAGCACAGCGGCAAGCGCTATACCCGCGTGGTATCCATTACAGAATAACACGCCCGAAGGGCGTATGGAGGTAACTATGGCAAATCACAGCCTGGTCATCGTGGAGTCTCCCGCGAAGGCCAAAACCATCGGCAAGTACCTGGGAAAGGGCTTTGAGGTGAAGGCCTGCATGGGCCATCTGCGGGACCTGCCCAAAAGCGTTTTGGGTGTGGATCTGGAGCATGACTTTGAGCCGGTCTACAAGCCCATCAAGGGAAAAGAGGAGATCATCAGCGATTTGAAAAAGTCCGCCAAAAGCGCGGACATGGTGTATCTCGCCACCGACCCGGACCGTGAGGGAGAGGCCATTTCCTGGCATCTGAAGCAGCTTTTGGACCTGCCGGACGAAAAGACCCGCCGGGTCACATTCAACGAGATCACCAAAAAGGTGGTCCAGGAGAGCATCCGGGAGCCCCGGGACATCAACCAGGACCTGGTGGACGCCCAGCAGGCCCGCCGCATCCTGGACCGCATCGTGGGCTACGAGCTCAGCCCCCTGCTGTGGAAGAAGGTCCGCCGGGGACTGTCCGCAGGCCGGGTCCAGTCCGTGGCCACCCGCATGGTGGATGACCGGGACCGGGAGATCGAGGCCTTCCAGCCGGAGGAGTACTGGACCCTGGACGCCAACCTTCTGGGCAGCGACGTGAAAAAGGTCCCCTTCGCCGCCCATTATCACGGCAAGGGCGGCAAAAAGGCGGAGCTGAAGTCCGCCGCGGAGGTGGATGCTGTGGTGCGGGAGACGGAAAACGCCGCCTTCCAGGTAAAGTCCGTAAAGCGTACGGACAAGCAGCGCAGCCCCTCTCCGCCCTTTACCACCTCCACTATGCAACAGGAGGCCTCCCGCAAGCTCAGCATGACCCCCCGCCGTACCATGGCCATCGCCCAGCAGCTGTATGAGGGTGTGGACATCGAGGGGGAGGGCACCGTGGGCCTCATCACCTACATGCGTACCGACTCTCTGCGCATTTCCGAGGAGGCCCTGGCCTCCGCCAAGGAGTTTATTCTGGGCCGCTACGGCAAGGAGTATTATCCTGCCCAGACTCACCGCTACAAGGCCAAGGCAAACGCCCAGGACGCCCATGAGGCCATCCGCCCCAGCAACGTCAATTGGACGCCGGAGATGCTGAAAAAAGACTTGACCGGCGAGCAGTACCGGCTCTACCGCTTGGTGTGGAGCCGCTTTGTGGCCTGCCAGATGGCCAACGCCGTGTATGACAGCGTGGCGGTGGATATTGAGGCAAATGGCCACAGCTTCCGGGCCAGCTCCTCCAGCTTGAAATTCTCCGGCTACACCGCCGTGTACGAGGAGGGCCGGGACGAGGAGAAGGAGGAGAAGGAATCTCCCCTGCCCGCCCTGCGGGAGGGTGAGATTCTAACGCTGAAGGATTTCTCCCGGGACCAGCATTTCACCCAGCCCCCCGCCCACTATACCGATGCCACCCTTATCCGCGCCATGGAGGAGCAGGGCATCGGCCGTCCTTCCACCTACGCCCCCACCGTGTCCACCATCCTGGACCGGGAGTACGTCATCAAGGAGGGCAAATACCTGCATATCACCAACCTGGGCCGGGCGGTGACCGCCTGGATGAAGGACTGGTTCGCGGATATTGCCGACTTGAAGTTCACCGCCAACATGGAGCGGAAGCTGGACTCCGTGGAGGAGGGGACCACCCCCTGGAAGGACGTGCTGCGCAATTTCTACGGAGATTTTGACCAGGGCGTCCAGAAAGCGGAGGAGGGGCCCCGCATCAAGGTGCCCGATGAGGTCAGTGAGGAAATTTGCCCGGAGTGCGGCCGCAACCTGGTGGTGAAGTCCGGCCGGTTCGGCCGGTTCCTGGCCTGCCCCGGCTATCCCGACTGCAGCTTCACCATGCCGCTGGTGGTGGAGATGCCCGGCCGCTGCCCCAAATGCGGCGGCAGGCTCATGAAGCGCACCGGCATGAGCAAAAAGACCAACAAGCAGTACACCTATTACTGCTGCGAGCACCTCAACAGCAAAAACGAGGCGGAGAAGTGCGACTTCATGTCCTGGGACGTGCCTGTGAAGGACGATTGCCCGGTGTGCGGCCAGACCATGTTCAAAAAGGCCGGCCGGGGCTTTAAAAAGCCCTTCTGCATCAACCCCGCCTGCGAAAACTTCCTGCCGGAGGAGAAGCGGGGCTATCCGAAGAAAAAGACCGACGGAGAGGAAAACACGGAGGCCGAGGCGGAAGCATCCGCGCTTGCCAAAAAGCCGGCGGAAAAGAAGAGCGCCTCCAAAAAGACCACGGCGAAGAAGACCTCCACAGCCAAAAAAACCACGGCGGGGAAGAAGACCGCCACTAAGAAGACCGCCGCTAAGAAGACCGCCTCCAAAAAGGCAGAGGTGTGACGCACCGGGCCGCGGGGCACATCAAAATAAAGGAGTATCCCTATGAACGTTACCGTCATCGGCGCGGGCCTGGCCGGCAGCGAATGTGCCTGGCAGCTGGCCCAGCGGGGCATCCGGGTCACCCTGCGGGAGATGAAGCCGGAGAAAAAGACCCCTGCCCACGTCACAAATGATTTCGCGGAGCTGTGCTGCTCCAATTCCCTGCGCTCCGACCAGCTGGAAAACGCCGTGGGGCTTTTGAAAGAGGAGCTGCGCCGCCTGGGAAGCCTCATCCTCACCTGCGCCGACGCCACAAGGGTGGAGGCCGGCGGCGCCCTGGCGGTGGACCGTTACGGCTTTGCCGCCATGGTGACGGAAAAGGTGAAGAGCCACCCCAACATCACCGTGGTCCCCGGAGAGGTCACGGACATCCCCGAGGGAGAGGTGGTCATCGCCTCCGGTCCTTTGACTTCCGACGCTTTGGCGGAGCGGCTGCAAAGCCTGCTGGGAGAAGACAGCAACCTCCATTTTTACGACGCGGCGGCGCCCCTGGTGTCCGCTGA
The DNA here is from genome assembly GCF_052116665.1 of Dysosmobacter sp. Sow4_B12. Lineage (NCBI taxonomy): Bacteria > Bacillati > Bacillota > Clostridia > Eubacteriales > Oscillospiraceae > Dysosmobacter > Dysosmobacter sp. Sow4_B12. Next base: position 571,389 of record NZ_JBQKKR010000001.1, on the reverse strand, counting down.
GAGCGTGGATATGGACAAGGCCTGGTTCGGCTCCCGGTATGACCGGGGGACGGATGATTATGTAAACTGCCCGATGAACAAGGAGGAATATGACGCTTTCTGGGAGGCGCTGACCACCGCCCAGGAGGCGGAGGTCCACGGCTTTGAGGACAGCTTGGTGTTTGAGGGCTGCATGCCGGTGGAGGTCATGGCCCGCCGGGGCCACGACACGCTGCTGTACGGACCTTTGAAGTCCCGGGGACTGGATGACCCCCGCACCGGCCGCTGGCCCTATGCGGTGGTGCAGCTGCGGCGGGACAACGCCGACGGCACCGTGTACAACCTGGTGGGCTTCCAGACCCACCTGCGCTTTCCGGAGCAGCGGCGGGTGTTTTCCATGATCCCCGCCCTTCACGACGCGGAGTTCCTGCGCTACGGCGTCATGCACCGCAATACCTTCTTGAATTCTCCCCGGCTGCTGGACAGGTATTACCGGCTCAAGGCGGAGCCCCGCATCTCCTTCGCCGGACAGATGACCGGCGTGGAGGGATACGTGGAGTCCGCGGCCAGCGGCTTTCTGGTGGGCGTGGAGACCGCCCGCCGCCTGCTGGGTAAGCCTCCCATCGACTTCCCCCAGGAGACCGCCATCGGCGCCCTGGGATTGTACGTCAGCAACGAGTCGGTGACGGTGTTCCAGCCCATGAACATCAATTTCGGCATCATACCGCCCCTGGACCACAGGGTCAAGGGCAAGCGGAACAAAAACGCGGAGCTGTCCGCCCGGTCCCTGGCTATCATCGACCGGCTGAAAGAAGAGGTGTGCCAATGAAGATCATCGTAGATGCCATGGGCGGCGACAATGCCCCCCAGGCAATTGTTCAAGGCGCTTTGGACGCCCACCGGGAGTACGGCACGGAGATCCTGCTGGTTGGACGGGCGGCGGAGGTGCTGCGGGCTGTGGAGGCCTGCGGCGAAAAGACGCTGCCGTCCGGCGTGGAGATCCGGGACGCCTCGGAGGTGGTGGAGATCGCCGACGACCCCGCCATTGCCTTCAAGGTGAAAAAGGACTCCTCCCTGACGGTCGGCATGAACCTTTTGAAGGCGGGGGTGGGAGACGCCTTCGTCTCCGCCGGCTCCACCGGCGCCCTGCTGGCGGGGGCCACGCTGCTGGTCAAGCGCATCAAGGGTATCCGCCGGGCCGCTCTGGGCCCCAGCGTGCCCATTCTGGGGGGACACATCACTCTATGCGACTGCGGCGCCAACGCCGAGTGCACACCGGAGTACCTGCTGCAGTTTGCGTTTCTGGGCAGCTTTTACGCCCAGAAGGTCCGGGGCATCCCGAGCCCCCGGGTGGGCCTTTTGAACATCGGCGCCGAAGAGGAGAAGGGCGATGTTCTCCGCCATGAGACCTTTGCCCTGCTGCGGGAGGCCGGCGAACAGGGCCGCATCAACTTCGTGGGCAATGTGGAGGCCAACGACGCAGTGCTGGGCAAGGTGGACGTGGTGGTGGCGGACGGCTTTACCGGAAACGTCATGCTCAAGACCCTGGAGGGCACCGCCAAGTTCCTCATGAAGGAGCTGAAAAACGTGTACCTCACCAACGGCAGAACGAAGCTGGGCGCCATGATGGTAAAAAGGGAGATGGCCGGCCTAAAGCGGAAGGCGGACCCGGCGGAGATCGGCGGCACGCCCTTCCTGGGCATCTCCAAGCCCGTCATCAAAGCCCACGGCGGCTCTGACGCCAACGCCATCAAAAATGCCATTCTGCGGGCCAAAGAGTACGCCGAAAGCGGCTTTATCGAGGAGATCGAGAAGAATATCGACTATATGCGGGTGAAGCCCGCTCCGGAAAAAGTTTGATTGCCTATTGACACCGGCGCGGTGGTTGCCGTATGATTACCCCAACAAGTATTTCCATAAGGAGTGGATTTGGATATGTCGACCGAGGATATTTTTCAGACGATGCAGGAGCTGGTGGCGGACCATTTTGAGATGGACCCCGAGCAGGTTACCATGGACACGGAATTTTTTGACGACCTGGGTGCCGACTCCGTGGATGTTGTGGAGCTGATCATGAGCGTGGAGGATGCGTTCGAAGTGGGCGAGACCTCCGAGGAAGTGGTGGCCACCCTCAAGACTGTGGGCGATGTGGTGAACTATATCGCCAGCAAGGTCGGCGACTGAACAACGGACGAAACGCCCCGCCCTGTGCGGGGCGTCCTTTTGGAGTGTGCAGCATGCAGGAGTTAGAGAAAAAACTGAATTATACGTTCCGTGACCCCGGCCTCCTCAGCGAGGCCCTGAGCCACAGCTCTTACGCCAACGAGCACCGCTCCGCCGGCCTGCGCAGCAACGAGCGGTTGGAGTTCCTGGGGGATTCCGTACTGGGCTTCGTGACAGCGGAATTTCTCTTCCTCCAGCACCCGGACCTGCCGGAGGGGGACTTGACCCGCATCCGGGCGGCCCTGGTGTGTGAGCAGAGCCTGTACGAGGTGGCGCGGAAGCTGGACCTGGGCCGGTATTTGAAGCTGGGCCGGGGTGAGGAGGCCGGCGGCGGCCGGGAGAGGACCTCCATTCTGGCGGACGCCACGGAGGCCGTGTTCGCCGCGGTGTATCTGGACGGCGGGATCGGCGCCGCCTCCGCCCTCATCCACCGCTGCCTGCTGGACGCGGAGAAGGAGGAAGTGGTGGAGGAGCGCCGCCGGGATTACAAGACAGCTCTCCAGGAACTGGTCCAGCGGCAGGCGGACCAGGTGCTGACCTACCGGATGATCGGCGAGGAGGGACCCGATCACGACAAGACCTTCCTGGCGGAAGTGCTGCTGAACGGTGCCCAAGTGGGCACCGGCTCCGGCCACAGCAAAAAGGAAGCGGAGCAGTCTGCCGCCAAGGCGGCCCTGCGGAAGCTGGAAACGGAATAAACCAGGCAGGAGCCGTGACAGCGGCTCCTGTTTTGTCGTTTTTTGCGGAAATCGGCCTGCCGCGCCCCGGGAGAGGCCGGCGGCTGTTGTAAATATTTCTGGAATTTTCCCCGCCGGCATGGTATACTATCTCAATACGAGCAATTTTTTAAGAAGGTGAACCACTTGTCACTGCTTTCATCTGTGATTTTGGGCTTGATTCAAGGCATCGCGGAGTTTCTGCCCATCTCCAGCTCCGGCCATCTGGCCATTGCCGAGCACCTGCTGGGTATGAAGGGCCTGGAGGTCCCGGAATTTTTCGACGTGCTGCTGCACCTGGGCACCCTGGTGGCCGTGTTCGCGGCCTACTGGGAGGATATCCGGGACATGGTCCTGGAATTCTTCGCCGGCGTCGGCGATCTGGTACATCACTCCACGCCCAATCCTGTCCCCCCCGCCCGGCGGCTCATCCTGCTGATCATCGTGGGCACGCTGCCACTTTTTTTGGTGCTGCCGGTGCAGGACCTGGTGGAGGGGCTGGCGGACAACATGTACTTCGTAGCCGCCGCCCTGCTGGTCACCGGATGCCTGCTTTATGCCAGTGACCGGGTGAAAAAGGGCCGCAAGACGGAAAAGACCGCCACCATGCTGGATGTGCTGCTGGTGGGCGTGGCCCAGGCCCTCGCCACCTGCCCCGGCATCTCCCGCTCCGGCACCACCATCACCGCCGGATGCTTCGTGGGCTTTGACCGCAAGTTCGCTGTCCGCTATTCGTTCCTGCTGTCCATCCCCGCCATTCTGGGGGCCAACGTTCTGAGCCTGAAAGACGCCATGGACACCGTGGTTTGGGGAGAGGTGCCGGTGTACCTGGTGGGCGTGGCGGTGGCTGCCGCCGTGGGCTACGCCTGCATCCGCCTGCTGAAAATGATCGCTGACAAGGGTAAGTTTGGCGCCTTCGCCTATTATTGCTGGATCGTAGGCGCCCTGACGCTGGTGTTGACCGTCATTCAAAAGTAACCATTACCTGTAAAATTTCCAAGGAGGTGCGGGCGTGGCTGCCGCGACACAAAAGAAATCAACAAGCACAACAAAAAAGAGTGGCTCTTCAGCCAAGGGCGGTTCCACCCGCGCAAAGAAGCCTCTTGAACCGCAAAAGCGCCCCATCCGCCGGGAGGTGTGGGGCGTTATCCTGCTGGTGCTGTCCCTGTGTGTGGGCGTCAGCTATTTCAACATCCGGGCCATTTTCATCGACTGGTTCGCCCTGCTGCTGAAAGGCCTGTTGGGCTACGGCTACTGGCTGGCCTGCCCGGCGCTTTTGCTGGCGGCGCTTATTTTGCTGTTCCATCACGGCCGTCCGGTGCAGCTGCGGGTCATCTGCACGCTGCTGATCCCAGTGCTGCTGGGCGCTTTGGGCCACATGGTGCTGTGCCAGGTGGAATTCCCCTCCTCCGCCGGGGCGCTGAAGCAGTTCTGGCTCACCGGCACGACCCTTCAGTCCGGCGGCGCCATCGCCGGTGCCTTGGCGGAGGGCTCTGTCAAGGTGTTTTCCAAGGTGGCCTCCATCATTGTCTTTACCGCGCTGCTGGTGATCGTCGTGATGGTGTCCCTGCGGCTGACCGTTGGCGCCCTCATTGAAAAGCACCGCAGCCGGCCTATGTACGAAGAGGAGCCGGAAAAGCCCCATGTCCGGGTGGTGCCCCTGGAGCCTGCCCGCCGTCCTGCCGCGGAGCAGAAGCCAAAGCCCCAGATCGACTTCCCCTTGGACGACGACCCGGCCCTGCCGCCGGCCAAGGCGAAGGAGAAGGAGCCCGGCATTTTCACCAGCTTCTTCCGCCATAAATCCGCCCAGCAGAAAACCCCCGACCAGGTGCTTGCGGAGCACACGGAAAAGGCCGCGCCGGAACGGAAAAAGACGCCGGCCATCCCGGCGGACAAGAGCGCGGAGACAGCGGCTCCCGCCGCTGTGAAGGCTGCGCCGGAGCCTATCCGGCCGGAGATGCCAGCCAGCCAGACGCCGCCGGAGCAGCCTGCCGTGTCCGCCCGAAAGGAAAAGGCCAGCACCGCCCGGGAGGTGGCGGAGCAGACCGCCGCCGTCACGGCGGAGATCGAGCAGAAGCTCTCCGCGGAGGAGGACGCCTACCAGTTCCCGCCCATCACCCTGCTGCAGGCCAGCCGGGGCGAGAACTACACGGAGACTGGCGCCGAGCTGCGCAATAACTCCCGCCGCCTGGCGGAGACCCTCACCAGCTTCGGCGTGGACGCCACACCCGGCGACGTGGTCCACGGCCCCTCTGTCACCCGGTACGAATTTGTGCTGGACCAGGGCGTGAAGCTCTCCAAGATCACCAACCTGGCGGACGATATCGCCCTGGCCCTGGGTGCCACCGGCGTCCGTATCGCCCCCATCCCCGATAAGATCTCCGTGGTGGGCATCGAGGTGCCCAACAAACAGGTGACCCCGGTGCTCATCCGGGATGTCATCGAGTCCCGGACCTTTACGGAGCACAAGTCCAAGGTGGCCTTCGCCCTAGGCAAGGACATCGGCGGGCAGTGCATCGTGGGCGACATCGAAAAGCTGCCCCACGTGCTGATCGCCGGCACCACCGGCTCCGGTAAGTCCGTGTGCACCAACTCTCTCATCATCTCCCTGCTGTACAAGTCCACCCCCGACGAGGTCCGCTTCATCATGGTGGACCCCAAGATGGTGGAGCTGGCCCCCTACAACGGCATCCCCCATCTGCTCATCCCGGTGGTGACGGACCCGAAAAAGGCCGCCGGCGCGCTGCAGTGGGCGGTGTTTGAAATGATGAAGCGGTATAAGACCTTCTCCGAGCACGGCGTGAAGAAGCTGGAGGAGTTCAACCGTCTGGCCCGTGCCAGCGAGGAGCTGGAGCCGCTGCCCAGCGTGGTGGTGGTCATCGACGAGCTGGCCGACTTGATGCTGGTGGCGGCAAAGGAGGTGGAGGAATCCATCTGCCGCGTGGCCCAGATGGGCCGCGCTGCCGGCGTGCACCTGGTCATTGCCACCCAGCGGCCCTCCGCCGACGTTATCACCGGCCTTATGAAGGCCAATATCCCCAGCCGCATCGCCTTCGCCGTGGCCTCCTCTCTGGAGTCCCGCATCATTCTGGACAACACCGGCGCGGAAAAGCTGGTGGGCAAGGGCGACATGCTGTACGCGCCCCTGGGAGCCGGCAAGCCCACCCGTGTCCAGGGCTGCTTCATCTCCCCGGAGGAGATCGAGCAGGTGGTGGAATTTGTGAAGCAGTCCGGCGAGGTCCATTACTCCGACGAGGTCATGGCCAAGATCGAGGAATCCCTCCAGGAGAAGGACAAGGGCGGCGCTAAGGGTGCCGCTGCGGAGCCCTCCGCCGAGGACGAGGGCGACGAACTGCTGCCCGCCGCCGTGGATGTGGTGCTGGAGACGGGACAGGCCTCCGTGTCCATGCTGCAGCGGCGGCTGAAGCTGGGTTACTCCCGGGCCGCCCGCCTGGTGGACCAGATGGAGGAGCGGGGCATCGTGGGCCCCTTTGAGGGCTCCAAGCCCCGGCAGCTGCTCATCACCCGGGCCCAGTGGCAGGAGATGCAGATGGGCGGCACCGGCGGTGCCGCCGATGAAGCCCCGCCGTTTCCGAATGAGGAACCATGAAATTTTGTACTACCGGGCTTGACAAATTCTTTTGAAGCCGTATAATGAGAAACCAGTAAAAGCGATGACAAAGCCAGCCTCGTGAAACCGGCTTTCAGCGAGAGGGGTCCGGTGCAAGCCCTCAGCCCACGCCGCGAGGCAAGCCACTTTGGAGCAGTCCGCGATGAGCGGAACGGCCCATCCCCGTTACAGGATGACGTGAGATGCCGCCCAATGGGCAGGCAGATCAGGGTGGTACCGTGGAAAGATCCTTTTCGCCCCTGACGCAGGTCGGGGGCGTTTTTTTATTCCCTCCGGTGCCGGCGGCCTTCGCCGCTGTGACACGCGCCAAGTACATCGTGATTTCATTGAGACAGATGGAGGAATACAGTCATGAAGTTTTCCAGCAAGATCAAGCGGTGTGAGCTCTCTCCCGTGCGGAAGTTTTATCCCTATGAGATGGCGGCGGTGGAAAAGGGCCTGAAGGTCCGGCACTTGAATATCGGACAGCCGGATATTGAGACCCCCAGAGTGTTTTTCGAGGCCATCAGCCGCTTCAGCGACAGCGTTCTGGAATACGCTCCTGCCCCCGGAGTGCCGGATTTTTTGACGGCTACCCAGAAGTATTATGAGAGCCTGGGCTTCCCCATCTCCCGGGATGACATCCTGGCCACCTACGGCGGCAGCGAGGCACTGCAAATCGTCATGTCCTGCATCCTGGAGGAGGGGGACGAGGTCCTGGTGCCCGAGCCCTTTTATCCCAACTACACCACCTTCATCAACATTACCGGCGGCAAGATCCGCCCCATCAAGACCAAGGCGGAGGAGGGCTACCGCTTCGCCACCCGTGAACAGATCGAGCCCCTCATCAACGAGCACACCCGGGCCATCCTCATGACCAACCCCGGCAACCCCACCGGCGTGGTGCTGAGCCGGGAGGAGATGCGCCTCATGGCGGACATCGCCAAGGAGCACGACCTGTTCCTCATCAGCGACGAGGTGTACCGGGAGATCGTTTATACCGGCGAGAAGGTCACCTCTATGCTGGAGCTGGAGGATGCCGCCGAGAACGTGGTGGTCATCGACTCCGTGTCCAAGCGCTTTTCCGCCACCGGCGCCCGGGTGGGTGCCGTCATCTCCCGGAACCACGAGCTGATGGACGAGGCCATGAAGCTGTGCCAGGGCCGCCTGTGCACCGCCACGCTGGACCAGGTGGGCGCCGCCGCCATGTACAATGAGCTGCCCGCCAACTACTATACCGAGGTGCGGGAGGAGTACCGCCGCCGCCGGGACGCCATGGTGGCTGCCCTTTCCAAGATCCCCGGCGTGGAGTTCCGCTGCCCCGAGGGAGCTTTCTATCTGATGGTGACGCTGCCGGTGGATGATGCGGAAAAGCTCCAGTATTTCCTGCTGGAGGAATTTGAGGATAATGGCGAGACTGTCATGGTCACCCCTGCCGACAGCTTCTTCACCGATCCCGAGCTGGGCCGCAACAAGGTACGCATCGCCTATGTCACCAACCCCGAGGATGTGACCCGTGCCATCGAGCTGCTGGGGCTGGGCATCCAGGCCTACAACGCCAGAAAGGGCTGAGCCATGATCCGGCATATTGTCATGTGGAAGTTCCGCCCCGGCACGGAGGCGGAGCAGGAACGGTTTTTAGACGGCCTGCGGGACCTGCAGGGCGTCATTCCCCAGCTCAAGCGCAGCGAGGTGGCTGTAAACGTGGGGGAGGGAAATTACGACGCCGTGCTGGTCAGCGAGTTTGAGAGCCTGGAGGCGCTGGACGCCTATAAAAACGACCCCCGCCACAAGGCGGTCTCCGCCCTGTGCAAGTCTATCCGTACCGACCGGGTGGCTGTGGACTATGAATTTTGAAAAAAGATGAGAGAGGCATCGCCTCTCTCATTTTTACGCTATGGCTCCCACCGGCATTTGTCCAGATCCACCGTGCCGTTCGGACGGAAGAGGACACCCTCCGCCTCCAGCAGCGCCCTCTGGGTGCCGGGGGCGAAGATGTCAAAACAGGCCTTTGTGCCGCCGAAGCGGTCTACCACCCGGTGACAGGGGACCGTGGGGTCCGTGCAGCTTGCCATGGCGTAGCCCACGGTCCGGGCGCACCGGGGCATGCCCGCCAGCCGGGCCACCTGGCCGTAGGTGGCAGCCTTTCCGGCGGGGATGCGGCGGACAATATCGTAAAAGGCCGCGAAAACATATCCGCTCATATGCCTACCTCCTCAATATTCCCGCAGCACCAGCTCCGTGGCGCCGCCGTCGGGGGAGAGAAGGAGCCGCTTCACCTTCGGATGATGGCCGTATTCCTCCCGGAGAAAGTCCCGCAGCTCCGTGCCGCCGTGGCAGCCGTGGATGAGCCGGATGCGGTAGGTGGCACCGCCAGCACGCCGCAGCAGGGCATCCACCGTCACCCGGGCCTGGTATTTGGTTTTGCCGTGGAGGTCGGCTGTGACAGTGCCGGGACCCATGAAATCACCTCAACTGATATTGTATCACGGCTGTGAGTATGGTACAATGCAAAAAATATGACCGCGGCTGAGCAGCGGCGGATGATACCGGGAGGAAACAAGCATGGCAGTATACACGCAGACCAAGACCTACCACACCAAGGCCCACATGGGCATGATCGACGTGACGGGGGATTTCCAGAACGCGGTGACGGAGGCCTGCAGGAAATACAACATCACCGCCGGCACCGTCACCGGCTTCACCACCGGCGGCGTGGCGGGCTTGACGACACTGGAATTTGAGCCGGGCATGGTGAACCACGATCTGAAGGCGGCGCTGGACGTGTTCTCCCCCTATCTGGACGAGCAGGGCAGGGTGGTGCCCTACTGGCACCATGAGACCTGGCACGACGACAACGGCTCCTCCCACATCAAGGCGGCGCTGCTGTCCCCCTTCATCACGGTGCCCTTCGTGGAGGGGCGCATCACCGTGGGGCCCTGGCAGAACTTGACGCTGGTGGAATGTGACACCCGCAACCGGGTGCGGGACATCGTGTTCCAGGTAATGGGGGAGTGAGGGACAGGAAGATTCACAGATTCTTAACAGGCCCATCTCTTGACTTTTCCCGCCGCGGCGCATAAGATACCCAGAAGAAAAGGGAGTAGCTGGCACAGAGTTGTGTATCCGCAGGCGTCAGTACGGGCTTGGCCCCGCTTCGGATTGAAATGGCGAGACTTTTGCATCATGCGTATGGCATGGCGCAAAGGCCTCGCCTTTTTGCGTCCTGCCAGGAAAGGAAGAACGAAATGAAGCAAGAGAAGAACCTTTGGCAGAAGAGCCGGATGGAGCTGCTGCGGGACCTTGGCTGCACCGGAGAGGGACTGTCGGCGGTGGAGGCCGCCGGCCGGCTTGCAAAGTTCGGACACAACGAGCTCCAGGGCGGCAGGCAGAAGAGCACCCTGCGGATATTCTGCGAGCAGTTCGCGGATTTCCTGGTGGTCATTTTGATCCTGGCGGCGGTGGTGTCCGCCATCCTGGGTGATGTGGAGAGCGCTGCCGTCATTCTGGCGGTCATCACTATGAACGCCGTTTTGGGTACAGTCCAAACCGTAAAGGCCGCCGCGTCCTTGGATAGCCTCAAGCGGATGTCCGCCCCCACCGCCAAGGTGGTGCGTGACGGCCAGGTCCTCCAGGTGCCGGGCCGGGATGTTGTGCCCGGGGATGTGGTGGTGCTGGAGGCTGGCGACAGCGTCTGCGCCGACGGCCGCCTGTTGGAGTGCGCCAGCTTAAAGTGCGATGAGAGCGCCCTTACCGGCGAGAGCCTGCCAGTGGAGAAAATCGTGGACGAGATTCCGGAGAACGTGCCCCTGGGGGACCGGAAGAACATGGTGTTCTCCGGCAGCTTCGTCACCTACGGCCGGGCGAAATTCCTGGTGACCGGCACCGGCATGGACACGGAGATGGGAAAGATCGCCGCCCTGCTGAAAGGCACCCAGGAGAAGAAAACGCCGCTGCAGGTGAGCCTGGACCAGTTTGGCCGCAAGCTCTCCGTGGGGATTCTGGTGATCTGCGCCGTGCTGTTTGCCGTCAGCGTTTTTGTGCGGGGCGAGAATGTTATGAACGCTTTCCTCTTTGCCGTAGCTCTGGCGGTGGCGGCCATTCCGGAGGCACTTTCCTCCATCGTCACCATCGTGCTGTCCTTCGGCACCCAGAAAATGGCCCGGGAAAACGCCATCATCCGCAAGCTCCAGGCGGTGGAGGGCCTGGGCAGCGTGTCCGTTATCTGCTCCGACAAGACCGGCACCCTGACCCAGAACAAAATGACCGTCCAGAAGCTGTATGTGGGCGGCAAGATCATTCCGGCCCGGGAGGCGGATTTCCGAGACCCAGTCCAGGAGCCCCTGCTGCGGACGGCTCTTTTGTGCAGTGACGCCACCGTCAACGAAAACGGCGAGGTGGGAGACCCCACGGAGACAGCCCTGGTGCGGCTGGGGGAGGACAACGGCTTTGACGAGGAGGTCACCCGGGAACGCTGGCCCCGCTTGACGGAGATCCCCTTTGACTCTGACCGTAAGCTCATGTCCACGGTCCACCGGCTCTCCGGCGGACTGATGATGGTCACAAAGGGCGCTGTGGACGTGCTGCTGGACCGCTGCGTCATCTCCCTGGAGGAGCGGAAAAAGGCGGAGCAGGCCAATGAACAGTTTTCCCGGGAGGGCCTGCGGGTGCTGGCCTTTGCCTGCCGTCCCATGGACCGGGCGGAGGTGAGTCTCGCGGATGAAAACGGCCTGGATTTTCTGGGGCTCATCGCCATGATGGACCCGCCCCGGGAGGAGAGCCGCGCGGCGGTGGCCGAGTGCATCGCCGCCGGCATCCGGCCTGTCATGATCACCGGCGATCACAAGGTCACCGCCTCCGCCATCGCCCGGGAGGTCGGCATCCTCACGGAGGACACCGAGGCGGTGGAGGGCGCTGTTTTGGATGGGATGAGCGATGAAGAGCTGCGGCGGCTGGTCCCCCGGGTATCCGTTTACGCCCGGGTGTCTCCGGAGCACAAGATCCGCATTGTGAAGGCCTGGCAGGACCTGGGGAGCCTGGTGGCCATGACCGGCGACGGCGTCAACGACGCCCCGGCGCTGAAGCAGGCGGACATCGGCGTGGCCATGGGCGTCACCGGCACGGAGGTGGCCAAGGACGCCGCCGGCATGGTGCTGACGGACGACAACTTCGCCACCATCGTCAAGGCAGTCAAAAACGGCCGCAACGTATATGCCAACATCAAGCGGGCCATTCAGTTCCTGCTCTCCGGTAACGCCGCCGGCATCCTGACAGTGCTGTACGCCGCCCTTTTGGGGCTGCCCGTACCCTTTGAGGCGGTGCACCTGCTGTTCATCAACCTGCTGACAGACTCCCTGCCGGCCATCGCCCTGGGCTTGGAGCCCCATACGGACCTGGTGATGCGGGAGCGGCCCCGTCCCCGGGACGAGGGCATTTTGACAAGGCCTTTCCTCACCAGTGTGGCGCTGGAGGGCCTTGTCATGGCCGCCGCTACCATTGCCGCTTTCCACCTGGGCCTCAGCGCCGGCGGCGCGGCGGCGGGCAGCACCATGGCTTTCGCCACGCTGTGCCTTTCCCGCCTGTTCCACGGCTTCAGCTGTAAATCCCAGCGGCCCGTGCTGCTGACAAAGAAGCTCTGGAACAACAAATACCTGCTGCTGGCTTTCGCGGCGGGAGCGGTGCTGCTGGGCGGTGTGCTGCTGGTGCCGGCGCTGGAGCCGCTGTTCCGGGTGGCGCCGCTGTCCTGGGGCCTGGTGGGCGCCGTCGTAGGGCTGTCTTTCGGCTCCATGGTCCTCATCCAGCTTTTGAAGGTCTTTCGGAGCAACTGAAGAAAGAGCAAGGACTGCCCACGGCAGTCCTTGCTCTTTTACAGTCCCAGCCAGGCCAGTACGGCGGCCTTCAGCGCCGCCCTGGACGAAATCAAGCGCTATTTCAAAAAAAATTCAATACCAGCATGGCATGGCGCACTTTTGCCGGCAAGGCACTTTTCTTTTTCCGCCGCTGCGGGTATAATGGTGCGCAAAGGAGAGATGCCTATGATCAACTCCACCCTGTGCTATCTGGAGCGGGGAGACCAGTACCTCATGCTCCACCGGGTGAAAAAAGCCAACGACATGAACCACGACAAGTGGATCGGTGTGGGCGGCAAATTTGAAGAAGGGGAGAGCCCCGAGGACTGCGTCCTCCGGGAGACCTTTGAGGAGACAGGCCTGCGGCTGACGCAATACCGCTACCGGGGGCTGGTGACCTTCGTCTCCGACCGCTATCCCACGGAGTACATGCACCTGTTCACCGCCACCGGCTGGACCGGCACCCCCCACGAGTGCGACGAGGGAGAGCTGGCCTGGATCAAGAAAGCGGATCTTCTGTCCCTGCCGCTGTGGGAGGGGGACAAGATTTTTTTGCGCCTGCTGGATACGGACACGCCCTTTTTCTCTTTGAAGCTGCGGTATGAGGGAGAGCGCCTTGCCCAGGCGGTATTGAACGGAGAGGAGATCGTATGAAAAAACTGCTGCTGTTTGGATTTGATTCCCTGCTGAATGTTCTGGCGCTGGAGACAGCGGTGAGCCCCCTCGGCGTGGAGCTGGTGCCTGTGGCCCGCAAGGATTACAACAAGCCCCTGGCGGTGCTGGCGGGGATGGATACCGCTCCCGGCCCCATGGCGGACTACGCCGGAGGGCCGCTGGGCGGGCGGATGATGGTGCTGTGCGGCCTGGAAAAGCAGCTGGACACGCTGCTGCCTGTCCTGGCGCGGTCGGGGGCAGGACCGGAGTGCCTAAAGGCGGTGCTGACGCCCCACAACCGGAACTGGAGCGGCGTGATGCTGTGGGCGGAGCTGCAAAAAGAGCACCGGGCCTTTCAGAAAGGCGGGCGGCAATGAACATCCTGGTCTCAGCCTGCCTGCTGGGGGTCCGCTGCCGGTACGACGGCGCCGAGAAGGCGCATCCGCTTATCGCCGCTCTGGCGGAGCGCCACACCCTGGTGCCCGTGTGCCCGGAGCAGCTGGGAGGCCTGCCGACGCCCCGTCCTCCGGCGGAGCGCCGGGGTGAGCGTGTGGTGACGGAGACCGGAGCCGACGTGACGGAGCAGTACCGGCGGGGCGCGGAGGAAGCGTTGAAGTTATGTAAACTATTTGACTGTCAGGCCGCTGTACTGAAAGAGCGCAGCCCCTCCTGCGGCCGCGGGCAGGTGTACGACGGCACCTTTACCGGCGCCTTGACCACCGGCGACGGCGTGACGGCGGCGCTGCTGGCCGCCCATGGCATCCCGGTTTACGGAGAGTCCCAAATTCCGGAGCTGCTGGAAGCATGACACCGGACGGAGCGCCCCAAAGGGCGCTCCGTCATTTTTTACAATTTCCGACACTTTTTTTATCCGAGGGTCATGGAAAAGGAATCTTGCAATGCGTCATACCTTTCTGTATAATAAGGCAAAATAGAGAAGGAGGGAACGTGAGATGCTGTATTTGATGCGTGGAATGTCCAAGGCGGTCGTTTCTTCCTTTTTGAATGGTTCCCCTGTTTGACCGGCATTGGTGCCGGTATTTTTTTTGCCAAAATTTTGTGGAGATATGAGAGGAGAAGCAACATGAAAGAAACAAAGACCCCCGTGGGCCAGCAGCCCATCCGGGATGCCCGTGCCCTGGGCGTACCCAAGATGCTCATTCTGGGCCTGCAGCACATGTTCGCCATGTTCGGCGCCACGGTGCTGGTTCCCATTCTGGTGCAGAGCTATGGCCTGCCCCTGTCCATCCAGACCACGCTGTTCTTCGCCGGCTTCGGCACGCTGTTTTTCCACGTCTGCACCCGGATGAAGGTCCCCGCCTTCCTGGGCTCCTCCTTTGCGTTCCTGGGCGGCTTTGCCGCCATGGGTGCCATGGACAGCGGCATTTACGCCGCCATGGAGCCTGCTGAAAAGCTGCAGTACGCCTGCGGCGGCATCGTAGTGGCAGGCCTTTTGTACGTGCTTCTGGCTGCCATTATCAAAGCGGTAGGCGTCCACCGGGTCATGCACTATCTGCCTCCCGTGGTCACCGGCCCCATCATCATTCTGATCGGCTTGAATCTGGCCCCCTCCGCCGTGTCCAACGCCTCCTCCTGCTGGTGGCTGGCCCTGCTGTCCATCGCAGTCATCGTGGTGGCCAACATCTGGGGCAAGGGCATGATCAAGATCATCCCCATCCTGCTGGGCGTGGTCATCTCCTATGTGGTGGCGCTGGTGTTCCGCATGGTGGATTTCTCCGGCCTGGATGTGCAGGGCCTCTTCGGCGGTACCACGCCCCTGCTGGGCTTCCAGCCCTTTGTGACGAACTTCTCCGGCAGCGTGGCCAAGTTTGATGTCTCCGCCATCCTGGTGATGGCCCCCATCGCCATCGCCTCCATGATGGAGCATATCGGCGACATGTCCGCCATCTCCGCCACCGTGGGCGAGAACTTCATCGAGGACCCCGGCCTGCACCGCACCCTCATCGGCGACGGCATCGCCACATCTCTCTCCGCCATGTTCGGCGGCCCCGCCAACACCACCTACGGTGAGAACACCGGCGTGCTGGTGCTCTCCCGGGTCCATGACCCCAAGGTCATCCGCCTGGCCGCCCTGTATGCCATCATCCTGTCCTTCAGCCCCGCCTTCGCCTATCTGGTCAACACCATCCCCACGGCCATCATCGGCGGCGTCAGCTTCATCCTGTACGGCATGATCTCCGCCATCGGCGTGCGGAACGTGGTGGAGAACCAGGTGGACTTCACCAACAGCCGCAACCTCATCATCGCCGCTGTCATTCTGGTGTGCGGCCTGGGTTTCACCGGCGGCCTGACCTTCCAGGTGGGCGGCGCCTCCATCACGCTGACCTCTCTGGCCATTGCCGCCATCGCCGGCATCGTGCTCAACGCCATCCTGCCCGGCAACGACTTCCACTTCGGCAAGAGCGCCAACTCCGACGCCTCCGCCAATCTGGGCCAGTATTGATCCCACGTTTCCGCCGGGGCGCCGTGAAAGCGGCGCCCCGGCTTTGTTTTCCAAGGAAAAACAGCGGAATTTGGAAAAGCCGGTTGACTTTTCCAAAAACTTTTATATAATGAACACACCAAGCATGATAGAGGCGCGGACGTCAAGAGTAGTCCTTCCCATATGGACAGGTCCTGGGAGAGAGGAAAGGGACTTTCGCCGAGGCTGTGTGGTGCCGCCTGTGGCGCACGGAGCCGGGCCGTGGGAGAATATCCCGCGGACTGTCGTCCCCTTCCCGGGACGGAGCGCTGTCGTGGGTCCATACGTACTGCTGAGCGTATGAAGTCATGACAGAAGTCATGACTTCATTTTTTATGAGGAGAGAGAACGTGATGAGAAATCTAAAGCGACGGCTGCTGCCTTTGCTGACAGCGGTGCTTCTGCTGTGCACGGCCATGACCGTCACGGCCTTTGCCGCGGACCCCACCGAGGAAACCGGCACCAAGATGATCGAATGTCCCGACTGCGGCACTCTCGGTGTCGTCCTGACGGACGAGGGAACTGTCGCCGCGTGCGAGAGCTGCGGGGGAAGCGGCTATGTGGAATCCCCCAGCCGGTTCTTCAACACCGTCTGGTCCCTGCTGCCTCCCATCATCGCCATTGCCCTGGCTCTGATCACCAAGGAAGTGTACAGCTCCCTGTTCATCGGTATCCTGGTGGGCGGATTGCTGTATTCCAACTTTGCCTTTGAGAGCACCATCCTGCATGTGTTCAACGACGGAATCGTGGCTTCCGTTACCGACAGCTATAACATGGGCATTCTGATCTTCCTGGTGATCCTGGGTACCATGGTGTGCTTGATGAACAAGGCCGGCGGCTCTGCCGCCTTCGGCCGCTGGGCGGAGAAGAACATCAAGAGCCGGGTGGGTGCGCAGCTGGCCTCCATCCTACTGGGCTGCTTGATCTTCATTGACGACTATTTCAACTGCCTGACCGTGGGCAGCGTTATGCGTCCCATTACCGACAAGCACAACATCTCCCGCGCCAAGCTGGCTTACATCATCGACGCCACCGCCGCCCCCGTGTGCATCATCGCCCCCATTTCCTCCTGGGCCGCCGCCGTGGCCGGCTTTGCTGAGGACGGACAGGGTTTCAACCTGTTCCTGCGGGCTATCCCCTATAACTACTACGCCCTGCTGACCATCGTGATGATGGTGGGCCTGGTGGTGATGAAGGTGGACTTCGGCCTGATGAGCACCTTCGAGCGCAATGCCATTGAGACCGGTGACCTGTTCTCCGGACCTAACCCCTATGCCTCCGCTGATGAGAGCGTAGAAGAGGGTAAGGGCCGGGTGCTGGACCTGGTACTGCCCGTGGTGATGCTGATTATCTGCTGCGTTATCGGCATGATCTACTCCGGCGGTTTCTTCGAGGGTGAGGACTTCATCACCGCCTTCTCCAACTCCGATGCCTCTGTGGGCCTAATGCTGGGCTCCGCCTTTGCTCTGGTGTTCTCGTTTATTTACTTCCTGATCCGCCGCTCTATGAAGTTCAAGGATATGATGAGCTGCATCCCCGAGGGCTTTAAGGCCATGGTGCCCGCCATCTTGATCTTGACCTTTGCCTGGAGCCTAAAAGCCATGACCGACTCCCTGGGCGCCAAGTTCTTCGTTCGGGACTTCGTCCGCACCTCCGCCACCGGCGTGCAGATGCTGCTGCCGGTTATCGTGTTCGTCATCGGCTGCCTGCTGGCCTTCGCCACCGGCACCTCCTGGGGCACCTTCGGCATCTTGATCCCCATCGTGCAGAACGTGTTCTCCATGGATAACCCCATGGCTATCATCTGCATCTCCGCCTGCATGGCCGGCGCCGTCTGCGGCGACCACTGCTCTCCCATTTCCGATACCACCATCATGGCCTCAGCCGGCGCCCAGTGTGACCACGTGAACCATGTGTCCACCCAGCTGCCTTATGCCGTCACCTGCGCGGTGGTGTCCGGCATCACCTATCTGATCGCCGGTATACTGGCCCAATTCGGCGCTCCCGGCATCCTAAGCCTGCCCATCGGCATCGTGCTGATGCTGGCGACTCTGCTGGTCATCAAGACCCGCCACAGCAAAAAGAAAATTTGAAAAAAGTCCGGTGCCGCGAAGAGCGGCACCGGACTTTTTGGGAAGAGCCGGGTGTGCGGCAGGCACACCCGGCTCTTTTTTCATAGATTGGGCTCCAGCGGCTGCACGGAGTAGTGCAGCTGGGCGGGAGAGTGGGGATACTGGCGGCAAAAGCCCTTGATGATGCGCTCACAGACCTTGCAGCTGTTTTCATAGTTGGCCTGGGGCAGCAGCAAAATGTACTGGGACACGCTGCACCGGGCAGCCACGTCACCCCTGCGGAGGCTGAAGCGGATCAGCTCCTGAAGGTTTTCCATGCAGCGGTCCAGGCTGCGCTTGGAAAGGTCGCCGCCCTGCTCGTCTGTGACAGACAGCAGGCAGATGTGAACGGCGGCGCCGCTGCGGGCGATGGACCGGGCTTCGGCGTGATAGATGATCTTGAAAAAATCGTAATCGCAGAACAGCGCGCCGCTGGCACCGTCCGGCTCCCGCAGCTGCTCGCGGATGGTGCTGATGGACACGGCCCGGTCATTGACGGTGCGGACAGCTTCCCGGTACAGCGCCCGGGACTCATCCGACGGCATGATGCCAAAGCTGTCAAACAGCAGCTGGCTCATGTTCTCGTACACCGTGATGGCGGCCCGCTGCTCCCCTTGATCCATGAGACTTCGCATCAAGTGCTGGTAGAGCAGCTCGTTATAGGGCTCTATTTCCACTCCCTTGCGGCAGAGGGCCTCGGCCTCGTTTAGGCGGCCCTTCTCCTCCAGCAGAGGCAGGGTTTCCAACAGTGTCTGCACATACAGGTTGTGGAAATAGGCGGCAATGGGTACCACCCAGGGCTCCGAGGAGAGCTTTTGCAGGAAGTCGCCCTGATACAGCGCCAATGCCTGGAGAAAAATGTCCAGCCGTTCTTCCTTGTCGGAAAGAGCGGAACCGGAGCGGCACAGGCGCTCAAACTCATCCACATCAAAGACGAAGGGAACAGCGGTGTTCCAGGCATAGCTGCCCTCCCGGCGGATGATCAGCGTGTGTCCGGCGGAACTGTCCAGCTGGTTGAGAGATGTGCGGACCCGGTGGAACATGGTCTTTAACGCGTTGAAGGGATTGGAGCTGCTCTCGTCGCCGTTCCAGAGAAGACCCACCAGCTCCTCCTGGGAAATGGACCGGCTGCGGCAGTAGATCATGTAGGCCAGCAGGAGCCAGACCTTTTTAGAGCGGTTGTCGCTGTCGTTGATCTCCTGCTCTCCCATGCGGATGGAAAAGCTGCCGAGCATACGGACCTGCAGAATATTGTCCTCCATGATAGTGCCACCACCTTTGCCGGAGATACTGAAATTTGTGGAGTTTCATTTATCTTATACATATGTAACATAACACATCCAGCAGGACAATTCAATGCGAAAACGGAAAAAGTTACATTAATTTTTGAAAAATGAAAAAATTTTTGAAAAAATACTTTTCAATTTGGAGCAGGCCTGCTATACTGATAGCAATGTGGAAAAATAGGGCTGAAAATTGTCTGAAAAGAGGGGAAGTGAGCCCATTGTTGAGGATTTTTCATCGTATTTTGCCGTTGGCGGCGGCAATTTGCCTGCTGAGCGGCTGCGGACATATCGCCGGTGCCAGTACGGAGGAGCCGGTTTTTGTGGATGCGGTATCACCGGGGGTGGTGTCTTTGGAGGAGGAGGCGGTGGCGCTGGCAGGCGCTCCCGCCCCGTCGGATACGCTGCTGGAGCCGGAGGCCCCCGGTGTGCTGACCAAGGAAAACCAAAAGGCGGTCATCGACTACTCCAACACGGAGGATGGCTATGTGATGGTCCGCTATTCCGCTGCCACGAGCAAGCGCTTGAAGGCCCAGGTAAAGGGGCCCAATACGACCTATACCTACAATTTGTCGGTGGGGGAGTGGGAGACCTTTCCCCTGTCAGATGGAAACGGCAGCTATCAAGTGGTGGTGTACGAGAATATTTCCGGCACGAAATATGCCACGGTCCTCTCCATCCGGTTCAATGTGACCTTGACGGATGAGTTCGCGCCTTTCCTGCGGCCCAACCAGTATGTGGATTACGGCGTGGCACCCAACACGGTGGCGAAGGCGCGGGAGTTGACGGAGAATCTGACGGAGCCTCTGAAAAAGGTTCAAGCGGTGTATGATTTTGTGGTGAATAACATCACATACGACTATCAGCTGGCACAGACTGTTCAAAGCGGGTATCTTCCGGTGCTGGACACGGTGCTGGCCAGCAAAAGCGGTATCTGCTTTGATTACGCATCCTTGATGACCGGCATGCTCCGCAGCCAGGGCATTCCCTGCAAGCTGGTGGTGGGATACGCCGGAACAGCGTACCACGCCTGGATCAGCGTCTGGTCCGAGGAGACCGGCTGGGTGGATGGCGCCATCTACTTTGACGGCGTCTCCTGGCAGCGGATGGACCCGACCTTTGCCTCCAGCGGACGGCAAAGCGCCGCCATCAAAAAGTACATCGGCGACGCCAGCAATTATACGGAAAAATATTTGTACTGAACACAAAAGCGGAAAGCGGGCCCGCGGCTTGCGTGCGGGCCTTCTTTTCACGCAGAGGGATACAGATGAAACGAAACAAGCTGAACAGTGAACAGATCTCGGCGCTGTGCATGGAGCTGTCCCTGCTGGTCCATGCCGGCGTGGGCGTGGGAGACGGGCTTTCCCTGCTGGCGGAGGAGGCGGACTGTCTGGAGGACCGGGCTATGCTGACCCGGATGGCCGGACAGGTGGACGAGGGAGCTTCTTTGGCGGAGGCGCTTCGAAGCTCTGGCTGCTTCCCGGATTACGTGGCCTCCCTGGCGGAGGTGGGACAGCGCTCCGGCCACATGGAAGAGGCGCTGACGGCCCTGGCGGATTACTACGACGGGCGCTGCCGGATGGAGCACCGCCTGCGCAGCGCACTGCTGTATCCGGCGGTTTTGCTGCTGCTGATGCTAGCGGTGCTCGCGGTCCTGTTGACAAAGGTGCTGCCGGTGTTCAATGATGTCTATGCCTCCTTGGGCGGGCAGCTCACCGGCGTGGCCGGCGGCCTGCTGGCTCTGGGCCAGATGTTGGACACGGCCTTGCCGTGGCTGTGCGCGCTGCTGACGCTGGTAGCCGCGGCGACGGCGGCTTTTGCCGCCAGCCCTGCCCTTCGGGAAAAGCTGCTGGGTCTGTGGCGGAGGCTCTGGGGCGACCGGGGCCTTGCAAGACAGCTGCAGACGGCCCGCTTTGCCCAGGCGCTGGCCATGGGGCTGCGCAGCGGGATGCCCCTGGAGGAAGCGCTGACGCTGGCCGGCGGCCTGCGGGACAACACGCCGGCGGCCAATGCCCGCTGCGGCGACTGCCTTGCACGGCTGGAACAGGGCGAGGAGCTCTCCGGTGCCCTGAGCGCTTCCGGCGTTATGCCGGCGGTCGCCTGCCGCATGCTGGCCCTGGGCCAGCGCAGCGGCGCGGGGGACACCGCCATGGAAGAGGTGGCCCGGCGGTTGGACCAGGAGAGCGCGGAGGCACTGGAGCGCAAGGTGGGACAGGTGGAGCCCGCCCTGGTGCTGGCCACCTCGCTGCTGGTGGGTGTGATCTTGCTGTCGGTGATGCTGCCGCTGCTGCGCATCATGACAGCCATCGGCTGAGCTATGCGGCGGAAGAGAGAATGGATGGCGGCGCTGCGGGGGCTGCTGCTGCCGGCGGCAATTTTAGCGGTGCTGTTGGTGTTTTTCACGGCGGTGGACCGGCTGGAGCGTAACCGGGAGACCACGGATCAAAGCCGCCTGGAGGATACGCTCCGCCGGGCCGCCGCGGCCTGCTATGCCGCCGAGGGCGTTTATCCGCCGGACGTGGCCTATTTGGAAGCACACTACGGCGTTCGGGTCGATTGGGACCATTACACGGTGGATTATCAAGTGTTTGCCTCCAATCTGATGCCGGACATCACGGTTTTGCGGAGCGGAGCGGAATGAAAAGATCCCTGAGACAGCCGCATATGGAAAGCCTCATGGCGCTGGCGCTGTTCGGCGTCTTCGCGGCCTGCATCACGGCGGTGCTGCTGACAGGCGCCGGAGCCTACCGCCGCTTGACGGAGCGGGACAACAATGCCTATGACCGGCGCACTGCCCTGCAGTATGTGGCTGCCAAGGCGCGGCAGGGGGACAGGGAAGGCGGCATCGCTGTGGGCCGCTTGACGGAGCGGGACGCCCTTGTCCTGGCGGAGACCATCGACGGGTCCTGCTATGAGACCTGGATCTACTGCTATGACGGTTACCTGCGGGAGCTGTTCACGGAGCAGGGAACTGACCTGGCGCCGGAGGACGGAGAAAAAGTGCTGCGGGCGGAAGATTTCCGGGCGCGCATGGAGCGGGGCGGCCTGCTGCGGCTGGACATTTTGACGGCCACGGGCTGGGAGACAGAGGTACTGAGCCTGCGGAGCGGAGAGGGGAGCGGAATATGAGGAGCAAAGCGCCGCTGGCGCTGATGGAGCAGCTGGTCATGGTGGTGGTGTTTGCCCTGGCCGCCGCTCTTTGCGTCCGGATATTCGCCCTTTCCGACCGCTTTTCCCGGGAGTGTGAGATCCGGGACCGGGCGGTGAGTGCCGTGCAGAACGCGGCGGAGGCCTTGAAGGCCTGCCGGGGCGATTACGCGGAGGCATCCGGCATCCTGGGAGGGACCTGGGACGGCAATGCCTGGAGCATCGCCTATGACGACGGTTGGACGGTGCTGCGGGCGGGGGAGGAAGGCTCCTACCGCCTGTTGGCGGTGCCGGCGGACAGCGGTCATGAGCTGCTGGGTACGGCGGATGTGACCGCCTGCAACCGGCAGGGGAAAGAGCTTTACAGCCTCTCAGTGGCCTGGCAGGAGGTGCCCCATGAATAAGCGGGAGCGGTTTGCCCCGCCGGTGGTGGGAGGCAGTTCCCTGCTGGTGATTTTCGCGGTGCTGTGCTTGACGGTGTTTGCCTTACTGAGCCTCAGCACTGTCCAGGCGGACGGCAGACTGGCCGACGCCTCCGTGGAGGCCGTCACGGCCTATTACCGGGCGGACTGCCAGGCGGAGGCGGTGCTGGCTTGCCTGCGGAGCGGCCAGATGCCCCAAGGCGTCACCGCCGACGGGGATGGTTATACCTATACCTGTCCCATCTCCGACACCCAGGCCCTGGAGGTCCGGGTCCGTTTGGAGGGGGACGATTGGACCGTCCTGCGGTGGCAGGCGGTGTCTACCGCCCAGTGGGAGGCGGAGGAGAGCCTGGACCTGTGGTCCGGCGACCTGGCGAATTGAGCGTAGGAGGAATCCGTATATGAGAGAATTGCTGGATTATCTGGAACAGGCGGTGGCGGAGCAGGCCTCCGACCTCTTTATCGTGGCGGGCGGCCCGGTCTCCGTGAAGTCGGAGGGACGCCTGCGCCCCATCAGCGGGGAAAAGGTGTTTCCCGCCGAGACGGAACGGCTGATCATGGGCTTGTACAACATGGCGGACCGTTCCATGGATGCATACCGCGCCACAGGCGACGACGATTTTTCCTTTGCCGTGCCGGGCTTGGCCCGCTTCCGGGTGAACGCCTACCGCCAGCGGGGTTCCCTTGCGGCGGTGGTGCGGATGGTGGCCTTTGACATCCCGGACTACCGCACCCTCCATATCCCGGAGGCGGTCATGGACCTGGCGGACCTGGCCCACGGCATGGTGCTGGTCACCGGCACCGCCGGCAGCGGCAAATCCACCACCCAGGCCTGCATCATCGACCGCATCAACCGCACCCGGGAGGCCCACATCATCACGCTGGAGGACCCCATCGAGTATCTCCACAGGGACCGGCGCAGCATCGTCAGCCAGCGGGAGATCGCCATCGACACCACAGACTACCTCTCCGCCCTGCGCTCCTGCCTGCGGCAGGCGCCGGACGTGATCCTGCTGGGGGAGATGCGTGACCACGAGACCATTCGCACCGCCATGACGGCGGCGGAGACCGGACATCTGCTCATCGCCACGCTCCACACCAACGGCGCGGTGAATACCATTGACCGCATCATCGACTCCTTTCCCAGTACCCAGCAGTCCCAGATCCGGGTGCAGCTGAGCATGGTGCTTCACACGGTGGTGTCCCAGCGGCTGCTGCCGGACGTGGAGGGCGGCCTGGTGCCCGCCTATGAGATCATGCACATGAACGCGGCCATCCGCAGCATGATCCGGGACTGCAAGAACCACCAGATCGACAATGCCATCGCCGCCGGCGGCGGAGAGGGCATGAAGGCCATGGACCAGTCTATTCTGGAGCTGTATCAGGCGGGGATCATCACCCGGGAGACGGCAATGGATTACGCCGACCACCCGGAGCAGATGCTGCGCCGGCTGGGCTGACGGAGCTGAAGTTACAAAATGCGGTATCCCACGGGGCAAGGGAAAGGCCCCGTGGGGTATTTTTTTGCGCGAAGCTGGTTATTATTGACAATATGCACAAAAAACGAGCCTTCTTTTTGTTTGACATTTTTTTAAAATCTGAAAGGGAAATATGAAAATATAACCGTCTGTGTAACCGCGGCGTGATATACTGCCGGTATAATCAGAAAGGGAGGTGGACACTGGTGCAGGGCAGAGCCTGGGGCAACGAGTTTCAGACGACGACGGTCTGCGTGGACGAGTACGACGGCCAGGTGCCGAAAGGACGTCTGTATAATCCCTACTGGGGCATGGTGCCGTTCAGCAGTCTGATGGAGTTTTTGCTGAGCATGGAAGAGCTGCTGGACAGCATGAATTTTCCCCAGTCCTTTACGGCGGCCCGCAGCTTTTCACAGCCGCGGGAGGGTATGGAGTATATACCGTCCGAGGGCGAGATACAGGCCGGAAAATGCGGCACCTTCGCGGTGCGGGTGTATTTCCGGCAGAATGCCAGCTGGCAGGGGTCCGTATCCTGGCTGGAAGGGGGCCGGGAAGAGCGGTTTCGCAGTGTGCTGGAGCTGGCGTTTTTGCTCAACAGCGCACTGAGCGGCGAGGGGCCACCCCAAAAGGCGAAGCGGACGTCCG
Source organism: Dysosmobacter sp. Sow4_B12 (assembly GCF_052116665.1). Classification (NCBI taxonomy): domain Bacteria; kingdom Bacillati; phylum Bacillota; class Clostridia; order Eubacteriales; family Oscillospiraceae; genus Dysosmobacter; species Dysosmobacter sp. Sow4_B12. The sequence goes on along the minus strand of NZ_JBQKKR010000001.1, from coordinate 546,790 downwards.
CTTAGACGTTGTGCACAGCATGACAGAATGAGAATCGTATACCCTGCACGGCGGAGCCGTGCGTACAGAGATGACTGAAAAACGGCAAACCGGCGGGAAACCCCGGGACGCAAAGCCAGGGAGCTAAAGCCGAAAGGCCAGGCCAGCCCGGCTGCCAGGATTTTCGTTTTATTTCAGAAAGGAGAGAACGAAAAGATGGCAAACAAAACACGACTGAAACACGCGGGAAAAAGAGGGCTTTCCTTTTTCCTGGCGCTGGTGATGTGCATCAGCCTGGTGCAGATCACGGCGTTCGCGGCGGACACCAGCCAGATCATGGCAGGCAACTATGAGATTGGCGCAGATAACCAAATCGTCACGAATGAGCATGGCGCGGCCAATATCGTTGGCGATACCGTTACGGAGGATGGATTTACCCTGACGAAGAAAATCTCCGCAGCCAGCGGGGATAATCAGTTCAACGTGACCCTGCAGGTCGTGACCCAGCAGGTTGTGACCACCAAGGACGCGGCGGTCATGATCATTATCGATAACTCCGGCTCCATGCGCTACTGCGCCAAGTGCGGAGCCGAGGAAGAGCATACCGAGGAATGTGAGTATTATGAAGACGGCGATGATGTGAAGTCCAGCCAGAGCCGAATGACCGCCACCATCGATGCCCTGAAGAAAGAGGGCGGCTTCATCGACACTCTGGTATCCAACAACAAGAAGAATAACGGCGGCCGGATCTATGTGTCCGTGGTGAAGTTTGATACGACCGCGGAGACGATCTGCGGCTGGACCGACATCACCTCCGATACCGGCGCGGCGACTGTCAAGGACACCATCAACAGCAAGAATCTGGACGCTGATGGCGGCACCAACCTGGAGGCCGGCCTGCTTCTGGCCCGGAACCGCCTGGGCATGAGCGATATCTCCGGCGTTGCCGCGGAGAACAAGTACACGGTCCTCCTCACCGACGGCGCTCCTACCTACCGCGTGAGCGATAACTCCAAGGCTACCAGCACGGAAGAGGCAGGAACACCCGGTAAGCAGGGTCAAGCCGGTACCGGCGGAAACACGAATGACGGCAGTGGCAGGCAGACCTCCGAAGCCGAGCGCAACGAGGCCAAGGATGTGGCCACTGAGGTCAAGGACCTGAGCAAGCTGTACACCATCTGCTACGGCGTCAGCGGCGATACCCTGTACACAGTCGTCAAGTGTGCGAATTGCGGCAAGACCGAGGCCCAGCACGTGGAGCTTTGCTCCAACTGCGGCAAGGCGAAGAGTGAGCATACCTACAAGTATCATAACTATTACTGCAATGGTGTTTATATAGGGGCACCCAAATACAATGGCAGACTTTATTGCGACAGCACCCGCGCGAACCAGTACAAAGCCACGACTGTCACCGTCACCGTTGGTGATTATCTGAGAAACGAGATTGCCACGCCTGCTACCGGCGACGTAACCTATGCCTTCGACGCCGGTGATGACGATGAGATCAACAAGGCTTTTGAGAGCATTTCCGAATCCTCTACCTCCGGCATGACCGGCGGCGGCACCACCGTCACCGATCCCATGGGCGATTACATCATTCTGGGTGATGTGTCCAACCTGGCCGACCAGGGCGTGGTAAAGAACGGCAGCAACGGCATCACCTGGACCCTGGACCCTGAGAATGCCTCGAAGACGACTCAGGATGGTGTGACGACCTACACCTATACCATTACGTATCCCATCACCCTGGACACCGCCGCCGAGGGCTTCGAGGAGGACGTCTATTATCCCACCAACAAGTACACCTACCTGCAGGTGGGCGACAAGAAGCTGGCTTTCACCGTCCCCGGCGTGAAGGGTGACAAGCCCCTGGTCAGCTATACCATCGAGTATTACAAGATGGGCGAGGATGGAACCTATCCTGATAATCCCACTGACTCCGAGACCTATGATAACGTTGAGCTGTGGAGCAAAGTAACCGCCCCCGACGGCTATGAGACCAAGTACGGCGAAAATTACACCGTTTCCGGCGACACGGTCATGACCCTCAGCTGGGACGGCATGACCATGAAGCTGTACTATGCGCTGACTCCCGTCTCCGTGGTCGTGAACCACTATGTGGTTACTGAGACCGAGACCGATGACGACAAGGTTGTCACCGGGCCCGCGCTGCGGAACACCAAGACCTATCCCGAGGAAACCGACAAGCTCTGGAAAGGCGCCAAGTTTACCAATACGTATTTCCTGAATCTGCAAAACTGCGAGCAGGTCGATGAGGTTACTGTGGGGGGAACCACTTATACCACCGACAAGTTCGAGAATGTTGAGCTGAAGGATGACCGGACTGTCATCAACATCTATTATTTCCAGAAAGTGAATGCCCGCACCCCCGCGGACTATGAGGTCCATTACTTCTATCGCGACAGTGCCTGGACCCTGGTGGACGGCAAGTATCAGCTGACCTATGGAGACTACACCGAGGAGCTCAGCCAGAAGATCGGGAGCAAGGGTTATCTGAATGACCAGGTTTCTTTCCCCGATTACTCTAAGCTGAATACCGCTTACAGCCTGGATGAGATCCGCTTCAATGGTGACGACAACGATGACAAGTACACCATTACCCTGGGCAGCGGCGCAAATGTGGTCAACGTGTACTACACCAAGGCTTCTGAGGATACCCGGGTTCCCGCTGAGCTGACCATCGTGCACCTGTACTATAAGAAGACCATCTCCGGCGACGTATTTGAGAAGGCTTACTTCGAGGAGAACAACAAGAAGGTCTACGTGGGTGAGACCTACACCGCCAGTGATTTGAACGAGAGCGGCACCTACACGCGGCAGACCGCGGATCTGAGCATCACCATCCAGCGCGGCTCCAACTTCAAGGAGGTCGTATACCTCCGCGACGCCCGGGTGCCCGTCACCGTCATTGAGAACCACTACTACACTGACTATGAGTGGACCGTGGACCGCGAGACCGGCGAGGGCGAGTGGGTCGAGAAGACCACTTCCAAGCAGCCCGACATGGAGGGCCTGAGAGTTACCGGCAAGTACGAGGGTGAGACCTACGTTCCCCGTCAGATCACCGCGGGCTATACTCTGAACACCGACTGTTCCGACGAGGAGGGCAGAGTCCTGACCGCTGGCGAGAACGTGTTCAACATGTACTATGAGAGCTATGTGGGCGAGGAAGTCGTGGCCGACGTCACCGTCAACCACATCTATCAGACCTATACCACCTACATCAACAGCGACGGCGAGATCGTCCGTGAGCTGAACTCCAAGACTGTGTCCGAGGACACCGTCTACGGCGTGCCCGGCGATTCCTTCACGGCTAAGATCGAGAAGGTGGATGACTTTAAGTTCGTCACCGCCGACACCAGCGACCTGAAGGTCACCCTGGTGGGCGAGAACGGCCAGTATAACATCTACTATGAGAAGGAAGAGGACCTGCGTGAGGTCACCAATGTGGTGGTGCAGCCCGTCTACAAGACCTACACCACCGAGCTGGACGGCACCGTGGTCCTGAGCGACATCGAGAAGTCCGAGGCTGTGAATCTGGAGGGCACCTACTACGTGGGCCAGAAGGTCACCGTCGCCACCAGCGCCTACGCCAAGGACGGCTTCACCTATGACCCCGACGACGCGGAGAACACCCCCAACGCCACCATCGAGCACCTGGGCGCCGGTGACAACGGCATCCTCCTGGTCTACAAGGAGATCAGAGATGACCGGGTCCCCGCCTCTGTGGTCATCCGCAACTATTATACCCTGGTGACCAAGACCAGCGACGAGAACGGCGTGTACAGCGAGAGTGAGGACACCTGGCACAATACCGGTGCCGTCACCGGCGGCTACTATGTGGGCCAGACCTTTGACACCACCGGCAAGGGCACCAGCAACGGCTATGACGTGGATACCCGGGAGGGGATCACTCAGCCTGAGGACACCATCACCCTGAGCCAGCAGATCACCTACGTGGACTTCTACTGGTACAAGGAAGTGGACCAGACCAACCCCGCCAAGGTGGAGGTTGTCCACCATTACACCATCGAGGACGCCAACCCCAACGGCCAGGACATCACCTGGACCGAGGGTGCCCATCTGGACCAGCTGGGCGACGTGTTCTATGTGGGCCAGCACTTCGTGGCCACTCCCAACTACCAGGGCGGCATCTTTGACGAGAGCAACATCACGAAGGTCACGCCGGAAGGCGCCATCGAGGGCACCGGCATCGTCCTCGGCAGCGGTGAGAACGTTATCGATATCTACTATGTGAAGAATATCGATACCCGCGTCTCCACCACTGCCACGGTCATCCATAACTACTATCACGATGGGGATGACCTGACTGAAGGTAAGACCGAGGCTTCCTACACTGAGACCGCCAGCGTTCTTGAAGCCGATTCCTACACCGCTACTCTGCGCACCGAAAACGGCGGCCTGGCCTACACCTTCGACAGCGCCGATCCCGCCAACTACACCATCACGGTCAATAAGGACGCTGCGAAGAATGTCATCACCATTAATTACGTCCGCACCGAAGCTAATTATAGGGTGGTCCACGAGTATTACACCGATGGTAAGCTGGACGGCAGTATTTTCACGAGAGTAGGCGCCAAGGTGGGCGACGTAATCAGCGCTGCCGATATCACCAAGGTCACTGCCTATGAGGGCAAGTCTTACGACTACACCAGCGCCACCCCCGCATCCATCACTGTGACCGACGATTTCGAAGCGACCATCACTCTGCGCTATGACCGCGAGACCAAGCATGTTACCACCAAGTACTATGATGTCACCGTGAACTACTTGGATAAGGAAACTGGCGAGAAAATCGCTGAGAGCCACGAGGAAAGCATCCGTAAGGGCCGCACCTACGATGTGACTGCCTACGATGCCATTGAGATCGAGGGTTATACCTACGACAAAACCACCGGCGATCCTCTAAAGGGGACTATGAACAAGGATAAGGTCATCAACGTGTACTACGTAAAGACTACTGACATCTCCGAGCCCGAGGTCCCCGGCGAGGAACTCCCCACCATTCCCACCGATCCTGACCAGCCCTCTGACGTGGAGAACCCGGATGTCCCCAGAGCGGACGCACCCAAGACCGGCGACGCGACCTGGCTGTGGGCCATGGCTGCCGCTGTGTCTGGAATGGGCCTGGTCTGGCTGACCATCTCCGGCAAGAAGCGTAAGGAAGAGGACGCTTGATTTGACGTAAACTGAAAGGCAAAATGCTTGCAAGGGGCCCGGACAACTGTCCGGGCCCCTTGTATCGAAGGGCGACAGGCGGTATAATCAATGTGTGAAAATCACCGGAGGGGGGAGACATATGAAAAAAACGCGGCTTGCGCTCATTGCCGGCCTGGCGCTGGTGCTGGTCGTCAGCGTGGGGATGCTGATCCGCCGGAATATCCAGTACCGGGAGGGGGAGGAGGCCTACGCCGAGGCGGAGGCCCTGGTGGAGCTGCCGGATCTCAGCCAGCTGCCGCAGCCGGAGCCCGTGCCGGAGGAAGTGCCTGCCGGCGGAGAAACAGAAGGGGAACAGCAGCCGGTGTATGTGGACCCCTACGCCGACGCCCTGCGGGCCATGGACTTCACCGCCCTGCGGGAGGTCAACAGCGATGTGCTGGGGTGGATTCTGATCCCCGGTACGGCGGTCTCCTACCCGGTGGTCCAGGGAACGGACAATACGTATTACCTAAACCACACCTGGAAAAAGTGGTCCAGCGTGGTGGGCTCCATCTTCCTGGAGTGCCAGAACAGCCGGGACCTCAGCGATTTCAACACCATCATCTACGGCCACCGGATGAACAACGGCTCCATGTTCGCCTCTTTGAAAAATTATAAAAAGCAGGGCTGGTGGAGCGCCCACCCCTGCGTGTACATCACGGACGACGCCGGCAGCCATACCTATGAGATCTTCGCCGCCTATGAGGTCAGCACGGAGGGGGATACCTACCGCCTGGGCTTCCGGGATGACGGGGAAAAGCAGGACTTCATCGACTACTGCCTTTCCCGGTCCGTCATCGAAACCGGCGTCACCCCCCAGGTGTATGACCGGATTTTGACGCTGTCCACCTGCACCGGCAGGGGCCATGATACCCGCTGGGTGGTGCAGGCGGTGCTGCGGGGCGAAGCGCCGCCGGAGCCGGAGGAGACCGCGGAGCAGGAACCGGCTGCGGAAGAGGAAGCGCCCTCCGTTCTGGACATCGTTCTGGGCAGCGCCACGGGAAAAACGGCGGAACCCGCGTCATGAAGCGCCGGCCCCCGGAGAGACCTCTCCGGGGGCTGTTTTCGTTTACAGGGCGGGAAAAACGTGGTACACTCGCCTTATCAACAAAGGAGGGACCGCTATGAGCCGGCAGGCTGTTTTGACCTATCTGCGCACCCGGGAAGGAGAATTCCTCTCGGGAGAGGAGCTGAGCCGCCAGCTGGGGCTCAGCCGCACCGCCGTGTGGAAGGCGGTGGACGCCCTGCGGAAGGAGGGCTACACCATCGAGGCCCGGACGGGCCTTGGCTACCGCCTGGCGGCGGCGCCGGACGCCTTGACGGAGGCGGAGATCCGAAACCATCTGGGGCCGGTGGATACAGTGGGCCGGACGCTTTTGTGCTTTGATGAGATCGACTCCACCAACAACTACGCAAAAAAGCTGGGCATGGCCGGCGGGCAGGACGGGACCGTGGTGACGGCCAACTGTCAGACGGCGGGCCGGGGGCGGATGGACCGCTCCTTCCAGTCTCCCCGCGACAAGGGTATATACTTGACAGCACTGCTGCGGCCAGATATCCCCATGGACCGCCTCCTCTGCGTGACGGCCCTGGCGGGGGTGGCGGTGTGCGATGCGGTGGAGCGGGTCTGCGGTGTGCGGCCCGGACTGAAATGGCCCAATGACCCGGTGCTGAACGGGAAAAAGCTCTGCGGCATTTTGACGGAGATGTCCCTGGAGGCGGAGACCGGGCGGCTGCAGTCCCTGGTGGTGGGCATCGGTCTGAACGTGGGCCAGACGGCGGAGGATTTCACGCCGGAGGTGGCGGCTATGGCTACGTCCCTTGCCCAGGCGCTGGGGCGGCCTGTGTCCCGTCCGGCCCTGGCCGCGGCGGAGATCGAGGCCCTGGACCGGCTGTACACGGCGCTGCGGAGCGGGGACCTCACCGCGTATCTTGCCGTTTACCGCCGGGACTGCGTGAATCTGGGTAAGACCGTGCAGCTCATCAGCCCCCTGGGCCGGGAGACCGTGGAGGCCGTGGGCATCGACGAACAGTTCGGACTGGTGGTGCGGACGGCGGACGGCACGGAAAAGACCGTCCGCTCCGGCGAGGTCTCCGTCCGGGGAATGTACGGCTATGTGGAGTGAAAAACGGCGCCGGAGGCGAAAGCCTCCGGCGCTTCAGCTTGTCGAAAAACCTCAGTTTGGAGAAAAAGCGTTCCGTTTCGCAGGGGGAGTACGAGGGGGCGGGAGACCCCTCGTGTTGAATCGAATGCCTGCAAACGCCTGCCGCAGGCGTTTGCGCCGCACAGCGGCAGCTTTTTGGACTGCGAAGCAGACAAAAAAGCGAGGCATTGTGTAGGCTGTCGAAAAAGTCCGCCGGGCTTTTTCGACAGCCTACAGCGCCGGAGGCGAAAGTCTCCGGCGCTTAGGCTTATGCATTGTCAATGTGGTTTTGAATGCGCTGCATGATCATCTCCAGGGCCACCAGGTTGTGGCCGCCCTCCAGCACCACGATGTCCGCGTACTTCCGGGAGGGCTCCACATACTGCTCGTGCATGGGCTTCACGGTGGTCAAATACTGGGTCACCACGGACTGCAGCGTCCGGCCCCGCTCCTCCACGTCCCGGAGTGCCCGGCGGAGAATGCGGACGTCGGCGTCCGTCTCCACGAAGATCTTGATGTCGAACATGTCCCGCAGGGCGGGATTCTGGAAAATAAGGATGCCCTCCACGATGATGACCTTGTTGGGCTGGACCGTTACGGTCTCGTCAGTGCGGTTGTGGTCCACATAGGAATACACGGGGCACTGAATGGCGTGTCCGGCCTTCAACTCATTTAGATGCTGGATGAGCAGCTCCGTGTCGAAGGCGCTGGGGTGGTCGTAATTTACCCTGGCCCGCTCCTCGTAGGTCTTGCCCTCCTGGCGCTTGTAGTAGCTGTCGTGGCCGATCACGGTGACGCTTTCCCCGAAATGCTCCTTTAAATGCCGGGTCAGCGTGGTCTTGCCGGAGCCGGTGCCGCCGGCGATACCAATGAGAATGGTGCCCATCTGCCTCAATCCTTCCGTGTCCTCAAGTGTGGTTCTGCGCTTTATTATAAAAAATAAACTGCCCAAAAGCAAGGCGCTGTGACAGTAAAGTGTGAAAATCCTGAAAATTCGACAACCCATACTTGACGGCATGACGGAAAGTCGATATTATGTAAAGTACAATGAAACTTTCGGAAGGAGTGCCGGCGATGGCCTTGAAACGTTGCCCCCACTGTGGGGAAAAATATTCCGATACGTATAAAAATTGTCCCTTCTGTGAGGAAGAAGAAGCGCTGCGGGGCGGCCGTAAGATCCGCCGGAGCGGAAAGCGCACCGGCGGCAAACGGCAGATCAATCTGCTGACCCCCACCCTCATTGTGCTCATCCTCATCATGGGCGCGCTGCTGCTCTACCTGCTCTTCGGCGACCGGTTCCAGAAGGACCCGGCCCGGGAAGAGAACAAGCCCTCCGTGGAGGAAGTGAAGCCCCAGCAGCCGGAGGTGGAGGAGCCCGACGTCACAGCGCCGGACGGCACCCAGATGCCCGAGGATCCCGATGTCACGGAGCCGGACCCCGGCACCACCACGGCGCCCACCGTCAGCGAGTACGAGAAGGCCTCCAAGCTGCCTGACGGCCTGACCCTCAGCACCACGGACTTTACGCTGAAAGCGGCGGGGGAGACCCACACCATCCAGGCCTCCGGCGGCAGCGGCGGCTATACCTGGCTCAGCGAGGACGAGGGCGTCGCCTCCGTGGACCAAAGCGGCAAGGTCACGGCCGTTTCCCGGGGCACCATCAACGTGCTGGTCACCGACGGCAGCAAAAAGGCCGTGTGCATCGTCCGGTGTAATTTCAACGGCACGTTGACCACGCAGCCCTCCGGCGGCAGCGGCTCCGGCACCGGGACCGGCAGCGGTTCCCTGCAGCCCGGCTCCGCGGTGGTCATCAACGGCGGCAACGGTGTGCGAGTGCGTCCCGACCCCAGCACGGACCATGATCCTCTGGCCACCGTCCCCAACGGTGCCTCTGTCCGGATCATAGGCAGCGCCGGGGACGGCTGGTATCAGATCACCTTCTCCGGTGTGGGCGGCGTGGAGACCACCGGCTACATAAAGGGCGAGTTCCTGAAGAACGACTGACCATTTTCAAATCTCCCCGGATGCCGAAGCATCCGGGGAGATTTCGTTGCATGGAAGGAAAAACCGTGATATGATGTCTATGATTGCAAAGAGATAAGGAGCATGACCATGACCACCAAAGACTTCCAGCAAAAATCCGCCCTGCGGATCTTCCTTTCCTATTTCAAGCCTCACCGGCGGCTGTTTTTTATGGACCTCTGCTGTGCGCTGATGATCTCCGTCATCGACCTGGCGTTTCCCTATGTCTCCCGCTGGTGCATGTATGAGCTGCTGCCCCAAAGCGCCTACGCTACCTTCTTCGCCGTCATGGCGGTGGTGTTCGCCGCCTTTTTGCTGCGGGCGCTTTTGACCTACGTCATTTGCTACTGGGGGCATACCTTCGGCATCCTGGTGGAGGCGGATATCCGCCGGGACCTGTTTTGCCACATGCAGGAGCTCTCCTTCGATTACTTTGACCGCAACCGCACCGGCCAGCTCATGAGCCGGCTGACGGCGGACCTGTTCGACATCACGGAGCTGGCCCACCACGGTCCGGAGGACCTCTTTATCTCCGGCGTCACCATTGTGGGCGCCCTCATCATCATGTTCACCATCCAGTGGCGGCTGGCCCTGGTCATCGCCGTCATCCTGCCCATTTTCATGCTGGTGGTGTGGCGCAGCCGGAAGTCCATGCAGGACGCCTCCGCCCGGGTGAAGCAAAAGACCGCCGTCATCAACGCCGACATTGAGTCCGGCCTCTCCGGCATCCGCACCGCCAAGGCCTTCGCCAACGAGGAGGCGGAGCTGAGGAAGTTCGAAAGCTCCAACGACAGCTTTAAGACCTCCAAGCGCCAGTTCCACAAGGCCATGGGCCGGTTCAACGCCACCATGGAGTTTTTCCTGTGCATCCTGTCCGCGGCGGTCATCGCCGCCGGCGGCTTTTTCATCATGCGGGGCCAGATGGACACAGTGGACCTCATTACCTTCAGCCTGTATATCACCACCTTCGTAAACCCCATCCGCAAGCTCTCCACCATGGCGGAAATGTTTGCCAACGGCACCGCCGGCCTCTCCCGCTTCATTGAGCTCATGCGGACGGAGCCCGCCATGCAGGACGCGCCGGATGCCAAGGTCCTCCAGCGGGTGGAGGGCCGCATCGATGTCAGCCACGTCAGCTTTGCCTACCAGGATGACCTGGCGGTGCTCCACGATGTGGACCTTCACATCCGCCCCGGTGAGACCGTGGCGGTGGTGGGCCCCTCCGGCGGCGGCAAATCCACCCTCTGCCAGCTCATCCCCAGGTTTTATGATGTCACAGAAGGCGCCATCTCCATCGACGGCCAGGATGTGCGCTCCGTCACCCAGGAGTCCCTGCGGCAGAACGTGGGCGTGGTGCAGCAGGAGGTGTTCCTGTTTGCAGCCAGCATCCTGGAGAACATCCGCTACGGCCGTCCCGGCGCCACGGAGGAAGAGGTGGCCCAGGCGGCGAAGCTGGCGGAGATCTACGACGACATCGTGGCCATGCCCGACGGCTTCAACACCTACGTGGGCGAGCGGGGCGCTCTGCTGTCCGGCGGACAGAAGCAGCGCATCTCCATTGCCCGCATTTTCCTGAAGGACCCGCCGGTGCTGATCCTGGACGAGGCCACCTCTGCCCTGGACAGCGTCACGGAGGCAAGGCTCCAGCAGACCTTTGAAAAGCTCTCCAAGGGCCGCACCACCATCATCATCGCCCACCGCCTGTCCACGGTTCGCAACGCCGACCGAATCGCCGTGGTGGAGGATGGCCGCATCGCGGAGCTGGGCAGCCATGAGGAGCTCATGGCGAAAAACGGCGCCTACGCGGCGCTGGTCCGCACCCAGGAGCTGCGCCATGGATAAGGCAAAGCTGCTGGACCGGCTGGGCGCCACCGGGGAGGACCGGCTGCTGCTGGCCAAGGTCCTGGACCGGGCCGGACAGGCCCAAAACCGAAATATCCCGGCGGCCACGGACTTTTTAAGCCCCCAGCAGCAGGCGCTGGCGTCGGACCTAATGCGCCTGGCGGGCATCCCGGAGACGGGGGCGGTCCTGCTGGGCGGCTATGACGGGGCGGAGCGGAATATTCTGCTGTTCCTGCCGGACTGGCTGGACGCCGACAGCGCCGGAAGCCAGAGCCCCATCCGCTGCCTGCGGGCATCATTCCGGGAGGAGGAAAAGCTGACCCACCGGGATTTTCTGGGCAGCCTCATGGGCATGGGCATCGTCCGGGAGAAGGTGGGAGACATTCTGGTGGGCAGCGGCAGCGCGGACCTCATGGTGCTGGACACGGTGGCGGAGTTTCTGCTGCAAAGCTGGAACAGCGCCGGCCGGGCGAAGCTCACTGTCACGTCCATCGAGCCCTGGGAGGTCCGGGTGCCGGAGGTCAACTGCCAGGAGGTGCGGGACACCGTCTCCTCCCTGCGGCTGGACGCCGTGGCGTCCACGGGCTTCCGCATGGCCCGGGGCAAGGCGGCGGAGCTCATCACCTCCGGCCGCGTCCAGGTAAACTGGCGGGCGTGCACGAAGCCGGATAAGCTCCTGGCGGCGGGAGACACTGTCTCCGCCCGGGGCTTTGGAAAATTTGAACTCACGGAGGTGGGGGGCGTCACAAAGAAGGGCCGCACCTCCATCGTGGTGAAACGATACGTCTGAGGAGGATGGAACATGGATCAAAAGCAGATCGACCGCATCAATGAGCTGGCCCGGAAGGCCAAAAGCCCCGAGGGACTGACGGAGTGGGAGGAGGCCGAGCGGGCCGCCCTGCGGCGGGAATACGTGGATTCCGTGCTGGGCAGCCTGCGGGGCCAGCTGGACAACACCTATATCGTGGATGAGAAGGGTCAAAAGCGCAAGCTGAAGAAAAAGGGGGAGTGAGCCGTGGCCGCACAGCAGAAAAAGGACAACGACTGGCTCTCCTGGGCGTTGATTGTGTTTTTGTTCGCCGTGGGGCTGTCGCCCCTGGCGTTGCTGCTGCTGTTTTTCAAGCTGTTCGCCAGCGACGGAAAAAAGAAGCAGGCGGCGCCTCCGCCTCTGCGGACGGAGAACCGGACAGCCCAGGCCGCGCCGGCGGACCGGCAGCCCAGCAAGGCCCGGGAAGCCGTGGGGAAGATGACCAAGTCTCCCGCGGCGAAACGCTCCACCGCATTCTGGCTGAAGCTGTCCGGCGCGGTGCTGGCGGCGGTGGGCATCATCGCTTGTGTGGAGCCCATTGACATGATGGCCTGGCTGGGGAGCGCCACGAGCTATTATATCGAGGACCTGCTGACGGCCCTGGCCATGACCGTGGGCGGCGGCGCCATGTTTTACAGCGGTCTTTCCATGGACCGCCAGCTCAAGCGCCACGCCAAGTACCTCTCCGTCATGGGTGACCGGGAGGCGGTGTCGGTGGAGGAACTGAGCCGTGTTCTGGGCTATCCCAAAAAGCGGGTGGAGAAGGACCTCCAGAAAATGATCGACAAGGGGTATTTCGGCGGCAAGGCCTATTTGAACATGGAGCTTGGCTACCTGTTCCGCAGCGGCCAGGCGGACGCGGCGTTCCAGAAACAGCGGCGGGAGGCCGCCGCCCAGGCGCCCAAGGAGGCGGAGGAAGGGTATTCCGGCATCCTGCGGAACATCCGCCGGGCCAATGATCGCATCGCGGACCCGGTGCTTTCCGCCAAGATCGACCGGCTGGAGGACATCACCGCCAAGATCTTCCGGGCGGTGGAGGAGGACCCTCAAAAACGGAGCCGGATCGACACCTTCCTAAATTACTATCTGCCCACCACCCAGAAGCTGCTGGACTCCTATGCCGAGTTTGAGGCCGCCGGTGTGGAGGGGGAGAACCTGCGGCAGGCCAAAAGCCGCATCGAGTCCACCATGGACGCCATTGTCAAGGGCTTTGAGCACCAGCTGGACGAGCTGTACAAGGCGGACGCCATGGATGTGGACAGCGACATCCGGGTCATGGAGACCATGCTCCACCGGGACACCGCCTCGGCGGAGCGGGACTTTGGCCTGGGCGGGACCGCCGCGGCCCAAGCGGAGGAAGAGCCATAAATTTGACCGGCGCGCCGCGAGGCGTGCTGGTTTTTTCGGCTGCAAACCGGGAAAGTACTTGCGGGACGGACAGGGAATCGGGTATACTGTGAGAAAATCAAAAACAAGGAGCGAACAATATGGCAGTATTGGACCAGCTGGAACCCAAAAACGTATTCCGCTTTTTTGAGCAGATGTGCGCCATCCCCCACGGCTCTTATAACACCAAGGCCGTCAGCGACTGGTGCGTGGCATTCGCCAAGGAGCGGGGCCTGGAGTACTATCAGGACGCCGTGAACAATGTCATCCTCATCAAGGAGGCTTCCGCCGGCTATGAGGACGCGGAGCCGGTCATCCTCCAGGGACACCTGGACATGGTCTGCGAAAAGGCGCCCGGCTGCCCCAAGGACATGGCCCGGGAGGGCCTGGACCTGGCGGTGGAGGGTGATTATGTCTATGCTAAGGAGACCACTCTGGGCGGCGACGACGGCATCGCCGTGGCCATGGCCCTGGCGGCTCTGGACGACGACTCCCTGCCTCATCCCCGGCTGGAGGTCATCCTCACCACCGAGGAGGAGGTGGGCATGGACGGCGCCATGGCGCTGGACGTGTCTCCCATCCGGGGGCGGAAGCTGCTGAACCTGGACTCCGAGGCGGAGGGCGTGTTCACCGTCAGCTGCGCCGGCGGCGTGATGGCGTCCTGTGGACTGCCGGTATGCCGGGAGCCCTTTGGGGGCGCGGTGCTGTCTCTAACGGTGGACGGCCTCATCGGCGGACACTCCGGCGCGGAGATCCACAAGGCCCGGGGGAACGCGGACATGCTCTTGGGCCGGGTGCTGCGGGCCGCAGCGGCCCGCACGGACCTGCGGCTTATCTCGGTGGACGGCGGCTTGAAGGACAACGCCATCCCCGTATCGTGCACCGCCCTGGTGGCTGCGGCGGACGCCGCTGCTGTTTATACGGCTGCGGCCGATATGGAGGCTGTATTCAAAAATGAACTGCGGGCAACAGACAGCGGCGTGTCCGTCAGGGCGGAAGCGGCCGCGGCGGAGCTGCTGCCCATGGACGCGGTTTCCACGGAAAAAGCCGTGTGCCTGCTGGCCTGTGCCCCCAACGGCGTGCAGACCATGAGCCAGGACATCCACGGCCTGGTGCAGACCTCGCTGAACCTGGGTGTTTTGAAAACGGAGGAGGCTTCCGTAACGGCGTCCTTCTGCATCCGCAGCTCCGTGGACAGCGAAAAGGAGATGCTGAAGGACCGGCTGACCTGCCTGCTGGCCCAGCTGGGCGGCGGGGTGTCCTTCTCCGGCGAGTATCCCGGCTGGGCGTATAAACCTGATTCCGCCCTGCGGGAGCTGATGGTGGAGGTCTACCGGGACCAGTATGGCCGGGAACCCAAGGTGGAGGCTATCCACGCGGGGTTGGAGTGCGGCCTGCTGGCGGGCAAGCTGCCGGGGCTGGACTGCGTGTCCATCGGCCCGGACCTGCTGGACATCCACACGCCCCGGGAGAAAATGAGCATCTCCTCCGTGCAGCGGGTGTGGGCATTCGTGTGCGAGGTGCTGAAGCGTTCCAAGTGATACGGAAAACGAAAAACACAGGGGGCCTGCGGTGCTCCCTGTGTTTTTTTGCGGCAGGCGCAAAAAAGCGGACATGTCCGCTTAAAACGGACAAATTTGCGGCAAAAAAGAGCGGATGTGAAAAGGAGATGCGGTTTTTTGGTGAAAAACACAACGAAAAAAAGTAAAAACTTGTAACTTTTGCGGAGGGCTGAACAAAACCACCAAAATGCTCGGCTGGATTTCTCTGCGGCGATTCTTTGTTAGATAATTGACACAATGCCCGGGAAAAGGATATACTGAGGATGCTAACAAGCGTCTCCAAAAGGGCGGAAAGCCGCCATTTTGAACACTGTGAAACAAAAAAATAGGGAGGAATTAAGTTTATGTCAAAGAACAAAGTGTTCAAGACGATGGACGGTAATGAGGCTGCCGCGTACGTGTCTTACGCGTTTACCGAGGTAGCTACCATTTACCCCATCACCCCGTCCAGCCCCATGGCTGACCACGTGGATGCGTGGGCTGCCAACGGCAAGAAGAACCTGTTCGGTCAGCCCGTGAAGCTGGTCGAGATGCAGGCGGAATCCGGCGCGGCCGGCGCGATGCACGGCTCTCTGGAGACCGGCTCCCTGACCAGCACCTACACCGCTTCCCAGGGCCTGCTGCTGATGATCCCTCCCATGTACCGGATCGCCGGTTCTCAGCTGCCCGGCGTTATGCATGTCTCCGCCCGTACCGTGGCCACCCACTCCCTGTCCATTTTCGGTGATCACTCCGACGTCATGGCCTGCCGTCAGACCGGCTGGGCGCAGCTGGCTTCCTCCAGCGTGCAGGAGAGCATGGACATGGCCGCCGTTGCGCACCTGTCCGCCATCAAGGGTTCCATCCCCTTCCAGCATTTCTTCGATGGCTTCCGGACCTCTCACGAGATCCAGAAGATCGAGGTTCTGGACTATGAGGACCTGGGCAAGATGCTGGATTGGGACGCCGTTCAGAGATTCAAGGATCACGCGCTGAGCACGGAGCATCCCACCCTGCGCCACACCCTGCAGAACCCCGACACCTTCTTCCAGTCCCGCGAGGCCTGCAACTCCGCCTATGATGCGCTGCCCGCCATCGTTGAGGAGTACATGGGCAAGATCAACGAGGTCACCGGCCGCAACTATCAGCTGTTCAACTACTACGGCGCCCCCGATGCTGAGCGCGTTGTGGTCGCCATGGGCTCCGTCTGCGAGACACTGACCGAGGTCGTTGATTATCTGGTGGAGCGCGGTGAGAAGGTCGGCTTCATCCAGGTCCACCTGTTCCGTCCCTTCTCCATGGAGCGTCTGCTGGAGAAGATCCCCGCTTCCTGCAAGTGCCTGACCGTTCTGGACCGCACCAAGGAGCCCGGCGCTCCTGGCGAGCCTCTGTACCTGGACGTGTGCGACGCCCTGTGGGAAGGCAAGCGCACCAACATCGAGGCCCTGTGCGGCCGCTACGGCCTGGGCTCCAAGGATACCACTCCCGCCCAGATGAAGGCCGTGTTTGACAACATGAAGGGTGAGAAGAAGAACCACTTCACCGTCGGCATCAACGATGACGTCACCCACCTGTCCCTGCCCGTTGGCGAGAACATCGTCACTGCCGGCAAGTCCATCATCTCCTGCAAGTTCTGGGGTCTGGGCTCTGACGGCACCGTGGGCGCCAACAAGAACTCCATCAAGATCATCGGCGACCACACCGACCAGTACGCCCAGGCTTACTTCGAGTATGACTCCAAGAAGTCCGGCGGCGTCACCAAGTCCCACCTGCGCTTTGGCCATGAGCCCATCCACAGCACCTACTATGTCACCATGGCTGACTTCGTGGCCTGCCACAAGCCCTCTTACATCAAGGACTTCGACATCGTCTCCGAGATCAAGCCCCACGGCACCTTCCTGCTGAACACCAGCTGGAGCGGCGCTGAGCTGGAGGCGAACCTGCCCAACCGTGTGAAGCGCCAGATCGCCGAGCGTGAGATCAACTTCTACACCATCGACGCCACCGCTATCGCCATGGAGCTGGGCTTGGGCAACCGCACCAACACCGTGCTGCAGGCTGCCTTCTTCAAGCTCTCCGGCATTATCCCCATCGATGACGCCGTGGGATACATGAAGGCCGCTATCGTCAAGTCCTACTCCAAGAAGGGCCAGAAGATCGTCGACATGAACAGCGCCGCCGTTGACAGAGGTGTTGACGCCGCCGTGAAGATCGATGTTCCCGCGTCCTGGAAGACCTTGGCTGACGACACCCAGGCTCCCGACCCCAATCTGCCTCACTACATCCGTGCGATCCAGATCCCCGTCAACAAGCAGGCCGGCGATGCGATCCCCGTGAGCGAGTTCATGCCTTATGCTGACGGCGTCACCCCCTCTGAGACCTCCAAGTACGAAAAGCGCGGCATCGCCGTGAAGGTGCCCCAGTGGCTCCCCGAGAACTGCATCGGCTGCAACAAGTGCGCTCTGGTCTGCCCCCACGCCGCTATCCGTCCCTTCCTGCTGAACGCGGAGGAAGAGGCTGCGAAGCCCGAATCCTTCGTCACCAAGGCAGCCAAGGGCAAGGGCTTTGAGGGCCTGACCTTCCGTATGCAGGTCGATCCTCTGGACTGCCAGGGCTGCGGCGCCTGCGCCAATGCCTGCCCTGCCAAGGAGAAGGCTCTGGTCATGGAGCTGCTGGATACCCAGATGCCCGAGCAGGAGAACTGGGACCATGCGTTGACCCTGTCCACCAAGACCAATCCCATGGACAAGTTCACCGTCCGCGGCTCTCAGTTCGAGCGTCCTCTGTACGAGTTCAGCGGCGCCTGCGCCGGCTGCGGCGAGGCTCCCTACATGAAGCTCATGTCTCAGCTGTTCGGTGATCGGATGTTCGTTACCTCCGCCACTGGCTGCTCTTACGTCGTGGGCTCCTCCACGCCTTCCTTCCCCTACGCGGCCAACGAGAAGGGCCACGGTCCCGCCAACTCCAACTCCCTGTTCGAGGATAACGCCGAGTATGCGCTGGGCATGAAGCTGTCCATCGACCAGATGCGCCGTCAGATGGCTGCCCACGCCGAGGCTGTGGTGGCTGCCACCTCCGACGCCGCACTGAAGAGCGCCATCGAGGCCTGGCTGGCCGAGGGCGATAACGGTGATAAGACCCGTGCTCTGTCCGAGGCGGTTGTGGCCGCTCTGGACGCCACCACGGAGACCTCCGATGACATCGCCTTCATGAAGGCCAACAAGGATGTTCTGCCCAAGAAGAGCGTCTGGATGTACGGCGGCGACGGCTGGGCTTACGATATCGGATTCGGCGGTCTGGACCATGTCCTGGCTTCCGGCGCTGACGTGAACATTCTGGTGGTCGATACCGAGGTGTACTCCAACACCGGCGGCCAGGCTTCCAAGGCCACCCAGCTGGGCGCTGTGGCGCAGTTCGCCAACGCCGGTAAGAAGACCGGCAAGAAGGATCTGGGCGCCATCGCCATGACGTATGGCAACGTCTATGTTGCCCAGGTTGCCATGGGCGCCAACGAGCAGCACCTCATCACGGCTTTGAAGGAAGCCGAGGCGCATCATGGTCCCTCCCTCATCATTGCTTACGCACCCTGCATCAACCACGGTATCTCCAAGGGCATGGGCCAGGCCCAGCTGGAGGAGAAGCAGGCCAGCGAGTGCGGCTATTGGCCCCTGTGGCGCTATGTGCCCGAGCTGAAGGACGAGGGTAAGAATCCCTTCATCCTGACCAGCAAGGAGCCCAACGGCCAGCTGCTGGACTTCATGATGGGCGAGACCCGGTTCGCCTCTCTGACCAGAACCTTCCCCGAGACTGCCAAGGAGCTGTTCGAGGCGGCCCAGGAGTTCTGCGCTGATCGTTACGCCAGATACAAGAAGCTGGCTGAGCAGTAATTGCAGGCCAGGACTGTACGAAATTGGCAGAATTGTTGAACGCCTTGCCTGACAAAGTACAGCAGTTTCTGCTTTTGTCCGGCTGCGTCGAGACAACATGAACGAAGAATGAGGCCCCGGGGTTTCTCCACGAGAAACCCCGGGGCCTTTCACAAATGAAAAGCGAGTGAAAAAATTCCGCTGCCCCATCATCACAAGAGCAGCGGAATTTGCATTATTTGCCCAACTCCTTGCGGACGGCCTGCCGCAGCAGGGCCTGCCCTTCGGGGGAGCGGAGCACATCCAGCACCGCCGAACGGACCACGCCCTGGAAGGACTTGCTGTTTAGCAGAGCGTTGAACACGGCGCCGTCCTCCTGCCCACCGCCGGAGGATTGGACCACCACCGGAGCGGTGGGACGCCTGGGCGCCGGCGCGGGAGCAGGTGCCTCCTCGGCGTAAGCCCGCTCCAGCCAGGTGCCCTGGCCCTCCTCACGGACGTCGACCTCGCCCCGAAGGTAGGACAGGGTGACGCCGAAAAACTCCGCCAGTTTTTTCTGCTGGTCCTGGGAAGGCGTCTGCCGTCCGGTCTCAAATTTCTCCGCCGCGTTTTTGGGAAAGCCCAGAGCGGCGGACAGGGCAGGGCGGCTGAGGTTCTGCTCCGTCCGCAGGGCTTCGATACGCTGTGCCATGGTGACCATCGTGTGATTCCTCCTAAAAACTCAATCTTTGGGGTGCCGCTGCCGGACGACGGAGAACGCCTCCTCCGCCACAGCAATCGTCTCGGCGATGTCCTCGTTCGAGAGGGCGTAGTTGATGAAATGATTGTGATGGGTGGTGAAGAACACGCCCCGCTTCACGCACTCGGCGATCCATTCCTGGTGGAGCATCAAGCTGGGATCGTCCGCGAGCCGCAGATAGAACAGGCTGGGCATACCGGAGACATGGAGGTCAAAACCGTACTTTTGCCCGGCGGCAATGAGGCCGTCTCCTAATTTTTTGCCCTTTTCGTTCAGTATTTTGGGCAGATCCAGCTTCTTCATTTTTTCCACGCAGGCGATACCGGCGGCGAAGGGGACGGCGGAGAGCCAGTAGCTGCCGGTATAGCTGATGCCGGAGACTGTGTTTTTTAAGAAGGCCTTGCCGCATAGGGCGGAGACATTGTAGCCGTTGGCCAGGGCCTTGCAGAAGCAGATGAGGTCCGCCTCAAAGCCAAAGTAGTGGTCGCTGCCTTGAAGGTCCAGCCGCCAGCCGGCCCGGACGTCGTCCACGATGAGAACGGCACCTTCGTCGGTGCACAGCTTGCGGACCTTCTGCCAGTACCCGTCGGCAGGGAGCTCGTTATCTTTGAAGTTGCCGTGCATGTAGGGCTGGCCGATGACGGCGGCGATCTGTCCCTTGTAGCGGTCAAACAGCTCCGCCAAAGCGTCGAAATCGTTCCACTCCACGTACAGGCTGTGCATCACGTCCTCCTCCAGTACGCCGGAGTAGTCCATCTTCTGGGTCCAGGGGGAGACGCCGTGGTAATAGCCTTTGAAAAAGACGATTTTCTTGCGGTGGGTATAGGCTCTGGCGGTCATCACCGCCAGGGTGGTGACGTCGTTGCCGTTTTTGGCGAAAAAGGCCCAGTCGGCGGAGGCCACCGTCTCCACCAGCAGCTCCGCGAAATCGATCATCTTGGTGGAGGGAATGGTGACACAGTCCTCCAGCTGTCGCTGCTTGGCCGCGGCGGCGTCCACATCCGGGTCGTGGTAGCCCAGAACGTTGGGGCCGTAGCCGCACATGTAGTCGATCATGCGGTTGCCGTCCACATCCCAGAAATAGCTGCCCTGGGCCCGGGAGGAAAACAGGGGCCACGCCTCCACAGGCGTGTAGCAGCCCTCGGCGGGGCCCTGGTGGCCGTAGATGCCGGAAGGGATCACCTTACAGGCCCGGAGGTACTCCTCCCGGCTTTTGGAATAGTCGTTGATCTTCATATGGCGCCCTCCTTACGCAAGATATACCGCTACCCGGTCCAGGATGCGGTTGATGTTGTCCACCTGGGCGATCATTCCGCCGATGCGGACCTGCCCCAGTCCCACGGCGGCGATGGCGTTCACCTGGCCGTCAAACAGGTCCCGGGCCAGGTGCATGCCCTGGAACTCCATGTAGGAGAGGAACTGCTCCGGTACCTGGTGGACGGCGGTCAGGCGGTGGTCCCGGCAGCAAAGGGCAGCGGCGGGACCGCCGGCTATGGCCAGCTTGACGGTGCCGTCCACGATGTTGGAGGCGGAGAAGCGGCCGATATTGTCCTCATTGCCCACCTGGGCGATGGCCTCCGCAATGACATGGAACATCAGCGTGGTGGAGATGCGGAAGAACTCCGGGTCGCTGAGGGCGCCGGGCTCCGGCTTCAAAAAGGCACTGAGCCGGTCTGTCAGCTTGGTGAAGGGACCCAGCAGGAAGCCCACCTTTGTAAAGCCCTTGCTGGGAATGGGGGTCACGGTGCCGTCAATAAGGCCATTGAACTTTTCACAGGAGGAAAAGGGGAGCTTCACCTGGCACCGCTCCACACCGGGGACCATGCGGCATTGGTCGCCGCCGAAAAACAGCGTGGCTTCCGGCCCGCCCTTTACGGCGAAGCCAACGGAAACGGACTTCCCCGTGATGAGTTTCGCGGACTTCGGGTCCAGCTGACAGAGGTAGGGAATGGCGCCCAGCACGGCGAAGAGGTTGATGTAGGCCATGGTTCTCGCGTCTTTCATATGGCTGCCTCCGATTCGCATTTGATGATTCAGTATACAGCGAAATGGAGGAAAGTGCAAGAAAAGGCCGCTTCCGGTTTGCGGAAAAAAAGAGACATCCCCTGTTGGGATGCCTCTGGCGGGAAATGCCCCTCAGCCGGTGATGCTTTCATAAAACCGGACCGCGCCGGCCAGCTCCTCCCGGTCGGGATGGCCCTTCGCAATGCCGCCGACCAGCCGGAAAGGACCGAAGGTATCAAACCCCAGACAGCCGTATTCGCCGAGAGTATCGGCGTTTTTGGCACGGGCGATTTTGGAAATGGCGGCTGTGTAACCCTGCTTCTTTGCTCCGCAGGTGTAAAGGAAAAATACCGGCTTTCCGGCCGGCAGGCTCTTCTCGGCGAACTGCAGGACACTTTTGTGAAATTTGGAGTAGTAGATTCCGGAGGCGAAGCCGACCCGGTCGTAGCACTGCAGGTCGGCGTCCGGGACCGCGGCGGCGTCGATCAAGTCAATGCCGTCAAATGCTTCCGTGATGGCATCCAAAAGCTGCTTGGTGTTGCCGTGGTGTCTGGAATAATAGATGATCGCTGCTTTCATGGACCATTCTCCTTGCATTTTGTTGGTATAGAAATTATACTATAGCAGAAAAGTTTCAGCAAGTACGCAGAATATATGTACCTGGTCGTGTGAACTGTACTGGAGGGGACGATGAAACAGGATATGACGGCGGAGAAATATCTGCAGACCGTATTGGAAAGCGACGCCCGGGAGGACTGCTCTGTGAGGCGGACGCTGGAATTGCTGAGCGGAAAATGGCGGACCCATGTGATATACGAGCTTTGCAAGCAGCCGGTGTGCCGGTTCGGCGATCTGAAAAAGGCGCTCCCAAAGATCACGAACACCATGCTGACGACCACGCTGCGGGAGCTGGAGAGACTTGGGATCGTCCGAAGAGAGCAATTTAACGAGATCCCGCCCCGTGTGGAGTATTCGCTGACCGAGAAGGGCAGGGCACTTCTGCCGGTATTTTTTGAGTTGGCCAAGTGGAGCGAGGCCTATCCCGCGGAATAACGGCGTGCTCGTCGAAAACCGATGGATTTCAAACCGGGACCATGATAAAATCATACAATTCTTTTGAGAGCGGGAGGCGGACATGCGGTACACGGGACGGAGAAACCGGAGACTGAGGCAGGCGGGGAGCGCCTGCCTTGTATTGCTGACCTGTTTCGCCCTCTGGTGTGCTTGGGGGATCTGGCGGTCTTATCACTATCCGGTGGTAAAAACGTGGACGGCGGACCTGCCCCGCTTGGACGGTCCGGTGCGGATCGCGGTCCTGTCCGACCTCCATGACCGGGCGTTCGGCGGGAATCACCGGCAATTGGCGGATCTGTTGGCTTCCGCTGGGCCGGATCTGATCCTGCTGGACGGAGATATGCTCAACAGCGATTCGGAAAACAGCGGACAGGTGTGCTCTCTGGTGGAGCAGCTGGCGGCTGTCGCGCCGGTGTATTACGCCTGGGGCAACCATGAGCTGGACTATATGGACCGGGAGACCGGAAACCTGCAGGCAGAGCTCACAGCCGCCGGCGCCACTGTGCTGGACCGCGCTTACGTGGACCTGACGGTGTGTGGACAGCACATCCGTCTGGGCGGACTGTACGATTACGCCTTCGCCGCAGATGACTTCAACACCTGTGACCCCGCCCACATGGACCCGTCGGTGTACGGCTTTTTGACCCGCTTCCAGGACACGGACCGCTGCCGCATCCTTCTGTCCCACCGGCCGGACAGCTTTGCACTGGGAGAGGCCTCCGTCACATGGAACGTGGAACTGGTCATTAGCGGTCATGACCACGGGGGACAGGTTGTCCTGCCTATTCTGGGCGGTGTGTTCGGCGGAGACCAGGGGTTGTTCCCGGCGTATCTCCACGGCCTGTATGAAAAGGACAACATCCGCCTGGCAATCACCAGCGGCCTTGGCTCCCACGGGCAGAAGCTGCCCCGGATGTGGAACCCGCCGGAGATCATGGTCCTGGACCTACGTTGAAGCGGACTGGACACGGCAGGAGAGCGTTGGTACAGGAACGGGGCAGACAGCGGCAGAGACACACTCTCTTCCGCTGTTTGCCAGCTGTGGACTCACCTTTCGCATAGTTACAAAAATATATCCCGTTTGAATGAAATTGTATAATATATATTTGACTTTGCCTAAGTGCGGAGATATAATAAACCAAATACTGGCGTATTAGAATGTTTTCTGGAAAGGGAAGAGGAGCTTGACTTTGTCACGATATCGCGGGCAGATCATTCTGCTGCTGGATGTCTGCTTAATTTTTGCATTTAATTTTCTCCTGTTTCTGCCGGCGCTGCTGCGCGGTGACATCCGGCTTTTGAACCTGCTGCTTCACATTGGCCTTTTGACCGTCTGCGTTTTGGTGTTTCAGCTGGCCTTCCGGACGTACAATACCCTCTGGCGCTACGCGGAGAGCCGGGAGTATTTCGTCCTGCTGCTGGGCATGAGCCTGGGCTTTTTGCTGTACAGTGCCGTGAACTTCCTGCTGGACACCAATCTCATCTGGATCACCCAGGCACTGACAGGCACCTCTCTGGCGCTGCTGGCCATGCTGGTGATGCGCTTTGTGTACCGTACATACCGGAAGCGGACCACCGGACGCACTGCCGAAGGCCGCAGCTATGTGGCCATCATCGGCGCGGGGACCGTGGGCGTGTCGCTGCTGGGGGAGTTGGTGAACAACCCTAATGGCCGGTATATTCCCTACTGCCTAATCGACGACGCGGTGGACAAAATGGGCAAGCGTGTGCTGGGCGTGGCTGTTCTGGGCCCCATCGACAATCTCCTGGAGCTGCTGCAGAACACGCCGGTGACGGAGATCATCCTGGCCATCCCCAACCTGCCCGCCCCGCGGCGGACGGAGATCCTGCGCCTGTGCGCGGCCACCAACTGCCGCCTCCATATCCTGGAAGACCCGGTGTCCCAGCTGCGGAGGGAAAAGACATCCCTTGCGGCCAATGTCCGTGAAGTGCAGATCGAGGACCTGCTGGGCCGGCAGTCTGTACACCTGGACAACCGCCGCATCGCCGATTTTATCCGGGGCAAGACCGTGCTGGTCACAGGCGGAGGCGGTTCCATCGGCTCGGAGCTGTGCCGGCAGGTGGCGGGCTACGGTCCTAAGCGGCTGGTGATCCTGGATATCGCGGAGAATACCACCTATGAGCTGCAAAACGACCTGGTCCATCTCTATGGCGCGGACTTCCCCCTGTCGGTGGAGATCGCGTCGGTCCGGGACCGGAAAAAGGTCGACAAAATTTTCGAAAAATACCAGCCCCAGCTGGTATTTCACGCAGCGGCACATAAGCATGTGCCGCTGATGGAGAACTGCCCGGAGGAAGCCATCAAAAATAACGTGTTCGGCACGTACAACACGGCCTCTGCGGCCCAAAAATACGGGGCGGAAAAATTTGTCCTCATTTCCACGGACAAGGCGGTGAATCCCACCAATATCATGGGCACCACCAAGTTCCTGTGCGAGCAGGTGCTTCAAGGACTGCGGACGGGGAACCGCACGGAGTTCGCCGCGGTGCGCTTCGGCAACGTCCTGGGCTCCAACGGCTCCGTCATTCCCCTGTTCAAAAAGCAGATTGCCTACGGCGGCCCCGTCACCATAACGGACAAGCGGATCATCCGCTATTTCATGACCATTCCCGAGGCGGTGCAGCTGGTGCTGGAGGCGGGCTCCTTCGCCCGCAGCGGCGAGGTGTATGTGCTGGACATGGGAGAGCCGGTCCACATCCTGGACCTGGCGGAAAAGCTCATCCGCCTGTCGGGCTACACGCCCTATGTGGATATTCAAATCGAGGAGATCGGCCTGCGGCCCGGCGAAAAGCTCTATGAGGAGTTGCTGACCAGCAGCGCGGACCTGCGCCGGACGGAGAACGAGAAGATTTTCGTGGAGGAAAAGCCGGCCATTGAGGAAAGCGATCTAAAGGACTGGCTGGAGAAGCTGGCGGCCGTTGTGGAGCGGGGCAGCCGACGGCAGATTTTCCAGGTCCTTCACGAGCTGGTGCCCACCTTCCGCGATCCGGAGGATGTGAACCGGGAGGCTATCCGGGCTGTCCGGGAGGGACAGGCCGCCCAGCTGGAGGATTTGGCTCTGACCCGGAACGTGTAAAAAAGTGAGGATAAAGCAATGAAAAAAGGCGCGAAGATCGCATTGGGCGTTGTAGGCGTTCTGGTCGTGGGCGGCGTGGCCGCGGCGGCATGGCAGTGGAACAACCTCAATGCCCTGCGGTATGGCTTGACCATGGACAGCGGGACCATTGAACAGAAGCTCCAGGAGAACGAAAAGGCTCTGCAGGACGCCATGACGGAATACAAGATTCCCCAATATACCTTCTCTCAAGAGGAGATCGCCCAACTGACGGACGGCACGCTCTCCACGGAGGAGGCGGCGAAAAGGCTTCTGGAGGCGCAGACGCCCTTGGCGGCGGCACCGGAGGGGCAGGCGGACGCGCAACAGGCGGCCGAGCCCCCATCCGAAGTGGACCAGGCCATCCAGGAGCAGATCGCGACCATGTATGTGCTGCGCAGCACCTATGTAGGGAAGCTGGAGGCCATCGCCCAGTCCGCCATTGACGAGTACAGCGCCGGTGCCCACACGGAGGAGAACCGCAAGCAGGTGGTGTACGATAAGCTGGACCAGCTGACAGCGCTGGAAAAGGAGTGCGACGATCAGGTCGCCCAGGTGGTGGCCCGCCTGCGGGAGCTTTTGAAGGAAGCCGGCAGGGACGACTCCCTGGCCAAGCAGGTGGAGCAGACCTATCAAGAGGAGAAAAGCCTGAAAAAAGCGGCCTATCTGGAGGCGTTCCAGAACGGCTGATGAGCCGGAGGACAGTATGATCGACCTGCACTGCCATATCCTGCCGGGAGTGGATGACGGCGCGGCCACGGAGGATGAGAGCTGTATGATGGCCCGCCTGGCGGTGGACAGCGGCGTCACCGCCCTGGCCGCCACGCCCCACTGCGGCGTGCCCGGACAGTTTGACAATTTTGTTGATGAGCACTTTCTGGCCCGGTTCGGCGCCCTAAAGGCGATGCTGGAGCGGGAGCACATCCCCCTGCGGCTATACACGGGCATGGAGGTGTTCGTGACGGAGGAAACGCCCCGCCTTCTTCGGCAGGGCCGGCTTTTGACCCTGGGGGGCAGCCGGTATCTGCTGGTGGAGTTCGGCTTCGACGAGTCCCTGGACTTCGTGGAGCGGATGCTGGGAGAGCTGCTGGAGGCCGGCGTGGTGCCGGTGGTGGCCCATCCGGAGCGGTATCATTTTGTCCAGCCCCAGCCGGCGTGTCTGCTGCGGTGGGTGGAGCTGGGCTGCGCGCTGCAGGTCAACAAGGGCAGCCTCCTGGGCCGATTCGGCCGGCGGAGCGCCCATACGGCCCGCTGGTGCCTGGGGGAGGGATGCGTCCACCTGCTGGCCAGCGACGCCCACAGCCCCTGGCGCAGGACTCCCCGCCTAAGGGAGGCCTGGGAATACGCGGCGGATTTCGATTCGCCGGAGATCGCGGATTTTTTGCTGCGGGGCAATCCGCGCCGCATCCTGGAGGACCAGCCTATCCGGCCGGTCCTGGCGGAATTTTGACCATCCCGAGGAGAGTTTATGAGACGACTTCGCATCATCACCCTGGTGTGCTTCCTGCTTTCGGCAGCGGCGCTGGGGGCCTCTACGGCCTATCAGGCCTGGAGCGAGGATAAGACCATCCCGGTCATCGACTGCCCGGAAACGCCGCTGGTGCTGTCCGTCAAGGACAGCGGCGAGGAGGCGCTGCTGCAGGACATGACCGCCTATGACGAAAAAGACGGCGACTTGACAGACAAGCTGCTGCTGGAGGGCATTGACCGCTCCGCGGAGGGGGACATCACCGTCACCTACGTGGTGGCCGACAGCGACCACCACGTGGTCAGCCGCAGCCGGACGCTGCAGTACACGGATTACGCGCCGCCTCGGTTTGCCCTGTCCAAGGACCTGCGCTATTCCATGGGCAGCAGCATCCGCATCAAGGACCGGCTGACAGCCGCGGATGTGGTGGACGGCGACCTGTCGGACCGGATCAAGGTGAATTCCAACGACCTCTCTCCCTATTACGAGGGCACATATCCGGTGACCTTTGAGGTCACCAACAGCCTGGGCGACACCTCTTCCATTACCATGGACGTGGTGGTGCGGAACTACGCCGCCGGCGAGCCCCGCATCAGTTTAACGGAGTACCTGGTGTACCGGGAGGCGGGGACGCCCTTTGATCCCCGCGCCTATCTGGACTCCGTCAGCGGCGGAGCGGTGGGGGATGTCTCCATCCAGCTGCCGGAGGGTGGTCTGAGCACCGGTGTCAGCCGGGTGACCTATTCCTGTGTGGGACAGAACGGGACCGTGGGGTCCACCGTTCTCTACGTTGTGACCGAGTGAGGAAACGAGCATGGATGAACAACAGACATTTCGCTGGACAGACTTGAATCCCCTGTGCCTGCTGCGCCGGCTGGGCCGTGACATCCTGCTGGTGGCGGCGGCGGGACTGATCGCTGCCATGCTGACCCAGGTGGCCATTCAGAACCTGTACAAGCCGGAGTACACGGCCAGCGCCACCATGGCGGTCAGCGTGAAAAGCGGCGGATATTCCTCCGTCCTGTCCAATTTGAGCCTGTCCTCGGAGATCGCGGATACCTTTACCAAGCTGTTTGAGAGCAATATGTTCGGGGCGCTGGCCAGCAGCAAACTGGGCACCAGCAGTCTGCCGGGCAAACTGACGGCCTCCGTCCTGCCGGAGACCAACCTTTTGATGCTGCGGGTGACGGCGGATTCGCCGGAGGATGCCTTCCGGACGCTGCAGCTGCTGCTGGACAATTACGACACCGTTTCGGAATATGTGTTCCAGAACGTGATCTTGAAGGAGCTGGACAGTCCCACTGTGCCGGTGAAGCCGTCCAACCCCGTGAACCGCTTCCGGCTTCTCAAGCTGGCCTTTATCGCCGGCGCCGGCGCCATGGTGGTACTGCTGCTGGCCATTGCCGTTCTGTCGGACACGGTGCAGACCTCCGAGGCTGTGCGGCGGAAGCTGGATGTGAAGCTTTTCGCCACGATCCATCATGAGGAGAAGAACAAGACCCTGCGCACGAAGCTGAAAAAAGCCAATAAGGGCCTGCTCATCACCATGCCGGTGGCCAGCTTCTATTTTACGGAGGAGATTTATAAGCTGGGGACGAAGGTGGACTACGCCGCCCGCCACGGAGAGCGGAAGGTCATTTTGGTCACCAGCGTGGCGGAGAACGAGGGCAAGTCCACCGTGGCGGCCAATCTGGCCCTGGCTTTGACCCAGGGCGGACAGCGGGTGCTGCTCATTGACGCGGACCTTCACAAGGCCGCCCAGTACAAGCTGTTCCAGTACAGGCCCACGGTGGAACTGGCGGATATGATCCGGGGCGCGGCGCCCTATGCGCCGGAGCGGCTGGAAGAGCAGAGATTGTACACGCTCTTTTCCACCAAGTCCAGCGACAGTGCCGCGGAGCTCATCGCCTCCGCCGGCATGGGGGATCTGCTGGAAAAGGCCCGGGAGGAAATGGACTATATTGTCATCGACTCGCCGCCCATGGCGCTGTTTTCCGACGTGGAGGCGCTGGCGGACCGGGCGGATATGTCCCTTCTGGTGGTGCGCCAGGATGTGACGCCTGTCCGCCGCATCAACGACACCGTGGACATTCTGAACCAGTGCCGGGCGGAGCTGCTGGGGTGCGTGTTCAACGATGTGCGGGGCATGCCCTTTGCCAACGACCACCACAGCTACGGCTATGGCTACGGTTACGGCTATGGCTATGGCGGCTATTACGGACAAAAGAGCGGTAAAATGACGGACAAGCAGGCGGAGGGCACCCATGGAAGAGGTTAAAAAAGACCAGGAAGAGCTGGAAAAAATTGATATATTCCGGGTCCTTCAGGAGTTCTGGAAATCCTTTGGCCGCCTGTGGTGGCTGCCGCTTTTGCTGGCGGTGGCCTGCGGCGGGCTGATGGGCTTGCGGGCCTGGCGAAGCTATACGCCCATGTACGAATCCCAGGTGACCTTCACCATTCAGACGGTGGATTCCTCCTTGACGGATATCGGCGGCAGCACCAGCTATTACAACAAGGCCACGGCGGAGCAGCTGGCAAAGACCTTTCCGTACCTGGTCCAGTCGGATTTGATGAAAAGCAAGCTGCGCCAGGCCATGGGCGTGAGCTGGATCAACGGGACCATCACGGCCCAGACGGTGGCAAACACGAATCTGTTTTCCCTGCGGGTCACCAGCACCTCCGCCCAGGATGCCTATGACATCTTGGTGGCGGTGACGGAGGTCTATCCCCAGGTGGCGGATTATGTCATCGGCAACACGGAGATGCAGCTTTTAACGGTGCCGGAGGTGGCGTCTGCATCTTATAACGCGTTTCGTCCCATCTGGACCATCTGCAAGGGTGCCCTGCTGGGTGCGTTTTTGGGGCTGCTGGTCATTCTGCTGTATGCGTTTACCCGGCGCAGCATTCGAGACCCGGAGGACATTCACCGGCGGCTGAACCAGACCTGCATCGCAACGCTGCCCAAGGTCACCTTCAAGCGCCGGGGCAATACCATTGACAAAAACGTCTCTATTTTAAACCAGCGGGTGGACGGCGCGTTCCGGGAGAGCGTGCGGAGCATGCGCATCAAGTTCCTGCGGGAAGCCCAAAAGCAGAAGGCCCGGGTGGTCATGGTCACCAGCACCCTGCCCGGGGAGGGCAAGACCACGGTGGCGGTGAATTTGGCGCTGACGCTCAGCCAAAGCGGCTCCAAGGTGATTTTGGTGGATCTGGACCTGCGCAAGCCCTCAGTTAAAAAAGCGCTGGGTGTGCGAAAGGCGTCCAAAGGCATGCCGGAGCTGCTGGCGGACTCCGCGGCGGAGCCGGAGACGGCTTTGCTTCGCCTGGAGAACAGCAACCTGTCCCTGCTGGCAGGCGACAGCGCCGCGGCGGACCCCCGGCAGCAGATCAACTCCCAACGCTTGCGTGCTGTACTGGGCAAGCTGCGGCAGGAGGCGGATTACGTCGTGCTGGACACGCCTCCCTGCGGCATCCTGGCGGACAGCGCCGGCGCGGCCCGCCTGGCGGACTGCACGCTGTACGTTCTGCGCGCCGGCGCCGTGGAGGTCTCCCATATCATGGACAGCCTGCAATTCCTGGCGGAGAGCGGCACCAAAATGATCGGCTGCGTGCTTAACGGTGCGCAGGCCGGCCAGGGCGGCTATGGCTACGGCTATGGGTATGGCTACGGCGGCTATGGCTACGGTTACGGAAAATACAACAGCCACCGCAAAAGCAAGGCGGCGGAGGAAGAAATCTAATTACGCTGTCGAGCCGCCCGGAGTATATCCGGGCGGCTTTTTCTGCGCCGCCGGAGGAAAAAGCGCAGGCCGGGGATGTCTGACAGGGGCGGAACAGGCGTAGAATTGTCGAAAAAATGAAAATTAAAATGAAAAAATTATCCAATTCTTCGCGGTTTTAAGGTTGCCGTTGAAATCGTGCTGTGCTATAATTTACTTACTTATATATGGGCCTATGCCCTTGGTGGGCTTCCTGGCGAAGTGATGCTCCGCGGGTGCCGCCAATCGTGTAAATGGAGGTATCAATCATGCGAAAACACAGAGTCTTAGCGGGGATTCTGGCTGCCATCATGCTGCTTGGCATGGTGCCGTCCGCATTGGCGGCGGATACGGGAAAATCCTGCCACGATCCGCATCCGCAGGAGGTCAGCTTTGACAATCTTCGGTTGGCCAAGTTTGCTGAAAGTTTGAACAATAGCCAGGAAACGACCGTGAACTTGATCGTTTCTGCGCCTTCTGACCAGAACCAGGTGGCGGTGGAGTTTGTGCTGGATGGAACCAGCAGTCTGCATGAGGAGGGAGACCTCGGCTTGATCAAGCAGACGGCCGCCGCAATTAAAAATACATTCAGCAAGAGCGAGAATGTGTATGTGGGCATCACGGTGTTTGGCCGCAAGGCAGAGACCGTGCTTTCCATGAAGTCTGTTGATGCGATCACAGAAAATGCCAATGAGATGGCGGAGACTTTGGCTGAGCAGCTGAAGAATCTGGATACCTGGTTGGGCTCCAACGTGCAGGCTGGTATCCATAAGGGTCTTGCGGACCTGCAAAAGGCCCCTGAAGGCTCCAAGAAGTACATGGTTCTGGTGACCGACGGCGGCAGCTATTGGTGGCTCGACGGCGAAGAGCCCGCCAACAACACCTATTACACCGGCGCGGGCGCGGAAACGGCGCCTCTGATGAACAACGACGCTGCCGAGGGCGGTTATGACGAGCTGACTCCCTTTGAAGAACTGATAGAGCTCGACCTTGATTCCAAGCCTGAGACCTATGGTGATGCCAGCGCCCATGAGCCTTTGGCCGCCGCGGTCCAGCAGATCAAGGAGAAGAAGGCCTCCAAGGAGGAGGCATACACCAACTTTGAGACCGGCATTTACTGGGCCGCCAAGGAGCTGGAGAAGATCCCCGGTGATGTGAATCTGATCACCGTGGGCAAGGAGTATTATCCCAATAAGGGCATCAACGCCTTGACGACGTTGGCCGGTGATTTTGTGGATATGGCCATTGAGAAGGATACCACTGGCTTCTCTGAGAGCCTGCGGGGTCTTTCCCTGGATGCTGCAATGGATGAGATCGCCGCAAAGCTAAGCATTGCTGTGCCTGCCGGCAGTGTCATCGTTGACCGCATGGGCAAAACTGTGGCGGAAAAGGGCGACACGGAGAAGTACGACTTCAACCTGCGCACCGATGCCATGTTTACCCTGCGGGTAGACGCCAAGGGTGTTGCAACACAGACGTATGAGGCCGCCATGGTCAACAATGTTGTGGCATTTGCGGATGGTTCTACTTTGGAATATGTCTCCGGCAGTGATGAGCATTTTGTCTTTACCCTGGGACAGGATATTTATACCGGCGGCCAGATCACTTTGATCTACAAGGAAAAGCTGGTGAATTATGATACTTCCAGCGGACACCATGATGTTCGCACCAATGTGGATGCCATCCTGGATACGGTGCCCGTTGCCGAGAACGGCAAATATGAGGGCGTGGCGTTCCCGGAGCCGATCCTATCTTACCGTGAAGGCAGCGGCAGCAACGGCGGCGGCACCATCATCCCCGATGATGAGGTCCCCAAGGCTGAGCTGAATGAGACCGACCACTACGCCTATATCATCGGCCGCAAGGACGGCTTGGTCCATCCCGAGGCCAATATCACCCGCGGCGAGGTAGCCACCATCTACTTCCGCATGCTCACGGATGAGTCCCGCAATGAGCTGTGGAGCCAGAGCAACCCCTACACCGATGTGCACCCTGACACCTGGTGCAACGCCGCTGTGTCCACCATGTCCCGCGCCGGTGTGATCCAGGGCTTCTCTGACGGCACGTTCCGTCCCTACGCTCCCATTACCCGTGCCCAGTTTGCCACTATCGCGGTCCGCTTCTTCGAAGTGGTCTATGCCGGTGAGGATAAGTTCACCGATATTGCCGACCACTGGGCCAAGGACTATATCAATAAGGCTGCCGAAGCCGCTCTCATCAACGGCTTCTCTGACGGCACCTTCCGTCCCAACCAGAATATTACCCGCGCCCAGGCCATGGCCATCTTCAACCGTGTGCTGGGCCGTGCTCCCGAGAAGGATCACCTGCTGCCGAACGATATGATCACCTGGCCCGACAACATGAATAAGAGCGCCTGGTACTATGCCAACATGCAGGAGGCCACCAACTCCCACGAGTACGAGGTCCGGTATGACGCGGAGGGCAATCCCTACGAGGTCTGGACCAAGATCCTGCCTGTCCGCGACTGGGCAGCCTTTGAAAAGGAATGGTCCACGGTGAACTCCGCCGCCAACCCCGGCGAGGTCATCTCCGTTCCTGTAAACGTCAAGAAATAATCCAAATGGAAAAGCCGCCGTGGGGAAAACCACGGCGGCTTTTCATATCTATTGCGGCGCTCATACGGCAGACTGAAATATGGACGGAAAAAATCTCCCCCGGCCTTGCGCCGGGGGAGATTGCTTGTATGCGATTCAGAGCTCCAGGCTTTCGCCGGGACGCAGGACCTTAGCCTGGAAGCCGGCTGCCTGTACCGCGTCGGCAAATGCCGCCGGGTCCTGGGCAATGGGGGGGAAGGTGTCGTAATGCATAGGTACGACCAGCTTGGGGCGGATCATTTTCACTGCTCGCAGAGCGTCCGCCGGGCCCATGGTGAACACATCGCCGATGGGCAGCAGAGCTACGTCGATGTCCTCCTCCGCCAGCAGGGCCATATCCGTCATTAAGGCCGTGTCACCGGCATGGTAGATTTTTTTGCCGCCCATTTCAAAAATGAAGCCGCAGGAGAGGCAGCCTGGAACACCGCTGCCGTGAATAGCCTGGAAGAACTTGGCGGAGCCAAAGGGCATGGGAATGGTGCCGCCCAAATTGCCCACTTGGACCCGGACACCGGCGGGGCCGAATACTCCGTCCGCCAGGTCCACGGTGCAGCAGACCGTGGCGCCGGTGCGCTGGGCGATGGCCTGGGCATCTCCGGTATGGTCGCTGTGACCGTGGGTCACAAAAATGAAGTCTGCCTCCACCTGGTCTGCCGCAGCGGCCGCCAGGGCGTTGCCCGTCAAGAAGGGGTCCGTCAGTACCTTGTGGGCGCCGTCGTCCAGCAAAAAGCAGGCATGGCCTAAAAATTGCAGTTTCATGTGTCAAACCTCCGTTTCAGTCATCCAATGTGGTCCCGGCGTCAATGGTACGGGCGATCTGGGAGGGGACCGGCGGACAGCCCTTGCAGAAAGCGCGGCCCTCGCCCCGGAGCTTGGCGGTACAGTTGCCAACCAGCACCACCCGGCTGCCCAGGCAGTCCTCCGCCGTGGCGTCGCCGCCGAAAACCAGCGTGGCCTCCGGGCCGTTTTCATATTCCTGGTGGTGGTAG
Organism: Dysosmobacter sp. Sow4_B12; assembly: GCF_052116665.1. Lineage (NCBI taxonomy): Bacteria > Bacillati > Bacillota > Clostridia > Eubacteriales > Oscillospiraceae > Dysosmobacter > Dysosmobacter sp. Sow4_B12. The sequence goes on along the minus strand of NZ_JBQKKR010000001.1, from coordinate 512,198 downwards.
CGGAAGAACTGCACCATGGCCGCGTGGCAGGCGCTGCAGGCGCCCCTATCCACCACACGGGGATTGGGATAGTTCAAGTGCAGGTCATGCTCCGACGCCAGCTGGAACCGGCGGGCCCATTTCAAGTAATCCGCGGGATAGACATGAATGTCCGCCGGGTCCAGGCCCCGGTGCTCCCGCACCAGATTCAGATGCGGCACAGCGTCCACCGCCATCCCCATCAGCTGGATGGCCGTCAAGTCCGCCGACAGGGCATCGTCCGATGCCAGAACCAGCCCCAGCTCCACCGGCGTGCCGCCGGAGGGGCCAAAGCCTTCCATGGCCACCACGCCGTCGATGACCACGTAATTAGGATAACAGACTTTCGTCAAATCCACAATCCCGTAATCCAGGCATTTGCCCTTGTGGATATCCGGCGGGGCTTGGTTGATACGGTGAAGGCGGGTCTTGTCCTTTTGGAACAAACATCCCTTCATGTTTTTGATGCTGAGGGTGACGCCGGCGTACATATGGGTCTTGATCACCGGAACGGAAATGACCCGGTCCACCTCGAAAGGCAGGTTGGACATTTTCAGCCGGGACACCATGATGGGGTCCGGGATCTCCTGCTCCCGCATGCCGCTCTCGTCCAGGTTTAGGCACTCCACGCCCTCTTCTCGGCAGACGTCCCAAATGCCGGCGGACTTCAGAGCCTCCACACTGTCCACACCCACGATGGAGCTGTCGCCCACGTAGATCTTTTTGGTGTTTCGCTCCTTAAAATAGCGGATCAGCCCCCGGACTACCTCCGGATGGGTGCAAAGACCGCTGGCGGCAGGGCCTTTGAAGCCGGTGTTCACCTTGAGGAGGACGGACAGGTCCGCCGGGTCCTCTTGGAACACCTTGGAAATGGCGTCATAGGCCATCTGGGCAGGGGTGCCGCCCTGTACGACGTATACGTCCGGCATAGTTACGCTCCTTTGAAACTCAGTCTTTCTTGTTCAGCTCTTCCACCATGCTCTGGATGCGGGCGGGGGGAGCCGGCGTCAGCAGGCTCACCAGCACGTGCACTACGGCGGTGACGGTGAAGGCCACGAAGGTATAGTGCAGGGTAGTGTTCAAGCCGGCCTTGTACCAGGCGTACACCGCCACGAAGCCCACGATCATGCTGACCATGGCACCCTCCCGGGTGGCACGCTTCCAGTAGAAGCCCAGGATCAAGATGGGGGCAAACACGGACAGGCCGCCCCAGGCCCACCAGTTGACCCAGAGGATGCTGTCAAAGGGATTGAACGCGATGTAGATGGCGAACGCGCCGATAACCACGGAGGCAATACGGGCAACCAGCAGGACCTCCTTGTCGGTGGCCTGACCTTTTTTCAGCATCTTGTTGTAGAAGTCCTGGGTCACGGCGGTGGTGGCCACATGGAGCAGGGCGTCGGCGGAGGACATGACGGCGGCCAGAATGGCGGCGGTGACGATGCCCACCAGCCAGCCGGGGGTATACTGGGTGATCATCTGGATGAAATTGGTGCTGGTGTTTTCGCTGTTGGGGAAGAGCACAATGCAGCACAGGTTAATGAGGAAGGAGCCAAACAGCAGGAACACGCCGGTAGTGCCGGCGATGACGGCGCCCCGCTTGGAGGAGCCGGGGTCCTTCATGCCCATGAACATCTGCACGATCTGGGGCTGGCCCATGTAGCCCAGCCAGCCGGCGGACAGCAGACCCACAATGGTGATGGGATTGATCCAGGGAGAGGCCAGGGAGGGATTCACGGCGGCAATCTCGTCCATGACGAAGCCGAGGCTGCCGGTGTTGCCGAAGGCCACGAACAGACCCACGATGACGGCAAAGATCATCAGCATGCCCTGGACAAAGTCCGTCCACGCCACGGCCAGCAAACCGCCGGCGGAGGTGTACAGGATGACCACCACGGCGCCAATGAGCACAGACACCCGGTAGTCCAGCCCCAGCACCGCCTGGAAGGTGGTGCCGGCGGCCATGAGCTGGGAGCTCATGTAAACCGTGATGCTGATGGCGATGATGATGGTGGCGATGGTCCGGATGACCTTGCGGTCCTCATCATAGTACCGGGCCTCAATGAGGTCGATGAAGCTGCGGGCCTTGGTCATGATGGTGAATTTCGCGACCCGCTTGGCCATGACGAAGAAGTTGATGAAGGGGGCGAAGCCGGAGGAGAACGCCGTCCAGATGGCGCCCAGGCCGGAGCCGGCCACCTGCTGGGACCAGGCGATGAACAGCCAGCCGCTGAGGCCGGCGGCCTGGTGGGCAATGGCGGTGAGAACGGAGCCGAAGCGGCTGCCGCCGATGAAGAAATCCGCGGAACTTTTCACGCTCTTTTTGGCCCGGTAGCCGATGAAGAGCATGCTGGCCATGTAAATGGCGATGACTACAAGAATCACTGTCATATGAGGTCCTCCTGTCAAACACGCGTCTTTGCCCATTTAAAGCTTTAAATGGACATGTTTATTATAGCATGCAGACGAAAAAAGTAAATCCTCATTTTGACAATTTTCGAGAAAAAGCAGGCGCCGGTGGATTCCGCCGGCGCCTGTCCGCAGCGATTATCCCTGCAAAAGTCCCAGGGATTCCAAAAATTCCCGGGCCACCTCGTCCACGCCGCGGCCCACCACGTCCACTTGATAAGTCAGCTCTGCCATCTGCTCCGTCGGGATGCGGCCCGCCAGCTGGTTCAAAATACCCTCCAGCTCCGGGCAGCGCTCCAGCACGTCCCGGCGCACCAGGAAGGCGCCGTTGTACTCCGGGAAAAAGCCACGGTCGTCTTCCAATATCTTGAGATTCGCCTTGCGGTTGAGGCCGTCAGTGGCATAGACCACGGTGACGTCAAAATTGCCGCTTTCCACGGCGGTGTATTTGAGCCCCAGGTCCACGGAGATGGCGTCCTTGAAGTCCAGACCATAGAACTCCACGAAGGGATAGTACTTCATGCTGCCCTCCCGGGTGAAGAAGCCTTGTTCCGCCCCAAAGGTCAGCTGGTCCGCTGCGCTGATGAGGTCGCTGATGGTCTCCAGCCCGTATTGGTCGGCGATGCTCTGCGGCACAGCAATGGCATAGGTGTTGTCAAAGCCCAGCTTTTCCAGAAGGCGAAGGTCGTGCTCCTCTGCGGCAAGTTGGTTGACATAATCATAAAGAGACATATCCTTCGGCACATCGGTGGTGTCCAAGCCCAAAAAGGTGGTCAGCAGCGTGCCATCATAGGAGATCATCAAATCGCAGGTGTGACCGTCGCCGATGAGGGCCTTGAAGTTGTTCACCTGGGACATCTGGTCCCGAATCGTGACAGTCAAGTCCGTTTGGTCCTCCACCAGCAGCTTGACCATGTGGTGCATCAGCTGGGTCTCGGAGTAATCTCCGTCATAGAGGATCAAGTCGCCGGAGCTGCCCCGGCCATAGGGCAGCAGCAGGCAGAAGGCCAGCAGAACGGCAAGAACGGGCACCCACATTTTCCGGGAGCCGCCCCGGGCTTTGCGCATCTGGCTTTCAAACCATCCCATCAGCAGGTCCAGAACCACGGCAATGACCATGAGGACGGCTGTGGCGCCCAGCAGCAGCTTCATGTCCTCCACCCGAATGGCCTGGGTGATGACGCGGCCCAGGCCGCCGCCGCCCACGTAGGCCGCGAATACGGCGGTGCCGATGGCGTTCACCACGGCAATGCGGATGCCGGTGAACACAGTGGGAAATGCCAAGGGAAACTCCACCATCAGCACCCGGTAGGGCTTGCTCATGCCCATGCCCCGGGCCGCCTCCTTCACGCCGGGGTCCACCTCCTGGAATCCAAGGCAGGTGTTCCGCACAATGGGGAGGAGGGAGTACAGCGTGATGCCGATAACGACGGTCAGCTTGCCGGGGTCCAGGAATACCATGATGATGCCCAGCAGCGCCAGGGATGGAATGGTTTGCAGCAGGTCCACTGCCCGCAATATCACCGCCCGGGCCTTCGGGGATACATAGGCCCAGATGCCCAGGGGCAAGCCCACGCAGATGGACAGGATGCTGGCCGCCAGCACGATGAACAGGTGTTCAAGAACGAGTGACCAGCTCATTTGCCCACCTCCTTTTTCAACCCCCGGGGCGTGACCTTCTTTTGCAGCAGGTCGATGGCCGCGCCGAACACGATGGCAAGAATGGCCGCCGGGATGGCGCCCAGGAGGATGAGGGTGTTATTGTTGGAGGCCACCCCTTGATACACGAAGTCTCCCAGGCCCTTCAAACCGATCATAGCGGCCAGCACCGCCCAGGAGACGGTGTAAATGGCGGCCATACGGAGACCGGCGATGATGGTGGGCATGGCCAGAGGCAGCTCTACTTTGAAAAGGGTCTGGAAAGCGGACATGCCGCAGCCCTTGGCGGCTTCGATATACCGCTGTTCCACGCCCAGAATGCCGGTATAGGTGTTTTTCAGCACCGGGAACATGGCGTATACACTGAGGGCCACGATCACCGTGGGGTAGACGCCGCCCCACCAGATATACAGTACGCCGATGAACACCAGGCCGGGGATGGTCTGGAACACGGAGAGCACCGGCAGGATGAGGCCGGACCACTTGGGGACACGGGACAGGAGAATCCCCAGCACCAGACCCAAGGCAAAGCCCACGGCCACGGATACCAGCACATAGAGGGTGTGGATGCAGATGTCCTTGGCCAAAGCTGCGCCGTACAGCGCAAACAGCGTCCTCATGATCCCGCCCCCCACAGGTTCTCCGCCACGGAGCGGGCCACGCTGGTCTTGGTGACGATGCCGGCGATGGTGTCATCCTCGTTCAGCACCACCACGTAAGGCGCGCCGGAGTCCAGCAGGTAGTCAAAGCTCTCCTTGGCGTCATCCCCCACCCGGACGGTACGGGCGGTCTGGCGGACCAGGGGTTCGATGCTGGTGAGCCCCTGCCCCCAGTGGCGCATGTCGCCGATGGAGACCGTGCCGGCGTAGCGGCCGGCCTCGTCGGTGACCAGGAGCGTGTCCACGCTGCCCCGGGCCATGCGCTCGGCGCACTCCAAAACACCCCGGTCCCGCTTGACAGTGATGAGGTTGGTGCGCATGAAGCTCTCCACCTTGGAGGGGGCGGGGGCATCCGGGGCGTGCTTGCCCAGGAAGTTGCGCACCAGGTCATTGGCGGGATGCTCCAGCATCTCCTCGGGAGAGGCCATCTGCACGATCTCGCCGCCGGCCATGAAAATGATGGTGTCCGCCAGCTTCAGCGCCTCGCCCATGTCATGGCTGACGAACACGATGGTCTTGTTCAGCTTCTGCTGGAGATGTTTCACCTCGTCTTGAAGGGTCTCCCGGGTCATGGGGTCCAGGGCGCTGAAGGGCTCATCCATCAGCACGATGGGAGGAGACGCCGCCAGGGCCCGCAGCACGCCGATGCGCTGCTGCTGACCGCCGGAGAGCTCTGTGGGATATTTGTCGGCGTACTGCTCCATGTTTACCATTTTTAAAAGGTCCCGGACGATCTCGCCGCACCGCTGCTTGTCGTATTTCAAGAGCTTCGGCACCACGCAGATGTTCTGGGCCACGGTCATGTTGGGAAACAGGCCGATCTGCTGGATGACGTAGCCGATATGCCGCCGCAGCTCCACCTTGTCCTGGCTCCGGATATCCCGGCCGTCAATGGAGATGGTGCCGCTGTCCGGCTCAATGAGGCGGTTGATGGTTTTCAGCGTGGTGGTCTTGCCGCAGCCGGAGGGACCGATAAGCACCACAAACTGCCCGTCGGGGATGGTGAAGCTCAAGTCCTTCAGAATGGGTGTTTTTCCGTAGCTTTTGGTGACGTGTTCAAACTGGATCATTTCTTCACTCCTTTGCAGTGACCAGATGGTGGGCGGCCTCCGCCGCGGCGGGAGTACCCACCAAAACGATGATGTCTCCGCCGTACAGCTCCGCGTAGGGCCCCGGGGACAAGATGACGGTCTGGCCCCGCCGGATGGCCACGATGGTGCCGCCGGTGGACTGCCAGAATTTTAGGGCGCCGATGCTCTTGCCGGTAATGGGGGAGCCTTTCGGCACCGGCACCTCATAGTTGGGAAGCGGCTCGCCGGCTGCGGCAAAGGTCTCCCGGCTTTTCACCAGGGCGGCGATGGTGTCGGCAATGCGGTGGTGGAGGTCAGTGGCCTCCTCCATCATGTCCTTCAGCTGCCGCCGAAGGACACGGACGTCGGCGTTCTCCTCAAAATTTGCGATGTAGCGGCGGGCGCTGTCTGCGGAGAGGACCACAGCGCCGCTCTGGGGCTTGATCTCCACCACCTTCATATCCGCCAGCAGCCGCAGCGCCCGGCGGATGGTCTCCGGCGAGACATTATACTCCGACGCCATAACGGACCGGCCGTAGATCCGGCTGCCCTCCGGCAGCTCGCCTTTGGCGATGCGGGTGGCCAGGTCCAGGGCGATTTGGAGATATTGAGAGAGAACAACAGACTGTTTCATGATGCATCTACCTTTCCAACCTATGGCTGTATGCGTCCATTATATACTGACAACTTTTACTTGTAAATTAAGATGGCAGTTAAGTTTTTGTGAACAAATTAAAATTTCATGAAGAAACTTGCCGTTTTCTGACTTCCGAGTAAAAAAAGATGCTAAAAAATGAAAAAAGGGCGGACGCACAAGCGTCCGCCCTTGAAAAGGGGAAATGCTTTACAGAGAGTTTTTGCCCCGGGCCATGTATTTGCCCTGGGGTGCCTGGTCCAGAACGGTGCCGTTTTCCACGGCCAAATGGCCCCGCAGCCATACCTGGCGGATGCCGCCCGCTGTGACAAAGCCCTCATAGGGATTGTAGTCCACGTTGGCCACGCAGTCATCCGCCCGGATCACATGGCTGGCCCGGGGGTCGTATACCACGATGTCGGCATCGCTACCACGGCGCAGCAGGCCCTTGCGGGGATACAGGCCATACAGCCGGGCGGGGTTTTCGCACAGAACGCGGCACATCTGGGCGGCATTGAGCTTTCGCTTGGCGACGCCGTAGGAATAGAGAAGCTCGCCCCGGGTCTCCACGCCGGGCAGACCGCCGGGGATCTTGGTGAAATCCTCCCGGCCCATGTCCTTCTGGGCCAGGGTAAAGGAGCAGTGGTCCGTGGACACCGTCTGGATGTCCCCACGGCGCAGGGCCTTCCACAGGTACTCCTGCTCCGCCTTCTCCCGCAGAGGCGGAGCGCAGACATAGCGGGCGGCGGAGGAGTAGTCGTCGCTGAAATAGACGCTCTCGTCCAGCAGCAGGTACTGGGGACAGGTCTCCACGTATACGATCTGGCCCCGCCTGCGGGCGTGCTCCACTTCCTTCAAAGCCTCGTGGTTGGTGAGGTGGACGATGACCACCGGGCAGTCCGCCGCCTGGGCGATGCGCAGCAGCCGGCTGACAGCCTCCGCCTCCAGGTAGGGGGGACGGGTGACGGGATGGGAGCCGGGGCCCAGCCTGCCGCTGTTTTTCCGTTCGGCGATCATGCCGTCGATAACGCCGGCGTTCTCGCAGTGGACGCCGCAGATGCCCCCCAGCCGCCGCAGCTCCTTCAGCGCCCAGTACATATCCCGGTCGCCGATCATCATGGCGGGGTAGGTCATATACATTTTAAAAGAGGAGACGCCCTGGGCGAACATGTCCGGCAGCTCCGCCCGGATACCCTCGTTCCAGTCGTCAATGGTCATATGGAAGCCGTAGTCGCAGAAGGTACGCCCATCGGCCTTTTGGTGCCACAGCTCCAGACCGTGGTGGAGAGTCTCTCCCTTGTTGGGACAGGCGAAATCGATGACGGTGGTGGTTCCGCCCCGCAGAGCCGCCCGGCTGCCGGTGTAAAAATCATCGGCGGTGGTGGTGCCGGCCACGTCCAGGTCAAAGTGGGTGTGGGCGTCGATGAAGCCGGGGAACAGCAGGCAGCCGGACACATCCGTCACCGTGTCGGCGGCGTCGGTGAGACCGCGGCCCACCCGGAGGATCTTTTCACCGTCCACCAGCACGTCGGCCCGCTTCACACCGGAGCCGGAGACCACAGAGCCGCCCTTGAGCAGTGTTTTCATAAAAACCAACTCCTCTTTGTCATATCAAGGCCAGTATAGCACCGAATCTTTCGGATTACCAGAGGCGGGAGTGAAAAATCGGCGCCATGGAAAAGCATACAAAAATGAGGGAGCTTTTTCTCAAAGTTCGCGGAAATTATACCTGCTTATTTTACCGGAGTATGGTATACTGTATTTCAGAAGAGCGATCTGCTCTGCGATCACAAAAGGAGGTAAACGAATGAAGAAGAAAGTTCTGTCCCTGCTCCTGGTGTTGGCCATGATGTTCTCCCTGGGCATCACCGCCGGCGCCGAGGAGCCTGCCCAGGACCTGAGCGATTCCATCATCATCCTGCATACCAACGATGTGCACGGCGCCATCGACGGCTATGCCAAAGCGGCGGCTTTGAAGAAGACCTATGAGGATATGGGCGCCTATGTCCTGCTGATGGACGCCGGTGACTTTATCCAGGGCGATCCCACCGTCAGCACCAGCGAGGGCGCCACCGCGGTGGAGCTGATGAACATGGCCGGTTACGATGTGGCGGCTCCCGGCAACCACGAGTTTGATTACGGCTATGCCAACCTCAAGGACCTGGCCGGCAAGGCGGAGTTCCCCATCGTGGCGGCCAACGTGCTCTACGGCGGCAAGACGGCTTTCACTGACAATGTGACCTTCACCGCCCCTGACGGCACCAAGATCGGCGTGTTCGGTCTGGACACCCCCGAGACATCCACCAAGGCTCACCCTGCCAAGATCAAGGGCGTTACCTTCCTGGCGGACGACGATTTGGTGGCCTGCGCCCAGGAGCAGGTGAATGAACTGGAGGCTGAGGGCTGCGACATCATCGTCTGCCTGGGCCACCTGGGCATCGACGATGAATCCACCGGCAACCGCTCCATCGACCTTTTGGAGGAAGTGGACGGCGTCGACCTGTTCATCGACGGCCATTCCCACTCTGATTTAAACGACGTTTTGGAAGCTGTGGGTGAGGACGGCCTGGTAAACGGCACGCTCTTGACCTCCACCGGCACCAAGTTTGAAAGCATCGGCGTGGTGGTCATCTCCGACGGCGTCATGCAGGCCATCAACATCCCCACGTCTGACATCGTTGTGAAGCCCGACAAGACCGTGGCCGACCGGGCCGCCGCCATCCAGAAGGAGATCGACGACGAGTACGGCGCGGCGTTCGCCAAGACCGAAGTGGAGCTCAACGGCGTAAAGGCCGAGGTCCGCACCGGCGAGACCAACCTGGGCAACCTTATCACCGACGCCCTGGTCTGGGGCGCCGCGGAGGCCGGCACCAAGGTGGACGCGGCTGTCACCAACGGCGGCGGTATCCGCGCCTCCATCGCCAAGGGCGGTATCACCAAGAAGGACGTCAATACCGTCCTGCCCTTCGGCAACACCTTGAGCATCGTGAAGGTCACCGGCGCTGAGTTGCTGGAGGCCCTGGAAGCTTCCACCTACTGCACGCCTGAGACCATCGGCGGTTTCCCCCATGTCTCCGGCATCGTGTTCACCGTGGACACCGGCAAGCCCTACGACCAGGGTGAGCAGTATCCCGGCTCCACCTATTATGCCCCCAAGAGCATCCAGCGTGTGACCATCCAGTCCGTGGGCGGCAAGGCCTTTGACCCCAAGGCCACCTACACCATCGCCACCAATGACTTCCTGGCCGCCGGCGGCGACACCTATTACGCCTTCAAGACCGCCAGCGTCAACTATGACCTGGGTGCTCCCATGGATGAGGTGGTCATGGACTACATCACCGAGGAGCTGGACGGTGTTGTCACCGCCGAGGAATACGGCGCCGCCGAGGGCCGCATCACCATCAAGAAGGGCCTGCCCTTCACTGATGTGGCCGCTGACGCCGCCTATTATGACGATGTGATGTATGTCTATGAAAACAGCATCTTCAACGGCTTCACCGCCACCACCTTCGGTCCCGACGCCACCATGACCCGCGGCCAGATGGTCACCGTCCTGTGGCGGATGAGCGGCTCTCCCGAGCCGGAGAAGGACTGCTCCTTCACCGATGTGGCGGCCACCTCTCCCTACCGCAAGGCCATTGCCTGGGCCGTGGAGAACGGCTTGAGCAACGGCTACTCCACCACCACCTTCGCCCCCGGCCAGGCCATCTCCCGCCAGCAGTTCCTGGCCATTTTGTACCGTTACGCCCAGTTCCAGAAGTATGATGTCTCCGTGGGTGAGGACACCAACATCCTCTCCTATACTGACGCTGAGAGTGTCAGCACCTATGCCATTCCCGCCATGCAGTGGGCCTGCGGCGCCGGTATCGCCTACGATATTGACGGCAAGCTCATGCCCACCGCTCCCGCGCCCCGCTACCAGGTGGCGGAGTTCCTGGCCAGCTTCTGCCAGAACGTGGCTGCCTGAGCGGTTTTGCAAACAACGCATAAAAAATTCCCGCCGCCGGATATCCGGCGGCGGGAATTTTTATGCGTTGTTTACCGCAGGGCCTTGCTCTTTTCGTAGGCGGCGATGACCGCCTCCATGACGGCGCCCCGGAAGCCGGCGTTTTCCAGAGTCCGCACGCCCTGGATGGTGCTGCCGGCGGGGGAGCAGACGGCGTCCTTCAGCGCGCCGGGATGCTTGCCGGATTCCAGCACCAGGCGGGCGGAGCCCACCATCATCTGGGCGGCGAATTCCAAGGCCTGGGCCCGGGGCAGGCCGCAGGCCACGCCGCCGTCCGCCATGGCCTCCAGGAAGAGGTCCACGAAGGCGGGACCGCAGCCGGATACGGCGGCGCCTACATCCATGTGTCCCTCCGGAATGGCCGCCAGGCGGCCGGCACCGGCCATGGCGTCCAGAAACAGCTTCTCTTCCGCTTTGGTGACGCCGTCGCCGCAGGTGTACAGGATCATTCCCTCGCCGATGGCGGCGGGAGTGTTGGGCATGATGCGGATGACGGGGTAGCTGCCGCCGGCCATCTTTTGGATGTCGGCAATGGTGAGGCCCGCCGCCATGGACACCAGGATGAACCGGGTCTCCCGCTTTTCAAGCAGGGGGGCGATGTCCGCCAACATGTCCGCCATCATCTGGGGCTTGACCCCCAAAAAGATAAAATCCGCGTTTTCCGCGACGGCGGCGTTGTCCGCCACCCGGCAGTCCAGCTCCTCCGCCAGAGCCCGGGCCTTTTCCACTGTTCGGTTGGCCAGGAACACCTGGTCGCTGGGGATGCTCTTGCAGGCGGCGCGGGCCAGAGCGCCGCCCATGCTGCCGCAGCCGATAAAGCCTAAAGTTGCCATGATGTATCACATTCCTTTGTCTGAAAAGTCAGCCGCACTGGAGGATGAGCCACGCCCGGTCAAACCGCCGGGCGGCCAGGTCCTCCTTACGGATGCAGAAATAGACGCGGCCGCAGTCGCCGAACATCAGCTGGAAGCCATCAGCCTCCACGGTGTCCAGCTGGAACAGCAGCTGCCAGTTTTGAACAGCGTCCCGTTCCGCCTGTGCCTCCTCCGGAGAGAGGTCCGGGCATAAGCCGCCCAGATAGAGGCCCCGGTCCGTCAGCTCGCACTCCCGGAAAAAGCTGCCCTGGATCAGATCCGGCCAGCCCAGCAGGCAGGAGCGGTTGTCCGGGTCCTCAATGCCCAGCATGGCACGGGCCTCCCAGTACGGCTCCCAATCGCCGATTTCATCCTCCCGGCCGGCGTAAAAGTCCTCGGCGCCGGGGTAAGAGGCCTCCGCCGCCAGGGCCATCCCCATGGCGGGCAGACAGTACTCGGCAGGCAGGTCCTCCGGCGGAGATGCCGGGGACAGGGCGTCTGTCTCCGGGAACCAGAACACCCGGGCGCAGCCCCGGTCCGCCGGATCAAAGCCCCACCGCTGGGAGCCCAGCTCGTAGAAAAAGGACAGTACGCCTTCTTTTGGCAGCAGGCCGTCCGTATCCAGCGGAGCCAGACAGGCACAGTTGAACTGGGCCAGGAACGCCAGCGGCCGGGGGCGTACATCATCGTCGTCATAGGTAGCTGTTTCAAAAACGGGCCAGACGAACTCCGCGGGCACGTCCGGTACACCGCCGAAGCGGCTGGCGCCCACGCCGGTATCCGGCTGACCGCCGAAGCGCAGGCGGATACCGTTTCGCGCCATGGCGCGGATGGCAGCTGTAAGGTCCGCCATGTCAGCCCTCCTGGTCCGGCTTCGGCGGCTGGGATTGCTCCGCCTTGGCCTTCTTCTCCTGGGCGGCCTTGGCCTTGGCGGCAAGCTTGGCGGTCTTTTCCGCACGGAGCTTCCGGCGGCTGAGGGCGGCCACGGCCAGGCTGAACAGCGCCACCAGAACATAGATGCCGCAGGGGGCGTACAGCTGCGTCAGCTCCTGGCCGGCGTCGGGATTGCCGTTGGCCCGCTGCATCAGGATGAAGAACACCATGGACGCCACGGCGGCCGCCGCCGTCAGTATGCCCAGCAGCAGCTTGATATGCCCCGGCTTCCGGGTCAGCATGAGGAGAAGCAGCAGTACCGTGATGACACTCAGCGCGATGGTCTCAAACAGCATTTCCATTTTCTTTTCCTCCTTCAATGGCGGTGGTCAGCGGACCTGGCCCTCACCGTAGATGACATATTTGCAGCTGGTCAGCTCCTCCAGGCCCATGGGGCCCCGGGCGTGCATCTTCTGGGTGGAGATGCCGATCTCGGCACCCAGGCCGAATTCGCCGCCGTCGGTGAAGCGGGTGGAGGCGTTGACATACACCGCTGCCGCGTCCACCCTGTCCAGGAAGTGCTGGGCCTTGAAGTAGTTTTTCGTGATGATGGCCTCGGAGTGCCCGGTGCCGTGGCGGTTGATGAAGGCGATGGCCTCGTCCATGTCCTTGACGGTGCGGACCGCCAGGATGTAGTCGTCATACTCCGCGTCCCAGTCGGCCTCGGCGGCGGGGACGCCCCGCTTGCCGACGAGCTTGAGGGCCTTTTCGTCGCACCGCAGCTCCACCTGGTGTTTGTCCAGCAGAGGCACGGCCTTGGCAAGGAAGTCCGCCGCCACGTCCTCCTGGAGGAGCACGCACTCCACCGCGTTGCACACGGAGGGACGGGAGCACTTGGCGTTGTATAGAATATTGGCGCCCATGTCCAGGTCCGCCTCGTCGTCGATGTAGATGTGGCACACGCCCTCGCCGGTGCGGATGACGGGAACGCTGGCCTCCTTGGCGACCGCCCGGATGAGGCCCGCGCCGCCCCGGGGGATGAGAACATCCACGTATCCGTCCAGATGCATCAGCTCGTTGGCCGTCTCGTGGCTGGTGTCCTGCACCAGGGAGATGCAGTCCTCCGGCAGGCCCGCGGAGCGGAGAGCCTCCCGCATGAGGGCCGTGACGCAGCGGTTGGAGCGGATGGCCTCCTTGCCGCCCCGGAGGATGCACACGTTGCCGCTTTTCAGGCACAGGGCCGCCGCGTCCACGGTGACGTTGGGCCGGGCCTCAAAGATGATGGCGATGACCCCCAGAGGCACCCGCCGCCGGCCGATGATAAGGCCGTTGGGCCGGGTCTCCACCTTGGTGACCTGGCCGATGGGGTCCGGCAGGGCCATGACCTGCCGCACACCGTCCACGATGTCCGCTACCCGATCCGGCGTCAAGGTCAGACGGTCCAGCATGGCCGGACGCATACCCGCCTCCTTCGCGGCGGCCACGTCCTCCGCGTTGGCGGCGAGCCACGCATCCTGCCGCGCGGTCAACATGTCGGCGATGGCGGCCAGCGCCGCGTTTTTCTTCGCTGTTCCGGCGGTGGCCAGAACATAGGTGGCGGCCTTCGCGGCCTCACCCTGCTGCTGTAATGCGGTCATAAGCGTTCCTCCTTACCGTGGGCAACGAACCTCGTCCCGATGTTCTGCCCCTCCACAATGCCGTACAGGTCCTCCGTGCGTTCCCCGTTGGTGATGACCATGTCGCATCCGGCGTTCATGGCGATGCGGGCGGCGGAGAGCTTGGTGGCCATGCCGCCGGTGCCGCGCCAGGTTCCGGCGCCGCCGGCCATCTCCAAAATCTCCGGTGTCAGCGCCTCCACCCGGTGGAGCAGATGGGCGCCGGGATATTTCTTGGGGTCGGCGTTGTATAATCCGTCGATGTCGCTGAGCAGAACCAGCAGGTCCGCCCGGCACAGCTCCGCCACGATGGCGGAGAGGGTGTCGTTGTCGCCCAGGACCTTGTGGCGGCCGGTCTCGATCTCGGCGGAGGAGACGGAGTCGTTTTCGTTCACCACCGGAATGACCCCCATCTCCAGCAGGGCGGAGAAGGTGCCCCGCAGGTGCTCCGCCCGGGAGGGGTCCTCCACGTCATCGCCGGTCAGCAGGATCTGGGCCATGGAGCGGTTGTATTCAGAAAACAATTTATCGTAAATGTGCATCATGCGGCACTGGCCCACAGCGGCGGCGGCCTGCTTCATCCGCAGTTCCTTTGGCCGCTCCGAGAGACCCAGCTTTGCCGTGCCTACGGCGATGGCGCCGGAGGTCACCAGAATGACCTCATGCCCCATGCCGTGGAGGTCTGAAAGCGTCCGGACCAGGTGCTCCATGCTCCGAAGGTCCAGACTGCCGGAGTCATGGGTGAGGGAGGAGGTGCCCACCTTCACCACGATGCGCTGATTTGTGTGATCCACTTGGAAACCCTCCCGACTGTATTGTCAGTTTTTCTCAGTATAGCACGGCGGAGCGCAAAAGAAAACCCTGTGTAATTTCTGAAAAACTGCGGAAAATACCGGGGAAAGGGAGGAGATTTATGACAGAAACCACAAACCCCAGCCAACCGGACCGGGACGGCGGCAATGAGACCAGCCAGTCCATCCTGGATTTTGGCTCCGCCATGACCCGCACCGCCCACGGCAGCGTCTACTGCCTGACCATCATCGGGCAGATCGAGGGACATACGGCTGCCTCCAGCACCGCAAAGACCACCAAGTACGAGCACGTCCTGCCGCTCCTTGCCAAGCTGGAGGAAAGTGAGGAGGTGGACGGCGTGCTGTTCCTGCTGAACACGGTGGGCGGTGATGTGGAGGCGGGCCTTGCCATCGCCGAGCTCATCGCCGGCATGACCAAGCCCACGGTGTCCATCGTCCTGGGAGGAAGCCATTCCATCGGCGTGCCCCTGGCGGTGGCCGCACGGCGGAGCTTTGCCGTCCCCTCCGCCGCCATGACCATCCATCCTGTCCGCATGAGCGGAACCGTCATTGCCGCCCCTCAGACCTACAACTACTTCCAGCGGCTCCAGGAGCGCATCGTGGCCTTTGTCTCCGGCCACAGCCACATCAGCCCGGAGAAGTTTCAATCCCTCATGCTGCAAAAGGACGATATGGCCGCCGATGTTGGCAGCGTCATCTACGGCGAGGAGGCCGTCCGGCTGGGCATCATCGACCATGTGGGCGGCCTTTCCGACGGCCTGACCTGTCTGTACCGGCAGATCGGGGAGCGCAAAGGGACCAACTGATGAAAGCAGCCGCCCAGTCAGGCGGCTGCTTCAAATTTTTATGATATTTTGTAAAATATACTTGACAAATAGACTGTATGAGATTACACCGACCTCACAAAACAGACGTCGGGAGGAACGACATATAAATCTTTCTTTGGGATATAACTTTGGTATGCTGGCGGCGGTGCTGGCAGGGGCGCTGGTGGGTGTCGGTATCGTGGCGCTGTTGTTCCGACTGAAGATCATGGACTTGACCTTTGACGAACGGCAGGAGCGGGCCCGGGGACAGGCCTACAAATACGGATTCTGGACGCTGATGACCTGTCTGCTGCTGTACGGCTTTTCCGATATGGTCCTGGGCCGCTGGTGCGATGTCATCACCGGCGTCATGCTGTGCGCCGCCGCGGCGCTGATCGTATTCGGCTCCGTCTGCATCGTGAAGGACGCCTACCTGAGCCTGAAGGAGAAGCCCTGGACCATTATGACCCTGCTCATCGTCGTGGCATTGCTGAACCTGGCCATCGGCGCCATGCATTGGAAAAGCGGTCGGATGGTGCGGGACGGCGTTTTGACCTTCGGCGCGGCGAATCTCATCTGCGGCCTCATGGTTCTGGTGATCATGGTGGTCTATGCGGTGAATTACCTGCTGGTAAAGCGGGAGGACGGAGAATGAAGAACCTGCGGCTGAAATCCGCCCGGGCGGCTCTGGACATGAGCCAGCAGCAGCTGGCGGACGCGGTGGGGGTTTCCCGCCAGACCATCAACGCCATTGAAAAGGGCGATTACAACCCCACCATCAAACTGTGCCTGGCTATTTGCAGGGCATTGGGGAAGACCCTGGACGAACTGTTCTGGGAGTAAAAAACAGGGCTGGCTCATTTTTGAACCAGCCCCGTTTTTTGTTATTTTTTCAATGTCAGCTTGAAGTCGGGGCCATCGGCACAGACCTCTACCTGATAGCCCTGAGAGTGGGCGTAGCGGGTGATGTTCTCCACGGAGACCCGGGCGTCGGACAGCACCTCCAGCACGGCGGGAGCGTTTTTCTTCACAGCGGCCTGTACCATGACCACAGGCGTGGGACAGGAGAGCCCACGGGTATCGATCATATGGTTTCCTCCTTTCCGGGAAGATGTGTCAGCGTGATGGCAAGCAGTACGGCGAAGCCCAGTACCACAGCGGCCATACCGGCGGCGCCGATGCCGCCGACGGTGTACACGCCGTCTTTCACACTGTC
The DNA here is from genome assembly GCF_052116665.1 of Dysosmobacter sp. Sow4_B12. NCBI lineage: Bacteria > Bacillati > Bacillota > Clostridia > Eubacteriales > Oscillospiraceae > Dysosmobacter > Dysosmobacter sp. Sow4_B12. The sequence goes on along the minus strand of NZ_JBQKKR010000001.1, from coordinate 495,527 downwards.
AGCGTTGCCTGCCAGTCCGAAATTGTGAGCCACGGCGGCGCCGGTGATCATGCCGAACACAGCCACGGCGGAATCGCCGTTGCCTTCGCCGGCCAGGATCAGTTGGCGCAGGGGGCAGCCGCCCAGCAGGATGGAGCCCCAGCCAGCCAAGGCCATTCCCAGGAAGGACCACAGGTACTGGCTGTGGGCGATGGGCTGGGACTGGGCGGAAAGATGATAGCTGCCAAGGATCAGATTACCGGCGGTGACGGTTGCCCAAATGGCCAAAAATCCGCTGAGCAGCTTGAAATCCCGAAGCATAAAAGCGTCCCGCAGGCCGCCGGCCATGCACAGGCGGCTCCGCTGGGCGAAAACACCCACCACCAGTCCGGCGGCCAGAGAGACCGCCCAGAAGGCATGCATGGAGCCGGGGCCCTCCTGGGAAAACTTCAAAAGACCCGGTGCCGCCAGCAGCAGGACCAGCAGGAGTACCATGATGCCCGGCAGGATCAGGCCCTCACCTGCGGGAACGGGGTAGGCGCGTCCCAATGAGAAACCCTTGCGCAGACAGACGATGCCCACCAGAATACCGGCCAAAAAGCCCAGCAGACCTGCTACCGCCGTCAGATCACCGCCGCCCAGGCGGATGACCATGCGCAGCGGGCAGCCCAGAAACACCAGGGCGCCGATCATCACAAACAGGCCCAGCAGGAAGCGGCAGGCGGGGGAGGAGCCGGCTTTTGCACGGAACTCCTTTGCAGTCAGAGCGGCTGCCAGGCTGCCCAGTACGATGCCGATGATCTCCGGACGAATGTATTGGACCTTGGCGGCGCTGTGGAGACCTAATGCGCCGGCAATGTCCCGCTCAAAGCAGGCAATGCAGAAGCCCATGTTCTTGGGGTTGCCCGCGGCAGTCAGCACCAGGGCCGCGATGCCTACAACTACGCCGGTCAGCAGGATGGGACCGTATTCCCGCAGCCAGTCTTTCTCTCTCATAAAAACACTCCTTGCGCTATTTTTTTAAAAGAATAATGAACGTCAAAAAAATTACAGCATCAGCTGGTAAAAACCTGCGGCCTCAATGCCAGCGGCGTCAAGGGAGCTTTCCAGCGTCTGCCGCAGTTCCGGCGGAGCGGACCAGGCGATGCCGCAGTCGGAGGTGATGCTCCGGGGGACAGAGATCAGTTTCCCGTCCAGACCGCGCTTTCGGCACAGATGTTCCGTAGCCATGGCACAGGCGGTGGTGTGGAAGGCGATGACCAGTCGCAGTTGCTTTTGGCGCACACTGCCCCTCCTCTCTATCGTTATTTTTTTAAAAGAATAGCAGGGAAAATGGAAATTGTCAAGAAAGAGGTCAACCTTTCCTGAAAAGGAGAAAATGAAGAAAAAATTTGTATAGATTAACGGACTTTTCCGGCGCTTTTGGCAGAAGCATCCGCTCACATCACTGTTTTCAAATCTTGCACCTTGAAAATAAGCAACTTCTCTGCTATATTATTCTAGTTATAGTATGTAAAGCTGTGAGAGGTGAAAGCGTGTATTTAAAAGCATTGGAGATTCAGGGCTTCAAATCCTTTCCGGATAAAACGGTTCTGAACTTTGGCGAGGACATCACCGCCATTGTGGGGCCCAACGGCTCCGGCAAATCCAACATTTCCGACGCCATCCGCTGGGTCATGGGCGAACAGAGCAGCAAGAGCCTCCGGGGAGCCAAGATGGAGGATGTCATCTTCGGCGGCACCGCCAAGCGGGCTCAGGTGGGATTTGCCCAGGTGACGCTGGTGATCGACAACACGGAGCACATTTTCCCCTCTATGGAGGAGTCGGAGGTCTCCGTCACCCGCCGTTATTACCGCAGCGGCGAAAGCGAATATTACATCAACCGCCAGTCCGTCCGCCTGCGGGACGTGGCGGAGCTGTTCATGGACACCGGCATGGGCAAGGAGGGCTACTCCATCATCGGCCAGGGTAAGATCGACGAGATCCTCTCCGCAAAAAGCGGCGAGCGCCGGGAGATCTTCGAGGAGGCCGCCGGTATCTCCAAGTTCCGCCACCGCAAGGAGGACACGGAGCGGAAGCTGGAGCGGACGGAGGAGAACCTGGTCCGTATCAACGACAAGATCGCCGAGCTGGAGCTGCAGGTGGAGCCCCTGCGGGACCAGGCGGAAAAGGCGAAAAAGTATCTGGTCCTCCGGGACGAGCTGCGGCTTCTGGAGATCTCTGTTTGGCTGGAGAATTTGGATGCCCTAAAGGCAAATGCCCGGAAGCTGGAGGCGGATTTCCGCGTCGCCGGGGCCCAGCGGGACGAGGCCAAGACCCGGCTGGACGCCCTGTACGCCGAGGGTGAGAAGTTCGGTGCCCGGATGCAGGAAAAGGACATGGAGGCCGAGCGCATCCGGGGCGAGGCCGGAGAAGTGGATGGGCGGATGAAGGACGAGGAGTCCGCCGTGGCGGTGCTGGAGAGCACCATCGCCCACAACCGGGAAAACATCGCACGCGCCCAGGCGGAGCTGGCGGAGAGCGACACCCGTGCCGGCGGCCTTGCCCGCCAGGCGGAGGAGCAGAAGGAGCTTGCCCGGCAGCTGGAAGAACAGCTGGCGGAGCTGCGCGGAGCGCTGGAGAGCCTGCTGGACCAGGCCCGTACCGCCGCCGATCAGGCCGGTGGCGCCCAGATCCAGGCGGAGGCCCTGCGGGGCCAGGAGGCCATGGCCGTGGCCGCCGCGGCGGACCAGCGTGCCGAGGCCGCCGCCATTGCCGCGGAAAACGGACAGATCGCCCAGCGCATCGCCGCCGTGGAAGCGGACAAGACCGCCACGGAGGAGCAGCTGGAGTCCAGCCGCCAGGAGGCCAAGACCAACCGCCGTGCCCTGGAGGATGCCAGGGACGAGGCGGAAGCCGTGGGCAACATGATCGCAGGTCATAGCCTGCGCATGGAGGAGCGGAAGAAAAAAGCCGCCGCCGCCGGTGAGCGGAAGGTCCAGCTGACCATGGAGGTCGGGGCCCTGGATAACCGCATCCGTCTGCTGACGGAGATGGAGAAGGACTACGAGGGCTTTTCCAAGGCCGTCAAGGTGGTCATGCAGGCGAAAGGAAGCCTGCGGGGTATCCACGGCCCTGTGGCGAACCTCATGAAAACGGATCAGCAGTATTCCCTGGCTATTGAGATCGCGTTGGGAGCGGGCCTTCAGAACATCGTGGTGGACCGGGAGGAGGACGCCAAGAGCGCCATCAACTTCCTGAAGCAGCGGGACGGCGGCCGGGCCACCTTCCTGCCCCTCACCGCCATCCGGGGCGACGAGCTGCGCCAAAACGGCGTGGAGCAGGAGTTCGGCTTCGTGGGCCTTGCCTCCCGCCTGGTGAGTTATGACCCGCGGTATCAGAATATTTTCCACAGCCTTCTGGGCCGCACCGTGGTGGTGGAGGACCTGGACTGCGGCATCGCCATGGCCCGGAAGTACCGCAATGCCTTCCGCATCGTCACTCTGGACGGCCAGGTCATCAACCGGGGCGGCTCCATGACCGGCGGCTCCACCTCCCGCAGCGCCGGCGTGCTGAGCCGGGCCGCGGAGCTGGAAAAGCTCAACGGCAGGGCCGCGTCCATGCACGAAAAGCTCACCGCCGCCCAGCAGGCGGAGGAAGCTGCCAACCGGGAGCTTTCCGCCGCTCGGTACGAGCTGGAAACGGCGGAGAGCCAGCGCCGGCAGGCGGAGGACGATGTGCTGCGCCTGGAGGGCGCCAAGAACCACTTTGACATTCTGCTCCGCTCTCTGGAGGAGAATCTGGAAAACCTGGAGGGCGAGCTGGAGAGCCTGCAGGGGCGCTTGACGGACAACCAGGCCCGTGCCGCCCAGGCGGAGGCGAAGGTGGCGGAGCAGGAAGCGCTTGCCGCCTCCCTACGCACGCAAGCGGAGGAGGCCCTTTCCGGCCAGTCGGAGCTGCTGGCAAAGTCCAACGCCCTGGCGGAGGACATCACCGCCAAAAAAAGCGCCATCGCCGCTCTGGAGGCCCAGAAAGAGGCCACTCTGGCCCGGGCCGCCGACCTGCGGCAGCTGGCGGAGAGCCTTACCGGCGACCGCGCCCAGAAGGAGGAGGTCCTCCGGTCCTATCAGAACAATATCGACGCCGCCCAAGGGGAGATCCTACGGCGGCAGGAGGCTCAAGCCGCTCTGCGCGCCCAGGCGGAGACCTTCCGGCAGCGCCTGACGGCGCTGAACCGGGAAAAGCTGGAGCTGGAGGCCCAGCGCACTGCCCAGAACCGGGAATTGAAGGACATGAACGAGCAGTACGCCGATCTGGAGCGATCCGCCTCCAAGCTGGAGCAGAAGATCGCCACCTCCGCCATGGAGGAAAAGCAGATCCTGGACCGGCTGTGGGAGCATTACGAGCTCAGCCACAGCGACGCCCAGGCCCAGCGCATGGAGCTGGAGAGCATTCCCAAGGCCACCCGCCGCATCGGCGAGCTGAACCGGGACATCAAGGCCCTGGGCACCCCCAACATCGGCGCCATCGAGGAGTTCGACCGGGTGAACGGCCGGTATACGTATCTGACGGACCAGCGCAACGATGTGGAAAAGGCCAAGGGCGAGCTGGAGGGCATCATCGAGGACATCACCGCCGAGATGACCCGCATTTTCTCGGAGCAGTTCCGGCTTATCAACGAGAGCTTCCAGACTACCTTCACGGACCTCTTCGGCGGCGGCCAGGCCACGCTGGAGCTGGAGGATGAGCACGACATTCTGGGCTGCGGCATCGAGATCAAGGCCCAGCCCCCGGGAAAGACGCTGAAAAATATCTCGCTGCTCTCCGGCGGCGAGAAGGCGTTCGTGGCCATCGCCCTGTATTTCGCCATTTTGAAGGTCCACCCCACGCCCTTCTGCGTCATGGATGAGATCGAGGCCGCCCTGGACGAGCCCAACGTCATCCGGGTGGCCCGGTACATGCGGCGCCTGGCGGGAAAGACGCAGTTCATCGTCATCACCCACCGCCGGGGCACCATGGAGGAGGCCGACGTCCTCTACGGCGTCACCATGCAGGAACAAGGTGTCAGTAAGATTTTGACCATCAATTTGAACGACATGGCGAAGGAATTGAATATCAAATAAGGAGATCGCCGATGAGCAGCAAAATGAAAAACTTGATCGTCCTGGCTGTGGGCGCTTTCTCGGTTCTTCTGATTCTGCTGGCTGGCTGGTTAAGCGGGGGAAACGGTGAAAGTTACAGGTTGCTTGTGGTGATTGGGAGCGCCTGTTTCATCCTTGCGCTGGTTTTGGAACATTTGCTGTTTCGCTGCCCGCACTGCGGACAGTATCTGGGAAGAAAATTTGTGCCGGGTGGGTATTGTCCCCATTGCGGTAAAGAACTTGACTAAAGGACGAATGTTATGGGCTTTTTTGACAAACTGAAAAAAATCACCACCAACCTGTTCTCCGGCTTCACGGAGGCGGACGAGGCCTTCTTCGAGGAACTGGAGGAGACCCTCATCCTGGCGGACCTGGGCATGGACACCGCCCTGGAGGCCGTGGAAAAGCTGCGGACCAGGGTCCGCAAGGAAAAGCTTCGGGACCAGGAGGAGGTCAAGGCCGCCCTGCGGGACATCCTGGTGGACATGATGGATGTTGGCGGCACGGCCCTGGACCTGTCCACGCCCCCCTCCGTGGTGCTGTTCATCGGCGTCAACGGCGTGGGCAAGACCACCTCCATCGGAAAGCTGGGCAGCCGGCTGAAAAGTGAGGGCAAGCGGGTCCTGTTCTGCGCGGCGGACACCTTCCGGGCCGCCGCCGCCGACCAGCTGGAGATCTGGGCCCAGCGGGCGGGCTGCGAGCTGGTCCGCCAGCATGAGGGCGCCGACCCCGGCGCCGTGCTGTTCGACGCCCTCCAGGCCGCCAAGGCGAGAGGCGTGGACGTGGTACTGTGCGACACCGCCGGCCGCCTCCACAACAAGGCCAACCTCATGGCGGAGCTTTCCAAGCTCTCCAAGATTATCGACCGGGAGTGCCCCGGCGCCGCCCGGGAGACCCTTTTGGTGCTGGATGCCACCACCGGCCAGAACGGCCTCATCCAGGCCAAGCAGTTTAAAGAGGCAGCGGGCCTCACCGGCATCGTCTTGACCAAGCTGGACGGCACCGCCAAGGGCGGCATTGTCATTGCCATCGCCCGGGAATTGGGCGTGAGCGTGAAGCTGGCCGGCGTGGGCGAGGGCATCGACGACCTAAAGCCCTTCGACGCCCGGGAATACGTGGAGGCCATCATCTGATAAAAGAGCCCTGGACATTATAAAAAGATATAAAGAGGAACGACTATGACCAGAAAAGACGGACGGGCGTTTGACCAGCTGCGCCCCATCAAAATAACAACAGACTTTGTGAAATTCGCGGAGGGCAGCTGCCTCATCGAGTGCGGCGATACGAAGGTCCTCTGCTGCGCCAGCGTGGAGGACCGGACCCCGCCCCACGTCCCCGAGGGAGCGGGTTGGGTCACCGCCGAGTATTCCATGCTGCCCCGGGCCAACCGGGAGCGCAGCAAGCGGGACGTTTCCAAGCTGAAGCTCAGCCCCCGCAGCGCTGAGATCCAACGGCTGGTGGGCCGGTCTCTCCGGGCCGCCGTGGATATGAGCAAGTTGGGGGAGCATACCATTACCATCGACTGCGACGTGCTCCAGGGGGACGGCGGCACCCGTACCGCCTCCGTCACCGGCGGCTTTATCGCGCTGTGCCTGGCCTGCCGCAAGCTGGTGGAGGAGGGAGCGCTGGCCTCCAGCCCCATCCGCCACTATGTCACCGGCGTCTCCGCCGGCATCGTGGACGAGCAGCCCATGCTGGACCTGCAGTACAGCGAGGACAGCCGGGCCCAGGTAGACTTGAACTGCATCATGAACGAGCAGGGGGAGCTCATTGAGCTCCAGGGCACCGGCGAGGGCCGGGCCTTCACCCTGGCGGAGCAGCAGGAGCTGGTGCGCCTGTGCGCCAAGGGCAACCGGGAACTGCTGGCCATTCAAAAGCAAGTGCTGGGAGGGAAGCTCTGATGTCTGAAAAATTTGTCCTTGCCAGCCACAACCCCGGCAAGATCAAGGAAATGAGCGCCATTTTGGCGCAATTTGGTGTGGAAGTGGTGAGCCCCAGGGAACTGGGCATCACCGTGGACGTGGAGGAGACCGGCACTACCTTCGCGGAAAACGCCATGCTGAAGGCCAAGGCCATCTGCGCCGCTTCCGGCCTGCCCGCCATCGCCGATGACTCCGGCCTCTGCGTGGACGCCCTCAACGGCGGCCCCGGCGTGTATTCCGCCCGCTACGGCGGCGAGGGCCTGGACGACAAGGGACGGTATACGCTGCTTTTGAACAGCCTGCGAGGCCAGACCACCCGGGCGGCCCATTTCACCTGCGCCATCGCCTGCGCCTTCCCCAATGGCGACACCTTGACGGCGGAGGGGCGCTGTGACGGCACCATCGCCTTCGCCCCCATGGGGGAGGGCGGCTTCGGCTACGACCCGGTGTTCTTTGTGCCCGCTCTGGCCAAGACCTTCGGCCAGCTGACGGCGGAGGAGAAGAGCGCCATTTCCCACCGGGGCAAGGCCCTGGCATCTTTTTCGGAAAAGCTTGCAACTTATTTGCGGAAATAAACGTCTATTAAAAGTAATTTAGGAGAATCAAATGGAACTGACAAGCAAACAGCGGGCCCAGCTGCGGGGTCTTGCCAACAGCATCGACACCATCGTCCACATCGGCAAGGACGGCATTGGCGAAAACCTGGTGAAGCAGGCGGACGATGCCCTGGAGGCCCGGGAGCTCATCAAGGGCCGGGTGCTGGAGAACAATATGGAGTATGACGCCCGCCTTGCGGCGGAGGAGCTGGCGAAGGCCACCCGCAGCGAGGTGGTCCAGGTCATCGGCACCAAGTTCGTGCTGTACCGGGAGAGCCACTCCAAGCCCAAGGACAAGCGCATCCAGCTGGTGAAGGCCGCGAAAAAGAAGAGCATCTGACCGCTGGACAAAAAACAGGAGATGAGACCGTGAAAATTGGCATTTACGGCGGCACATTCAATCCGCCCCACCTGGGCCATGTGACGGCGGCCAGGGCGGCGGCGGAACTGCTGAAACTGGATAAGCTGCTGTTGGTCCCCGCGGGGCTGCCTCCCCACAAGAATCTTCCCGCCGGCTCTCCCACGCCGCAGCAGCGGCTGGAGATGACCCGCCTGGCGGCGGAACAGACCGGCCTTGGCGGCAGGGTGGAGGTAGCGGACCTGGAGGTGCACCGGGAGGGGAAGAGCTATACCTCCGACACTCTGGCGGCGCTGAAGGCCCGGTATCCCGATGACGAGCTGTGGCTTTTGATGGGGACGGATATGTTCCTCACCCTCCAGGCCTGGCACGCGCCGGAGGAGATCTTCGCCCTGGCGGGCATCGCCGCCTTCGGCCGGACGGAGGAGGACACGGAGGCGTTGTTTTCTCCCCAGCGGGATTACCTCTATAAAACCTATCCCCAGGCCCGCATTTTTACCATGACCATCCCCGGGGTGGTGGATGTCAGCTCCACGGAGCTGCGGGCGCAGCTTGCAAAGGGCGGCGGCGGACACCTGCTGCCCCCCGCGGTGTACGGCTACATCCTGCGCCACGGCCTGTACGGCACCCACGCGGACCTCAAGCACCTGCCTCTTGCCCAACTGCGGCCGGTGGCCCTCAGCTACCTCAAGTACCAGCGCATCCCCCATGTGCTGGGCACGGAGCAGGAGGCCATCCGCCTGGCGGAGCGGTACGGCGCCGGTGTGGAAAAGGCCCGGGTGGCGGCGCTGCTCCACGACTGCACGAAGAAGCTGAATATGGAGCAGCAGCTGGAGCTTTGCCGCCGGTACGGCATCGTATTGGACGAGCTGGAGCAAAAGGCGCTGAAGCTGCTTCACGCCAAGACCGGCGCCGCCGTGGCCCGGGACGTGTTCGGCGTGGACGATGAGATCTATCACGCCATCTGGTGGCACACCACCGGGCACGCGGATATGACCTTGCTGGAAAAGATCATATATCTGGCGGATTATATCGAGCCCTCCCGGGACTTTCCGGGCGTGGACAAGCTCCGCCGGACCTGTTACGAGGACCTGGACAAGGGCCTGCTCCTGGGCCTGGAAATGACGGTCCGGGAGATGACGGATATGGGAAACCCGGTGCACCACGCCACCATTGAGGCGCGGGACGCCTTGAGACGATAAGAAGGGTTAAAGCAAATGTGGGATAAACAACAAAAAGGAAAGCGAGTGGCCGGAAGCCACGCGGAGAAAAAAGCGAAAAAGCCCAGCCGTTTGACCCGTCAGCAAAAGATCCTGATGGCCGTGGCGGTGGTGATGGCCATCGTGCTGGCAGCGGTGGTGGCCTGCCAGCGCCTGTTTGTGGAGCCGGAGCTCATCAGCCGGGAGGAGGACCCGGCGAAGGAGGCCATCGACTACGGCGAGGGCACCCAGCCCCGGGCCGACGGAGAGCGGAAAAGCGACAACTGGTACACAGTCCTCATTCTGGGCCGGGATACCGGCGGCGGCGGCAACACGGATACCATCCTGCTGGCCAGCTACGACGTGACCAATCAGAAAGCCACCGTTATGTCCATCCCCCGGGACACCATGGTGAACGTCTCCTGGGACATCAAGCGCATCAATTCCGTCTATAATATGAACGGACAGGGTGAAAAGGGCATCACCGCTCTGTACCGGGAGATCGCCCAGCTGGTGGGCTTTGAGCCGGACTACCAGGTTGTGGTGGAGTGGGACGCCGTGGGCGAGATCGTGGACGCCATGGGCGGCGTGTACTTCGACGTGCCTCGGGACATGAATTACGACGATCCTTATCAGGACCTGCACATCCACCAGGAGAAGGGCTACCGCCTCCTCTCCGGCGACGACGCCATGCAGGTCATCCGCTACCGCCACGACAACAACATGAAATACGGCTATCCGGACGGTGACCTGGGCCGCATCAAGACCCAGCAGGCGTTCTTGAAGGCTGTGGTGGAGCAGCTGCTCCAGGTAAAGAACTTCACCAAGATCAACCAGTTCGCCAAGGTATTCCAGAATAACGTGGAGACTGATTTGAGCTTCAGCAATATCTGCTGGTTCGGCCAGCAGGCCGTCACGGGCGGACTGAAGGTGGAGAATGTGAAGTTCGTCACCATGCCCAACACGCCGGTGCCCTGCTGGAGCCGCACCTACCGGAACATGCAGTCCTACGTGGTGCCTAACGCCCGCGAGCTGCTGGACCTGGTGAACAACGAGCTCAGTCCCTTCGTGGAGACCTTTACCCTCAGCGATCTGGATATCATGTCCGTTAATTCCAATGGCTCTGTCAGCTCCACCACCGGCCATGTGGAGGACAGCAGGGCTGCCCTGCCGCCGGTAAAGCCCGCGCAGACCACAGAGGAGCCGGCGGAAAACAACGAGGAGCCGCTGGTGGATGAAAACGGCAACGTGCTGGACCCGGAGACCGGCGAGATCATCGTGGTGGCCCCCGGCACGGAAACGGACCCCGGTACGACTGGTTCTGGAGATGCGGACCCCGGCGCTTCCGCAGCGCCGCCGGACACTTCGACGGAGACCAAGCCGGAGACAGAACCGCAAACGCCTGTGGCGACACCGGCGGAGCCGGAACCGCCTGCCGCCCAGACAGAGCCTGCGCCGGAGACTCCGGCGCAGCCCACCGCACCCACGGAACCCACCACGGAGGAACCGGGCTTCGCCATCATCGACCCGGCTCCCGAAGGATAAGAAAGGATGGATCATATGACACCGAAAGAATTGGCCATTATCGCCGCCAAGGCCCTGGACGAGAAGAAGGGCAAAGAGATCTCCGCCATCCAGGTGACGGAGCAGACCACCCTGGCGGACTATTTCGTATTTGCCACCGGCAGCTCCAACACCCAGATCAACGCCTTGTGCGGCGCCGTGGAAAAGGCGCTGGCGGAGCAGGCGGGAGAGAATCCCCTCCGCCGGGAGGGCTACCGGGACGGCACCTGGGTCCTGCTGGACTACGGCTGCGTGGTGGTCCACGTGTTCTCCCCCGAGGCCCGGGAGTTCTACTCCTTAGAGCGTTTGTGGAGCGACGGCACGCCGCTGGACCTCAGCGGTGTGCTGACGGCGGACTGAGCTGGGCAAGGCGCGCCCGGTGGCGCGTCCAAGCGTTTCGCCGCAAGGCGAAACCTTGAAATGGGCGGGCTTTGCCTGCCCATTTGAGTCAAATCGCGGGGGTCCCCACAAAATCGGAGATTTTGCGGGGCGGCGTTTGTGGAGCGACGGCACGCCGCTGGACCTCAGCGGTGTGCTGACGGCGGACTGAGGAGCCGCCTGTAACTTTTTGTTGTCAGTTTGCAACAGAAAAGTAGTAGACATAATATTTGACCACCCCTATACTGTTGACAAAACAGTGTAGGGGTGGATTTTTATGAGAAAACAACCGATGCTGGTCGCCGCGCTTCTGACGCTGCTGGCGGCTTTTTTTCTGACGGCCTGCGGTACCCGGGAGGAAACGGCGCCCGTTCCCACGGAGCCCTCACCGCCGGCGGAGGTGGAGGAGACGGAAGAGATGCCGGAGGCTTCCGCGCAGCTTCTGGCCTCCGTGGACTTTGCTGCCCTGCGGGACACCATGTCCCCGGAGGAAAGGGAGGGACTTTCCCGCTATCTCCCGGTGCTGGAGGAGGATGCCGCCTTTCACTGGATCAACGGAACGGAACTGACAGAGGACGCGCCTTACCACAAGACCAGCGAGGGCGTTCGGGAGCAGGGGACCGTGACTCTGGCGGAGTTTCACAAAGCCGTATGGGCATGGAACGGCGAAGCGCCGGAGGAGCTGGCTTTGAACCGGCTGGCGGTGCAGGACGTGGACGGAGACGGCGTGCCGGAGCTGGTGATGCTCTTTGAGGAACTGGGGTGGTACTATCTGATTTTCCACCAGGAAGGCGAGGCTTTTTATGCTGTCGTGTTTCCCGTCCGGTGGTTTGAGGACCTGCGGCAAAACGGTGTCTATATCGGCTCCGGCGGCGCCGGCAGCAGCTGGTATTACCGGATGTCCTTCCGGGACGGTGTGTTTGAACAGCAGGAGCTGGGCCACCGGGAGGAGTGGGCCACCGGCGGCGAATATGAGCTGGGCGGTGAAGCGGTGGCAAAGGTGGATTTCGACGCCTGGCTGGCGGAGAATTTGGCGGCTGGCGTTACTTGGTATGCCCCCGATGGCACCGTCATCCCGGCGAATACGTGACGCAGGGCGAAAAAGCGGAAGAATTTCCGCTTTTTCCTTGACAAACACCCGAAACACTCATAAAATAGACCTGTTAGCGACTTTGATGGGAAGAAAGCCCGGGCGTCCCGCCCAAAGAGAGCCGGCGGCTGGTGTGAGCCGGTGGGGGAGCCTGCGGTATACTGGTCCCGGAGTCTTTTGCTTGAATCCACAGTAGGGCAAAACGGCTGGCCCCGTTACAGGCCGAGAGGGCCGCGTATGGCGGCTGAAGCAGGGTGGTACCGCGTTTTCAACGCCCCTGACCAGGTTTGGTCGGGGGTGTTTTTTTGTAAATCACATCCGAAAGGGAGAAAAATATGAAGTACGATTTTACAGCCATTGAGAAAAAGTGGCAGCAAAAGTGGCTGGAGGAAAAGCCCTTTACTGCCGTCACCGGGGACACCACCCGGGAGAAATTCTTTGGACTCATCGAGTTCCCCTATCCCTCCGGCCAGGGACTCCATGTGGGTCATGCCCGTCCCTTTACCGCCATGGATATCATCTGCCGCAAAAAGCGGATGCAGGGCTATAACGTCCTGTTCCCCATCGGCTACGACGCCTTCGGCCTGCCTACGGAGAACTACGCCGTCCAGCACCACATCCATCCCGCCAAGGTGACCCACGACAATGTGGAAAACTTCCGCAAGCAGCTGCATATGCTGGGCTACTCCTTTGACTGGGACCGGGAAGTGAACACCACCGACCCCAGCTACTATAAGTGGACCCAGTGGATCTTCCTGCAGATGTTCAAGAAGGGCCTGGCCTATAAGGCCTCCATGCCTGTTAACTGGTGCACCAGCTGCAAGATCGTCCTGGCCAACGAAGAGGTCGTGGAGGGCGTGTGCGAGCGCTGCGGCGGCGAGGTCATCCGCAAGGAGAAGAGCCAGTGGATGCTGGCCATCACCAAGTACGCCGACCGCCTCATCGACGACCTGGAGGACGTGGATTTCATCAACCGGGTCAAGATCCAGCAGCGCAACTGGATCGGCCGCAGCGAGGGCACCGAGGTGGACTTCACCGCCACCAACGGCGACAAGCTGACGGTCTACACCACCCGCTGCGACACGTTGTTCGGCGTGACGTATATGGTCATCTCTCCCGAGCATCCCTTCCTGGAGCAGTGGAAGGACCAGATCAAAAACTGGGACGCCGTGGCCGCCTACCGGGAGGAGGCCGCCCACAAGTCTGACTTCGAGCGCGGCGAGCTGAACAAGGAAAAGACCGGCGTCCGCCTGGACGGCATCGAGGCCATCAACCCCGCCAGCGGCAAGCATGTGCCCCTGTTTGTGTCCGACTACGTGCTGATGGGCTACGGCACCGGCATCGTCATGGGCGTGCCCGGCCACGACCAGCGCGACTGGGAGTTCGCCACCAAGTTCGGCCTGCCCATCATCGAGGTGGTCAAGGGCGGCGACATCACCAAGGAGGCCTTCACGCTGAAGGACGACACCGGCATCATGGTGAACTCCGGCTTCCTGGACGGCATGACCGTCAAGGAGGCCATCCCCGCCATGAAGAAGTGGGTCACCGAGCAGGGCATCGGCCGTCCCAAGACCAACTTCAAGCTCCGGGACTGGGTGTTCTCCCGCCAGCGGTACTGGGGCGAGCCCATCCCCCTGGTGAACTGCCCCAAGTGCGGCTGGGTTCCCCTGCCGGAGGAGCAGCTGCCCCTGCTGCTGCCGGAGGTGGACAGCTATGAGGTCACCGATACCGGCGAATCCCCCCTGGCCAAGATGACCGACTGGGTGAACACCACCTGCCCCAAGTGCGGCGGTCCCGCCCAGCGGGAAACGGATACCATGCCCCAGTGGGCCGGCTCCAGCTGGTACTTCCTGCGGTATATGGACCCCCACAACGACAAGGCCCTGGCCTCCAAGGAGGCGCTGGAGTACTGGTCTCCCGTGGACTGGTACAACGGCGGCATGGAGCACACCACGCTGCACCTGCTGTACAGCCGGTTCTGGCATAAGTTCCTGTATGACATCGGCGTGGTGCCCACCAAGGAGCCCTACGCCAAGCGCACCAGCCATGGTATGATCCTGGGTGAGGGCGGCGAGAAGATGTCCAAGTCCCGGGGCAACGTGGTCAACCCCAACGACATCGTGGCCCAGTACGGCGCCGACACCATGCGCCTGTATATCATGTTCGTGGGTGACTTCGAGCAGGCGGCTACCTGGTCCACCGAGGCCGTGAAGGGCTCCAAGCGCTTCCTGGACCGTGTGTGGAACCTGGCGGAAAACGCCAAGGAGAGCTATGAGGTGAGCCCCGCCAACGAGGCCATCGTCCACAAGACCATCAAGAAGGTCACGGACGATATTGATAACTTGAAGATGAACACCGCCATCGCCGCCATGATGACCATGGTGAACGAGATGTCCGCCAACGGCGTCACCCGGGGCGACATGAAGTACCTCATCCTGCTGCTGAATCCCTTCGCCCCCCACATCACCGAGGAGCTGTGGGAGAACCTGGGCTTTGCCGCCCAGACCGGCAAGATGTGCTGCCAGGCGGAGTGGCCCGTGTACGACGCCAGCAAGACCGTGGCCTCCACCGTCAACATGGCCGTCCAGGTCAATGGCAAGCTGAAGGGAACCATCACCGTCCCCGCCGACAGTGAAGAAGCCGCCGTGGTGGAAGCCGCCATGGCTGTGGAGAAGGTGGCCAAGGCCGTGGAGGGCATGCAGGTGGTCAAGACCATCCTGGTGAAAAACCGTCTGGTGAACCTGATCGTAAAGCCCCAGTGAGCGTTCGCACCAAGTGGCGCGTACAAGCGTTTTTGCCGCAGGCAAAAACCTTGAACCGGGCGGGCTTTGCCTGCCCGGTTGCGTCAAATGCGGGGTCCCCGCAAAATCGGGAGATTTTGTGGGGTGCCAAGAACCGTCTGGTGAACCTAATCGTAAAGCCCCAGTGAGCTGAAAACCCCGCTCACAGTGGAAGTTTTTGCGACCGGATTCCTTTCGCGGAAAACAGAATCTGCGGATTTTTCATAAAATCCTTGACAACTCCCCAAAAGGTCCGTATAATAGCTTTGTTAACGCCATGTAGTATGGCCCTTAAAGTATCCTGGATTGAGCCGGATACCTCGGAGGGAGGGAAATATAGATGTCTGAAATTCATGTGAAGGACGGCGAGTCCATCGACAGCGCACTGAAGCGTTTCAAGCGCAGCTGCGCCAAGGCTGGCGTCATTGCCGAGGTTCGTAAGAGAGAGCATTACGAGAGCCCCAGCGTCAAGCGCCGCAAGAAGTCTGAGGCTGCCCGCAAGAACAAGAAGCGTTATTATTGATGCGTAAAAGATACCGCACCGTTTGGTGCGGTATCTTTTTGTATAAAGAAAACCACTCGCTAAGCGAGTGGTTCAAAAGAGCTTAAGCGATGAATAAGAATTCTACCAAGAAAAGCGAGTAGAGATAGGAAGAATATTACGACAGTTATGTGAATGGAAAGGGGTGAAGATTATCGAAGCAGAGGCATGTCCAGACCATATTCATCTATTTGTAGAAATACCACCGAAGATTGCAATATCGAAATTTATGGGATACCTAAAAGGAAAAAGCAGCACGATGCTGTATGAGCAATTCGGCGAACTGAAATGTAAATTTCGGAATCGGGAAATTTGGTGCAGAGGATACTATGTGGATACGGTAGGAAAAAATGAGAGCCGAATTGCGGAGTACATCAAGAATCAACTAAAAGAAGACGAGCTGGGCGAACAGCTAAGAATTCCGTCGCCCAGCCCGTTTACGGGTAGCAAGTAACAGTCCTCACGCAATTGGCAGACCGTATTACGCGTTAACGCGTCCGCGAGGAACAAAGGGCTATGCCCGTCTAATGACAACCACCGGCTACGCCGGTGGTTGTGTTTTTCTTTACCGCAGGCCCAGCTGTCCCGCAATGTCCCGCACCTCCGGCCACATGAAAAAGGCGGCGGAAAAGCCCATGGCGGCGCCCACCTTCAGCTTTTGCCGCAGGGTGTCCGCGTCGTCGAACAGGACGAAGTGGGCCTCGCCGTCCCGCATGTAGGTGAAGTACCGGGCGCACAGCTCTTGAGAAAAAAAGACCGCGGGGGAGCACTGATCCTTCAAGGCGCGGAACTCGTCGGGGGATAGGGGCGTTCCCTGGCCGGTCCTGGCAGGCAGGCAAAAATCCATCCGCAGCCGCTGTACATCCAGCGCCAGCTGTCCAGCGCCGCCCCGGGCGTCGGCGGCCTCCTGGAGCCGCTGGCGGAAGCTGCCGCCGGAGAGGGCGGTGCAGATGAGGGGAACGGCACCGGAAACGGCGTCGGCGTACCGCTCCGGGATGTACAGGACCCGCCGGGTTGCCCGCAGCTGGGCACTGAGAGTCTGGGCGAAGCGGATGCGGTCCCGGCGGGGCGGCTGCTCAAAATCCAACAGCACGCCGCCGCAGCCCCGGCGTCCGCACTCCCGCAGCACCGCGGCGCAGAGCGCCTCCGGCTGTCCGATGTCCGGGGCCTCCCGGTCACTGACGGACAGCAGTCCGCCACGGGCCTTCAGCAGCACGCTCTGCCGCAGCAGCGTGGACCCCGGACCGATGCGGTAGGCCACATGGGCGATGGAGCGGCAGTACCGGGAGGCCTCTTGATAGGCGTCCGGCGTTACCGCCAGGTAGATCTGCACAGCCAACTCCCCCCTTGTATGATCCGCGAAAAACTGCTATACTGATTTTATCAGTATGCAAATGAGGAGCCTGCTATGCCCTTTTCTCTCATCCCAGACCGGATATTTGACTGTTATGCCCAGGTCACGCCGGAATATTTGCAAAGCCGTGGGATCACCCTGCTGCTCAGCGACCTGGACTTTACGCTGGCGGCCAAAAAGACCCGCCGGCCCGACCAGCCCCTGCGGGACTGGATCGCCGCCCTGGACCGCGCCGGCATCCGTTTCATGATCGTCTCCAACAACCGCTCCGGCAGCCGGGTGACGGAATTTTGCGCAGACTTGGGGGTTTCCTACCAGGGCCGTGCCGGCAAACCCTCCACCCGGGGATTGGAGGCCGCCATGGCCCGGGCGGCCACGGACCGGACCCACACCGCCATGCTGGGAGATAAGCTGCTGACGGACGTTTTGGCCGCCCGGCGGGCCGGTGTGCTGAGCTTGATGGTGGAGCCGGTGGGCGGCGCCGTCACCGCCTGGCAAAAGGTGCTGCACGCCCTGCAAGCGCCCTTCAAGGCCTTGAGCCGCCGGAAAATGGCGGGCGGCATCTGAAAAAAACCAAGAACTGGGTGAAAAACCCTTGCATTAGTGGGCAACATACGGTAAAATATCTTCGGTAATTCACCAGATATGAAAAGACAGAGAAAATGTCCTTCCACAGGTCGTTTTCTCATAAGATTTGTGAGGAGGAAAATACTATGCCTACCATTACTGCCGGCGATTTCCGGAAGGGTATGATCTTTGAGATGGACGGAAAGCCCATGGTGGTCGTGGACTTCCAGCATGTGAAGCCCGGCAAGGGCGCCGCTTTCGTGCGCACCAAGTACAAGAATGTCATTACCGGCACCATCCGTGAGGAGTCCTTCAACCCCACCGCCAAGTTCGAGCAGGGCGCTGTGGAGCGTAAGAACGCCGAGTACAGCTACAACGACGGTGACCTGTACTACTTCATGGACCCCGAGACCTTCGACATGACCCCGCTGAACGCGGACGTTCTGGGCGATGCGTTCCAGTTCATCAAGGAGAACACCATGTGCACCCTGGTCAGCTACAAGGGCAGCGTGTTCACCGTGGAAGCTCCCAACTTCGTGGACTTGGTGGTCACCGAGACCGAGCCCGGCGTGAAGGGCGACACCGCTACCAACGTCACTAAGAGCGCCACCCTGGAGACCGGCGCCGTGATCAAGGTGCCCCTGTTCATCAATGAGGGCGAGAAGATCCAGATCGACACCCGTACCGGCGAGTATCTGGGCCGCGTGAAAGAGTAATACTTGAAAAGGGGGGAGCAACGTCCCCCCTTTCTGTCACAATCATCAAACCGCTACTTTTAAATGACGAAAGGAGCTACCGCTATGGAAATCATTGAGAAGGTCGCTTATCTGAAGGGCCTGGCTGAGGGCATGGAGCTGGACACCGAGAAAAAGGAGGGCAAGCTGATCGCCGCCATCATCGACCTCCTGGACGACATTGCCCTGGAGCTGGAGGATCTGAAGGACTACGCTGATGAGCTGGGCGACGGTCTGGATGCTGTCAGCGACGACCTGGAGGACGTGGAAGATGTCATTTTCGGCGAGGACGAGGATGACGAGGACTGCTACGCCACCACCTGCCCCACCTGCGAGGAGACCATCTATTTTGACGAGTCCATCCTGGAAGACGGCGAAGTTATCTGCCCCAACTGCGGCGAAAAGCTGGAGTTTGACATGAGCAGCCTGGAAGACGAGGCTGACGAGGGCGACAGCGAGGAATAAGCACCATCTGAAGCAAAGAATCTCCCGGACCGTGTGAACGGTCCGGGAGATTTTCTGCTTTATGGAATCTGGCGGATATGTGGGGGCACTTTCAGAGGGGGCTTATTCCACGGCCCTTTTCTTCAAGCTGCAAAGACCGGCGCCAATGGCGGTGGCGAAGGTGGCGTTTTCGGGCACGATGTAGTGGATGCCGTACAGCTTTTCAAAATTTTCAAAGTTGGGCTTCACCTGGGAGAGGGTGGTCATGGAGCCGGTGAGGACCACCGTCCGGGTATCGCAGCACTGGCAGGCCAGCACCGTCATGGTGCCGATGGCCTGGAGCACCAGATTCACCGCGCCGGCGGCCAGGTCGGCAGGGGCGGCATCCTCCGCCAGGTTGCCGAAGTTGGCGGCGGTGAGGGTGGGGTCCAGGGTAGGAGCCGGGTGGCAGGTGATGTCGGAGATGGTCAGATCCACCTGGCTGAGGTCTCCCTTTTCCGCCAGCTTTTTGATCTGGCCGAACCGCTCCATACCCACCAGCTTCCGGCACAGGCCACCCAGGGTGCCGCCGCCGATGCCGCTGCCGCACAGGTGGCGGACGGCGCCGCCGCGCTCCGCCCACAAAAAGGCGGTGCCGGTGCCCATGGTGACCACCACCGCCTGCTCCTGTCCGGACAGGGCCAGGGCGCCGGTGCCGCTGGCGGAGAACTCGTCCACCTTGCAGGTGGGCAGGCCGAAAATGTCCCCCTCCACATAGCTGGCGCCCACGCCGGTGAGCACCACCCGCTTCACGTCCTGCAGCGTCAAGCCGTTGCTGGTGAGGTAGTTGCCCAGGGCACCGTACAGGCTGGTCACCTGGTCCTCCGCCCGGACCCGCAGCATGGATACCACGGTTCCGTCGGTCCGCAGGCCCACGACCTTTGTGGTAGAGCCGCCGATGTCAATTCCTAAGATCACATCCATGATGAGTAATTCCTTTCTGCTGGGCTTTGCTGCCCGATATTCCCATCATAGAAGCGGAGGGGAGGCTTGTCAATTGGAATTTGATAAATTTTTGACATGTTTTTTGAAAAACGATTGCTTTTCCGCTGCTCCGCGCTTATAATCAAGTCAAGTGACAAGACACCGCTTGGCGGGGTCAAAACGTAAGCATCGAGGTGCGCTATGAAAACCGAACAGAAACTGAACATGACCATGCTCTGCGATTTTTATGAGCTGACCATGGGCAACGGCTATTTTCAAGCTGGCTATCAGGACCGCGTGACGTATTTTGACGTCTTTTTCCGGGATGTGCCGGACAAGGGCGGATTCGCCATCTGCGCCGGCCTGGACCAGCTGATCGACTATATTTTAAACCTGCATTTTGACGAGGAGGACATCGATTACCTTCGGAGCAAGGGCCTGTTCTCCGAGGAATTTTTGGAGTATCTGCGAAACTTTAAATTTACCGGCGACATCTGGGCCATCCCCGAGGGCACGCCAATCTTCCCCCGGGAGCCGGTGGTGACGGTCCGGGCCAAGGCCATTGAGGCCCAGCTCATTGAGACCTTCACCCTGCTGACGATCAACCACCAGAGCCTCATCGCCACCAAGGCCAACCGCATCTGCCGGGCGGCCCAGGGGCGGACGGTGCTGGAGTTCGGCTCCCGCCGGGCCCAGGGAACCGACGGCGCCATCTCCGGCGCCCGGGCGGCTTATATCGGCGGCTGCAAGGGCACGGCCTGCACCATTTCCGACCAACTCTTCGGCGTTCCCGCCGGCGGCACCATGGCCCATTCCTGGGTCCAGATGTTCGACAGCCAGTACGAGGCTTTCAAGACCTACTGCGAGATCTATCCCACCAACGCGACGCTCTTGGTGGATACGTACAATGTCCTCAAGTCCGGCGTGCCTGACGCCATCCGGGCCTTCAATGAGGTCTTAAAGCCCCTGGGCATCAAAAAGTGCGGCATCCGGCTGGACTCCGGCGACATCGCCTATCTCAGCCGGGAGGCCCGGAAGATGCTGGACGAGGCCGGCTGGACCGAGTGCCAGATCTCCGCGTCCAACTCCCTGGACGAGTATATCATCCGGGACCTTTTGCAGCAGGGCGCCAGGATCGACATGTTCGGCGTGGGCGAGCGGATGATCACCGCCAGCAGCCAGCCGGTGTTCGGCGGCGTGTACAAGCTCTCCGCTGTGGAGGATGCGCAGGGCAATATCGTGCCCAAGATCAAGGTCAGCGAAAATGTGGACAAGATCACCAATCCCCACTTCAAGAAGGTCTACCGCATCTTCGACAAGAAGAGCGGCAAGGCGGAGGCGGACTACATCACCGTGTGGGACGAGACCGTGGATGAATGCCAGCCTCTGGAGCTATTTGACCCCCGGGCCACCTGGAAGCGCAAGACCTACACGGACTTCACCGTAAAGCCCCTGCAGGTGCCGGTGTTCCAGGGCGGCAAGCTGGTGTACAGCCGTCCCAGCCTCCAGGAGATCCAGGCCTACTGCGCGGAGCAGGTGGACGCCCTGTGGGATGAGGTGAAGCGGTTCGAAAATCCCCACAACTACTATGTGGATTTGAGCGAAAAGCTGTGGGATATCAAGCAGGACCTGCTGCGCCGGAAAAAATGAGAAAACAAACTGGCTCCGCCGGCAGGCGGAGCCAGTTTGTTTACAGAATGTTGGTTGCAGGAATTGGCAATTTTGCGTATAATACTGGCATGGAAGAGGATGCTTTTTCTTAGGAGGTGGCATTTATGGGGAAAAACCGCACCAAGACGCCGGAGCGCACCGAGCGACGCATCTCAGCCTTTACCAGCCTGTCCATGTGTGTTCTGACGGTGATTGCCCAGATTGCCACCACGCTTTTACTGACCCACTTTCTGCGGGAGAAAGCCAGTTATTTTTACGCTGTTTTGGAATTTATCGGCGCTGTGGCGGCCATTCGGGTGTATCTCCGGCCGGGCAGCCCCAGCTATAAGCTGGTGTGGATGTGTTTGCTGCTGGCCCTGCCGGTGGCGGGGATGATCCTGTTCTGCCTGTGGGGCGGCACGCACCAATCAAAAAGCTTGAGCTTGAAGAAGGTCCCTCCCATTCGGGAGCGGGAGAGCGCCCGCATGGAGTGTGAGAACAACATCGCCCGTCTGCGGCGCCAGTCCCCGGAGTGGGGGCGGTTGGCGTCCTACCTGCAAAAAAAGGGCTTTCCCCTGTACCGCAACACCACCGCCCGGTATTTTGACGACGGCGCAGCGTTTTTTGACGACCTGACAGTGCGGCTACGGCAGGCGGAGGTCTACATTTTCCTGGAATACTATATCCTGGCGGAGGGACAGGTCTGGGACCGTATCTTTTCCGTCCTGCGGGAGCGTGCCGCCGCCGGCGTGGAGGTGTGCATCATCTTCGACGATTTCGGCAATCTCACCCGGCTGTCTGACGATACCCTGCAGGCTATGCAGAGCGCCGGCATCGAGGTGCAGGTGTTCAATCCCGTACACCGCTATGTGAACCGCATTTACTTTAACTACCGGGACCACCGGAAGATCGCCGTCATTGACGGCACCACCGCCTACACCGGCGGCATCAACGTGGCGGACGAGTATGCCAACCTGTATGTCCGCTTCGGCCACTGGAAGGACTCCGCCGTCCGCATCGACGGTGACGGCGCCTGGGGCTTCGCGGTCCAGTTCATCCAGATGTGGAAGGAGATGGGCCGGACGCTGCCCAATGAGGACGACTATTACCGGCCCCGCCACAGCGGCATGGGCGTTGGCTACTGTCAGCCCTTTACGGACGGTCCTGTGAATAATCCGGACAATCCCATTGAGGAGACATATCTCCAGCTCATGGCCTCCGCCAAGCGGTTTTTGTATATCACCACGCCTTATTACGCCGTGGAGGATTCCATGCAGAAGGCGCTGTGCATGGCGGCGGACGCGGGGGTGGATGTGCGGCTGCTGGTGCCCGCCGTGCCGGACCACAAGCTCACCTACCTGGTGGCGGAGACCTACTGGGGCGAGCTGATGCGTCACGGTGTGAAGATCTACAAGTATACCCCGGGCTTCCTCCATGCCAAGAGCGTTATGGTGGACCGGGAGGTAGCTTTGATCGGCAGTACCAATATGGATTACCGCACCTTCCAGCTCCACTATGAATGCGGCGTACTGCTGTACCACATGCCGGTGGTGGAGGAGCTTTTGGAGGACCTGGACAACATTATGGGCCAAAGCACCCGCTACACCCTGGAGGAGTGGGAAAAGCGCCCCTGGTACCGCCGTATCTTTGCCTCGTTGCTGCGGCTGGGAGCCATCTGGCTGTGAAAAAACCGGCGGGATAGACGTCCCGCCGGATCAGTCATTTTACTTCGCAGGGAGTGGGGATGCCCCGGCTGCCATCCAGGACGGATCGAAGGCCGCAGAGGACCATGGATTCCGTGGCCTCCTGGGTGAAAAAGGCGTAATGCTGGGTATAAACAACGTTGGGAAACTGCTTGAGGTACAGCAGAGAGCGGTTGTCGATGATGCGGGTGCCCACGTGGACGTGCATGACGCCGGATTCTTCCTCCAGCGTGTCGATACCGGCGCCGCCCACCTGGCCGCTCTCCAGAGCGGCGATGAGGCTCTCTGTGTCGATGAGCTGGCCGCGGGCGGTGTTGATGAGGATGACGCCGGGCTTCATTTTTCCCAGGGCTTCCGCGTCGATCATATGGTAATTGGCCTGGGTCAAGGGCACGTGGAGGGTGACGATGTCGCTCTGGGTGTACAGCTGGTCCAGCTCCACATATTCCGCCATGCCCGCCAGGGACGAATCGGGGTGGTGGGCACAGGCCAGCACCCGGCAGCCGAAGCCGCTGAGGTTCCGGATAACGGCGGCGCCGATCTTGCCGGTGCCGATGACGCCCACGGTCAAGCTCCGCAGCTCCCGGCCCATGAGGCCGTCCAGGGAGAAGTCGTTCACCAGAGCCCGGCAGATAGAGACTTTTGCCTTGCGCAGCAGAATGAGCATCATCATGACGGTGAAATCCGCCACGTTGTTGGGGTCGTAGTGGGCATGGTACACATGGACGCCCAGGGCCTTTGCCGCCTCCGCATCGATGTGGTCGTATCCGATGGTGCGGGTGGAGAGATGTCGGATTCCCGCCTGGGCCATGGCCTCCAGCAGGGGGCGGTCCACCCGGGAATAGCCCAGCACGGAGATGCCGCCGCAGCCCTCCGCCAGAGCCAGAGTATCCGCCGTGAGGGGACCGTGGACCGGGACCAGCTCCACATCCAGTTGCTGCTGGAGACGCTTTAAAATGGGCTCTTCATAGTCGAGGATGTCGTACACGCAGATCTTCATTTGTTTTAACCATGCCTTTCCGGTCAAAATAAAAGCGCCTGGCATGTCCGCCGGCGCCATTGCTCACATATGATATTATACTACGCCGCCGGCGGCATTTCCATCTTTTTTTGCACCGGCTGCCGAGCCCACGGAGGAACCTATGTCCAGAGAGCTTTCGCCCCGGGAGATTGCCGAGCGCAGTCTCATCAAAAAGTACAGAAAAGAGCTGTGGAATCCTTTCATCGCCGCTGTGAAGCGGTACGAGCTGGTGCAGCCCGGCGACCGCATCGCCGTGTGCATCTCCGGCGGAAAGGATTCCATGGTGTTGGCCAAGCTGATGCAGGAGCTGCAGCGCCACACCGACCACCCCTTTGAATTGACCTTCCTGGTGATGGACCCCGGCTACAACCCGGAAAACCGGGCTCTCATCGAGTCCAACGCGGCGCTTTTGGGCATCCCCATCACCATTTTTGAAAGCGACATTTTCGACGTTACCGTCCAGGTGGAGAAAAACCCCTGCTACCTCTGCGCCCGCATGCGCCGGGGCTTTTTGTACAGCAAGGCCCAGGAGCTGGGATGCAACAAGATCGCTCTGGGCCACCATTTTTCCGATGTGGTGGAGACCACGCTGCTGGGCCTTTTTTACGGTGCCCAGCTCCAGGCCATGCCCCCTAAGCTCACCAGCAAAAATTTCCCCGGCATGGAGCTGATCCGGCCGCTGTACTGCGTCCATGAGGATGACATCATCGCTTGGAAGAACTACAACCACCTGCGCTTCCTCCAATGTGCCTGCCGCTTCACGGAGGCCCGGGACACCGCCGGCGACGGCGTGGGGGAGAGCAAGCGGCAGGAGATGAAAGTTCTGCTGCGGGAGCTGAAAAGGACCAACCCCAATATTGAAAAAAGCATTTTCCGCGCCATCCACGGCGTGCAGCTGGATACGTTTCCCGGCTTTAAATACCGGGGCGGAGAGCACTCCTTCCTGGAGTTCTACGGTGACCGGCGGGACGTGTTTGGCGGCAAGGATACCTAAACAAGGAGAACGAGCATGGATTACTATCGCTGTGAAAACTCGGACTGCGGCTTTCTGGCCGGGGAGGAGCCGGATATATGCCCCCGGTGCGGCGGCACCTTTTTCACGCCGCTTTTGGAGGAGGACCTCTCCGGCGGCGATTGGGTGTGGCTGGGCAACCAGGCGGTGGATGAAAAGCGGGACACAGATGCCCTGGCCTGCTATCAGCGCGCCGCGGCCTTGGGGGATGATGCCGGCCTTACAAACCTTGGCTGGTGCCTGGAGGCGGGCATCGGCGTTTCGGCGGACCCCAAACAGGCGGTGGTGCTGTATGCCCAAGCGGCGGCCCGGGATTACCTGCCGGCTCTGACCAACCTGGGCTTCTGCTATACATACGGCATCGGCGTGGAGCGGGACTACGGCAAAGCGCTGGAGTGCTTCCGCCGGGCGGCGGAGCGGGGCTTTCCCAGGGCGCAATTTCAGCTGGGTGAGGCATACCGGCGGGGCTTCGGCGTGGAGGAGGACGACGGCGAGGCGGTGAAGTGGTATCAGTCCGCCGCCTGGCTGGGCTATCCCGCCGCCCAGACGGAGCTGGGCCGCTGCCTGGAATTTGGCACCGGCATCCCGGAAAACCTGGCGCAGGCGGTGAAATGGTACCGTGCCGCGGCGGAGCAGAACAACGCGCCGGGACAGTGCTGTCTGGGCTTCTGCTATGAGAGCGGGCGGGGCGTGGAGCAGGACTGGGCAGAGGCTGTCAAGTGGTATGGAAGAGCGGCGGACCAGGACTATGCCCGGGCCCAGTGCAACCTGGCCTGGTGCTATGAAAACGGCAAAGGCGTGGAGCAGGACTGCGGTGAGGCGGTACGGCTGTACCGCGCAGCGGCGGAGCAGGGGTATCCCCGGGGTCAGCTGTGCCTGGGCTTCTGCCTGGAACGGGGCAGAGGCGTGCCCATAGACCTGCGGCAGGCTGCTGAGTGGTATCGCAAGGCGGCGGAGCAGGGGGAGGAGGATGCTTGCTGCTGCCTGGGGTATCTGTATGAGTCCGGCGAGGGCGTGGAGCAAAGCTGGGAGGAGGCTATCCGGTGGTACCGCCGGTCAGCGGAACTGGGCTCCGCCCGGGGCCAATGCAATCTGGCCTGGTGCTGCGAAAACGGCAAGGGTACGGCAAAGGACCTGGGAGAGGCTTTCCGCTGGTATCACGCGGCGGCGGAGCAGCAGTTTCCCCGGGGGCTTTTCGGCGTGGCCCGGGCCTATGACTACGGCGTCGGCGTGGCGCGGGATGTCGGTGAGGCCTGCCGGTGGTATGAAAAGGCGGCGGAGGCCGGTTCAGCCGCCGCCATGTGCGACCTGGGCGTCTGCTATGAGCGGGGCGAAGGCGTGGAGCAAAGCTGGGAAAAGGCGGCGGAGCTGTACCGGAAGGCGGCGGACGGCGGTAATCCGGCGGGCCAGTGCAACCTTGGCTATCTCTATGAAACCGGGCGGGGCGTCCCTCAAAGCTGGGAACTGGCGGCAAAGTGGTACAGCGACGCCGCGCAGCTGGGCTTTGCCCGGGCCCAGTGCAACCTGGCCTGGTGCTACGAAAACGGCAAGGGCGTGGAGCGAAATCTGACCCGGGCGGTCCACTGGTACCGCAAGGCGGCGGAGCAGGAGGACCCCAGGGGCATGTACTGCATGGGTGTTTGCTGCAAGCGGGGCCTGGGCGTGGAGCAGGATTTGACCCAGGCGGTCCGGTGGTACGAAAAGGCCGCGGAGGCAGGCCTGCCGGCGGCTATGTGCAGCTTGGGTGTCTGCTATGAAAACGGTGAGGGCGTGTCGGAGGACCTGGAACAGGCGGCGGCGCTGTATCGGCGGGCTGCCGAACAGGGCGACGCGGCGGGCCAGTGCAATCTGGGCTACCTCTATGAGGCGGGCCGCGGTGTGTCCCAGGACTGGGCCCAGGCGGCACAGTGGTACGAAAAGGCGGCGGAGCAGGGGTATCCCCGCGCCATGTGCAATTTGGGCGTCTGTTTTGAGTTTGGAAACGGCGTCACAAAGGACACTGGCCGGGCGGCGGAGCTGTACCGTAAAGCGGCGGAGCGGGGAGACCAGACAGCGGCCTGCAATCTGGGCTATCTCTATGAAACCGGAGTAGGCGTGGGACAGGATTGGGCCCAGGCGGCCAAGTGGTATGCTGTGTCGGCGGAAAAGGGCCTTGCCCGGGCGCAGTATCACCTGGCCTGGTGCTGCGAGCATGGTAAGGGCGTGCCAAGGGACGCGGAAAAGGCCCTCCGGCTTTACCAGGCTGCGGCAGAGCAGCAGTATGAAGACGCGGAGCAGCGGGCCTCCCGTTTGCTCCGGGGCCGGGAAAAGGGAGGCCTTTTCCGGGGAATTTTCGGAGGACGAAAGGAACGGTAAAAAAAGAAAGCTTTTTTTAAAAAACCTATTGACAAAAAACTGCTTTTCTGTATAATAATATCTGTTCGCTGCGGCGGACAGATATAGCGGGTTTGTGTAAAGGTAGCACAGCAGACTCTGACTCTGTATGTGAGGGTTCGAATCCTTCACCCGCTGCCAAATAGAAAACCTCGGAACTTCAATGGTTCCGAGGTTTTTCTTTTATTTCCAATGGTTTGAGGTCCATTGACGGCTTTCGAGTGCTGTTATCTGTATGTTGCAAATACAACCCGTGTGCAATTTTTACAACCGTAATTGCACACGCCGTTGCACACGAAAAACACCCCTCTCAGGTGTCCGGCGCAAGCGCTTTGAAGTATTCGTTGATCTTTTCATCAGCGATCTGCTTATCGCTGTTGAAAACGTGCTGATAGATATTTTGAAGCGTCGATTCATTGGACCATCCACCGCGGGCCATCGCCAGCTTCGTTGTGATGCCGATAGAAAGCATGATTGAAGCATTGGTATGCCGCAGACCATGAATCCCGACGAACGGGATTTTATTTTTTTCACACAGGACCTTGAAATGGTTGTAGATGTCGTTCGGATTCATATTGGTTATTCTACCAGCACTCTTCCCGCATTCCTCCTGAATAGCATTCAAACGCGCTGCCAGATAGTCCGGCATTTCCAGAACGCGTCGTGACTTTTCTGTTTTCGTGGTGTTTTTGATAACATACTCGTTCTTCTCATTTGGAACAAGAGCCTTCGTGACGCTTACCGTCTTTTTATCAAAATCAATGTCCGTCCATTCCAGAGCGCATATCTCAGATCGACGTAGTCCGAGCAGAAGCGCAAACAGAATAGGTGCTTCGATCCGGTCTCCCCTGCACACATCCAGCAGCTTGGCGATATCTCCCGCCTCCAGAAATGCGTGTTCCTTCTTTGCTCTTGCAGGGTATGTCAGCTTCCTGGCGTCAATCTCCGTATAATCAGAAAGAACGGAAAGCAAGAGAGCAATAGCATTCTTGATCGTCTTATTGGATTTATCAGATGCAAGGGAATTGATCTCTTTCTGGATATCCGATCTCTTAATGGAAACCGCTTTTTTCGACATCAGGCTTTGGAAGTAATTCTCCTGAATATTCTTATATGATTTTATCGTTGATGGAGACAGGATATTGGAACGGGAGGACACATATTCCGCAAAGGCCCTCTTTACAGTTACTTCTCGTCTTGGAACGTCCTCCTCGATTGATCTCGTTTTAATTCCGGAGGCCCAGTATTGAGCCTCTTCCGGCGTATCAAACGTGGCTCCGTGCCGCTTCCCGTCAATCATGATCTGAATTCGCCACTTCCCAGATGGAAGTTGTTTCGGCTCTGGAAGTTTCACGTGAAATCCCCCTTTACCGTATCAGGCTGGTAAATGCTACGGCCTAACACTTATTTTTTTCCTTGTACCATTCTATCCGAATCAGTTTTTATATATTTTCCAGAAGAAACCAAATCGTCAGCGTATCCGTACAATTTCTCTTTTCCTTCTTGGTTCAGCTCGCGGTATAGATTCAATAGAGATTCTTCATCATCGTTTATGGAACGCTCATTTGCTGGAAACGAAATTCCTCCGCCGGTTTCGGCGGGGGTTTTTTCTTTTTCTTCCCTCTCATCATCAAAAAACCGCATGGCATTACCTGAGCCTTGTAGTGCTTGATGGTGGACCATTTTTTATCGCCCATATATTCCGCCAGCCAAATGGTCATCCATTCTTCCAGCGTCATCTGACAGGGTTCTATATAGGTCCCTTCATCGATCTCAACCGTGACCTGCGCGAGCTTTTCCCGGACCTCTTTCTGCGTCTTTCCATAAATTGATTTTTGCTTCTGCTTTCCGTTGACGGGATCGAAGCCGATTGTAAATCGTGCTTCCCACCGGCCATCAGAACGCTTGCGGATGGTCCCTGCTCCCTGCGCATTTTTCTTATTGCGCTTCATAATACTCCTTTCCGAGCGTAGGCCAGTCCACCGTGTTTAGGGTGCTTCTATACCGTGAGCGTGCAGTTGATGATACAATGAGTAACCGAGACATCCTGCCTCGTAACCGCAGACAATGCGACAATCCCTGCTCTGTTGCTTTTCAATGCGAGCGAGGTATTTCAGAATATTTTTCGCATCCGGTTCGACCTGGACCTCGGCAAAAAAGCGGTCATCCTCCATGCTGTAGCAACAAAGCGTGTAATTTGTGGTATGGACATCCATTCCTACATAGATTATACTTGTCATGATGACTCCTCCTCTTGTATGTGGTAATTCCTGTGTGCTTTTTGTTTGCACTTTAAGTATGACAGGTAAATCCACGCTTTACAAGCGAAGGGGTCATTTCATATTGTCTATCCGCTCATCGATGAGGTGCTGTTTCGTCCCCTGACGGCCCGTCAGCGGGAATTTCTGGTGCGGCTGGGTGTGCCGGATGATTTCACGATGGAAGAGGCAGCGTTCCTATGGCTGGAAGATGACACTGCGGCGCTGCTGAGCCAGCTGACAGAACAAAATGCCTTTATCACCTGTACCGACGGTGTGTATCGCTATCACAATATGCTGCGCTCCTGCGCTCGGAAGAAGTTCCTGCTGCTGCCGGAAACGGAACAGAATGCCACCCTGCTCCGCCTGGGACAGTGGTATGAGAAGATGGGGGAGTGCTGCCTTGCCGCGGAGTGCTATGAAAAAACCGGCAGCTGGGACGACCTCCTGCGGACGGTGGGACAGGACCGGGGTCTGAGCTTCGGCCCCGAGCGGCTGCCGCTGATGCGCCGCTGGATGGCAAATTGCCCGGAGGCGTGTCAGCTGCGCCATCCGCGGGCGCTGCTGGTATTTATGCTGCTGCTCTTTTACGGCCGGGACATCCCGGAAATGCGGCGGTGTCACGCGCTGTTTCAGCGCAGCATGGCCCTTTGCACCGACCTTTCCCAGCAGGAGCGGGATCAGCTGGAGGGAGAGGCCCTGCTGCGCCTGCCTTTCCTGTACTTCAACGACATCTCCGCTATGAGCGCCTATCACCGGCGGATCCGCGCCCTGATCCCCGCAGACTGCAACCCATGGACCCAGGGTTCGCCCTCCGTTTTAATGCTCTATCACAGCAAAAGCGGCAGCCTTGACCGCGAGAATGCCGAGATGCGGGAATGTATGCCCATTTACAGCCGTGTCGCCAGCGGACACGGCAGCGGCGCGGCGACAATGATGCAGGCCGAAACGGAATTGATGCGGGGGAACCTTACCGATGCCGACATTCTCTGCCGCCAGGCGGAGGAGCAGGCGCTGGAGGTAGGGAAATACAGCATTTATACCGCTGCTGCCTTTCTCTCCGCCCGCCTGGCGCTGTATGAGCAGCCGCCCCGGAATGATTTTTCCCCGCTGGATCGCGCGGCGGACACCCTGCGCCGTGCGCATCAGTACCGTTTGCTGACCACCGTGGAGCTGGGCCGGGGATGGCTCAGCGCCCTGCTGGGGCAGACAGAGCAGCTTCCCGCGTGGCTGACGGCGGAAGGCGCCAGCATGGCACAGGTGTTCCCGCTGATTGAGCCGATCTTTCAGAGCGGGAAATGGAGATCGCCGCTCTGGCGGCTCAGCGCAAGAGCAGCCGGGAGATCGCCGAGATTCTGAACGTTTCCGTCAAGTCTGTCAACAACCGTCTGAACGCCGTCTATGAGAAGCTGGGGCTGGGCGGCGAGGGGAGGAACAAACGCCAGGCACTGGCCAGGCTCTTAAAAAACGCATAATGGAATCCGGTAAATTGGGGTAATCATTACCCTACCTAATTCAAAAACGCCACTGTATAGTCAAACTATACAGTGGCGTTTTTTTATAGAAAGGAAGGTGACGACCGATGACGGGGCCTCCCATCAAGTCAGTGGCGGCACACAGGGGCTATATTCTGCGGGTGGAATGGAGCAACGGCAGTGCCACGCTGCTGAACATGCGTCCCAGACTGCAAAGCCCACGTTTTGGCGTGCTGCGGGATAAAGCAGTCTGGAAGTCTGTGACCACGGATGAACGGACCATCCGCTGGATCGATGACATGGGCTTTTCCTACGAGATGGCGGAGTATGAGGTCAATCAATTCGCCAGTGGGCTTTGAAGAAAAAGAACGAAACTGACAGCAAAAATGGCTGCCCCCGGAGGGGGCTGCCAGTGAATGATGAGTGGTTGGCGAATCATTCGAGCGCCTTAAAGCGCAGACGCATAATAGGGCCCCATAGGGCCTGTGCAGGGCCGCCGGCAAAGTGTGCCGGTGATCTTGGCTTTAAAAGCTGTCCGGCAGAGCCAGAATGGCTGCTGTCAGCCGCTTGGCCTGGGTCAGCAGGGAATCCAGGCGGGCGTGCTCGTTTTGAGAGTGCTGCCCCGCACCCAGAACGCCAACGGCGCAGAGGGTGGGGATGCCTAAGGCAGTGGTATAGGCGCTGTCGGAACAGCCGGCGCTGTACACCGTGCCGGGAGTGCCCAATCCCAGGGCTTCGCTGGCGGAGCGGTAGACCGCAAACAGCTCCGCTGTCCGCTCCGTCTCCTCCATAGCGGGAAAGCCCACCAGGGGACCCAGGGTGCAGTGGGTGCCGGGGGTCTCCACGGTATCGCAGATGGTGCGCAGCTGTTCCATGGCCTCCTGACAGTCCCGGTTGGTGTGGAAGCGGATGGCAACGGATACCTCACAGTGGTCTGGCACCACGTTGGCGCTTGTGCCGCCGTGGATGATGCCGCAGTTGTAGGTGACGTGGGCCGGGTCCGACAGGGCGTGGATGGCCACGATTTTTTTTGCCGCCTCCAGCACGGCGCTGGCGCCTTTTTCCGGGGCGGTGCCGGCGTGGCTGGCGATGCCCGACACCGTCAGCTTCATGATGCCGCCGCCCTTGCGGCGGGTCACCACGCCGCCGTCCGGCAGGCCGCTTTCGAAGGTAAAGGCGGCGCCGCAGCCTTTGGCGGTGGTCTGGAGATATTCCACCACCTGCCGCTTGGAGAGGGTGTGGGCGGTCTCCTCGTCGCTGGCCAGGGCCAGCTTCAGCTGCCGGCGGTCATAGCCGGCGTATTGCAGCGCCCGGATGACGTACAGGGCGATGACCAAGCCGCCCTTGCAGTCGTGGACGCCGGGGC
The DNA here is from genome assembly GCF_052116665.1 of Dysosmobacter sp. Sow4_B12. Taxonomy (NCBI): domain Bacteria; kingdom Bacillati; phylum Bacillota; class Clostridia; order Eubacteriales; family Oscillospiraceae; genus Dysosmobacter; species Dysosmobacter sp. Sow4_B12. Next base: position 463,081 of record NZ_JBQKKR010000001.1, on the reverse strand, counting down.
CGTAGACGCAGCCGTCGTCCTTTACGGTCCAGGTACCGCCGGGAAAGCTGCCGGTGGGATGGACGGTGTCCATATGGCCCAGCAGCAGTACAGGGGAAAGCGCCCGTTCCGCCGTCCAGGCGGAAAGGCAGGTGCCGGCGCCCTCGGGGCGGAATTTCTCCGTTTCCATGCCCAGGGCGTTGCAGTAGGTATCCAAATGGCTCGCCAGCTTGTCCACGGCGGCGGGGTCGGCGCTGGGGGTCTCCAGCCGCACCACAGTCTCCCACAGGCGCAGCATCTCGTTCTGGCACCGGTCCAGGTAGGCCAGGGCCACATCCAATTGGGTCATCATGAGGCCGCCTCCTCAGAATGTCTCCGGCAGCGTGAGGATGGAGGCGGCCAGCCGCTTGGCCTGGGTCACCAGGGAGGCTGGGTCAGCGTGCTCGTTGGGGGAGTGCTGCCCCTCGCCCCGGACGCCCACGGCGCAGAGTGTGGGGATGCCCATGGAGGTGGTGTAGGCGCTGTCGGAGCAGCCGGCGGTGCCCACGGTGCCGGGCCGGGGCAGGTCCAGGGCCTCGCTTGCGTCCTGGTAGACCTTCACCAGTTCCGCCGTGCCGCTGATCTCCTCCATGGCGGGGAAGCCTGTGAAGGTGCCCAGGGTGCAGTGGGTCTTCGGGGTCTCCACCTTACCGCAGATGTCCTGGATCTTGGCAATGGTGGCCTCCCGGTCCTGGTTGCTGTGGAAGCGGAAGCACACGTCCACCACGCATTTGGCGGGGATGGTGTTGACACTGGTGCCGCCGCTGATCTTGCCGCAGTTGCAGATGACCCGGTCCAGGTCCGTCAGGTCCTCGATGGCCACGATCTTTTTTGCCGCCTCCCGGATGGCGTTGGCACCCTTTTCCGGGGCGGTGCCGCAGTGGCTGGCAATGCCGTCCACTGTCAGCTTGAACACGACGGCGCCCTTGCGGCGGGTCACGATGTCGCCGCTCATGAGGCCGCTTTCAAAGGTGAAGGCGGCGCCGCAGCCCTCCGCATGGCGGCGGAGAAAGTCCACGGACTGCATCTGGGACAGAGCGTGGCCGGTCTCCTCGTCGCTGACTACGGCCAGCCGCAGCTGGCGGCGGTCGAAGCCCGCGTGCTGGAGAGCCCGGATGGCGTACAGGGCGATGACCAAGCCGCCCTTGCAGTCGTGGGCGCCGGGGCCGTACACAAAGCCGTCGTCCTTCACGGTCCAGGCGCCGCCGGGAAAGCTGCCCACGGGATGGACGGTGTCAATATGGCCCAGCAGCAGTACGGGAGAGAGATCGCCGGACGCCGTCTGGGCGGCCAGGCAGGTGCCGGCACCCTCGGGGCGGAACTTTTCCGTTTCCATACCCAGGGCGCGGCAGTAGGTATCCAGATGGCTTGCCAGCTTGTCAACGGCGGCGGGATCGCTGCTGGGGGATTCCAGCCGTACCAGATTTTCCCAGAGCCCCATCATTTCACCCTGGTACTGGTCCAGATAGGCCATTGCTTTTTCCATTTGTGTCATGAGCATCGCTCCTTTGCCGAAATATGGTGTATGATACCATGTTTTTTGAAAGCTGTCACGCTGCTTTGCACTTTCGTTTGACGATTTGGGCAAAATGCGCTATAATAAATTTACCAAAGAGAGGAGTGATCTCGATGAAGACCATCATTACCATTGGACGTCAGTTCGGCAGCGGCGGCAAGGAAGTGGGTATCCGCGTGGCCAAGGAGCTGGGCATTCCGTTTTACGATAAAGAGCTTTTGCAGGAGGCGGCCAAGAAAAGCGGCCTGTGTGAGAAGATCTTCGAAAACTTTGACGAGAGGCCCAAGAGCCTTCTGTACTCCATCGCCATGGATTCGTACATGTTCGCCCTGCCCGGCACCGGCGCCGGCGATTCCCTGGAGCAGCAGGTGTACCTGGCTACCTTTGATACCATCCGCCATATTGCCGCCCAGGGCCCCTGCGTCATGATCGGCCGCTGCGCGGACTATGCCCTGGCGGACGACCCCAACCACCTGAGCCTGTTTATCCACGCTCCCATGGACGTGCGCATTCAGCGGGTGGCCAAGCGGCAGAACATCTCTCCGGAGGAGGCCCGCCGGCTCATCATCAAGACTGACAAACGGCGCGCCTCTTACTATGAGTACTATTCCTCTCAAAAGTGGGGCGCTGTGGAGAGCTACGATTTCTGCATCGACTCCAGCTACTTAGGCCTCGGCGGCACCGTGGAGCTCATTCGGGCCATGGTGGCCCACAAGGAGCATCCCATTCCCAGCCCCACCGAGGAAGACCCCACCGCGAAGAATTGAGCGAATATCATACAAAAGGACCGCCGTTCAGCGGTCCTTTTGTATGCATTCTTGTTCCAGTTCCCGGTAAAATCCGAAGACTGTCTCGAATTTGCTTTGGGCGTAGGCGGTCACATCAGCCACATACGCCTCATACGCAGCCAGCAGGCGTTCCGCCTCGGGAGTCAGAACCGCGCCGCCGCCGCCTCTGCCGCCGATGGTGGAATCCAGCATCTTGCAGCCGAACACCTCCTCCGCCGTGCGGATGATGCGCCAGGCCTTGGAGTAGGCCATGCCCATGGAGGCCGCGGCGGAGCGCAGGGACTTATGCGCACGTACCCGTTCCAAAAGCGTTGCAATCCCCGGACCGAAGCAGCGCTGGTTGTCATCGGTATAAAGCCGTACTGTCAGCTTTAAATGCAGTTCCTTGTCCATGTGTGCGCCTCCTTGTTCCGCTGCCGGCGGATGCCGGAATTTTCTTTATTTTATCACATCCGCTCCGGTTTGCAAACAGGAGAAAGTATGCTACAATAAAACAAACACCAATGAAGGAGACGACCCCGCCATGCTTTTTAAAAATGAAGAAGCCAGCCTGCGCCTGGATATTGTAAACTACGAGTTTCCCGCCGACGGCGGCGACCCCACCAGTGATGACCGCAACTGGCTGGTGCTTCGCTGCGGGTGGAAGGATGAGGACGGAAATGTGGTAAAAGATTCCAACAGCTGCCTGCTCACCTATGAGCTGCGGGAGATGACCGCCGGATTGAAGGTCTTGAACGCCGGCATTAGGGACTATTATGTGAGCACATTTGTGGAGCCCTACTTTGAAATAGGTGTCCAGGCGGTAGACGGAGGCTTCCAGGTGGATGTGTCTTTCTACCTTCCCAATACCATGGACGGCAACGACACCGCCGAGATCGAGGCGCAGATGAGCAAGGAGGAGATGGCCGCTCTGATTGACGAGCTGGACGCCCTCTGCGCCAAATACCCGGACCGGAGTTGAGGAGTGATCAGAGCCTGTCCGGACTGGAACGCGAAAAGCCGCCCCCCAGAGCATATCAACTGCTCTGGGGGGCGGAAGCTTATCAATCCGCTTTGGGACCGGCGGCGACCACCTCAGCGCTCATGTGGGTGTACTTCTTGAAGTTCTCCGCAAAGCTGGAGGCCAGCTTCTTGCAGCTTGCCTCATAAGCGGCCTTGTCCTCCCAAGTGTTGGCGGGGATCAGCAGCTCAGAGGGCACGCCCTCGATGGCGGTAGGCACCTGCACGCCGAAGGTGGGGTCGGTGACGAACGCACCCTGCTCAATGGCGCCGGTGAGGGCGGCGGTGACCATGGCGCGGGTATAGCTGAGCTTCATACGCTTGCCGGTGCCGTTCCAGCCGGTGTTCACCAGATAGACGTGGGCACCGGATTTCTCCACCTTTTCCGCCAGCATGGCGGCGTAGACAGAGGGGTCCAGGGGCAGGAAAGGCTCGCCGAAGCAGGTGGAGAAGGTGGGTACAGGCTCGGTGATGCCGATCTCCGTACCGGCCACCTTGCTGGTGAAGCCGGAGACGAAGTAGTACATGGCCTGGTTTTTATCCAGCTTAGAGATGGGAGGCAGCACGCCGTAAGCGTCCGCCGTGAGGAAAATAACGGTCTTGGGGACGCTGGAGCTCATGCCGGACAGCTCCGCGTTAGGAATGTACTCCACGGGATAGCCCACCCGGGAGTTGACGGCCAGGGAGTCGTCGTCAAAGTCGAATTCACGGGTCTCCTCGTCCATGACCACGTTTTCCACCAGGGAGCCGAACTTGATGGCGTTGTAGATCTCCGGCTCGCCCTCGGGGCTGAGGTTGATGCACTTGGCATAGCAGCCGCCCTCGAAGTTGAACACGGAGTCGTCGGCCCAGCCATGCTCGTCATCACCGATGAGCAGGCGGTTGGGGTCGGCGGACAGGGTAGTCTTGCCGGTGCCGGACAGGCCGAAGAACACGGCAGTGTCGCCGCCCTTGCCCATGTTGGCGGAGCAGTGCATGGGGAACACGCCCTTCTTGGGCAGCACGTAGTTCATGACGGAGAACACGGACTTTTTGATCTCACCGGCGTACTGGGTGCCGCAGATCACCACCATCTTCTCCTCGTAGTCCACCAGGATCGCGGCCTCGGAGCGGGTGCCGTCGATCTCGGGGACGCACTTGAAGCCGGGGGCGGCGATGATGGTGTAGTCAGCGGTGAAGCTCTCCAGCTGCTGGGTGGTGGGACGGCGCAGCAGCTGGTGGATGAACAGGTTCTGGGAAGCCAGCTCATTGACGATGCGGAAGGCCTGGGTGTACTTGGGGTCGGCACCGGCGAAGCCGTCGAAAATAAAGATCTCCTTGTTCTGCAGGTAGGCCAGCACCTTGCCCTTGATGGCCTCGAACTTGGCCTTCTCGATGGGACGGTTCACCTTGCCCCAGGCGATCTCGTCATGGACGGCGGGAGTGTCCACAATGAACTTGTCGTTGGCGCTACGGCCCGTGTACTTGCCGGTCTTGACCACCAACGCGCCGGTGTTGGAGAGCTTGCCCTCACCGCGGCGAAGGGCATGCTCCGTCAGCTGGGCGGGGGTCAGGTTGCGGTAGACGGCAGAGGCATTGACGATGCCGATATTTTCCAAACCGTAGGTTTCCATGAAGAGGTCCTCCTTTGAGATTGTGAGATGAGATTTCTTACGCATACAGTTGACTGCCAATTTGTTTCCAGAAAAACGGTTGCGGAAACTTTTTTGGCTTATTTTAACCCAACTTTGGGAGAAAAGCAAGACGGAAAAAGGAAATTCAAATACATGGGGCGGAAATCAGCTTTTTCGGGCAAGAAGACAGCTTGACAGCCTGCTGAAGTCCTCCAACGTCAGCTGCTCGCCTCTGACAGACAGGGAAAGGCCGCATTCCGTTACAGCAGCTTGGATGTCCTCCTTGCTGTACTCGGCAAGCGCGCTGGAGAGGCTGTTGACCAAAGTCTTGCGCCGCAGCAGGAAGGCTCCCCGCATGCAGCGGAAGAAGAACGCCTCGTTGCCCACGGAAACAGCGGGCTTTTCCCGCCGGACACACCGTATAACGGCGGAGGTCACCTTGGGGGCCGGCAGGAACTTTTCCCGGGGCACCTCGAACAGCAGCTCGGTCTCCATGTAATACTGCAAAAACAGTGAGAAGGACCCGCCCTCGGAGGAGCCTTGGGCGGCGCACAGCCGGCGGGCTACCTCCCGCTGGATGAGGACCGTGATGGACTGGAAGCAGGGGGTCTCCACCAGCTTTTCCAGGACCGGCGTGGTGATGTTATAGGGGAGGTTGGCGCAGACGATGGGCGTCAGCCCCTGGAATTTTTCCGTCGCCAGGGCGTTGAGGTCCAGCTTCATCACGTCGCCTGGCACGATCTCCACGTTGGGATAGGACGCCATGGTCTCCGCAAGGACCGGCAGCAAAGAGCGGTCCAGCTCCACAGACACCACCTTGCCGGCCCGCTGGGCCAGTTCCGCCGTCAAAGGGCCGATGCCGGGTCCGATCTCCAGCACGCCGCAGGTCCGGCCCGCCCGGGAGGCCGCGGCGATGTCATAAGGCACTTGGGGGTCAATGAGGAAATTCTGCCCCATGGATTTGGAAAAATGGAATCCGTGGCGGCCCAGCAGGGCCCGGATGGAATCATAATCACAAAGGTTCATGGAAGTACCGCCTTTCCAAGCAAGTGCAAATAGTATATCAAAAAAACGGCGCCTTGCAAACCCCCGGACCATCCGTTACAATGGAAATACAACGGGAAAGGAAAGACCGCCATGATCAAACATGTTTTTTTGGACCTGGACGACACGCTGCTGGACTTCACCCAGGCGGAGGCCATTGCCTTGAAAAAGGCGCTGACGGAGATGGAAGCGCCTGCCCACCGGGCGGTATTGGAGCGTTATCACGAGATCAACCAGCGCCAGTGGGAGCTGCTGGAGGAAGGAGTCCTCACCCGGGAGCAGGTGCTGGTGTCCCGGTTCGAGATTTTGTTCCGGGAACTGGGGCTGGACCGGGAGGCGGCGGAGACCTGCGCACGCTATGAGGGTCATCTGGCGGAGGGACATATTTTTCTCCCCGGCGCACTGGAACTCCTGGAGGCATTGGCCCCCCGGTACAGGCTGTACCTGGCCTCCAACGGCGCTGCCGCCGTTCAGAGGATGCGGCTGAAGAGCGCGGGCATCCTGCCGTATTTCCAAAATATATTCATCTCCGAGGAGATGGGGGCCGATAAGCCCAGCCTGGAATTTTTCCGCCTTTGCTTCTCCGCCATCCCGGGCTTTGATCCGGCGGAGGCCGTCATGGTGGGGGACAGCCTTACCTCCGACATTCGCGGCGGCCGGAACGCCGGCATCCGCACCTGTTGGTTTAACGCAAAAGACAAGCCATCCCGGCCGGATATCCTGCCGGACCACACCATACGGACGTTGGCGGAGCTGCCGCCGCTTCTGGAAACATTGTGACAGCATGAAAAACTCCCCCGGTACGACTGTACCGGGGGAGAAACACGTTTACATGATTTCAAAGGGAAGGAGCGGCCTCACTCCAGAATATAGACCGTGCAGGTGCGGCGGCCAAAGTTGATGCACTGCTGGTAGGTGTCGTAATAAAGGTCCACCTTATTGCCGCGGACGCCGGTATCCTCAGCCACGGCCATGCCGTAGACCACACTGCCGTCGCTGGCGACGATATACATTTTCGTGCCCAGCGGAATGACATTTTTGTCCACGGCCACCACGCCCTTGCGGACGAAAGTGCCGGTGGCGGTACAGCTGTCCGCGCCGCCATGACCGGCGGTATATGCCGTGGCGGTCATGGATTTGGCGTTGGAAAAATTCAGCGTGGCGCCGGACTGGAACACCAGAGTGCCGCTTCCGTCGCTGTTTTGGTTGATGCTTGCGATGCGGTCCTCGGTGGTAACGTCGGAGGATGCGGTGCCATATTCAACGATCTCATTGACGGCGGTGCTGTCCACTTCCTCTACGAAATGGCGGGAGACCTGCTCACCGCCGGACCAGATGACCTCGTAAATGGCGGTGCGCTCACCGTTGACGCCGGACTGCACCAGCCGCTCCGTGCCTTTCGGCAGGTCGGGGTTGGCGACCCGCTCCGTCTCATAGGCCACGGTCTCCCGGACCTGGTCATAGTAGGTGAGCTGATCGGAAATGGTCAGCTCCACGCCGGGGACAGACAGGTCCACAGCCACCATGTCCATGGGGCCGGGCTCAATGTGCAGCCGGTTCAGCAGGGCGGAGATGGTCTCCTTCCGGGACTGGACGGAGAGAATGGAGTCTTGATAGTTAACCGTGACGGTCTGGCCGGCGGCCAGTGTCACATCATAACCCTTGCTGCTGGTGGTCACGTACACCAGTCGGGAGGACAGGTCGGGCACTTCCCGGGTGTCCTCGTCCAGGACGATAGCCGTGTCATCCACGCCGGTGAGAATGTAGAGGGCGGCGGCCTGGTCTGTGGAAATCCAGCTGACAAAGAGCGTCATGACCAGTCCGGACAGGAAGAGCCCCCGGCGCCTCCAGAAATCATGCAGTTTTTTCTGTCGGTTTTGCTTGTTCAAAGTGTACCTCCTAAAAAGTCGATAGGCGGTTTTTGGCTGGTCGGAAAGCGGAAAACCGCGGTTTGTTTTTTGAGGAAAAACAACTTGTAACTTTTGTTACCGATCGAAAAACTGGACACAGTATACACCTAAGACCCACTTGTGTCAAGTTTTCCGGGCAAAAATGAAGTTATGTCTCCCACTTTCGGCAAAAATACGACAAGAAATAAATGGAGATAACTGGAAAACAAAACAAAGAGTTACAAAATGGTAACACAGTAGCGGCGTGAAGAGAAAGTGAAATAAAAAAAGCTTTAAACTACGGGAATTTTAAATAAATTGAAGAAAACCGGAATGTTTAATGAAGGAATAAAGAGGCTTGTGAAAATTGCACATACCAAAAAACGACCGTGAACACGCTTTTTCTCAACTGGCGAAAGCCGTCTTTTTTTCGTGGAAAAAATCAGAGGAAAAGAACCTTCGAAATTTCAAGAAAGCCCTTGACTTCCGGCTGTGCTATGGTATGATGAGAACAGAAAACTAATAAATTTTTTGGGTATCTAAAAAATTTTAGGAGGTCGGACTTTATGAGAGAAACCATCAAATGGGCGGCTAACACGATGCCTGCCAGTGATGACCGGCAGCTGCCGGTCATGTCCACTGACAATGTGGCCAAGGCCCGCGCCTTCCACCGCAGCTTTCCCCAGTATTCCATCACGCCTTTGGCAAAGCTGGATGGAATGGCCGCGCGCTTGGGGTTGGGCGGCGTGTATGTGAAGGACGAATCCTACCGCTTTGGTCTCAACGCCTTCAAGGTGCTGGGTGGTTCTTTCGCCATGGGCCGGTATATCGCCCAGCAGATGGACCGGGACGTGGGAGAGATGACCTATGCGTATCTGACCAGCGCCGATTTCCGCCGGGAGTTCGGGCAGGCCACTTTCTTCACCGCCACCGACGGCAATCACGGCCGGGGCGTGGCCTGGGCCGCCAACAAGCTGGGCCAGAAGGCTGTGGTCCACATGCCCAAGGGCAGCAGCCGGTCCCGCTTTGACAACATCGCCAAGGAGGGCGCCAAGGTCACCATTGAGGAGGTGAACTACGACGACTGTGTCCGCATGGCCGCCGCCGAGGCCGCTGAGACGGAGCACGGCGTGGTGGTCCAGGATACCGCCTGGGAGGGCTACGAGGAGATCCCCGCCTGGATCATGCAGGGCTACGGCACCATGGCCGCCGAGGCGGCCCAGCAGCTGCGCCAGCTGAGTGTCAACCGGCCTACCCATGTGTTCGTGCAGGCGGGTGTGGGCAGCCTGGCCGGCGCCGTGGTGGGTTACTTCACCAACCTGTTCCCCGATTGTCCCCCTAAGTTTGTGGTCATGGAGGCCCGGGCGGCGGACTGCCTGTACCAAGGCGCCGTGGCCGCTGACGGCGGTCCCCGCATCGTCACCGGCGACCTGCAGACCATTATGGCCGGTCTTGCCTGCGGTGAGCCCAATATCATCTCCTGGGACATTCTGCGCAACCACGTTTCGGCTTTCGTTTCCTGCCCCGACTGGGTCAGCGCCCGGGGCATGCGGATGCTGGGTGCTCCGGTCAAGGGCGATCCCCGGGTCATCTCCGGCGAATCCGGCGCCGTGGGCATGGGGCTGCTGTCCGCCATCATGGGGGATGAGGCGTACAAGGACCTGCGGGAGCTGCTGGAGCTGGACAAGAACAGCCAGGTCCTCATGTTCTCCACCGAGGGCGACACGGACCCCGACAAGTACATGAGCATCACCTGGGACGGCGAGTATCCCACGGTGTAACGTACAAGCGGAGCAGCGGCACAGCCGCTGCTCCGTTTTTCATGTGGAACTCAAGATTCTTTTCTTTCCTCAGCCAGCTCTGCCTTGGCCTCCGCCAGGACCCGGCGTTCCGCCTTGGTGGTCAACTGGGATTCATCGAACTTTTCAAACATGTCCGGCCGGCGGCGCATGGTGCGCTTGTAGCTCTCCTTCTTCCGCCAGGCAGCCACTTTGCCGTGGTCACCGGAGAGGAGAATGTCCGGCACGGCCCGGTCATGCCACACGGCGGGGCGGGAGTATTGGGGATATTCCAAAAGGCCGTTCCAGTGGGACTCCTCCTCAAAGCACTCCGCGTCCGGCAGCACACCGGGCACCATGCGGCACACGGCGTCCGCCACGGCCATGGCGGGGATCTCGCCGCCGGTGAGGACGAAATCGCCCATGGAGATCTCCTCGTCCACACACTCGTCAATGAACCGCTGGTCAATGCCCTCATAGTGGCCGCACACCAGAATGAGGTGGTCATAGCTCTCCTTCAGCTCCCGGGCCACCGCCTGGGTGAAGGTGCGGCCGCAGGGGGACATGAAAATGGTCCGCCCGGGGCCGTAGGTCTCCACGATGTGGGCCCAGCAGCGGTACAGGGGGTCCGCCTGCATGACAGCGCCCCGGCCTCCGCCGTAAGGGTAGTCATCCACCTGCATCTGCTTGTTGGTGGTGTAAGTCCGAATTTGGTGGGAGCGGATGGTGATGTAGCCCCGCTCCTGGGCCCGGCCCAGGATGCTGACGTTCAGCATGGCGTCCACGGAGTCGGGGAAGAGCGTCATGATGTCAATCTTCATCGGTGGCCATTCCCTCCCATACCTGGACCTCCATGCGGTCACGGTCCAGGTCCACAGACTTGATGAAAACATCCTTCACGGCGGGGATGAGGTACTCCTTTTTCCCTTTCACGGTGTAGACCTTGTGGGCGGGATAACTTTCCACCGCCGTCAGCTGGCCCAGCTCCTTGCCGGTGGCGGCGTCAAAGACGGTCATGCCCAGCAGCTCGTCGTCAAAGCACTCGCCTTCGGGCAGGCGGGCGTCCGCGCGGCGGATATACAGGTCCTTGTCTTTGTAGGCCAGGGCGGCGTTCATATCCTCCACGCCGGGGAACTTCATCAGCACCAGGGTCTTGTGGACGTGGTTGGCGGTGGGGCAGACAGGCTGTCCATCGATATAGAAGGTTTTAAAGCGGGTGAGAAAGGCCGGATCGCCGTCCCGGGGCTGGACCCGGACCTCGCCCCGAATGCCGTGGGCGTTGACGATGCGGCCGACTTTGATGGTTTCCAGTTTCATGGAGAAAGCTCCTTTTTCTTGATGGCAACAGTATACCCTGTTTCCGGGAAAAGGGCAAGGGGGAGACAAAAAGAGCGGGGAGCCTTGCGGCTCCCCGCTCAGTCTGTCGAAAAAGTCCATTGGACTTTTTCGACAGACTGCACAATGCCTCGCTTTTTGTCTGCTTCGCAGTCCAAAAAGCTGCCGCTGTGCGGCGCAACGGGCTGCTGCCGCAGGCTTTTGCAGGCATTCGATTCAACACGAGGGGACTCCCGCCCCCTCGTACTCCCCCTGCGAAACGGAACGCTTTTTCTCCAAACAGAAGTTTTTCGACAAGCTGAGCGGGGAGCCTTGCGGCTCCCCGCTCTTTGCCTTCCCGGGGGGAAGTGTTCAGTCCACAATGTCCACGGAAACCTTGGTTCCGGTGCGCTGGGCGTAGGAGCGGATAACGGTCCGGATCTCCTTGGCGATACGGCCCTGGCGGCCGATGACCTTGCCCATGTCGTCGGGGGCGACACGCAGCTCCAACGTCAGTTCCTGATCGCCCTGGATCTCCGTAACGGAGACGGCATCGGGATCATCCACAAGGTTTCTGGCGATGTAGAGCAGCAAGTCCTTCATGATCCGCCCTCCGGATCAGAGGACTTCCACTTTTTTCAGCAGAGCTCTGACGGTGTCGGTGGGCTGGGCGCCGGACTTGATCCAGGCCTGAGCACGCTCAGTGTCGATCTTGATCTCGGCGGGAGCCACGCAGGGATTGTAAGTGCCGATCTCCTCGATGAAGCGGCCGTCGCGGGGGAAGCGGGAATCGGCCACCACAACGCGGTAGAAAGGAGCCTTCTTGGCGCCCATGCGGCGCAGTCTGATCTTAACCATGATTTGTACCTCCAAAAATTTTAAAGTTGACTGTTATATCTATAAATGCTGTGCACTTATATACAAAAATGTTTCGCGCTTACTTGAAGCGCTTCTTGCGGCCGAAGCCGTGCATCTTGCCGCCTCTGCCACCCATCATGCCGCCCATGCGGCCCTTGGACATCTGGCGGGTCAGCTGCTGCATCATATCGAACTGCTTCAAAAGCCGGTTTACATCCACCACTTCCAGTCCGCAGCCGGCGGCGATGCGGCGCTTGCGGCTGGCGTTTAGGATCTGGGGATTTTCCCGCTCCAGCGGCGTCATGGAGAGGATGATGGCCTCCGTGTGGGCCATGGCCTTTTCGTCAATGGTGGCGCCCTGTAATTGCCGGCCCATGTTGCCGGGCAGCATGCCGGCCAGCTGGCTCAAATCGCCCATGCTGCGGATCTGCTGGAGCTGTTCGTAGTAATCCTGGAGGGTGAAGCGGTTTTTCCGCAGCTTTTCCTCCAGCTTGGCCGCCTGCTTTTCATCGTAGGTGGCCTGGGCCTTTTCGATGAAGGACAGCATGTCGCCCATGCCCAGGATACGGGAGGCCATCCGGTCGGGATGGAAGGGCTCGATCATGTCCAGCTTTTCGCCGGTGCCCACGAATTTGATGGGCTTGCCGGTGGCAGCCCGGATGGAGAGGGCGGCGCCGCCCCGGGCGTCACCGTCCAGCTTGGTGAGGATGACACCGTCGATGCCCAGCGCCTCGTCGAAGGCGGAGGCGGCGTTGACGGCGTCCTGGCCGGTCATAGCGTCCACCACCAGCAAAATTTCGTTGGGATGCACGGTGGACTTCATGCGCTTGAGTTCGTCCATCAGCGTCTCGTCCACATGGAGGCGGCCAGCGGTATCCAGGAACACCATGTCGCTGCCGTGGTCCTTGGCATGACGGATGGCGTTGGCGGCGATCTCCACAGGATCGCCCTGCCCCTGCTCAAATACCGGCAGGTCCAGCTGTCCGCCCACTACCTTCAGCTGCTCGATGGCGGCAGGACGGTACACGTCACAGGCGGTCAGCAGGGGCCGCTTGCCGTACTGGCGGCGCATGAGGCCGGCCAGCTTGGCGGTGGTGGTGGTCTTGCCGGCGCCCTGGAGACCCACCATCATGACGACGGTGGGGCCGCTGTTGGCCATGGTCAGCTTGCTGCCGGCGCCGCCCATGAGGTTGGTCAGCTCTTCGTTGACGATCTTGATGACCTGCTGGGCGGGGGTCAGGCTGTCCAGCACGTCGGAGCCGATGGCCCGCTCCGTGACGGTAGCCACGAAATCCTTGACCACCTTGTAGCCCACGTCAGCCTCCAGCAGTGCCAGACGGACCTCCCGCATGGCCTCCCGGACGTCGTTTTCCGTCAAGCGGCCCTTACCCCGGAGCTTTTTGAACGTCGCATTCAGTTTTTCGGTCAATCCTTCAAATGCCATAGCTTATTCCTTCAGCGCGGCGGCTTCGTCGCGGATGCGCTCCGCCAACTCCGTGAGCCGCTGGTCCTCGTACTGGCGGTAGTTGATGGTCTTGATCTCGGCGGCGGCGGACTGGATGGCGTCCAGATGGCTCCGCATGGCTTCAAACCGCCGGATGAGGCCGGTCTTGTCCTCCACCTCCTGCATGATGCCCTCCGCCCGGACGATGACATCCCGGACGCCCTGCCGGGAGATGCCCGCGTTTTCCGCAATCTCTGCCAGAGACAGGTCCTCATTATAATAGAGGTCAAAGAACTCCTTTTGCCGGTCCGTCAGGAGTTCCCCGTAAAAATCGTACAGCATGGTCATGCGATAAGTCTGATTTTTCATCCCGAACTCCCTTTCTGTAAAGTTTATCACCTTTACAACACGAAATAGTTTACAGGAATTTGGTGAAAAAGTCAAGGGAAATTTGCAAAGAAATTCGGGAAAATATAGGCCTTACAGAATATTTCGAATGAAGACAGCAATCATGAGGCGCAGGTGGGGCTTGCGCGGAGGACGGGGAGGGGATATACTGAGAAAAACTGTGTGTTTGACAGGAAGGAAGAAGAATATCATGATGACGAACCTGTTTCAAAGCTGGCTGGGCCGCCCCACGCTGATTGCGGCGGAGGACACCTGGTCTCTGCTGGCGCTTTTGCTGGTGTCTGTGGCCCTGTCCATCTGGTTGGAGCAAAAATACGACTGGGCTTCCAAGATCTCCGGCGCCATCATCGCCCTGTGCATTGCGCTGCTGGCCTCCAATCTCTCCATCATCCCCACCAGCTGCGTGCTGTATGACGAGATCGTTTGGGGCTACGCGGTGCCTTTGGGCATCCCCTTGCTGCTGCTCCAGTGCAACATGAAGAAGATCTGGCGGGAGACCGGACGGATGATGGTCATTTTCCTCATCGGCGCCGTCGGAACGGTGGCGGGAGCCTTCCTGGCCTATGGCCTGCTGCATTCCTACATCCCCGGACTGGAAGGCGTGGCGGCCATGATGACCGGGTCTTACATCGGCGGCGGCGTCAACTTCGCGGCCCTGGCCAAGGAGTTTGATGTGGGCGAGATCAAGGCGGCGGCCACTGTGGCGGACAATCTGCTGATGGCCCTGTACTTCTTTGCCCTCATTTTCATCGCCGGCATGCGCTTTTTCCGCAGCCGTTACACCCATCCCCACATCGATGCCGTGGCCAAAAGCGGCGACCTGGAGGGCGCCAAGACCCAGGCGGCGGCTTATTGGAGCCGCAAGGACATCTCTTTGAAAGACATCGCCATGAATTTCGCCTACGCCGTGGCGGTGGTGTACATCGCAAAGCTCATCTCCGGCTTTGTGGACGGCCTCATCCCGGACACCGGCGTGGCGCTGCACATGCTGAACACCTTCTTCGGCAGCGAATACGTGTGGATCACCACGGTCTCCATGGCCTGTGCCACCTGGGGCGAAAAGCAGGTGGCGCAGCTCTCCGGCTCCCAGGAGATCGGCACCTATCTCATTTACCTGTTCCTGTTTGTTATCGGCGTGCCGGCCTCCATCGGGGAGATCATCCGGAAAACGCCGCTACTGCTGGCTTTCACCGGCATCATGGTGGCGGTGAATATGCTGTTCTGCTTTGTGGGCGGCAAGCTGCTGCGCTTTGACCTGGAGGACATCATCCTGGCCTCCAACGCCAACATCGGCGGCCCCACAACCGCCGCCGGCATGGCCATCTCCCAGGGCTGGAGCGCTCTGGTGGGGCCTGTGATGCTGGTGGGCACCTTCGGCTATGTCATCGGCACCTACCTGGGCATCCTGGTGGGCGGCCTTTTGGGAGCGTAACAAAAACCGGCCGGCGCGTCTTTCCTGGACGCGCCGGTTCTGCTGTCGGGAGGAAACAATATGATTTTTGACGCACATTCCGACCTGTGGAGCGACGTGACGGCCCGCCGGGAGGCGGGAGAGCGGGACGTGCTGGCCCGGCGCCATCTGCCTGCCATGGCCGAAGGCGGGGTGGAGGGCTCCGTGTTTGTGCTGTGGGCGGACCCCATCGGCGGTACGGACTATGTCACCGCCACCGCCCGGCTGCTGGCAGGGGCGAAGGCGGAGCTGGCCGGGTGCGGCCAGGTACGGCTGGTACGCACTTGGGCGGAGATCGAGGAGGCCCGCCGGCAGGGGAAATTTTATATTGTTTTGGGTGTGGAGGGTATGGCCGCCATCGGGGACCGGCCCTCCGGCGTGGACTGGTACTATGCCCGCGGTGTCCGCTGGGGCATGCTCACCTGGAACGAGGAAAACGCCCTGGCTACCGGCGCCGGCGGTCCTGCCGGCAGCGGCCTTACCGCTGCGGGGCGGCAGGCGGTGCGGCGGATGGAGGAGCTGGGCATGGTAGTGGACGTATCCCATCTGAACGACGGCGGCTTCCGGGATGTGGCGGCCCTGGCCCAGGGCATCGTGGTGGCGTCCCACTCCAACTGCCGGCGGCTGTGCGATGTGCCCCGGAATCTGACAGACGACCAACTGCGCGCCATCCGGGACAGCGGCGGCGTTATCGGCGTCAACGCCTACCACGGCTTTGTCCACAAGGAGCGGCAGCACCAAAATGTGGAGATGCTGGCCCGCCATGCCGCCCATATCATTGATGTGTGCGGCGTGGAGCACCTGGGCTGCGGCTTTGACTTTTGCCAGTACTTAGGCCCTGGCAACGACCCCATCCCCGACATGACCGGCCCCGCCCAGGCGCCCCGGCTGCTGGACGCCCTGCGGCGCATGGGCCTGCGGGAGGACGAGGTGGCCCTGGTGGCCCGGGACAACTGGCTGCGGGTGCTGCGGACTGTACTGGGCGGAAACAACGCCGTGGTACAAAATAGAATTTGAATTATATGGGGATATATACTATAATATCCCCAATATCTATTTTTTAATTGTACCTGCCAAAGGAGCTGAGAATGTGGAAGTGACCAGAATCCAGCTGGGGGAGGGTGTATACCTCACCTACCTGCCGGCCCGGAAATTCAAGACCAGCCTGCTGTCCGCCCAGTTCGTGACGCCGCTGCGGCCGGAGACTGTCTCCGGCAACGCGCTGCTGCCGGCCATTCTGCGCCGGGGCACTGTCAGCTGCCCGGATTTGGGGAGCCTGTCCGCCAGACTGGATACCCTCTATGGAACCCGGATCGACTATACCGTCCGCAAAAAAGGCGAAAACCAGTGTGTGGGCTTCGTGGCCAGCTTCATCGACGACAGCTTTACCCCCGGCCGGGAAAAGCTGCTGGAGCCGGTGGCGGAGCTGTTAGGTGAGCTGGTCTGTGACCCCGTCACCCAGCACGGGCGCTTTGTGCCCGCCTATTTTGAAAGTGAAAAGACGAATCTAATCGACGCCATCCGCAGCATCGTCAACGACAAGCGGGACTATGCCGACGCCCGGCTGCTGCAGGAGATGTGCGCCGGGGAGCCTTACGGCATCAGCCGCCTGGGCAGCGAAAAGCAAGCGGAGCGCCTACAGCCTCAGAAGCTGTACGCCCAGTACGGTAAGCTCATCGCCACCAGCCAGCTGGAGCTGTTTTACAGCGGCAGCGCTGCGCTGGAGCGGGTGGAGCGGGCGCTGCGGTCCGCCTTTTCCACCCTGCCCCGGGAGGGCATCCGGGAGATCGCCCTGGCGGCGGACCACCCCAAGCCCCCGGCGCCGAAGCTGGTGGAGGAGGAGATGGACGTGACCCAGGGGAAGCTGGGCATGGGCTTCACCTGCGGCAGCGACGATACCGCCGCCCTGCTCATGGGCAACACCCTCTTTGGCGGCAGCAGCAACTCCAAGCTGTTTTTGAACGTGCGGGAGAAGCTGTCTCTTTGCTACTTTGCCTCCTCTGTCTATCACCGGCAAAAGGGCATCATCACCGTGTCCTCCGGTATTGAATTTGAAAATTATCAAAAGGCCTATGACGAGATCATGCGCCAGCTGGAGGCTGTACAAAAGGGCGAGCTGGAGGACTGGGAGCTGGAAAGCGCCCGCAGCGTCCTGCTGAGCGCCTACGCCTCCATGGGAGATTCCCAGGGCAAGATGGAGAACTTCTATATTGGACAGGCCGCCACCGGCCAGGAGGAAACGCCGGAGCTACTGGCCCGCCAGGTGCGGGAGGTATCCCTTCAGCGGATCATGGACGCCATGGCCACCGTGTCTTTGGACACGGTGTACTTCCTAAAGGGAAAGGAGGCGCAGGCATGAAACAGACCTTTTATGAGCGCATCGGCGAGGCGGTCTGCCGGGAGACGCTGCCCAACGGCCTGCGCATCAACATTGTGCCCAAGCAGGATTTTGCCAAGAGCTACGCGTTTTTTGCCACCCGCTACGGCGGCATGGACACCCGCTTCTGCCTGAACGGAAAATGGCTGGATACTCCGGCGGGCATCGCCCACTATCTGGAGCACAAGATGTTCGACACTAAGGAGGGCAACGCCCTCCAGGAGCTGGCGAAAAACGGCGCGGAGCCCAACGCCTTCACCTCCAACGCCATCACCGGCTATTACTTTGATTCCACCACCCATTTTGAGGAGAATCTGGAGATCCTGCTGTCCTTCGTGTCCGTGCCCTATTTCACGGAGGAGAGCGTTGCCAAGGAGCAGGGCATCATCGGCCAGGAGATCCGCATGATCGAGGACAACCCCGACTGGCAGATCTACACCCGGATGATGAAGGCTCTGTATTCCACCAGCACTGCCCGGACCTCCATCGCCGGCACGGTGGAGAGCATCTCCCACATCACGGCGGAGACCCTGTATGACTGCCACAAGGCCTTTTACACCCCGTCCAACATGGTGCTCACCGTGGTGGGCAACGTGGACCCGGTCCATGTGGTGGATATTGCCCGGCGGGTCCTGCCCCGGGAGGGGGGCCCTGTTATCCCCCGGGATTACGGTACGGAGCCTGCGGCGGTGGCGGAAAAGGAAACCAAGCTCACCATGGAGGTGTCCTGCCCCCAGTTTTTGACGGGCTTCAAGTGCACCCCCGTGGATGATGGCGAGGATTACATGCGCCAGAGCCTCATCGGCGACATGGCCTGTGACATCCTGCTGGGCGATTCCAGCCCCCTGTACCTGCGGCTCTATGACCAGGGCCTCATCAACACCAGCTTTGGCGGTGCCTTTGAAATGATGCCCGGCGTGGCGTACCTGTATGCCGGCGGCGACAGCAAGGATGCCCGTGCCGTTGCGGCGGAGATCCAGAAGGAAGCGCGACGGCTGACGGAGGAGGGCATCAACGAGGATTTCTACCAGCGGGTGCGGCGGGCGTCCTTCGGCTCCAACCTCCGGGGCTTGAACTCCTTTGAAAATATTGCCGTGTCCCTGTCGGAGGGATACTTCCATGGGTATGACCCCTTCCGGTTCCCCCAGGTATTCGACACCATCACGAAAGAAGACATCACGGCGTTCCTGCGGGAGAACCTGACCGAGGACCGGGCGGTCCTCAGCGAGATCGTGCCCAAGTGACCCAAGAAAGGAAGTAACCCAATTGACAGCTTTGAGTAATATGCCTATCAGCTTTCCCGGCCTGTTCGGCGACTGGGAGTGCAACATCGACCCCATCGCCATCCACATCGGCCACGGTGTGTACTGGTACGGTATCATCCTGGCCCTGGGCATGCTGGCGGGACTGCTGCTTTGCATGAAGCAGGCCAAGCGCTTCGGCTTGACGGAGGACAACGTGCTGGACATGGTGCTGTGGGCGGTACCCGCCTGCATCGTCGGCGCCCGGTTGTACTATGTACTGTTTTATCTGGACCTGTACCGCAGGGCGGACGGCAGCCTGGACTGGGGCAGCATGATCGCCGTGTGGGATGGCGGCCTCGCCATTTACGGCGCCGTTATCATGGGCTTTGTGGTGGCGGTCCTGTATACCCGGAAAAAGAAGATCAAGCTCTGGGCCATGACGGACCTGTGCGTCCTGGGCCTGCTGATCGGCCAGACTATTGGCCGGTGGGGCAATTTTGTCAACCGGGAAGCCTTCGGCACCGAGACGACGCTTCCCTGGCGCATGCGCCTGTGGACCAGCGCCTACCAGTATATCGAGGTCCACCCCACCTTTTTCTATGAGAGCTTGTGGAACCTTATCGGACTTTTGCTGCTGCTGTTTGTGATCACAAAGGGCCGTCGGTTCGACGGGGAGAACACCTGCTTTTATTTCCTGTGGTACGGACTGGGCCGCACCTGGGTGGAGAGCCTGCGGACGGACAGCCTGTACCTGTTCGGCTGGACCTTTATGGGCTCGCCCATTCGGGTCTCCCAGGCGCTGAGCATCGTGATGGTGCTGGTATCGGCCTGCGCACTGCTTGTCAACCTGCGTTTTCGGCATCACGACCCGGCGGAGCTGCTGGTAAACCAGGTGGCCGCAGCCGCGGCGGAATCCGCGGAAGAAGAGGAATATCCGGCCCCTGCGGCGGAACAGGAGGAAACAGACAATGGCAGTGAGAATTGACGGCAAGGCCCTGGCGGCCAAGGTAAAAGCCCGGGCGGCGGAGGGGGCGAAGGACCTGCCCCGAAAGCCCGGCCTGGCGGTGATCCTGGTGGGGGACAATCAAGCCTCCCGGGTGTATGTCACCGGAAAGGAAAAGGACTGCACCGAATGCGGCTTTTTGAGCTTTGAGCACAAGCTCCCGGCGGAGACTGGCCAGGAGGAACTGCTGGCCCTCATCGACCGGCTAAACAGAGATGAGGCGGTGGACGGCATCCTGGTGCAACTGCCTCTGCCCAAGGGACTGGACGAGGACCAGGTGCTCAACGCCATTCGTCCGGATAAAGACGTGGATTGCTTCCATCCCTTCAACGTGGGACGTCTGGTCATCGGCGACCCGGTATTCCTACCCTGCACGCCCGCAGGCGTCATGGAGATGCTGAAGGAGTATGACATCCCTGTGGCCGGAAAGCACTGTGTGGTCCTGGGCCGCAGCAACATTGTAGGTAAGCCCATGGGCGCGCTTCTGCTGCAGCAAAGCGGCACCGTCACCACCTGTCACTCCCGGACGCCGGACCTGGCTTCCTTTACCCGCCAGGCGGATATCCTGGTGTCCGCCGTGGGCCGGGTAGGCCTAGTCACCGCTGACATGGTGAAGGAGGGGGCTGTGGTCATCGACGTGGCCATGAACCGCAACGCCGAGGGAAAGCTCTGCGGCGATGTGGATTACGCCTCCGTGGAGCCCAAGGCCTCTTACATCACGCCGGTTCCCGGCGGTGTTGGCCCCATGACCCGGGCCATGCTGATGGAAAACCTGTTGGCCGCCGCCCGGCGGCACCAGGGCTGCTGAGCTTTAAATGCGAAAACCTCCGTGCCGCTTTACGGCACGGAGGTTTTTCACGATACTCAATCCCGGCCAAAGGCGGGGCGGAAACGGCGGAGCCTGTGCTGGCTGTACAGCGGCAGCCCTACCGCCAGGGCAAGCCCGATGCCGCTGGCCACATCCAGCACGGTATGCTGCTTGATCAAGAGGGTGGAAAGGCAAATGAGACACGCCAAAAGGGAGACTGCCTGCTGAAGAAGGGGCCGGTCCCGCAGGGAGGGCGTCTTTCGCACAGCCCAGGCGGCGCCGATGGCGCCCACCACATGGACGGAGGGGAACACGTTGGTGTTGGTGTCGATGGCGTACAGACTTGCTGCCAAACGGGTGAAGGGGTTATCCCGGGGCATGACCGCCGGCCGCAGGTCCTGTCCGTTGGGCACCAGCAGCCAGATGACCTCGCTGAGGAAAAAAGTTAAGGCCAAAAAGCGCATATACCGGCGGAAGCCAGCCCGGTCCTTCCGCAGCAGCCACAGGCCCACCGCCACCAGCAGCGGATACCACAGGCAATAGGGGATGACAAACCACTCGCAAAAAGGAATATGACTGTCCAGCCAGGTCTGAGTAGGCCAATAGCCGGTGACGACCACCCGCTCCATCATCAGAAACGACAGCAGGTATACCGGAAGCCACAACACATATTTCAGCTCTCCCCAGGGAAAGCGGTGTAAAGTATCTCGCAGAGCCAAGCTGCTCACCTCGTATACGGTTTTGTAATTAACGGGTAGCATAGCACACAGGCCCTGTCGAATCTATGGACAATTTGAAAACAATGTGTAAAAAAATGTGGGGAGTAAAAGGCGCCGCTGCTTTCGCAGCGGCGCTGGGAAAAGTGTCAGCGTTCTTCGCGGAAGTACGGCAAACCTAAGCTGGCAGGCGGCTGGTTTGCATCCCATACGGCGTGGCCGTATGGGAACCCTGCATGAAACTCAAATCGCCGGGCAAAGCCCGGCGATTTCAAAGCTTTGCAGGGCAAAGCGTTTGACGCGGCAAAGCCGCGGGCGGGAAAACCAGCCTGCGAAAGGAAAAAAGGCGCCGCTGCGAAAGCAGCGGCGCCGGGAAAAGTGTCAGCGTTCTTCACGGAAATACGGCAAACCTAAGCTGGCAGGCGGCTGGTTTGCATCCCATACGGCGAGCCGTATGGGAACCCTGCATGAAACTCAAATCGCCAGGCAGAGCCCGGCGATTTCAAAGCTTTGCTAGGCAAAGCGTTTGACGCGGCAAAGCCGCGGGCGGGAAAACCAGCCTGCGAAAGGAAAAAAAGGCGCCGCTGCTTTCGCAGCGGCGCCGGGAAAAGTGTCAGCGTTCTTCACGGAAGTACGGCAAACCTAAGCTGGCAGGCGGCTGGTTTTCCCGCTTTTTCCGCAGGGAGATACCGATGAGCACGGCGATGGTCACCAGATAGGGCAGCATCTTGAAAAGCTCGATAGAGTCACGGCCCAGGTCGGGAATGACCAGATACACCCAGAACAGCAGGCCAAACAGGTAAGAGCCCCAGATGGCGTTCACGGAGCGCCAGGTGGCGAAGATGACCAACGCCACGGCCAACCAGCCCAAGGACTCGATCGTGCCGTCATTGGCCCAGGTGCCCTTGATATAGTCCATGGTGTAATACAGTCCGCCAAGGCCGGAGATACCGGCGCCCACACAGGTGGCGACGTACTTATAGCGGGTGACGTTGATGCCCGCCGCGTCGGCTGTGGCGGGATTTTCGCCCACGGCCCGGAGGTTCAGGCCCTTTCGGGTGCGGTTTAGGAACCAGTTCATGGCGATGGCCACCACAATGGCAAGATACACCATGAAGCCGTAGTTAAACAGCAGGGCTCCCACAGTGCCGAGGTTGGAAAGACCGGGGATCGTGGCCCGGTACACGGCGCTGGTGGTAGCGACGGAGATCTGGCCCACGCCGCCGGCCATGGTGTTGAGGCTGCCGCCGAAGAAGTTAGCAACGCCGCCGCCGAAAATCGTCAGCGTCAAGCCGGTGACATTCTGATTGGCTCGGAGGGTGATGGTCAAGAAGCTGTACAGCAAGCCGCCCAGGGCAGAGGCCAGGAAAGCGGCAATAAAGCTCAGCAGCAGGCAGATGACAGGGGAGGGATTCGGGTTGTTGAACTCATAGAAGAATGAGGCCGCCAGACCCGAGATGCCGCCCAGGTACATGATGCCGGGAACGCCCAGATTCAAATTGCCGGACTTTTCCGTCAAGATCTCGCCAACGGAGCCGTACATAATGACGGTGCCGAAACAGACGGAGGATTGCAGCAGACGAATCAATTGTGCCAGTGTCATTTGTGCTCGGCCTCCTTTCCGCTCCGCAGGATGACGCGGTAGTTGATGAAGAACTCACTGCCCAGAATGAAGAACAGGATGATGCCGGTGATGATGTTGGAGGCGTAGTCATTCAGATTGAACTGGGAGGCGATCTGGATGGCGCCCTTCTGCAAAAATACCAGCAGCAGCGAAATGAGGATCATCACGAAGGTGTTGAACTGAGCCAGCCACGCCACGATGATGGCGGTGAAGCCGCGGCCGCCGGCGGTGGAGGTGGAGATGGTATGGCTGGAGCCGGCCACGGCGATAAAGCCCGCCAGACCGCAGATGGCGCCGGAGATAGCCATAGTGCGGACGGTGACTTTCTTCACGCTGATGCCGGCGTAGCGGGCGGTGTTCTCAGAGTCGCCCACCACGGTGATCTCATAGCCTTGCTTGGAGTATTTGAGATAGATATACATGCCGACTGTCAGCGCCAGGACCAGAATGATGTTGAGGCCGTATGCCTGGCCGAACACCTCGGGGAACCAGCCGGCTTTGGTGGCCTGGTTGATGACGCCCACGGTGTTGGAGCCCTTGGGATTTTCCCACAGGGCCACACAGTAGCTGGTCAGCTGGATGGCCACATAGTTCATCATTAGAGTGAACAATGTCTCGTTGGTGTTCCAGATGGCCTTGAAGGTGGCGGGAATGACGCCCCAAAGACAGCCGCCCAGGATGCTGGCGACTGCCATCAGCACCAGCAGCGCTGGCGTGGGGATGCTGGCGCCAAAGGCCCGCATGAAGCCTGCGGTGATGATGCCGCCGATGAGCACCTGGCCCTCGGCGCCGATGTTCCAGAATTTCATTTTAAAGGCGGGCGCCAGGCCCACACCGATGCACAGAAGCATCATGGTGTCCCGGATGGTGACCCAGGAGCGCTTGGATGTACCGAAAGCACCGTTAAAAATGGCCTCGTATACCGCCACGGGATTCAGCTTGGTAACAGCGAAAATGAAGATGCCGCTGACCACCAGGGACAAAAGAACGGCCACAAGGCGGATGGCATAGGCCTTCGGGCGGGAGATACCGTCCCGCTTGGCGATGCGGAGCAGAGGCTCCTTGGAGTTGTTGACAGTGCTCATGCCTTCTCACCCTCCTTTTTGAAACGGGTCATCAGCAGGCCCACTTCTTCCTTCGTGGTGGTGCGGGCGTCCACAACGCCGCTGACCTGGCCGCCGCAGAGGACCAGGATCCGGTCGCACAGCTCCAGCAGCACGTCCAGGTCCTCACCCACATACACCACGGCCACGCCCTTCATTTTTTGCTCTGTCAGCAGATTATAAATCGTATAGGAGGTGTTGATGTCCAGGCCCCGGACGGCATAGGCCGTCATGAGGACAGAGGGCTCCTGGGCGATCTCGCGGCCCACCAGCACCTTTTGCACATTGCCGCCGGACAGGCGGCGGACAGGGAAGGAGACGCTGGGTGTCACCACTTCCAGCTGCGCCATAACATCTTCAGCCAGCTGCTTGGGGGCTTTCCGGTCCGTAAAGGCGCCGTGTCCCTTCCGGTAGCTGCGCAGCAGCATGTTGCCGGTCATGCCTAAAGAGCCCACCAGTCCCATGCCCAGGCGGTCCTCCGGCACAAAGGCCAGGGAGACACCGGACTGCTTGATCTGCAAAGGCGTCTTTCCCACCAGCTCGATGCCGTCCTTTTCCTCCGGGTGGCCGATGGGGCGGTAGCGGATGGAGGCGCCGGGGGAGATGGGCTGCAGTCCGGCGATGGATTCCAGCAGCTCCTTCTGGCCGGAGCCGGCAATACCGGCGATGCCCAGGATCTCGCCGCCCATGGCGGTGAAGGACACATTGTCCAGCCGCTTGACGCCCATGGCGTCGTATACCGTCAAGTCCCGGACCGACAGGCGGGGAGTGGGGTCCTTGGGCTCCGGGCGGTTGATGTTCAATGTGACGGCGTGGCCCACCATCATATCCGTCAGCTTCTGGGGAGAGGTGTCACAGGTGGCCACGTCACCGATGTACTGGCCCTTCCGCAGCACCGCCACCCGGTCGGACACATCCATGACCTCGTGGAGCTTGTGGGTGATGATGACCATGGCCTTGCCGTCGGCTTTCATGTTGCGCATGACGTCGAAGAGCCGGTCCGTCTCCTGGGGCGTCAGCACGGCAGTGGGTTCATCCAGGATCAAAATGTCAGCGCCCCGGTACAGGACCTTCACGATCTCCACCGTCTGTTTTTCAGAGACGGACATATCGTAGACCTTCTTGCCGGGATCAATGACAAAGCCGTATTTCTGGCAAATGTCGGTGATGCGGGCGGAGGCGGCTTTTAAATCCAGCTTTCCCTCATCCTCCAGGCCCAGCACAATGTTTTCCGCGGCGGTGAACACGTCCACCAGCTTGAAGTGCTGGTGGATCATGCCGATGCCGCAGGCAAAAGCATCCTTGGGGGAGGCGATGGTGACAGGCTTGCCATTTACCCGAATTTCGCCCTCGTCGGGGAAATAAATGCCGGCAAGCATGTTCATGAGGGTGGTCTTGCCGCTGCCGTTTTCGCCCAGCAGAGAGAGGATCTCACCCCGCCGGATCTCCATGGAGATTCGGTCATTGGCCACCACCTTGCCGAACCGCTTTGTGATGTTTGTTAATTGAACCGCTGCAACAGTTTCCAAAAAGACCATCCTTCCCGCCGCAATGGCATAGAGTGGGAACAGCGCCGAAGACGCTCCGGCGCCCTTGAGGGATTATCTGTCGACAGTATATCATAAGTGGACTGGAATGTAAATTGAATTTACCCGGAAAGGAAAAGACGGGACTGCCAATGGCAGTCCCGTCCTTGGAACCGGGGTGTTAGTTGTTGTTCAGCTCGGTGATGCCGTCAATGCGCAGGGCAAAGTAAGGAGCGGAGCGGAGCACAGACTCCATGAAAGCGCCGCCCTCAATGGCCTCGCCGGCGTCGTTGACCCAGTCGCCGTTGGTGTCCAGACCGAAGGCGGAGGTGACGTGGCCGTCGGCGTCCACCTGATAGGAGCCGTCAGCGGCGGGCTGGCAGGTGAACTTGGAGGTATCGAACACCTTCAAGCTGCCGTCCTTGATGCCGGCCCAAGCGGCGTCCACGGCCTCCTGGGTGCCCTCAGCGCAGCTGCCGCCCAGAGCGGAGATCATGACGGCGCCGTCGGCATAGCCGCAGGCGAAATCGGTGGGGAGTTCTTCACCGGCCATGAACTCCTCCAGCATGTGCTTATACAGAACAGACCAGTTGTTCTGGGCGGAGGTCAGCGCGGCGTCGGGAGCCACGGACAGCATGTCGATGTTGTAGCCCACGGAGTAGGCGACAGTGCCCTTCTCCAGAGCCTCCTGGACAGCGGAGGGAGCGCCGGTGGAGTCAGCGTGCTGGCCGATGATGACGCAGCCGCGGGCCATCAGAGCGTTGGCGGTCTCAGCTTCCTTGGCGGGGTCATACCAGGAGTTGGTGTACTGCACGTCCATATGGGCCTCGGGGACCACGGACTGGATGCCCAGCAGGAAAGCGGTGTAGCCGCAGACCACCTCGGCATAGGGATAGGCGCCGACATAGCCTACATAGGGATCGGAGATCGTACCGGCGTCCATCAGCTCCTTGAGCTTCATGCCGGCCACCACGCCGGAGACGTAGCGGGACTCATAGGTATAGGGGAACATGTTCTTGTAGTTGCTCAGACCGGAAGAAGCGGCCAGGTCGCCGGTGCAGGCCACGAAGGTGACGTCGGGATACTCCTCGGCGGCAGCCTGCATGTGCATCTGGTGGCCATAGGAATCGGAGAAGATGATGGTGCAGCCCTGCTCCGCCAGGTCGACGGCGGTATCCTGGCAGGTCTCATCCTCGGGGATGTTGTACTTCATGACGATCTGGGACTCGGGGATGCCCAACTCTTTGCAGGCAGTCTGCAGGCCCTCGATGTGGGCGGCGTCGTAGCCGGAGTTGATGTCGTGAACGCAGATCAAGCCGATCTTCACGGCACTTTCTTCGGCGGGAGCCTCAGCGGGGGTCTCGGCAGGGGCAGGGGCCTCTTCTTTTTTCCCGCCGCAGGCGGCCAGGGCCAGGACCATGGTCAGGGCGAGAAGCATTGCAAGGAACTTCTTCATGTGCAAATCCTCCTTCAAAAAATCAAATCCTCTGTTTTTCGCGGGTGGAATGACCTTATCCACTGTCATCATACAGGGTTGGGGACAAAAATTCAACCTGAAATTTATTTTTCCGTCAGATGGAAGCAATAAAATTTCACAGCAAGCTGACCTGTTTTTCATTTAAAAATACAACAGGGGAGAAAGTGTACCAAAAAGGAGCGCGGCACTGCCGCGCTCCTTTGGGGAAAATATCCAAACAAGTGCTTACAGGGAGATGGAGGTGCCGGTGCGGCCGGCAATACCGTCCCGTGCCTTTTCCAGCAGGGTGATGAGGGCGGAGCGGCCGGGCTTGCTCTCGGCGAACTGAACGGCGGCCTGGACCTTGGGCAGCATGGAGCCGGGAGCGAACTGGCCCTGGTCCATATATTCCCGGGCTTGATCGGGGGTAAGGCTGTCCAGCCAATGCTGGTCGGGCTTGCCAAAATTGACGGCCACCTTCTCCACGGCGGTGAGGATCACCAGGTAGTCCGCGTCCAGCTGCTGGGCCAGGACACAGGAGGCGAAGTCCTTGTCGATGACGGCGGCCGCGCCTTTGAGGTGGTGTCCCTGGGAGCGGAACACAGGGATGCCGCCTCCGCCGCAGGCCACCACTACGAGGCCGGCTTCCACCATGTCCCGGATGGAGTCGATCTCCACGATGGAAACGGGCTTGGGGGAGGCGACCACACGGCGGTAGCCCCGGCCGGCGTCCTCCACTACGTCGTAGCCCCGCTCCGCCACCAGCTTTTCAGCCTCCTCACGGCTCATGAAGGAGCCGATGGGCTTGGTGGGGTGCTGGAAAGCGGGGTCCTCCGGGTCTACCTCCACCTGGGTCAGCACGGTGGAAACGCCCTTGACGATGCCGCGGTCCAAAAGCTCTTCCCGCAGGGCGTTCTGCAGGTCGTAGCCGATGTAGCCCTGGCTCATGGCAACGCAGACGGACAGGGGGCAGGGAATGTATTTTTCGGGGTCGGAACGGGTCAGCTCGGTCATGGCGGCCTGGATCATGCCCACCTGGGGCCCGTTGCCGTGGGCCACCACCACCTCGTGGCCCTCTTCGATGAGGTCGGCGATGGCGCGGGCCGTCTGCTTGACGGCGGCCATCTGCTCGGGAAGGTTATTGCCCAGGGCATTGCCGCCCAGGGCGATGACGATGCGTTTGCCCATGATAAAATTACCTCGCAGAAATATAAAAGTTGGGAGATAAGCGCGGCAATGCCGCCGCGCCTGATGGCGCGTACAAGTATTTTGCCGAAAGGCAAAATCTTGGCGAAGGCGGAATTCACTTCCGCCGAGCAGGATGAATCACGAGGGGCCCCCATGGGACGCGCAGCGTGCCATGGGGAGATTGCCGCCCAGGGCGATGACGATGCGTTTGCCCATGATAAAACTACCTCGCAGAAATATAAAAGTTGGGAAAATACGGTATTAAGCCGCGTTTGGAAACAGTAAGCCCGCCTGAGACGCGAAAAACACATATCAGGCGGGCTGCTGAAAACGAAAATGGGGCTGCTTACTTGGCGAACTCGCGCTTGGCGGCACGCTCCTCCAGAGCCTTCAGCGTGGCCTGGGGGTCCTTGCACTTGGCCAGGAAGATCATGGCGGCGATGATATAGGGCTTGAAGGAGGCCTCCTTGTACAGGGGGGTGCGGTAGCGGTCAAACACGGAGGCGTCCACCTCGCCGCTCTCGCAGGAGACGCCGGTGATGTCGGCGGGCAGGCAGTGCAGGTACAGGGCCTTGCCGTCCTTCGTCTTGGCCATCATCTCCTCGGTGCAGGCCCAATCCTTGTGCTGAGCGTTCTGGGCCAGCAGCTCCTTTTCCAGAGCCTTGATGCCGTCGAGATCGCCCTTGCCGTACAGGTCGGTGCGCTTTTCCATGGCGGCGAAGGGAGCCCAGCTCTTGGGATAGACGATGTCAGCGTCCTGGAAGGCCTCTTCCATGGAGTTGGTCTTGGTGAAGGAGCCGCCGGTGGCCTCGGCGTTCTTGCGGGCCACTTCCTCCACCTCGGGCATGACCTCATAGCCCTCGGGATGGGCCAGGACCACGTCCATGCCGAAGCGGGTCATGAGGCCGATGACACCCTGGGGAACGGACAGGGGCTTGCCGTAGGAGGGAGAGTAGGCCCAGGTCATGGCGATCTTCTTGCCCTTCAGATTTTCCACGCCGCCGAACTCGTGGATGATGTGCAGCATATCGGCCATGCACTGGGTGGGATGGTCGATGTCGCACTGCAGGTTCACCAGAGTGGGCTTCTGCTCCAGCACGCCGTCGCGGTTGCCCTCGGTGACGGCATCCACCACCTGGTGCATATAGGCGTTGCCCTTGCCGATGTACATGTCGTCCCGGATGCCGATGACGTCGGCCATGAAGGAGATCATGTTGGCGGTCTCACGGACGGTCTCGCCGTGAGCGATCTGGCTCTTGCCCTCGTCCAGGTCCTGGACCTCCAGGCCCAGCAGGTTGCAGGCGGAGGCGAAGGAGAAGCGGGTGCGGGTGGAGTTGTCCCGGAACAGGGAGATGCCCAGGCCGGATTCGAAGATCTTGGTGGAGATGTTGTTCTCCCGCATGTAGCGCAGGGCGTCAGCCACGGTGAACACGGCCTCGATCTCATCGTCGGTCTTTTCCCAGGTCAAGAAAAAGTCGCCGTTGTACATGTCCTTGAAGTTCAAGGCGTTCAGCTTGTCAATATACATCTGAAGAGTCTTATCCATGGTGATTTCTCCTTATCTTTCTGTCAAAATGTGTACGGCTTACTGGATGACGTTGTCCGTCAAGCTCTGGCGGAACTCGGTGACATCGGCGGTCTTGTTCTCCTCCTTGTACAGGCCGGGCACGGCGGCGTACAGGGCGGCGCAGGTGACCAGGTCCTGCTTCCAGGTGATCTCATTGGGAGCGTGGGCCTGGGACTCGGCGCCGGGACCGAAGCCCACGCAGGGGATGCCGTAGCGGCCCTGGATGGACACGCAGTTGGTGGAGAAGGTCCACTTGTCCGTCAGAGGACGGCCGTCACGCAGATGCATGGCGTCCAGTTTGGGGTCGGCGTCGGCATGGCCGATGCGCTTGTCGCCCCACAGGGCGTGGTGGGCGTCCACCAGGGCCTGGACATGGGCGGCGGTCTCCTTGTTGATCCAGGTGGGGAAGAAGCACTCGGTCTCATAGACCTCGCCGGTCCAGGAGGGCCGGTCATACATGTACATGCTGACCTTCACATCGTCGCCGTACTTCTTGACGCTGGGCAGGTTGCGGATCTCGTCCAGGCAGGAATCCCAGGTCTCGCCGGCGGTCATGCGGCGGTCGATGGAGATGGAGCAGCCGTCAGCCACGGCGCAGCGGGAGGGAGAGGTGTAGAAGATCTGAGAGACGGTGCAGGTGCCGCGGCTGAGGAACTGGGCGTCCTCGTAATGCTCGGGGTTGAATTCCGGGTTCAGCATCTTCACCAGGCCCTTGACCTCGTTGGAGGGACCGTCGCCGTTTTCGTTCAGAGCACGGACGTCCTGGAGAATGTCGGCCATCTTATAGATGGCGTTGTCGCCCCGGTGGGGAGCGGAACCGTGGCAGGAGATGCCCTTCACGTCCACCCGGATCTCCATGCGGCCCCGGTGGCCCCGGTAGATGCCGCCGTCGGTGGGCTCAGTGGAGATAACGAATTCGATCTTGCTGCGGGCGTCCTCCTGGCCGGCGAAATACTTGTTGACGATGTACTGCCAGCACATGCCGTCGCAGTCCTCCTCCTGAACGGAGCCCACCACCATGATCTTATAGCCGGCGGGGATGAGGCCCAGATCCTTCATGATCTTGGCGCCGTACACGGCGGAGGCCATGCCGCCCTCCTGGTCGGAGCCGCCGCGGCCGAAAATGATGTCCTCAGTCTCGTAGCCTTGATAGGGGTCAGCCTCCCAGTTGTCGATGTTGCCGATGCCGACGGTGTCGATGTGGGAATCAATGGCGATGATCTTCTCGCCCTCGCCCATCCATCCGATGACGTTGCCCAGGCCGTCGACCTCCACCTTGTCAAAGCCAAGCTTTTCCATCTCGGCCTTGATGCACATGACGACTTCCTTCTCCTCGCAGCTCTCACTGGGATGGGAGATCATATCCCGCAGGAAACGGGACATATCCGCCTTGTAGCCTTCTGCAGCTTTCTTGATCGCTTCAAAATCCATAACTCTGCCCTCCGTTATATCATTGTGATCCGCATGATGTTTAGGACTCCATGTTGTTCTCTGCTTCTATCATAGCATAAGAATCCCACTTGTCAAACAAAAAATTAGAAAACCAAAAAATTTTTTTGAAAAAGCGGTTGATTTTTCAAAAAACTATGGTATGATGATACTGGTGAACTAGATATTTTTGACGAAAAAAGGAGGGGTGTCCCACGGAAAGCAGTAAACTGGAATTGCTGAAGCAGGTGGCGAAGGGCATTGCCGCCCAGTTTGGCAGCAGCTGTGAAGTGGTGGTCCATGATCTGAGCCGCCACCCGGACCATACCATCGTCGCGATTGAAAACGGCCATGTGTCCGGCCGGAAGGTAGGCGACGGTGCTTCCCACGTGGTCATTGAGCAGATGGAGACCAACGACCCGGAGCCCAAGGACCATCTGTGCTATCTGACCAAGACGCCGGACGGCAAGATATTGAAGTCCTCCACCGTGTATATCCGCAACGGAAAGGGCAAGGTATCCGGCATCCTGGCCATCAACTATGACATCTCCCGCCTTTTGATGGTGGAGAGCGCAGTCCAGGAACTGATCTCCGTCCAGGAGAGCACCCAGTCGGAGCCGGAGAAGATCGTCAACGTCAACGACCTGCTGGAGGAGCTGATCCAGAAGTCCGTGGCGCTGGTGGGGAAGCCCGTGGCGCTGATGAACAAGGATGACAAGGTGAAGGCCATTCAGTTCCTCAACCAAAACGGTGCCTTTCTCGTCACCAAGTCCGGCGACAAGATCGCCAAATATTTCGGCATCTCCAAATACACGCTCTATTCCTATATCGACGCCAAGCAGTCTTGAATCCAGCCTGAAACGGCCGGCCTTGTGCCGGCTGTTTTTTTCGCGCTTTGCCGGCGCTTATTGACTTTCCGGCGCCGGATTGTATAATACAATTGTTGAGATTCTTCGAAAGACCCCACGTAATTTGATGAGGGAGGCAATCATATGCATTATACGCTGGAAGTGGCGGGTCTGAAGCGGGACCTGCCGATCTGCAAGGTGACAGACGATCTGTATATCGGCGCTTTCGTGGTGTTCGGGGACGCGGAGTTGACCGTGGCCTGCGCCCGGGAGCTTTTGAAGCTGGTGGACCCCGGCAGCTATGACTACATGCTCACCGCCGAGGCCAAGGGTATTCCCTTGATCCATGAGATGGCCCGCCAGTCCGGTGCCAAGAAGTACATCCTGGCCCGTAAGGGCGCCAAGGTCTACATGCCGGACCCCCTGTGCGTGGAGGATGAGTCCATCACCACCGCCGGCAAGCAGCGGCTGTATCTGGGCCGGGATGACGCGGACCTCATCCGGGGCAAGCGCATCCTCATCATGGACGACGTCATCTCCACCGGCGGCTCCCTCCATGCGCTGGAGACCCTGGTGAAGGCGGCCGGCGGTATGGTGGCGGACCGGGTGGCTGTCCTGGCCGAGGGCGGCGCCAAGGACCGCACGGACATCAAGTTCCTGGCGCCTCTGCCGGTGTTCAACGCCGACGGCACAGTCAAGGGCTGAGTACATCTAAAAAAGCGTTCCGTTTCCAGAAAACGGAACGCTTTTTTGTGGGCTTTTCCATTGCAAAACAGTCAAAACATGGTAAAATGATACTGCTATGAAAAAGAAAACTGCCTATTGGGTCCCACGGGTCACCGCCCTGGTGATCCTGTCGGCGCTGTGTATGGTTTGTTCGGCAGTGGTGCGCATTGTCTGGGCCTGCGGGGAGGACGCGATCTCCCGCCCGACATTTTGGCTCCAAATCCTCCTGCCCATCGCGGCAAACCTGCTGTTCGCGCTGATGGCCTTGACGGACTGCCGGGAGCGGCTGTACCGGACCGCCATCCCCGTGTGGATGGGCTGCGTGTTCTTCGCTGTGAAAGCGCTGGGCTTTCCCTCCAGGCTCCACACGGTGCTGTGCCTGCTGCTGTACGCGCTGGTGGCGGTGCTGTATACCGCCACGGTGACGGGATGGGTGCCATCCCAGGTGCCGCTGTGGTTTTTGTTCGGCCTGCCCATGGCATACCATATTATAATAGAGGACCGGCAAAAGGCCGGTTGGCCCCTCCATGACTGGCTGCCGGAGGTGTCCGTGCTGCTGTGCATGGCCTCCATGCTGCTTTTGAGCGTGGCGATGAAAAAGCGCCCGGTGGAGGAGGGGGCCTATATCCGCCGCTTCGGCGACCGGATGGACGGCCGGCGCCTGCGGACGCTGTCCCCCATTTTCGCTGTGTCTCCCTACATCATGAAGACCCGGAATACCTCCCAGAACTTCATCCAGGACCACATCGAGATCACCAACATGGAGCGCTACATCATCGAAAAGCGCCGGGCGGGCATGAAGAGCTTCGGCATCCTTCATGTGCTGTTGGCCTCCTATGTCCGGGCCTGCGCCCGGTATCCGGGACTGAACCGCTTTATCGCCGGCCAGAAGATCTACTGCCGGGACCGGGAGATCCAGATCAACATGACCATCAAAAAGGAGATGTCCAACGAATCTCCCGACACGGTCATTAAAGTGACCTTTGACCCCGCCGACACGGCGGAAACGGTGTACCGCCGCTTCAACGAGAAGGTCCAGCAGGTGAAAAGCGCTCCTTCGGACACCTCTTTTGATACGCTGGCCCGGGTGTTCAACTTGATCCCCGGCCTGGTGCTGAAGTGCTTTGTGGGACTGCTGCAGGCGGCTGATTACTTCGGCCTGCTGCCCCGGGCGCTGACGGACCTGTCTCCCTTCCACGGCTCCCTGTACATCACGTCCATGGCGTCCTTGGGTATCCCGCCCATTTACCACCATCTCTATGACTTCGGCAACGTGCCGGTGTTCTGCTCCTTCGGCAAAAAGCGCCGGGTGTACGAGCTGCAGCGGGACGGCTCCGTGGCCCTGCGCAAATACGTGGACTGGAACCTGGTGACGGACGAGCGGGTAGTGGACGGCTTTTACTTTGCCTCCGCCCTGCGGTACATCCACGCCCTGTTCCAGGACCCCTGGCAGCTGGACCAGCCGCCGGAAGAGGTGCGGCGGGACCAGGATTGACATTTCCAAAAAACCACCGCCCGAAAGGGGAGGGAAGATGTCCCTTCCGTCTTTCGGGCGGTATCCTGTTTAAGGGTGGCTCTTCTTATAAGTGAGGTATCCCTCCAGGATGAGGGAGGCCGCCACGGCGTCCACCACCTTTTTCCGCTTCTTGGCGTTTTTGCCGCTGTTGAACAGGATCTGGTGGGCGTCGATGGTGGTGCGGCGCTCATCCCAGAGGACCACCGGAAGGCCGGTGGCCTCCTTCAAAAGCTCCGCCATGGCCCGGGCCTTTTCCGAGCGGGGGCCCCGGGTGCCGTCCATATTGATGGGGTGGCCCAGCACCAGCTCTTCCGCGCCGTGCTCTTTGGCGAGGGCTGCGATCTGCTCCGCCACAGCCTCGGGACGGTAGGCGTTGATGACAGTGGTGAAGCCGGTGAGAAAGCCGGTGGGGTCGGAGATGGCGATTCCGGTGTGGGCGTCGCCGTAGTCGATGGCCATGATGCGCATAAAAGCCGCTCCTTATCTGGTGAAATGTAAGCTCTGTCCCTCATGATAGCACATGCGCTCCGGCGGTGCAAGGCGAAAGGGCGGACCATGAAAAATCCCGGGATTTTTTCGTAAAAAACAGTTGACCCAAGCTTTGACTTATGCTACAATCTTTCTTACCTGTGAAAAAGGGCTTTTTTGTCGTGCGCTTTTTTCGCTTTTCAAGCGCCGGCGAAGAAGTCTTTCCAAAAGGCAGGGAGGCAGTCGGTATCCCCGGCGGAGCCGTGCTGGATACCAATAATAAGGAGGTGCCGTTAGATGCGCGTAAAAGTGACCCTGAGATGCAACGAGTGCAAGCAGAGAAACTACAATACGATGAAGAACAAGAAGAATACCCCGGACAAGCTTGAGCTGAATAAGTATTGCCCCTTCTGCAAGAAGCACACGCTCCACACCGAGACCAAGTAATGGTCAACAACGAATAAGAAAGGGCGTGTAACGTAATGGCAGAAGAAGCGAAGAAGAAAAAGGACCGCGGCCTGTGGTTCCGTGAAATGAAAAGCGAGCTGAAGAAAGTCGTGTGGCCCAATCGCAAGACCGTGATCGAGAACACCGGCACTGTGCTGATGTGCTCTTTGCTGATCGGCGCCTGCATTTGGATCTTCGACGGCGTGCTGGGTGCCGCTCTGGATATGCTCCTGAGCGTTCTGGGGTAAGAAGAGATGGCAGACAGCGCGAAGTGGTATGTGATCCATACCTATTCCGGCTATGAAAATGCCGTCAAGACCAGCATTGAAAAGTTCGTGACCGGCCGCGGCATGGAGGATATGATCCTGCGGATGGAGATCCCCATGGAGACCGTGACGGAAGTCACCGATTCCGGCGCCACCAAAGAGGTGGAGCGGAAGGTGTTTCCCGGTTATGTGCTCATCAAGATGGTCATGACAGATGACACTTGGCACCTGGTGCGCAATGTCCGCGGCGTTACCGGCTTTGTCGGCAGCGCCAACAAGCCCATCCCCCTCACGGAGGAGGAAGTGCTGGCCATGGGCATGGAAAAGCACGAGATCGTTGTCAAGTACGGCGTGGGCGACCATGTCCGCATCATGGACGGCCCGCTGGCCAGCTTTACCGGCGTTGTGGAGGAGATCGAGCCCGAGAAGAACCGGGTCAGCGTGATGGTCTCCATGTTCGGACGCGAGACGCCGGTGGAACTGGAACTGGACCAGGTAGAGGTCCAGGACTGAAAACCGCACCGTTGGGTGCCGCCGCACCGGGCGTTTCCGGCGCAAGTGGGAGGGACCTCTCGTCCCGCCAAAGGCGGCTGCACAGCCGTCACCACATTTATGATTTAGGAGGTGCTACTCCGTGGCACAGAAAATTACTGGTTATGTGAAACTGCAGATCCCCGCAGGCAAAGCGACTCCCGCCCCCCCCGTTGGCCCCGCTCTGGGCCAGCACGGCGTCAACATCGCCGCCTTCACCAAGGAGTTCAACGAGCGCACCAAGAATGACATGGGCATGATCATCCCCGTCGTCATCACCGTGTACGCTGACCGCTCCTTCTCCTTCATCACCAAGACGCCCCCCGCGGCTGTCTTGATCAAGAAGGAGTGCAACATTGAGTCCGGCTCCGGTGTGCCCAACAAGAACAAGGTGGCCACCATCTCCAAGGCCTCCATCCAGAAGATCGCTGAGATCAAGATGAAGGACCTCAACGCCGCCAGCCTGGAAGCCGCCATGAGCATGATCGCCGGCACCTGCCGCTCCATGGGCGTTGTCGTGGGTGACTGATCCCCACGCCCAACTGACTGACATTTCACAACAGCCGAGCGGCTGCAAGGCCGCTCCATACAGTGGGAGGATTAATTCCGAAGAACCACTATGAGGAGGAAGTAACATTGTTTAGAGGCAAGAAATATAAGGAAAGTGCCAAGCAGATCGACAAGAACACTCAGTACGAGGCTGCTGAGGGCTTGGCTCTCATTTGCAAAACCGCCAGTGCCAAGTTCGACGAGACCGTCGAGCTGCACGTGAAGCTGGGCGTTGACTCCCGTCACGCCGACCAGCAGGTCCGCGGCGCCATCGTGCTGCCCCACGGCACCGGCAAGACCGTCCGCGTCCTGGTGTTCGCCAAGGGCGACAAGGCTGACGCTGCCCGCGAGGCCGGCGCCGATTATGTCGGCGATATGGACCTGGTGGAGAAGATCCAGAAGGAAAACTGGTTTGAGTTCGACGTGGTCGTCGCCAGCCCCGACATGATGGGCGTTGTCGGCCGCCTCGGTAAGGTCCTGGGCCCCAAGGGCTTGATGCCCTCTCCCAAGGCCGGCACCGTGACTCCCGACGTGGCCAAGGCCGTGAAGGAAGTCAAGGCCGGTAAGATCGAGTACCGCCTGGACAAGACCAACATCATCCACTGCCCCATTGGCAAGGTGTCCTTCGGCCCCGAGAAGCTGACCGAGAACTACAACGCTCTCATGGGCGCCATCGTCAAGGCCAAGCCCGCCACCGCCAAGGGCCAGTATATCCGCTCCTGCGTCGTTGCCTCCACCATGGGCCCCGGCGTGAAGATGAGCACCGCGAAGCTGATCTGATTTTTGGGGAACGCTTCGCTCCGCCTGGTTTTCGGCAGAAAATTAGGTAAAACGATATTTGAGTATTGACTTTTGTCAAATACTTGAGTATACTATCAGATGCGTTCCAAAGACAGCAGGTGGCGAAAGCCGTAAATCCTGCCGAGGGCGGCAAACATGCTTTGCTATCCGTCCTTGTGTGTCTTTGCGCACAAGGACGGTTTCCTTTTTGAACGCACCTTTGGGTATATCTGAACACCGTCGAAATGCTGTCTGACAGGTCTTTTCCGCCGTGCCGCGTTGATTTCCCTTGAGATCCGACAGGATTTCTGCGGAAAACCACCTTGCCTGGCGAAAAATCCCTTGTCATCCTGCATTCCGCCGATATTCAGATACACCCCACAAATTTCCTGGAGGTGAAAACAAGAATGCCTAACGCAAAGGTCTTATCTGAAAAGCAGGCTATCGTGGCCCAGCTGACCGAGAAGATCCAGAAGGCCACCGCGGGCGTGATTGTCGACTACAAGGGTATCACCGTTGAAGAAGACACCGCTCTGCGCAAGGAGTGCCGTGAGAGCAATGTGGATTACGCAGTCGTGAAGAACACCCTGCTCCGCTTCGCTTTCAACAACACCGGCCTGGGTGACCTGGACGATCTGCTGAACGGCACCACTTCTCTGGCTCTGTGCGATGACCCCGTGGCTCCCGCCCGTGTCATGGCCAACTATGCCAAGAAGCTGGACGGCAAGTTCGAGATCAAGGGCGGTTTCATGGACGGTAAGCCCGTGGACCTGGCCACCATCAACTCTCTGGCTTCCATCCCCGCTCTGCCCATCCTGCAGGCGCAGGTCCTGGGCAGCATGCTGGCTCCCATCACCGGCCTGGCTGTCGTCCTGAAGCAGATCGCCGAGAAGAACGGCGCTCCCGCCGAGGATGCTGCTCCCGCCGAGGAAGCCCCCGCCGCCGAATAATTCGGACGGCCCCCACATTTTAAAAATTTACTATTAGGAGGCAAATACAATGTCTGAGAAAGTTACCGCTATGATCGAAGAGATCAAGGGTCTGACCGTTCTGGAGCTGAGCGAGCTGGTGCACGCTCTGG
The DNA here is from genome assembly GCF_052116665.1 of Dysosmobacter sp. Sow4_B12. Lineage (NCBI taxonomy): Bacteria > Bacillati > Bacillota > Clostridia > Eubacteriales > Oscillospiraceae > Dysosmobacter > Dysosmobacter sp. Sow4_B12. The sequence goes on along the minus strand of NZ_JBQKKR010000001.1, from coordinate 424,710 downwards.
AGGAAGAGTTCGGCGTATCCGCCGCCGCTATGGCCGCTCCCGCTGCCGCTGCCGCTCCCGCCGAGGCTGAGAAGACTGAGTTCGACGTGGTTCTGACCGGCTTTGACGCCGCTGCCAAGATCAAGGTCATCAAGGCTGTCCGTGAGATCACCGGCCAGGGCCTGGCTGAGGCCAAGGCTACCGTCGAGGGTGCTCCCAAGACTCTGAAGGAAGCCGTGTCCAAGGACGAGGCCGAGGCTCTGAAGAAGCAGCTGGAAGAGGCTGGCGCCAAGGTCGAGCTGAAGTAATTTTACTTCTGTTTCCGAGCGAAAAGCCCGGGGTAATGTACAATTACCCCGGGCTTTTTTAGGCCAAGATCAAATGAGAGAGGATTGCTCCCTGTGAAAGAAAAAAGAGAGAGAAAACTGGCATTTCCCCATACCTTTGTTATTTTGTTCTGCATCATCGCCCTTATGGCGGTATGCAGCTATGTGATCCCCGCCGGCAGTTATGAGCGCATCTTCAATGAGACTGCCAACCGCAAGGTGGTGGACCCGGATTCCTTTACCTATGTGGCCCAGAGCCCGGTGAGCTTTTTCAGCTTCCTGCACGCCATTCCCAACGGTATGGTGGAGGTAGCCGACATCATGGTGTTCATCTTTGTGGTGGGCGGCGCCTTCAATATCATCACCCAGACCGGCGCTATGGAAAACGGAATTAAAAAGCTGGCCTACCGGCTCCAGGGCCGTGAAAAGATCATCATCCCCTTGATGATGTTTGTGTTCTCCCTGGGCGGCGCCACCTTCGGCATGTCTGAGGAGACCATCATCTTCATCCCCATCGGCATCGCCCTTGCCCGGGCGCTGGGCTATGACGCCATCGTGGGCATGGCCATGGTCACCTTTGGCGCCGCCATCGGCTTTTCCTCCGGCTTCCTAAACCCCTTCACCGTAGGCGTGGCGCAGAAGATCGCCGAGCTGCCCACGTTCTCCGGCATGCCCCTGCGCATTGCCGTGTGGCTGGTGATGGTGGTCGTGGTGCCCCTGTGCATCCTGCGGTATGCCAACAAGGTCCGCAAGAATCCGGAATGCAGCTATGTCCGTGACCTGGAGCTGGCCCAGAAGGACAAGAAGATCACCATTGAGGATGTGCCCCTGCGTAGCCGGGATATTCTGGTGCTGCTGACTCTGGCCGGCGGCCTCATCATCATCGTGGTGGGCGTAATGAAGTTCGGCTGGGGCGTTTTGGATATTGCAGCCGTGTTCCTGGGCATGGGTATCCTGGGCGGAATCCTGGGCGGTACGCAGCCCAACCAGATGGCCCGGGACTTTATCGCCGGCGCCAAGGACATTGCCATGGGCGCCCTCATCGTGGGCATTGCCCGTGGAATTCTGGTGGTCATGAGCGAGGGTCAGATCCTGGACACCATCGTTCACGCCTTGGCCACCCTTATTTCCGGCCTGCCCAAAGCCGTTGCCGCTGAGGGTATGCTCATCGTCCAGTGCGTCATCAACTTCTTTATTCCCTCCGGCTCCGGCCAGGCCTCCACTACTATGCCCATCATGACGCCTCTGGCGGATATTGTGGGCATCAGCCGCCAGACGGCGGTGCTGGCCTTCCAGTTCGGCGACGGCTTCACCAACGCCATCATCCCCACCCACGGCACCCTGTGCGCGTCCCTGGGCGTTGCGGGTATCCCCTTCAACAAGTGGTTTAAGTTTGCCCTGCCCGTGGTGGCGGTGGAGCTCCTCATCTGCTCCGCCTTCGTCATCTTCGCGGCGGTCACCGGCTACGGCCCCTTCTGAGATACAAAACCTCCCCGGTCGAAAGACCGGGGAGGTTTTGTATTACATCACCATGCAGAGGAAAATCGGCAGGAAGATGGCGGGGACCAGGTTCATGACCTTGATCTTTGTGACGCCCAGCATGTTAAGAGCCAGGGCCGCGATCATCAAGGACCCCACGCAGGTCATCTCCGCGATGACGCTCTCCACCAAAAAAGGCTCCAAAAAGGAAGCGGCTAAGGCGATAAGCCCTTGGTAGAGAAACACCGCTACGGCGGAGAAAGCCACGCCGATGCCCAGGGAAGCGCCGTAGACGATAGAGCTGATGCCGTCCAGCAGGGACTTGGCAAACAGGGTGGAGTGGTCTCCGGTGAGACCGTCGTTGAGGGCGCCCACAATGGCCATGGCACCCACGCAGAACAGCAGGGAAGCGGTGACAAAGCCCTCGGACACAGAGGCCGATTGGCCGCCGTGGACCAAGTGGGCGGTGCGGGCCTGCACCCAGTCACCCAGGGAGCGCATCCGCTTGTCCAGGTCCAGCAGCTCTCCGATGATGGAGCCGATGACCATGGACAAAATGGCAATGAGGGCGTTTTCCCCTTTCAGACATCCGTCGATGCCGATGTAGAGGATGCACAGGGCCACGCCCTGCATGATAATAGTCTGGAGGCGAAGCCCCAGACTGCTGGCGTCGTCCAGGGACGCGGAAAACTTGCCGGCCAGCCGCTTGAGCAGTATGCCGGCCACGGAGCCAGCTAAAATGGCCAGTGCGTTGACGATTGTACCTGTCAGCATATATTCTCTTCTTTCTTTATTCACAGGCGGGAGACCAGGTCCCGGACCACGGCGCTGCCCAGCAGCAGACCGGCTGTGGCCGGCACCCAAGGGGTGCTGGCGGGGACGCTGCGGCGGCCGGGAGGTGGGGCCTCCAGCTGCTGGGCGGGAGCAGGCTCCTCCGGGCTGAATACAACTTTCAAATGGTGGATACCCCGGCTGCGCAGCTCCTTGCGCATGACCCGGGCCAGGGGACAGCCGTACGTTTCAGAAATGTCCGCCAGCCGCAGGAGGCTGGGGTCCAGCTTGTTTCCGGTGCCCAGAGCCATGACCAGGGGGATGCCCAGCCGGAGGGCGGTCTCCGCCAGGTCCAGCTTGCAGCTGACCAGGTCAATGGCGTCCACAATATAGTCATACCGGCAGCCGGCAGGGAAAAAGCTGTCCCGGTGGGCGGCGTCATAGGTGCCGCAGATGGGGTGGAGCTTCAGCGCGGGGTTGATGTCCCGCAGCCGCGCCGCCACCGCGTCGGTCTTGTTCTGCCCGATGGTGGAGTGCAGCGCCTCCAGCTGGCGGTTGAGGTTTGTGAGGCCCACGGTGTCGTTGTCCACGATGGTCAGCTCTCCCACGCCGGCCCGGGCAAGGCACTCCGCCGTGTAGCTGCCCACACCGCCGAGTCCGAAGAGGATCACATGGCTTTCCGCCAGACGGTGCTGGCCCTCCTGTCCCCACAGCATCTGGTTGCGCAAAAATTGTTGTTCCATTGGTCACATTCCCCTCAGATGAAGCCAAAGAGAGCCGGCTTTGGATCGCAAAGCCGGCTCCATGGCCTTATTTCGGAACTTTCTCAGCCAACGTAGCGAATGCCGCTCTGCTGTTCGGCGGTATAGCCGGCGGTCAGATCCGTGTACCAGGTGGTCATGTCATCGCTCACCAGGTCGTCCCGCACCTGGCTCTTCCAATAGGGAAGGTCCGTGCTGACGAAGTACATGATATGATAGCCCTTATAGCTGGTGCTTTCGCCATAGACGATGCCGGTGTCACCGCTCTTGCGGATGGGGTCAAAGCTCCAGTCGTTGAATTCCTGGACCATCTGGCCCTTGGGGAAATCACTGTACAGGCCGCCGGTGGTGTTGGAGCCGGGGTCCTCGGAATACTCATTGGCCATGGCGGCGAAAGAATCCTCAGTGGCCTCGCCGGCTTTCCACTGGGCCAGCAGGTCCTCAGCCTGGGCCAAGGTCTCGTCCTTCAGAGCCTGGAGATCGGCCTCATAGGTCTCGGATTCAGAATCCAAGTCGCTGTCGTCAACTTTCAGCAGGATATGACGGACGGACACGGTGTTGTAATCGTCCCGGAAGCGCTCACCGAAGGAGACCACGTAATAAGCGGAAGAGGCGGTATCCTCCAGCACGGCGGAATCGCCGGCCTTGCGGGCACTGTCGAACAGCCAGTCGCCCAGGGTGTCAGCGCCATAGGAGGTGCCGTCGGAGTTGGTGTAATAGGTGTCATCGGTGGACAGGGACTCCAGGCTCGCGCCGGCCTGGAAGGCGGCGTAGATGGAATCGGCGGTCTCCTTGGCCTGGGCCATAGCGTCGGCCTTCATGTCATCCGTGACCTCGACGGTGTTGCCGTCGGCATCGGTGGTGGGAACAGAGCCGCTGACGCGGATGGACTGGTAGGCCACCTTGTCATAATTGTTGGGATTGGCGGCGTATGCCTCATCCAGCTGGGCGTCGGTATAGGTGAGGCTCTCACTGTGGGCGGTGGCGTAAGCCTGGGCCAGGGAGGTGGCCTTAACCTGCTGGGTAAAGACCTTCTCCGTCATGGTGGAGCCGTAGTTGGCGGTGAGGTACTGCTTGAAAGAAGTGTAGTAGCCGGAGGAGGCGACATTTTCCTTTAGGGAGGAGATGCTACTGTCCAGCTGGGACTGCATCTCATCGGTCCAGGTGAAGCCTTCCGCCGCGGCGCTGTCGTTCAGAGCCTTGACGGTGATCATCTGCTGGAGGGTCTGGTCCATGAAATAGTCGAACCAGGTCTGGCCGTCCTCACTGCCGGGATAGGTCTGCTCCCGCAGATCCGTGCTGGTGTCCAGACCCATGTAGCTGAGGAAATAGTTGTTCTGGTTCACAAAGTTCTGATAGGTCTGCTGGAAATAGTAGCTCACTTCAGCGGCTGTGTACTTTTCACCGTCGATGACAGCGGCGGTAGCCTTTTTCTGAATGATCTGAGACTTCCATACCAGAGATACCACGGCGACCAGGACGAATACCACAGCGATGGCGGCATACACCATGTTGCTGCGCTTTTCGGCCTTGCGCTGCTGGGCCTCACGGGCAGTCTTGGGATCGGTCCAGTCGGTTTTGGACAGATCCTGACGGGTCTTTTTTTCTCTTGATGCGCTCATTTGTTGTTTCAGTCCTCTCAAATATTCGGTGCAGGTTTCAAACCAGTTGGTTACGCACTTGTTCATTATACTGGATATGAGCCTAATTCGCAAGAGTTAATTCGTTTCTTCCACAATAATGCACCAAGCTGAAAATTTTCTGAAAAAACGGACAGAGCATTTCTGCTCTGTCCGTCAGACGGTTCCAAGGACCCCGCGGTGGCCGTGTAGACCTCGTTATAACCTGCACCTTTACGGACAGGTGGGTCGCCTCCAAGGCGCTTTATCGCTTCCAACTTCCAGCCGCAGAAGGCAGCCGGGAGGCCTGCGAACCACGACTTGATCCGGCATCCCGTATAACGAAATGTGGGTTAAAAAAAGATCTATCACGAACCACGCAGGGTGGACCGAAGTCCTGCTACAACGGTATCACATCGGGAAAAGAAATGCAATCGAAACTCTGTTCGCCCAGGCTGGAAATTTTAGGGCGAGGAGATCACTCCTCATCCTCGTCGTCGAACAGCTCTTCCATGAACAGCTGGTAAACGGCCTCGGCCTCCTCCTCAGTGTCCGGGGTGGAGAGCAGGTCCTCGCCGTCCTCGTGGATGACCTTCAAGATCACAAGGCCGGTATCCTCCTCGTCCTGTTCCTCTCCCTCTTCCTCGGCGGGGAAAAAAGCTTGATACTGCTGACCATTATACTCCAGCATGGAGACGAACTCCAGCACGGTCTCCTGTCCGTCCTCGTCGGTGACGGTGATAAAAGTGGGGCCGAAATCTTCAGACATAGCAGCGGGCTCCTTTTTGTTAGGTTGGTTCTATTGTACCCGACTTCCCCGGTGATTGCAAGGGGAAGAAGTTTTCAAAATGTGGGAAAGTGAGGCGGATTTCAAATCTTTTACATGGAGCTAAATAAAAAAATGATGGTAAACGGGAACTTTTTCTGCGGTAAAGACGACTTTTTCAGTGTTGACAGGGGATGTTACAATAGTAAGTATTATGGCGTATCATGAGCCTCTGCCTCCGTTGAAGTAAAAACGGCACGGCAGACCGCTTTTGCGGACATTTTGAATGAAAAAGGAGGTGCCTGCGTTGGAACACGGAAGACGGGAACCGGCGCCGGATCGGACGCCCCGCAGTCACGAGACCAGGCAGCGTAAAAGCACCAGGAGGAACCGGGGAAGGAGCGTGGGGTTTGCCCTGGGGACCCTTGTCCTCATCGGCATCTGCACCGCGGCGATGATCGTGGGCATTTTTATGACCTACGTAAAAACCACCTTGACGCCCACCCTGGAGGTGCGGGCGGAGGACTATACCATGAACCTCAGCTCCCACATCTATTATCAAGACAAAGAGAGCGGGGAGTGGGTGGAGTACCAGACCCTGTACGGCAAGGAAAACCGCATCTGGGTGGACATTGAGGACGTGCCGGACGCCATGTGGCAGGCAGTGGTGGCCATCGAGGACCACCGCTTCTTCGACCACCACGGCGTGGACTGGAAGCGTACCGCCGGCGCCACGCTGAATATGTTCATCGGCATGAAGGATACCTTCGGCGGCTCCACCATCACCCAGCAGCTGCTGAAAAACATGACCGGCGACGACAGCCCCACGGTGAACCGCAAGGTCCGGGAGATCTTCCGGGCCCTGGAGTTTGAGAAGAATTACACCAAGGAGCAGATCCTGGAGCTGTATCTCAACACGATTTATCTGGGCAAGGGCTGCTACGGCGTCCAGACCGCCGCCAACTACTACTTCGGCAAGGACGTTTCCCAGCTGAGCGCGGCGGAGTGCGCCTGCCTCATTGCCATCACCAACAACCCCTACCAGTATGGCCCCATGTCCACCCTGGTCATCACCCGGGAGGACGGCACCAAGGTCACCGCACGGGAGCTGAACAAGTCCCGGCAGGAGCAGATCCTGGACCGTATGGCCGGCGGCGGCGACACGGGCTTGACCTATCTGACAAAGGAAGAGGCCGAGGCCGCCAAGGCGGAGGTCCTGCATTTCACTGACGGTACCACTTCCGCGGAGGACCTGGTGGCGGAGGCCAGCGGCGGCGTTAAGATCAACTCCTGGTTCGTGGACCAGGTGTTCCTGGATGTTGCCAACGACCTGGCGGAGAAGGAGAAGATTTCCGTGGAGGCCGCCAAGCAGAAGATCTACAACAGCGGCTATAATATTTACACCACCCTGGACCCGGACATCCAGGAGATCGCGGAGTCGGTCTATGAGGACCGGAGCAATTTGGATGTGACCTCCCGCAGCGGCCAGAAGCTGCAGTCCGGCATCACCATCATCGACCCCTACACCGGCGATATTGTGGCTATGGTGGGCAAGGTGGGGGAGAAGGAGGCCAACCTCATCTGGAACTACGCCACCTGCCGCCGGCAGCCCGGTTCCTCCATCAAGCCTCTGACGGTGTACTCCCCCGCACTGGATGCCGGCGTCATCACCATGGCGTCCACGTTTGACAACTACCCGGTGCGCCTGCTGAACGACAATCCCTGGCCCAAGAACTCCCCCAACCGCTACACCGGCTGGACCACGCTGGCCCGGGGCGTTGCCAGCTCCATCAACACCGTGGCGGTGCAGGTAGTGGAAAAGCTGACCACCTCCGCCTCCTATGCCTTCGCTACGGAAAAGCTGGGACTGAACCTGGTGGCTGACGACATCAATACCGCGGCCCTGGGTCTGGGCGGCTTGACCCACGGCCTGAGCACCGTGGAAATGGCGGCGGCTTACGCCTGCTTTGCCAACGGCGGCGTGTACCATGAGCCCCGGACCTATGTGAAGGTCACCGCCTCTGACGGTGTTACCACCATTCTGGAAAATGAGAGCGAAGAGCATGTGGCCATGAAGGAGACCACGGCCTATTTCATGAACACCCTGCTCCAGGGCGTCGTTACCGGCGGCACCGGCAGCAGCGCCCGGTTCAGCGGCATGACCATCGCCGGCAAGACCGGTACCACCAGCGAAAACTACGACCGCTACTTTGTGGGCTATACGCCCTATTATGTGGCCGCGGTGTGGACAGGCTATGACCAGAACGAGAAGATCAGCTATTCCGGCAACCCGGCCATCACCATGTGGAAAAAGGTCATGCAGCAGGTCCACCAGGACCTGCCCAACAAGTCCTTCTCCACGCCGGAGACGGGGTTGGTCAGCGTTAAGGTCTGTGCAGACAGCGGCCTTTTGCCTACGGAGGCCTGCATGGCGGACGTGCGGGGCGAATCCCGGGTGCGGACCGTCAGTGTGGTCAAGGGCACGGAGCCGACAGAGCAGTGCACGCTCCATACCTTCGTGGACTATTGCACGGAGGGCAAATGCCTGGCCGGCGAGAATTGCCCGGCGGAGAGCGTGAAACAGGTGGGTGTGCTGGATTACGTCCGGGAGGACTACGGTGAGACCATCCAGGCGGAAGACGATCCCTACCTCTTGGTGAACTTGCAGAAGGCTGTGGAGCCGCAGCCGCCCACGGAGGAAAATCCCGCCGGTACGGCCGGCGGATGCCCGGTCCACAACCAGGCGCCCGTGGTGCCGGATGTACCTGTGGTCGATCCTGACGATCCCAATTATGATCCCAGCGGCGGCTTTGGCGACGCGGGTATGGAAAAACCCGGCGGCGAAACAACACCCATCATCCCGGCGGAGCCCGAGCAGCCCACGACACCCACGGAGCCCACGCAGCCCACAGACCCCAGCGGCGGCTTTGGCGACGCCGGCGGTGACTGGTGGCAGGGCTTCTGGGAGGAGCAGCCCTCCAATCCGTGAATCCGTTAAAAAACCAGCGTTTCCCGAAAGGGAAACGCTGGTTTTTTAATGGTTGGCGCTTCAGCCCGGAAGCTTTGCGCAGTCAGCTCGCCGGCCCGACAGCATTTCCAGCCCGTGGCGCAGCGCCGGCAGCACGGCCTCCAGGTTTTCCCGGGCGGCTTTGGGAGAACCGGGCAGATTGATGATGAGAGTCCCGCCCCGGATGCCCGCCTGGGCCCGGGACAGCATGGCCCGGTTGGTCACCTGCATGGAGGCGTAGCGCATAGCCTCCGGGATGCCTGGCGTCAGCCGCTGGCACACCGCCAGAGTAGCCTCCGGCGTCACGTCCCGGGGGGCGAAGCCGGTGCCGCCGGTGGTCACCAGCAGCTGTGCCACCTGGCGGTCGGCGGTGTCCTTTAAAAAGGCTTCAATCTGGGGCTGTACATCCGGCACAATGGCGGTGCATACCACCTGGTAGCCGGCCTCTTCCAGAAGCTGCGCCACCAGGGGACCGGCTGTGTCGGGGCGCTCACCGGCAAAACTGCGGTCACTGACCGTCAGCACAGCGGCGTGATACATCATCGCTACCTCCTCGTTTCAGTAAAAGCAGGTCATTTGGCGCCACGGACACCGTGCAGCCGGCCTTGTTAGGCAAAGCGGCCCAGGCATCCTTGTCCAGTTCCATCCGCAAAAGGGGCGCTTCCGGGCTGGCACCGGCGGGCCGCAGCAGCACAATGACCGCGAACACATCGTCAATGACCCGCTCCACTGTGCAGAAAAACGCGTTTTCCGTACCGGGAAGGGCGGGATGGACACGGTGGGAACGGATGCCCACCGTGGTGGTATCTTCCGGCACCGGACAGCCGCAGGTCAGGGTGATGCCCCATGCCGGAAGGGTGACGAAGGTGCCGGAGGGAACGGCGGCAGCATAGTTTTTGCAGCCGGAGAGCCGGGCTGCAGCCTCCGTACCGGGGGCGTGGAACAGCTGCTCCATGGTCATCACCGGCTCTGTTCGGCCCCGGTCAATGACGCATACCCGCCGGCAGCTCCGCCAGGCCTCGCCCCGGTCATGGGTGACCCAAACCACCGGGCCGGGAAAGCGGGACAGGGTATCCTGCAGCTCCAGCTCCAGCTGGTACTTCAAATAGCTGTCCATGGCCGACAAGGGCTCATCCAGCAAAATGGCCTTTGGGCTGGACGCCAGAATACGGGCCAGGGCGCAGCGCTGCTGCTGGCCGCCGGACAGCTGCCGGGGACGCAGGGCAGCCGCCTCTTCCAGCCGGAATCGCCGCAGCAGGTCCGCTGTGACGGCCAGGGCATTTTGCCGGTCCCGGACCGCGGCGGCGATGTTCTGGGCCGCCGTCATGTTGGGGAACAGAGCGTACTGCTGGAACAGATACCCGACATTCCGCCTTTGCGGCGGCAGGTCGATGCGGGCGGCACTGTCAAACAGCGTTTCCCCGTCCAGACGGATCACACCCTCGTCCGGCCGCAGGATGCCGGCGATACAGCGGAGCGTGATGCTCTTCCCGCTGCCGGAGGCGCCCAGCAGGGCCAGCGCTTCTTCCTCCGCTTGAAACTGAGCTTCCAGCTGAAAATCTCCCAGCTGCTTGCGAATATCCACGGAAAGGGTCATTGGTGCCTGCCTCCTTTCTGCCGTTGGCGGGTCTCCAGCAGGTTGACGGTCAGGAGAAACACCGTTGAGATGGCGATGTTCACCAGCACCCATTTCAAAGCGCCAGTGTCATCGTTGGTGCGCCAGAGCTGGTAGACGGTGGTGGAGATGGTGGCGGTGCGGCCGGGGGTGTATCCGGCGATCATGGAGGTGGCGCCGTATTCACCCAGGGCCCGGGCAAAGGCCAATACGGTGCCCGCCAGGATGCCCTGGCGGCAGACGGGCATCTGCACCCGCCAGAATACCCACGTGTTGGACCGCCCCAGGGTCCGTCCGGCATCCGCCAGGGTTTGGTCAAAGCTTTCAAAAGCACCCCGGGCGGTGCGGTACATGAGGGGAAAGGCCACCACAACGGTGGCGAAAATAGCGGACCACCAGGTCATGACCAGCTTGACGCCAAAAACAGCCTGCACCCAGGCTCCCAGGGGCCGCTTTGGCCCCAGCAGGCACAAAAGCAGCCAGCCCACCACCGTGGGGGGCAGCACCAGCGGCAGCGTCAACACCACGTCCAGGATGCCCTTTGCCAGCCGTGGAAGCTTTGCGATGTAGTAGGCGGCGAAAATGCCCAGGAAAAATACCACCACCGTGGAAATGGCGGCGATGCGCAGAGAGTTATAAAGGGGATACCAGTCCATGGAAGATCACCTGCCTGGGCGGAAATTTGGGAAAAGCTGTGCCTGCTTTCAGAAACGGGACGGCTCCCCGGTCAGACCAGGGGAGAGAAGCCGACAGCTTCAAAGCATGCCAGGGCTTCGCCGGTGCAGAGGAAGTCCAGAAACGCCTGGCCGGCTTCCGGAGCTTCACCGCAGCTCAGCACGGTGGCGGGATAGATGACCTGGCCGCACATCTCGGCAGTGGCCTCGTCCACAACGGTGAGGCCGGCGGAGAAGGCGTCGGTGCCGTAGATGATGCCGCAGTCCACCGCGCCCTCGCTGACCTGGGTGGTGACCTCCTTCACGTTGGAGCCGTAGGTGAGCTTGCTGGCGGCTGCTGCTTCATCAATGCCATAGTAATCAAAAATTTTCAGCGTATACTGTCCCACGGGCACGTCGCTGTTGCCCATAGCCAGCATGACATCGCCGTTTTTCAGCAGCTCCGCCAGCTGGTCGAAACTCTCAATCCCGGCGGGATTTCCCACGGGAACCGACAAAGTGACCTTGTTTTCCAGCAGGTTCAGACGGGAGCCCTCCACGATGTAATCCAAACCGTTGGGATTCTTCTCGGCGTTATCCTTCAAGGAGCCGTCCAGGGCGTTCATCTGCTTGGGAGCGGCGGAGATAAAAACATCGCAGACAGCGCCTTCCTGGATCTGCTTGAGCAGGGTCCCGGAGGAATCATAAGTGGTCACCACGGTGACATTGGGATTCGCGGCTTCGTAGAGCTGGATGGCCGCGTCCAGGGACTCCTGCATGGAGGCGGCTGCAAACACACTGATCTCAGCGGTTTCGAGGGCTTCCGCCGGGGCTTTTTCTTCGGCTTCGGCAGGCTGGGAGGCAGTCTCATTCTTGGCACCGCAGGCGCTCAGCGCCAGCACCAGGCTTAGGGACAGCAGCAAGGACAAATACTTTTTCATGGGATTCATCCTTTCTTATGATACAAGATTTATCAGGGCTCCGCAAGGAGCAGATAACGTGATACTCAAACAAGGTTAACGATGCTTAAAAAGCTGTGCCGGGATCTCCGGCGCGCTTTTTTGAACATGCTCAGCGCCCAAAGGGGCAGTTGGGCCAGTGGCAGGGCTTGCAGCCCAGGCACAGTCCGCCCTCGCCCATGGCGGCAAAGTCCGCCCGGGTCATCTCCACCCCAGCGGCGATGCGGGGCAGGGCCAGGTCAAAGATGGTGGCACCGGCGTACATGACACAGCCGGGCAGGCCGCACACCGTGGTGCCGTCGTCATAATATCCCAGCAGGAACATAGCACCGGGCAGGACGGGAGCGCCGTAGGTGACGATGCGGGCGCCGCTTTGCTTGATACCGCCGGGAGTGTTGTCGTCCGGGTCCACGCTCATGCCGCCGGTGCAGAGGATGACTTCCGCTCCGGTCTTCCGCATGTCCGCGATGGCGGCGGCCACGTTTTCCACGCCATCGCCGGAATAGGTGACGGCAAGGGTCTCCATGCCGTAAGACGCCAGCTTGTCCCGCACCACCGGGGTGAAGGTGTCCTGGATGAGACCCTTTTTCACCTCGCTGCCGGTGGCCACGATGGCGGCGGTTTTTTTGATGTAAGGCAGCAGCTCCAGCAGGGGGGCCTCTCCGGCGGCCTGCTCGGCAGAGCGCAGCTTCTCCTCCTCAATAATGAGGGGGATGACCCGGGTGCCTGCCAGCTTGTCGCCCTGTTTCACGGCGGTATTGCCGTGGCGGGTGGCGATCATGACGTCCGGGACGGAGTTGACGGCGATCAGTCTTTCGCTGTTTACCCGAAAAAAGCCGTCGCAGGCGGCGGTCAGCTCGATCTTGCCCTCGCTGGCCTCGCTGCGAAGCATGTGATCGCCCCGGCACAGGGTGCATAGCCGCTCCGCCGCGTCGTTTTCGTGGACCATTCCCGACCTCATCTCCCAGACGTACAGGTGCTCCTTGCCCATGGAGAGCAGCACGGGGATGTCCTCGGCAGTCACCACATGGCCCTTGCGGAACCGGGGACCTTTGAACTGGCCCCGGATGATCTGGGTCATGTCGTGGCAGAGCACGTGGCCAACGGCCTCCTCAGTTTTTACCAGCTTCATTTGGATACCTCCAAGATCTTGATCTCATCGCCGGGCCGGATAATGCCCTCCCGGACCACTACGGCGAAGATGCCCTCCGTGGGCATGACGCATTTTCCAACGGCTCTTTTGATGGCGCAGTCGCTGTGGCACTCCTTGCCGATCTGGGTCACTTCCACCTCGGCTTCACCAATACACAAATGTGTCCCCACCGGCAGGTGCTTGAGGTCGATACCCGTGGTATTGATGTTTTCGGCGAATACGCCGGCATCCAGCGGGATGGGACAGGCGGCGCGCATGGTGTCCACGCTTTCCTCCGCCAGGAGGCTGACCTGGCGGTGCCAGTCACCGGCATGGGCGTCGCCCACGATGCCGTGGCGCAGCTTCAGCGTGACCTGCGGAACAGGGTGCTTTTGCTCTCCCTTCCGCGCACTGATGTTGACGGATACAATGTTTGCCATGGTCATTCCTCCGCAAGATAGTTGCCGCTTTTGCCGCCGGATTTTTCCAGCAGGCGGATGTCGGTGATGCGCATATCCTTCTGGACGGCTTTGCACATATCGTAAATAGTCAGAGCGGCCACGGATACGGCGGCCAGGGCCTCCATTTCCACCCCGGTGACGCCGGTGCAGGTGACGGTGGCCCGGATCTCCACCATACAGGGCTCATCGGACAGGGAAAAGGTGATATCGATACCGGTGAGAGGCAGGGGATGGCACATGGGAATGAGCTCCCAATTGTGCTTGGCCGCCTGGATACCAGCCACCTGGGCCACTGCCAGCACGTCGCCCTTTTTCATGGTGCCGGCCTTGATGCGCGCCAGAGTATCCGGCAGCATGTGGACACAGCCGGCCGCTGTGGCGGTGCGGCGGGTGACAGCTTTGTCTGTCACATCCACCATCCGGGCGCGGCCTTGTTCGTTGAAGTGGGTCAATTCCGCCATGGTTATCCTCCGATCTGGTTCATGGTGCGGGGGGTGTCGCTGGGACGGGAATCCAGGTGGTGCCGTCTGGGCTTTTGCAGAATGCCCCGGCGGATGGCAGCCTCCAGCGCATCTCCGTGGAGGCCCCGCAGGGGAAGCTCCTCCGCTGAGTGGAGACAGCCCTTCAGCCTGCCGTCCGCTGTCACCCGAATGCGGCGGCACTGGCCGCAGAAGTCATGGCTCATGGGAGAGATGAGGCCCACGGTGCCTGCGGCACCCGGCAGACGGTAGCGGCGGGCCACGCCCTGGGACTCGATTTCCTGTAAAGTGGGATGCCTTTCCAGCACGGTTTCGGCTGCAAGAAAACAGCTCTTTTCCCAAGCGGCGCAGGGCCCCATCGGCATGAGCTCAATGAACCGCACCTCCCAGGGGTGTTCCCGCGTCAAGTTTAAAAAGTCACCGATTTCATCGTCATTGAATCCGCCGATCAAGACGGTGTCCAGCTTCAAATGGGAAAAACCCGCCTCTTCGGCGGCGGAAATCCCTGCCGACACATCCTCCAGCCGCCCCAGACGGGTCATGGCGGCAAAGCGCTCCGGCCGCAGGGTGTCCAGGCTGATGTTCAGCCGGTCCACACCCGCCTCCCGCAGCGGACGCGCCATCTGAGGAAGAAGGGCGCCGTTGGTGGTGAGACACAGCTCTTCCAAGGCAGGGATTGCCCGGAGGAGGCGGCAAAGCTCCAGAAGTCCCCGGCGGACCAGGGGCTCCCCGCCTGTTAAGCGAATCTTCTTTACACCGCATTGAACCGCCGCTGATCCGATCTCTGCCAGCTCTTCAATGGACAGCATCTCCCGGTGGTCCCGTTTGGCAATGCCTTCAGGGCTCATGCAGTAGCGGCAGCGGTAATTGCAGAGGTCTGTCACTGACAGGCGCAGATAATCGATCGTGCGGCCGCAGCCATCCGTCATGACAGACGCCTCCTTCGTGATACTCAATTGAGATAAACGACAGTATCATGATACCATTTTCCAAGGAAAAGTCAATAGCGGAAAGGCTGACCTTTCAGAGCGCGTCCCTTGACGGTTGCTGCGGCAGATGTTATTCTATGAAAAGAAGAACGAAAGGGGGGGCGGCGATGACACTTGCACGGCTGTTGGACATCCGTCCCGGCGTCACCGCCGTTATCGGAAGCGGTGGGAAGACCACTCTGCTGCGGATGCTGGGTGAAGAGCTGTCGGAGGCGGGAGGCCGGGTGCTGCTGTGCACCACCACAAAGATACTTCCTTTCCCGGGCTTGCCCTGTGCCTGTGACCGGGCGGAGCTGGACGACTTGGCGGCCAGCCGGCTGCTGTGTGCCGGAATGCCCTTGGAAAACGGCAAGCTGACAGTGCCGGAGATCCCCATGGCGGAGCTGGCGGCCCGGTTCGACTATGTGCTGGTGGAGGCGGACGGTTCCGCCCGCCTGCCCTTAAAGGCCCACGCTTCCCATGAGCCGGTCATTCCGCCGGAGGCCAACCAGACCATCTGCTTGGTGGGGGTATCCGGCTTTGGAAAACCCATTCGGGAGGCGGCGCACCGGCCGGAGCGGTTCGCCGCCCTGGCGGGTGTGGAGGTCAAGGATAATGCCACACCGGAAAATACCGCCCGGGTGCTGCTGGCGGAGGCGCTGGCAGACCGCTGCCTGTTCAACCAGGCGGATACGCCGGAACGGTGGGAGTGGGCCCGCCGGTGCGGGGAGTGCCTGCCTTGGCCCTGGGCAGGGGCGTCACTGAAAAACGGCGCTTATTTTGATGGATGCGCCCATAAGGGCGGAGGGGGAGAAACGATATGTTGGTTGTGATTCGCGGCGCGGGGGACCTGGCCTCCGGCATTGCCCTGCGGCTGTGGCGGTCCCATATCAAAGTGGTCATGACAGATGTGGAGCGGCCTACCGCTATCCGGCGGACCGTCTGCTTTTCCCAGGCGATCGTCCACGGAGAGGCCGCGGTGGAGGGTGTGACCGCCCGGCGTGCCGCTTCCCCGGCGGAGGCGCTGGCTCTGCTGCGGGAGGATGTGATCCCGGTGCTGGCGGACCCGGAGGGAAGCTGCATTCCGATGCTGCGGCCGGATGCCGTGGTGGACGCCATTCTGGCCAAGCGGAACCTGGGCACAAAAATCACCGACGCGCCGGTGGTCATCGGCGTGGGACCCGGCTTCACGGCGGGGGAGGACTGCCACGCTGTGGTGGAGACCATGCGGGGCCACTACCTGGGCCGTGTCATCCGAAAAGGCGCCGCCATTCCCAATACCGGCATCCCTGGCCTCATCGGCGGCTTCGCCGGGGAGCGGGTGCTGCGGGCTCCGGCGGACGGCGTGTTCCATCAGCTGCTGGACATCGGCGCCCAGGTGAAAATGGGCGACATTGCCGCCACGGTGGACGGCCAGCCTATGGTTTGCACCCTGAACGGTGTGCTCCGGGGCATCCTGGCGGAGGGAACGCCGGTCCATAAAGGGATGAAAGCGGGGGATATTGACCCCCGGTGCGCTGTGGAGCACTGCTCCTGCGCCAGCGACAAGGCTCTGGCGGTAGGCGGCGGCGTGCTGGAGGCGATCTTGGATTTGACGGGAGCACTGTATGGAAAATGAAGTAAAGCTGACGAAGCTGGCCAAATGCGCAGGCTGCGGCGCCAAGGTGGGGGCCGGCGTGCTGGCCCAGCTGCTGGAGGGCATCCGGGTCCATGAGGACCCAAACCTCCTGGTGGGTTTTGACAAAAGCGACGACGCCTCGGTATACAAGGTCTCCGACGACCTGGCACTGGTGCAGACGGTGGACTTTTTCCCTCCCATTGCGGATGACCCATACCTCTTCGGTCAAATTGCGGCCACCAACGCCCTCAGCGATGTGTACGCCATGGGCGGGGAGCCGAAGCTGTGCCTAAACATCATGGCCATTCCGGAATCCATGCCCAAGGAGGCGGTGCACCAGCTGCTGCGGGGCGGCTACGACAAGGTGTACGAGGCGGGGGCCCTCATTACCGGCGGCCACAGCATTCTGGATGACGAGCCCAAATACGGCCTGGCGGTGACAGGCTTCGTCCATCCGGACAGGGTGCTGACCAATGCCGGGGCCCGCCCGGGAGACGTGCTGCTGCTGACAAAGCCCCTGGGTATCGGCGTGCTGACCACCGCCGCCAAGGCGGATATGGCGTCGCAGGAGGCCATTGCCCTGGCGGAGCGGCTGATGACCACCCTCAATAAGTCCGCCCGGGACGCCATGGTGAATTACCGTGTCCACGCCTGCACGGATGTGACGGGCTTCGGCCTGCTGGGTCACGCCTGTGAGATGGCCCAGGGCAGCGGCGTGGAGCTGGAGCTCCATGTAGGGGATATCGACTTGATCCCGGAGGCGGTGGAGCTGGCCCGCATGGGTATCCTGCCAGCCGGCATGTACCGCAACCGTGCCTTTGCGGAGGGAGAGGTGGATGCCGGGAACACGGAGCTGTGCCGCCAGGACCTGCTGTACGACCCACAGACGGCCGGCGGCCTTTTGATGGCGGTGGACCCGGCGGACGCGGAGGCACTGTTGGCGGAGCTGCGCCGGTGCGTCCCCAGCGCCCAGCGCATCGGCAGCGTGGGCGAATACCGGGGCGGCAAGCGCATATTCTTGAAATAACGAAAGCCCTCGCGGCATTTGCCGCGAGGGCTTTCGTGCTTTAATATTGGCGCTCCATTTCCATCACTTTTTCATACAGCCAGTCGTTCACCGGCGTGGGGATACCGTGTTTGGCGCCCAGGCGGCGGATGGTGCCGGCAAACAGGTCCACCTCGCTTTTCCGGTGGGCCTTGCCGTCCTGGCGCATGGAGGGTTCCCCCTGGTCGGGAAAGCCGTCGATGAGCTCCACCCAGCCCTGGATGTCCGCCTGCGTCAGATGGATGCCCTCGGCGTTGGCAACGGCCATGACCTCTTCCATGGCGCCCACCATGGTATCGTGGGCGGGCTGGCCGGTCTTGAGGCCGCCGTAGCCGCACTGAAACACCATGGCCGCCTGGTTGCAGCCGGTGTTCACCAGCAGCTTGCTCCACATGTGTCGGAGAATATCCTCCGGCAGCACATAGGGAAAGCGGATGCTGTCCATCAACCGGAGCAGAGCCTCCAGCCGGCTGCGGTCCATGCCGGCGGGAACACCCAGAGCCAGCTCGCCGAAGGGGGAGATGACGGCGTGGTTGCCCTCCTTCACGGCGGACATCTTCTGGGCCACGCACCACACGAGCTTTTCCCGGCCAAAAGCTTGGGCCAGCACCTCTTCGCTGGTGATGCCGTTGAGAACGGAAATAATGGTGGTGTCCGGTCCCACCAGATGGCGGCAGGTGGAGATGGCGCCCTCCAGTCCGCTGAACTTCACGGCAAACAGCAAAAGGTCCACCGGCTCTGCAATGGCGGCAGCGTCCGTATAGTTGAAGCCGCATAGCTGGCCGTTGAGGTACACACCGTCCCGCTTGTAGCGGGCGATGCGTTCTCCGTCCGCCAGGACCAGCACACGGTCCTGGCCCAGGCCCTGGGTGAACGAGTGACTGTACAGCACTCCCAACGCGCCCAGGCCGATGATACCCACGGTTTTGATGTCTTTCATGATAAAGGTCCTCCAAATATGCGATGAGGCGGCGGAAGATTTTCTTCCGCCGCCATTGACGTTTATTATGCGATGCGGGCCAGCCACTTCAAGTCGTAGGGCTCGAACACCACATGCTCATAGGCGTCCACATCCAGCAGCACGCCGGTCCAGTCGGAGTGGATATCGCCGTTTTGCTTGATGAGGATATCGTAAAGAATGTCGTAGGTGACGCCGTCCTTGGGATCGGTCTCCACGATGGTGGAGTAGGGCAGGGTCTTGTGGTAGGTCAGCTCCATACCCTTGTAGTCAAAGTGGAAGCCGCAGCGCATCCGGCAGCCGTCCAGGCCGGTGTACTTTGCCACCTGCTTCAAATCGTGGAGGATCTTGTCATCCTCCTCGTCATACAGGTTTTCCGGGGTGGTGGCGGTGTAGTCGAAGCGGAACTGGATGGAGGCGCCGGGGATCTTCAAAAACCGCTCCATGTAAGGCACCAGGCCCTCGGCGGGATAGTTCTTGTACAGTACGCAGTTCACCCGGAAGGGCACCGGCAGCCGGGCCAGCAGGCCGTCGTTGGACTCCACCACGTATTTCTGCATGTGGCGGGAGACATTGATGCAGGTGATCTTGTGCTTGTTGCGCTCAGCAAAAGCCAAAATGTCCTCCTCGGACTGGTGCTCGGACACAGGAAGGGTGGTGTTGATGTACACCTTGTGGGTGGTGGGGATCTGGTCCAGCATGATCTGCAGCTTTTCAATGTCCGCGAAGGGCTCGCCGCCGGTGAAAACGAAGTCGCAGTTCGGTGTGATTGCGTCCATGCGCCGGATGCTCTGGCAGATCTTCTCCAGAGAGAAGCCCGTCAAGTCCGCGTATTCCCCTTTGTTAATGCAGAAGGGGCAGTGATTCTTGCAGTCGTAGGGGACGAAGATCGTCACTGTGGCGCCGCCTTCCCGGGTCTTGTAGGGATGTTTCATGTTGATCGGCCTTTCAGAAAAAATAATAAAAGGGTCAAAACGGCGTAAAACCGTTTTAAAAGCTCATGGTCGATTAACTATTGTAATGGATTTTTGTTGACAGGTCAAGAGTAAATCGGAAATTCCGGCGGTTCCGCCGCCAAAATTCGCCGGGACTGTACATCGGCGGCGAATGATGATATAATACACTCTAATTTTGAACATGAAAGGAGGCGGACGGGTTGGAACAGCTTTCCGCGTGGCTGCGCGCACCCCTAAACGCGCTGACGGCGTTTCTGTCGAAGTATCCCCTGACAGGGGAGTGGTATATGGCCTTTGTCCGCTTTTTATTTCCGGTATTGGCCTTTTTTGTCCTGTACCGGGCCATCCGGTCTTTGATGCGCATTCCCCACACGCCGGAGATCTGGGGCCAGCTGAGCCTGCCCAACGGCGCGCCCATTCTGCTGACCCACTGGGAAAATATTATCGGCCGCAGCGCCGCATCGGATGTGCGGCTGAACTATCCCAGCATCTCCCGCCAGCACGCGGCATTGTGCCGGGGCGAGGATGAGCAGTGGACTATTTATGACCTGGGCTCCAAAGGCGGCACCGCTGTGAATGGAGAAGCCGTGGAAGGGTCCGCGCCGGTGAAGCTGGGGGACACCATCACCCTGGGGGGCGTGCCCCTGCTGTTCCTTCCCCAGACGGTGGCGGAGCGGGAGGAGCTGGACGAAAAGCGCCGGGCGGAGCGTCCCGCCGCTATCTGGCCTTCCTTTTTGTGGCTGACGCTGTTCCAGGTGCTGGCCTGTTTGCAGCTGATCGCCGCCACGGGGGCGGAGGTCTCCGTGCAGGTGCCCCTCTCTTTCCTGGGTCTGACGGCGGCCATGTGGCTGTATTTCGCGGTGCTGCGGTGCACCCGCTGCGTGGGCTTTGAGCTGGAGACCATCGCCTTTTTCCTCTCCACGCTGTCTTTGGCGGTGACGGCCTCCAGCGCGCCGGAGAGCCTGCCAAAGCAGTTTTTGGCCATTTTGCTGGGACTGGGACTCTTTATAGTGCTGGGGCTTTTCCTGCGGGACCTGGACCGGGTGAAAAAGATCCGCTGGCTCATGGCGGCGGGGGCCATCGGCCTTTTGGGCATCACTCTGGTGCTGGGCCAGGCCAAGTACGGCGCCGTTAACTGGATCAGCATCGGCGGCCTTTCCTTCCAGCCCTCGGAGATCGCAAAAATTTGCTATATTTTTGCCGGCTCCGCCACGCTGGAGCGGCTGTTCCGCAAGCGGAACCTGACGCTGTTCATCGTACTCACCGGCGTGTGTATCGGCTTACTTGGCCTCATGAGCGACTTCGGCACAGCGGCCATCTTCTTTATTACCTTTCTGGTCATCGCCTATCTCCGCTCCGGAGACTTTGCCACCTTGGGCCTTATCTGCGGCGGCGCGGTGTTCGGCGCCGGCATTATTATCAAATTCAAACCCTATATTTTAAGCCGCTTTGCCTCCTGGGGCCACGCCTGGGAGGCTGCCTCCACCACCGGCTACCAGCAGACACGCACCATGTCCGCCGCCGCCTCCGGAGGCCTCATCGGCATGGGCGCAGGCAACGGCTGGCTCCATAGGATCCCCGCGGCGGACACGGACCTGGTGTTCGGCATGCTGTGCGAAGAGTGGGGACTGCTCATCGCTTTGCTGGCGGTGTGGTCCATCATTACCCTGGCGCTGTTCGCGGTCCGTGCGGCACGGGCGGGGCGCTCCAGCTTTTACACCATCGCCGCCTGCGCGGCGGGGTCGCTGCTGGTGTTTCAGACCTGCTTGAACGTGTTTGGCTCCGTGGACTTGCTGCCCCTCACCGGCGTCACGTTCCCCTTTGTGTCCAACGGCGGCTCCGCCATGATGTCCGCCTGGGGGCTTTTAGCCTTTTTGAAGGCCACGGACACCCGGGAAAATGCCAGCTTTGCCATCCGGTGGGGGCCCCAGCGGCAGCTGACGGAGGAGGCCCGCCGCCGGACGGAGCCTGTGGAGCAGACGCTCTTTGACAGGGAGGAGGCGGACTATGAAGAAGATTGAACGGCGCATGCTCATTTGCCGTGTTCTGGCACTGCTGCTGGCTGTGGGCATGGGTGTGTTTTTGGTGAAATACGCTCTCCGCGGTGGAAGCTGGGCCTCTTCGGCCTTTAACCGCCACCTCTATAACAGCGACGGCCAGCTGGCCAGCGGCACGGTCCTGGACCGGGACGGTGATGTGCTGTCCACTGTAAAGGACGGCAAGCGTGTGTATTATGACAACGCCACCGTCCGCAAAGCGACCCTTCACGCGGTGGGAGACCTCCAGGGCAACATCGGCACCGGAGCCTTGAACGCCTTTGCCGATAAGCTGACGGGTTACAGCCTCTTAAACGGCGCCTTTGGGGCGGAGCAAGGCGGGGAGCTGTATCTAACCATTGACGCCCGGTATCATTATGAGGCGTATCAAGCTCTCAACGGCCATGCCGGCACCGTGGCGGTATACAATTATAAGACCGGCGAAATTTTATGCATGGTCTCCGCCCCCAGCTATGACCCGCTGAACGTCCCCGGTGACATCGAGACCAGCAGCCGCTGGGAGGGAGCGTATCTCAACCGTTTTCTCTCCTCCACCTTCACGCCGGGGTCCGTGTTTAAGACCGTGACGCTGGCGGCGGCTATCGAGAACATTCCTGACCTGGCGGAGCGTACCTGGGACTGCCAGGGCTCCGTCCAGGTGGGGGGCGACACCATCGTCTGCTCCGGCACCCATGGCCAGCAGCACATCGGCGATGCCTTTGCCAACAGCTGCAACGTGGCCTTTGCCCAGTTGGCAGCGGAGCTGGGAGCGGATACCCTGGCAAAATATACGGAAAAGGCGGGCTTGACGGACAGCTATTCCGTCAGCGGACTGCCCACAGCCAAGGGCTCCTTTAACTGGGACGGCATTGCGGAAAATCAGTTGGGCTGGGCTGGTGTGGGCCAGTTCCACGACCAGGTGAATCCCTGCGGCCTCATGGTGTATATGGGCGCCATCGCCAACGGCGGCCGGGCGGCGGAGCCCTACCTTATTAAAAAGACCGTCTCCGCCCTGGGCATCCCGTCCCTGCCGCACTTGACCAATCAGACCGTCCGGCTGCTGTCCGCCTCCACGGCGGAAGCACTGTCGGACATGATGGCAGACAACGTGGAAAAGACTTACGGCACCAAACGCTTTCCCAATATGGACATCTGCGCCAAATCCGGTACGGCGGAGGTTGGGGAGGGCAAAACGCCCCACGCGTGGTTTGCCGGCTTCCTGCGGAATGAGGAGACGCCCTACGCCTTTGTGGTCCTGGTGGAAAACGGCGGCGGCGGAAGCTCTGTGGCCGGCACGGTGGCCGGCAGGGTGCTGGACATTATGGTAAATGGATATTGAAAAAACCG
The DNA here is from genome assembly GCF_052116665.1 of Dysosmobacter sp. Sow4_B12. NCBI lineage: Bacteria > Bacillati > Bacillota > Clostridia > Eubacteriales > Oscillospiraceae > Dysosmobacter > Dysosmobacter sp. Sow4_B12. The sequence continues at coordinate 401,775 of NZ_JBQKKR010000001.1, read as the reverse complement.
CTGTGTACCTTTAGTACACAGCGGTTTCTATTAAGATGCTTCCGGCATCATGCGGCGCTTTAGGTGGCGCATGGCGAAGAAGATGCATATAAAGTGGGCGGCGCCCGTAATAATCCAGGAGATGGGATAGGACCAGTAGACGGTCTCGATGGTATGGAAGGCAGGGATTTGAAAAATGGTGGCGATCCACACCAGCCGCAGTCCGCAGGCACCTACCAGCGTCACGATCATGGGCAGCACGGAATAGCCGATGCCCCGCAGGGTGCCCACGGCCACGTCCATGATGCCGCAGATGGCGTAGGGCAGGCACACGATGTACAGCCGCTGCATGGCGCAGTCGATAACGGCGGGGGAGTGGGTGTACAGCCGCAGGAGCCGGGGACCGAAGAACACGGTGCTGCAGCCCATGAGGAGGCCCACCACGATGACGCAGCACTGGGCCAGCGCCAGCACCCGCCAGATACGGCGGTAGTTGCCGGCCCCCAGGTTTTGACTGGTAAAGGAGACATTGGCTTGGTGGAAGGCGTTCATTGCCACGTACACAAAGTTCTCCACGCTGGAGGCGGCGGAGCCGCCGGCCACCACAGTCTCGCCGAAGGTGTTGATGGAGCTTTGAATGACCACGTTGGAAAGAGAGAACAAAATGCCTTGAAAGCCCGCGGGCAGACCCACCCGCAGGATCTGGCGGAGCTTTGCGGGGTGGAGCTTCAGAAGCCGCGGCTCCAGACGGATGGCACCGCTCTCTTTCATGAGACAGCGGACCACCAAAAAGGCGGAGATGCACTGGGAGATAACGGTGGCCAGGGCCACACCGGCCACATCCAGCTTCCAGACGATGACAAACAGCAGGTTCAAAGCCACGTTGATGACACCGGCGGCTGACAGGTAATATAGAGGCCTGCGGGTATCGCCCACTGCCCGCAGCAGCGCGGCGCCGAAGTTATAGAGCATGGTGGCGGTCATGCCCAGAAAATAAATGCGCAGGTACAGGACGGAGAGCTTCAAAACCTCCGGCGGCGACTGCATCCAGGTGAGGATCTGCCTGGCGCCAGCCACGCCCACCGCCGTCAGCAGTACGCCGCTGAGAACGCTCAGCAGCATGGAGGTGTGAACGGTCTTGCTGAGCTCCTCGTCCTCCCGGGCGCCGAAGTGTCTGGCGGCCAGAATGTTGGCGCCAATGGACAGGCCCAGAAACAGATTGGTCAACAGGTTGATAAGAGCGGTGGTGGAGCCCACAGCGGCCAGGGAGTTATCTCCGGCAAAGCGGCCCACCACAATGACATCCGCCGCGTTGAACAGCAGCTGCAGCATACTGGAGCACATAAGCGGAATGGCGAAGCGCAGCATTTTGGGTAGGATAGGACCGCTGCACATATCGATGGAATAGCGTTTTACCTGGCTCTGCGCCATAGAAGCAAGCCCCCCATTGGACCTGGATTCGCCCGAAACCGGGCGGCGGTTCCTATTCTAGCACGGCTTTCCCGGAAATACCACCGGAATCTGCAAATTTTGCTCACAGGGGTAGAAAGCCGACAGGCGGAGAGAATTCTCCGCCTGCCGGCTGATGAAAAGAGAGGATCAGAATGCGGGGACCACGGCACCGCCGTAGGTCTCATTGATAAAGTCGCGAACGGCGTCGGACTGCAGGGCGTCTACCAGGGCCAGGATGGCGGGATTGTTCTCATTGCCTTCCTTCACAGCCACGATGTTCACGTAGGGGGAGTCAGCGTCCTCAATGGCCAGGGCGTCCTCGGTGGGGTTGAAGCCGGCCTCCAAGGCGTAGTTGACGTTGATGACGGACAGGTCCACTTCATCCACGGCGTTGGGGATCATGGCGGCCTCCAGCTCCTTGAAGGTCAAGTTCTTGGGATTCTCCACGATGTCGTTGGGCGTGGCCTCCAGGTTAGAGCTGTCGGCCAGCTTGATGAGGCCCTGGGCCTCCAGCAGCAGCAGGGCACGGCCCTCGTTGGTGGGGTCGTTGGGAATGGCGATCTCGGCACCGTTAGGCAGCTCTTCCAGAGAGGCGGTCTTGCCGGCGTAAACGCCCATGGGCTCGATGTGGATGCCTCCAACGCTCACAAGATGGGTGCCTTCCTTCTCGTTGAAGCTCTCCAGATAGGGGATGTGCTGGAAGTAGTTGGCATCCTCCTCGCCCTCTTCCACGGCGGTGTTGGGCACCACGTAGTCGCCGTACTCATGGATCTGCAGGTCGATGCCCTGCTGGGCCAGCACATCCACCACCTGCTCCAGGATCTCGGCGTGGGGGGTAGCGGAGGCCGCCACGTTCAGCACGACGGGCTCAGAGGTCTCAGCGGGGGTTTCGGCGGGAGTCTCAGCGGGGGCCTCAGCGGGGGCCTCTTCCTTCTTGGCGCCGCAGGCGGCCAGAGACAGGCTCAAGGTCAAAGCCAGAGCCAGGGACAAAAACTTCTTGTTCATTGTTGTTTCCTCCAGTTTCTTTTATTGAAATGTAGTGGTTTATTTCAAACGCTTGTCAATGCGGTTCGACACGCGGCTGAAAACGGATTGTATGACCTGCACCAAAACGATCAGCAGCACCGCCGCCACCCACATTTTGGCGGGCTCCCGGCGCTGGTAGCCGTAGCGGATGGCCAGGTCGCCCAGGCCGCCGGCACCAATGGCGCCGGCGATGGCGGTGTAGGCCAAAATGGTGATGATGGAGATGGACCCACCCAGGATCAAGGAGGGCAGGGCCTCCGGCAGGTAGACCTTCCAGACGATCTGGAACGTGGACGCGCCCATGGATTGGGCTGCTTCCACCACGCCGGCATCCACTTCGCTGAGGGAGGTCTCCACCATGCGGGCGATGAAAGGCGCGGCGGAGATGACCAATGGCGGAATAGCGCCCAGAACGCCGATCTTCGTGCCCACCAGCAGCTTGGTGAAGGGCATGACGCACACCATCAAAATGATGAAGGGAAGGGAGCGGCCCACGTTGATGACCCATCCCACGCAGCGGTTCAGCGTCTGGTGTGGACAGATGCCGTGGTCCCCGGTGAGCACCAGCAGCACCCCCAGGGGCAGGCCCAGTAGGTAGGCGAACACAGTGGATACAACGGTCATCACCAAGGTGTCCCGCGTGCCGGTCAGCAGCAGGGGACTGAAGTAGTCCCAGAATTCGGCGGTAAACAGTTCACCCATGATATTCCACCTCCTCTGCGGTAACATTGGGTTGCGAGCGGATGTAGCTGAGGGCCTTGGCGGCCTCATTGGGGTCCTCCGGCAGGCTCAGAAGCATGGTGCCGAAGGCGTGGCCGTTGATGTTGCGGGTGTCGGCGCCGAGAATGTTCACCTTCACGCCGCAGTCGATGGCGAGAGACGCGATGAGAGGCTGATATACGGTGCCGCCGTTAAAGGAGATGCGCACGGCCCGGCTGCTGGCGGGGACCTGCTCCACCCGGACGCCGCCGGGATAGACCAGGCGCCGGGCGGCGTCGGTGGAGGGATTGGAGAAAATGTCCTGCACGCTGCCCTGCTCCGCCACCACGCCGCCGTCCAGAATGGCCACACGGGAGCAGATCTCCTCGATGACGCTCATCTGGTGGGTGATGACCACCACGGTCACACCCAGCTTTTCATTCAGGTCCTTTAAAAGGGACAGAATGGAAACGGTGGTGGTAGGGTCCAGGGCGGAGGTGGCCTCGTCGCAAAGCAGGACCTTGGGGTCTGTCGCCAGGGCGCGGGCAATGGCGACCCGCTGCTTCTGACCGCCGGAGAGCTGGGCGGGATAGGCGTCAGCCTTGTCCCCCAGGCCCACCAGCTCCAAAAGCTCGACGGCCCGCTTTCGGGCCTGGGCGCCAGGGATGCCGGCCAGCTCCATGGGAAAGCACACGTTTTTCAGACAGGTGCGCTGCATGAGCAAGTTGAAGCTCTGGAAGATCATGGTGACCTCCCGCCGGGCCAGCCGCAGGTCCTTTTCACTGACTGTGACCAGCTTTTCCGCGTCTCCGTCCGGCTCCATCCAGGCTAACCGCTGGCCGTTTACGGTGATGCTACCGGAAGTAGGCCGCTCCAGCAGGTTCATGCACCGGACCAGGGTGGATTTGCCGGCGCCGGACAGGCCGATGATGCCGAAGATCTCGCCCTGCCGGATATCCAGGCTGATGTCCTCCAGAGCGTGGACAGCGCTGGGGCCGGTGCCGAAGGTCTTTGTCAGATGCTCGATTTGAATAATGGAGTCGTTCACGGTTGTAAAGCTCCCTTTCTGTGGATTTCAACAAAAAAACGTCCTTGATGCATTGCATCAAGGACGTACGTAATACAATTACGCCGTGGTACCACCTTGCTTCGCACGCTCCCTCGCGGAAGCGGCCTTATAGAGTGCCAACACACCCCTGCGCTGTGACGTGCGCTCACGTCGTGACCTATGCGTTCCGCGGTCGGCCACGCAACTCCGAGACCATGTTCGGCAGGCCCTTCCGTACCTCTTTCCACCACCCGAGGCTCTCTGTGACGTATCTTCCTGCGTACTCTTCTCTTCATCGTCTTTGCGGTATTCACTTTTGCTATCTGTCACGTAGTTTACACGCTATCAATTTTTTTGTCAACAGAGAAAAGCGACTATGAAATAAGTAAGAAAAGAAAAAGAATTGTACACGCTGCACAAACAAGCATAGTAAGTCGCTGGGAAATCAAAAATTTTCGACCTTTTCCAAAGTATCGGATTGAAAGTGAAGGGCAAAACTGCTACCATGGAGAAAATATGTGAGGAGGGACCGTTACTGAAGCCGCGCAGAGATCAAAATTTCATCATGCATTGGCTGCGGAATCTGCTGTGCGGCCTTCTGATCGGAGCGGGCGCCATTTTGCCGGGAGTGTCCGGCGGTGTTTTGGCAGTGGTGTTTGACATTTACCGTCCCTTTATGGAGATATTGACCCATCCCCGGCGGGCCATTCCTCAATACTGGCGGTGGTTTTTGCCCCTGGCCCTTGGCTGGTGCGTGGGGTTTCTGGGACTTGCCAAAGGCATTTCCGCCTGCCTGGAGTGGTCTGAGGCAGCTACCACCTGGCTGTTCATCGGCCTCATTGTGGGCACGGTGCCAGCCCTGTTCCGGGAAGCGGGAAAAGAGGGGAGGAGCCCCGCCGCCTGGGGAAGCCTGGCAGTGTGTGCCGCCGGCGTGTTCGCGGGCCTTTTTTATGTGGGCCGCATTGCGGAGGTGACTGTGGCACCTAATTTTTGGTGGTACAATTTCTGCGGTGTGCTGTGGGGCATGGGCATCGTGATTCCCGGCATGACGACCTCCTCGGTGATGATGGCCCTGGGACTTTACCAGCCTATGCTGGAGGGCTTGGCACACCTGGACCTGCTGGTGCTGTCCGCGTGTCTTCCGGGACTGGCGCTGTCCGTTGCGCTGCTGGCCCGGGGAGTCAGTTGGTTTTTCCGCCGACATTACGCCGTGGCCTTCCACGGCATAATGGGCATGGTGCTGGCCTCCACGGCGGCCATTGTTCCCACGTCTTATCTAGGTGTGGGCGAGGTGGTACTGTCCGTCCTGTGCTGCGCCGGCGGCTTCGCACTGGCATTCTTCCTGGAGCGCCTGGACCGTCGAGGCAAGAAGGCTTGAGCAACAGGAAACCGCAGGAGCCGGCAGGCTCCTGCGGTTTGATTTACAGCTTGACGATGCCGGCCTCCACCAACTTTTGCAGGCTCATGAGGATACCCAGCTTCGCGTGATACCAGGTGAGGCCGCCCTGGAAGTAGACAGCGTAGGGCTCCCGGATGGGGCCGTCGGCAGAGAGCTCGATGGAGCTGCCCTGGACGAAGGCGCCCGCAGCCATGATGACATCGGAGTCGTAGCCGGGCATGGCCCAGGGCTCCGGGGTCACGTAGCTGTCCACCGGCGCGGCGGCCTGGATGCCCTTGCAGAAGGCCACCATGGCCTCCCGGCTGCCCAGGGTCACCGCCTGGATGATGTCGTGACGGCTCTCCGTGGCATCGGGGACACAGGCGAAGCCCAGCTTTTCGTAGACATTGGCGGCGAAAATGGCGCCCTTCAGTGCGCCGGCCACCACCGTGGGAGACAGGAACAGTCCCTGGTAGAAGGCGGGCATCAGTCCCAGGTTGGCGCCTACCTCCTGGCCAAGGCCGGGAGCGGAAAGGCGGTAGGCGCACCGCTCCACGCACTCCTTCGTGCCGCAGATGTAGCCGCCGATGGGAGCCAATCCGCCGCCGGGATTTTTGATGAGGCTGCCCACCACCATGTCGGCGCCCAGGTCGGAGGGCTCGATGCGCTCCACGAATTCGCCGTAGCAGTTGTCCACCATGACCTTTACGTCCGGCTTCACAGACTTGCAGAAAGCGATGAGCTCTCCGATCTGGTCCACGGAGAAGCTGGGACGGGTGGCGTAGCCCTTGGAGCGCTGGATGGTGATGAGCTTGGTACGCTCGTTGATGGCGGCACGGATGGCGTCGTAGTCAAAGCTGCCGTCGGCCTTCAGGTCTGCCTGGGCATAGGTGACGCCGTATTCCTTCAAGGAGCACTTGCTCTCCCGGATGCCGATGACCTCCTCCAGCGTGTCGTAGGGGGCGCCCACGGGGGAGAGCAGCTCATCTCCCGGCAGCAGGTTGGCGGAGAGGGCCACCGTCAGCGCGTGGGTGCCGCAGGTGATCTGGGGCCGCACCAGGGCGGCCTCCGTGTGGAACACGTCGGCGTATACCCGCTCCAGATTATCCCGGCCCTCGTCGTCGTAGCCGTAGCCGGTGGTAGCGGCGAAGTGGGTGGCGTTCACCCGGTTTTTCTGCATGGCGAAGAGGACCTTGCTCTGGTTGTACTCCGCCGTCTGGTCGATCTCATCGAAACGCTGCCGCAGGTCCCGCAAAACGGTCTCACCGTATTCATACACAGCCCGGCTGACGCCCAGCTGTTCATACATGTTTTCAATTTTCATTGGTAAACCCTCTTTTTCCGGTATTTTTCACACAAAATGGAATTATAGCAGGAGCGGCGGGAAATAGCAAGGGGGAAGTCTCGCTTCACCGGAAGCACTGTGGAGAGAAGGCGGGCGGCCTCATCAAGCCGGTTGAAAAACCGGATGGCCTCTGCTATCCTAGAGAGGAAAAGACCGATTGTGGTTTGAAAGGAGATAACTACCATGAAACGATGCCGTGGGCTGGTTGTTTTGGGCCTTTTGACCGCCCTCTGCGCAGGCGCGGTCTGGCTGACCTTGCGGGTCACGGCGCGGTATCCGGCCTGGGGGGAGCCTGTTACCTATCCGGTGAACCGTGTGGAGGGGTTTGCACTGTCCATAGAGGAGACCACATGGTCTCCTTTTCGGGGATATACGCTCCGGTATGAGATCCAAATGGATTCTGAGGAGATTTATCATCTGGTGGAGGACGGATCGGCCTTTGCATATTTGGAGAGACTGGCAGATGGTCAATGGTATCGCCTGGACTGTCAGAGGGAGCAGGCGGGGCACATCACCTTTGACCTTGGCGGCAGCGGAAGTGCCGCTTTTTATGGCAGCGTTGTCCAGAAATATGAGGGTTATGGAACCCGTTTGGAGCCGGGGACCTACCGACTGACCATGAAGCTGACAGACCGCATCGGAGGGGCTCATTACCTGGCGGCTGAATTTGATGGTGTATAGGCGAAAAACGAAAAAAGCGGCACGCTTATGCGTGCCGCTTTTGATATGCAAACCTCAGACGTGGATGCCGCCCACGAAATATGTATTGTAGTAGCCGCTGGTCAAGTCACTGATAATGACGCCGTTGCTGCGGGAGGAAGAGGAGTGGATGAACTGACCGCCGCCCACATAGATGCCGGCATGGGAGCAGGCCTTGCCGGCGTTGCGGCTGGGGTCGTTGAAGAACACCAAGTCACCGGGCTGCAGTTCGCCAATGGAATACACCCGGCTGCCCAGGCCGCTCTGCCACTGGCCGGTGGCGGTATGGGGCAGGGAGTAGCTGTGCTGGGAATAGACATACATGGTAAAGCCGGAGCAGTCAAAGCCCTTGGGGGAGGCACCGCCGTAAACATAGCGGGTGCCCAGGTGCTGCATGGCGGTATCCACGATGCCGCTGCCGGAGGAAGCGGACGTGGTGGATTCCTTTGTCAAATCCAGGAAATCGCTGCGGATATAGCCTTCCGTGCCATACTGGCAAGTGACATCATACCAGCCGTCCACCAAGCCGTTGATGGTGACGATGGTGCCAGTATCCACGCTGGCCAAAATCTCCGCGTCCGTGGAGGCGTCCGCACGGACATTGACACCGTCGCCGTTGACGCGGCCATAGGTTTCAAACACGTTGTCCTGGTCTACCCGCAGGTAATCGGCGGACACATAGCCGGTTTTACCGTTGTAAGCGACTTTGAACCAGCCGTCAGTGGTGTCGTCCAAAATGGCGACAGCCACGCTTTTATCCAGCGTAGTGACAATGTCAGAGGAAGTGGAGGCCTCGGTGCGCATTCTCAAGGCAGAGCCAGTGGTGCAGCCGGCACCGATGGCAATATCGGCGGCCATGGTGTGGGCGGTCAGCAGCAGGGTCATGGTGCCGGTGAGGAACAGGACCTTTGCCGCCTTGCCTGCGAAGTGTGTCATGGTGTACGCTTCCTTTCGTGATCTTTTGTAGAATGGGGGACAGGGGGAAGTTATTTCTCCTTGCCGGCCAGAGCGCGGTCCAGCCAGATGGCAGCCACGTCCATGGCAGCGTACAGACTGTCTTTTTCGCTCTTCTTCACCACGCGGTCACGGGATTTCAAGTTGGGATCGGTCAGCTGCAGCTGAACGGAGACTCTGGTGGCCACGTTCAAGTCCTGCTCTTTCTTGCTGTCCAGTACCTGCATCATGATGATATATTTCTCAGCCATCGTACCGTAGTAGATCAGATTGTCGACCCGGCGGAGAGGATGGCCCTTGTACATAAGACCTTCCGCTTTAGCGGACTTGGTTTCAGGCATGAAAACACTCCTTCAAAAAAATTGTAACCAAATTGTAACAGATTTTATCCACTTTGTCAACGTTTGGTGACAAACAATTCGCGGTAATTCCTGGGAAAGGCAAAAAAACGCCCCGCGGGAGAAGTCCCCGCGGGGCGTTTGGGTCATCACATCACTGTCCCAGGTACTTGCGGACCAGGACCTGCAGCAGCTCATCCCGGTCGATTTTACGGATGAGGGTGCGGGCATTGTTGTGATTAGTGATATAGGTGGGGTCCTCGGAGAGGATATAGCCCACGATCTGATTGATGGGGTTATAGCCCTTTTCCTCCAATGCCTGATAGACAGTGGTTAGGATGTGGCGGATCTCCGCGTCCTTCTCCATTGCGATGCTGAATTTCCGGGTATAATCGTCCATGCAGACACCACCTTTCTTTTCCGTAGAAAAACCTGGAATACAGAAATAGTATACTCGTTTTTTCCCAAACTGTAAAGCGTTTTCCCAAAAATCTTTTGCTCCCCGCCAAAGCGGCGGGGAGCAAAAGGAAGGGCTTCATTACCGCAGGACGGCACCCAGCTCAGCCTTCAGCAGGTCCAGGATGCTCTTCACATCCGCGTCAGCTTCTTCGGCGGTGAGGTTGCGGTCGTCGGAGCGGAGAGTCAGGTTGAAAGCAACGCTCTTTTTGCCCGCGGGGATACCGGCACCCGTGTAGATGTCAAACAGGGAGACCTCTTTCAAAAGACCCTTGGCGCCCCGGCGGATGCAATCTTCCAGCGCACCAACGGTGACGGTCTGGTCACAGACCACGGCGATGTCGCGGGTGACGGCGGGGAATTTGGGCAGAGGCTGATAGACAGGCTCGGGCCCGATGCTTTCGTACAGGGCGTCAAAGCGCAGTTCCGCGGCGTAGAGCTCGCAGTCCACACCGTAGTTGGCTGCCACGTGGGGATGGACCTGGCCCAGCACGCCCAGCAGCCGGTCGCCGCAGAAGACCTTGGCGCAGCGGCCGGGGTGGTAGGAGGGGTTGGCCTTTTCCGCCTCATAGCGGACGCCGGTGATGCGCAGGCCCTCCAGCACCAGCTCCACGGTGCCCTTCAAGGCGAAGAAGTCCATGTCGGGACCGTAGGCGCCCAAAGACAGCACCTTGGGCTCATTGGCCATGCCGGAGCCGTCGTTCTTGGCGAAGTAGGTGCGGCCCAGCTCATAGAGCTTTACTGCCTTGTTGCGGAAGTTGTAGTTCCGGGTCAAAATCTCCAGCATGGAGGGCAGGGTAGTGGTGCGCATAATGGAGGTGTCCTCGCCCAGGGGGTTGAGGATCTTCAAGGAATCCCGCAGGGGGGAGTCCTTGGGCAGGTCGATCTTGTCGTAATAGGTGGGGCTGATGAAAGAGTAGGTGATGATCTCGTTATAGCCCGCGGTGCGGCACAGGGCGCCGACGGCGATTTCCGCCTTCTGGACGGGAGAGAAGCCGCGGTGTTCGTTCATGCCGGCGTTGAGGGTGTTGGGGATGTTGTTGTAGCCATAGAACCGGGCTACTTCCTCGGCAATGTCGGAGTAGTGCTCCACATCGCTGCGCCAGGAGGGCACCAGGATGGTGTCGCCGTCCAGCTCAAAGCCCAGGGACAGCAGGATGCGGCGCATCTCCTCTTCGGGCACGTCGGTGCCCAGCAGGCCGTTGACCTTCTCCGGCTCCAGCTTCACGGTAGTGGGGTAGGCGTCCTTGGCGATAACGTCCATAACGCCGTCCACCACCTCACCGGCGCCCAGCAGCTCCACCAGCTCGCAGGCACGCTGGACGGCCTTCATGGTGTTCATGGGGTCCAGGCCCTTTTCATACCGGGCGGAGGCCTCGGTGCGCATGTTCAAAGCCACGGCAGTGCGGCGGACGGAGGCACCGTTAAAGTTGGCGGATTCGAACAGGACCATAGCGGTGTCGCCGATGATCTCACTGTTGGCGCCGCCCATGACGCCGGCCACGCAGACGGGCTTGTGTTCGTCGCAGATGCACAGCATGTTGGGCGTCAGCTTGCGCTCATTGCCGTCCAGGGTCTGGATCGTCTCTCCCTCCCGGGCGGTGCGGACCACGATCTTGCCGCCCTCCACACAGCTGAAGTCGAAGGCGTGCATGGGCTGGCCGTACTCCAGCATGACATAGTTGGTGATGTCCACGATGTTGTTGATGGGGCGGACGCCGGAGTTGCGCAGCCGCTCCCGCATCCAGGCGGGGGAGGGGCCGATCTTCACGTTCTTTACCAGGCGGGCGGTGTACCGGGGGCACAGGTCGCCGTCTTCGATCTCAATGTCCACATAGTCGGCGATGCTTCCGCCGCAGCCCTTGATCTCCGGCGTGTGGAGCTTCAGCGGCTTGCCGAAGGTGGCGCTGGCCTCCCGGGCAAGGCCGATGACGCTGAGGCAGTCAGGCCGGTTGGGGGTGATCTCGAACTCCACCACGTGGTCATCGGCGCCGATGACGGCGGCCATGTCGTCGCCGGGCTTCACACCGTCCTCGTGGAGAACGAAGATGCCGTCGGCGATGCAGTGGGGGAACTCCTTCTGGTCGGCGTGGAGGTCGGAGAGGGTGCAGATGTGGTTTTTGCCGGTGTCATAGGCCACCATGTCGCCCGCATGGATATTGGCGCAGTCGGTGGAGGCGGCGGCCATGCCGCTGCCGGTGTCCAGAGCGCAGGCCCAGACAATACCATCCTCAGAGCTGACGCCGGTGACCCGGGCGGCCACCACCTTGCCGTAGATCTTATGGCCGGGCTGCACATCAGCGGGGATGGAGGGCTTGTCCTTGTCCAGGGGATGATAGTCGTTCAGCAGGGCGGCGGGCTTGATGACAGCGTAGGGATAGTCGTGCTCGGCGGTGAGATTCAGCTCCTTCAAGGAGCACAGCATGCCGTTGGACACCACGCCCCGCAGCTTGCCCTTTTCGATCTTCACGCCGCCGGGCAGCAGGGACTTGTGCCGGGCCACAGGCACCAGATCGCCCTCGTGGATGTTCCAGGCGCCGGTGACGATCTGGGTGGGTTCGGCTTCGCCCACATCCAGCTGGCAGATCCACATATGGTCGGAGTCCGGGTGGCGCTCCATCTTCACGATGCGGCCGGCCACCACGTTTTTCAAGGATTCGTTCAAGACCTCGGTGACCTCCACCTTGGAGCCGGAGAGGGTCATGGCCTCCGCGAAGTCGCGGTCGCTGACAGGCCCGATGTCCACAAATTCATTCAGCCATTTACGGGATAATTTCATCGTTTTTCCCCTCCTTTTAGAACTGCTCTAAGAAGCGAATGTCATTCTCGAAGATCAGCCGCAGGTCGCTGATCTTGAAGCGGCCCATGGCCATGCGCTCCAGGCCGAAGCCAAAAGCGAAGCCGGAGTACTCGTCCGGGTCGATGCCGCAGCCCCGCAGCACCTTGGGGTGCACCATGCCGGCGCCCAGGACCTCGATCCAGCCCTCGCCCTTGCAGGTGGGGCAGCCCTTGCCGCCGCATTTGTGGCACTGGATGTCCACCTCGCAGGAGGGCTCGGTGAAGGGGAAGTGGTGGGGACGGAATCTCGTCTTCGTCTCGGGCCCGTAAATCTCCCGGATAACGGCGTTCAGAGTGCCCTTCAAGTCCGCCATGGTGACGCCCTTGTCCACTACCAGACCCTCGATCTGGTGGAACATGGGGGAGTGGGTGGCGTCCACCTCGTCCTTGCGGTACACCCGGCCGGGGGAGATCATGCGGATGGGCACACCGTGCTCCTCCATGGCCCGGATCTGCATGGGAGAAGTCTGGGTCCGCAGCAGGATGCTGGAGTCCTCGGTGAGATAGAACGTGTCGGACCACTCCCGGGCGGGGTGGTCATCCGGGGTGTTCAGCTTGGTGAAGTTGTATTCCTCTTGCTCCACCTCGGGGCCGTCAAAGACCTCAAAGCCCATGTTGATGAAGATATCCTTGAACTCATCCAGGGCGGTATACATGGGGTGCTTATGTCCCACCTGGGGGCGCTTGCCGGGGATTGTCACGTCCACGGTCTCGGCTTCCAGCTTGGCTTCCAGGGCCTTCTCCGCCAGGACGGCAGCCTGGGCCTCAATGGCCTTTTCCAGCTCGGCCCGGACTTCGTTTGCCAGCTGGCCCATGACGGGGCGCTCCTCGGGAGAGAGCTTGCCCATCTGCTTCAAGACAGCGGTCAGCTCACCCTTTTTGCCCAGATACTGGACACGGACGGCTTCCAGCTCACTGCCGGCCTGGGTGAGCGCAACGGCTTCCAGAGCCTTAGCGCGAATGGCTTCCAGTTGTTCCTTCATAGTCAATGCTCCTCATTATAAAATATCAATTGATTGTAAGAACGGGACAAAACAAAAGACCCCTCGTCCCGGACGTTGGGACGAAAGGCCATTCCTTCCGCGGTACCACCCACATTCGTGCCTGGCGGCACGCACTTGCGGCCCCTGTAACGGTGGGCATCCGGCCGTGTCTCCACGGCGGCTCCCGGGCGAACCAAACCGGGCGTCCGCAGTCTGGCTCGCAGCCGGTGACCAGACCTCTCTTGGCGGCGTTTCGCGGTTATTTTCCCGTTCATCGCTGATATCAAATACCACTTATAACACACAAAACCGGGAATTGCAAGAGAAAAATCCCCATTCCGGCGGATTTCGCCGGAATGGGGATTCCCTCAGCAGGGAATGTGTTCCATGACAATTCGAACGACACGCCCATCCTCCATGCAGAAGGTGATATGGCTTCCTAGCATCTCTCCGTCTCCCGGATAGACCCAGGCGTCACGGCGGCCATCCCAGTCCGGGGCAAACGCAGCCGTGGGATATGCGGCCAGGATGTCCTCCTCCGTATCGCCCACACCCACGCCGGCGATGGTTCTGACGCCGGGGGTGCTGCTGTCGATGAGATAGAGGAACTCTCCGCTTTCACCGGCGGTATTGTAGCGCAGGGTGAGCGTGCCGCAGTCCACGGTATAAACGGTGCCGAAGCCGTCTTCGCCGCCGGTCTCCCGGGAGACCTCATCCAGTGTGTGACCCCAGGGAAAGGCGCCTTCCTGGGGACCCAGCGTCAGATATTGTCCCTCTGCCACCATGCAGAAGGGAGCGTAATAGACGTCCTCCCAGGTATCCTCATAGGCCGCCCGCATCCGCTCCAGCACGGCTTGCTCTGCTGCGGTTTCCGCCTGGCAGCTGTCCAGAGCTTCCCAAAATTCCGCCTGCTCCTCTTTGGAGAGCCATGCCGCGTGGTATCCGGGACTGGCCGTGATGGCGTCTGCTTGGGGATGGCTTTCTTGATAAGGAGAGGTGTCCAGCATGGTCAAGAGCTTTAAAATCTCATCCGGCCGCTCCACAAAGCGATGGTACAGCAAATCTGAGGGTGCTTCAGCGTAAGCCCCGTCGGCGTGGAGCAGGTACAGCACCAGCCGGAGGTCGGAATACGTATCAAAATCGGTGGAGTCAAAGGTGTCGGGATCATAAGAAAACGTGAATACCGTGTCCGCCTCCAGGTCCAGGCCGTCAGAGGGGCAGAAGGAGGTGAAGCGCCACTGGCCGTCCGCCTGCCGCTCATAATCCAGAACCTTTTGCGAGTAGCCGACAGTGGCGCTGGGACGCTCCCACGCCCAGCTGTCCGCCCAGAAGGTGAGGGTCACGGCCCAGTGGCTGTCATCCACCGGCTCCGCTGTCACCGTTTTGTCAAGCAGGTAGATATTTGTCCCCCGTGCTCCCGGCTGGGCATACAGCTTACCGCCGATATCCCGGTAGTGGTCCGGGGAGAGGGAGAACAGGTATTCCGCAATGTCCGGGGAAAAAACATCCTTCACCCGTTTTTGTAGGGCGCTGAGGTTGGACAGCTCGGGATAGACGGTCGAGTTTACCCGGTAATAGGTGCCCTCCGGGGTCTCCTGGGCGTCGCTTTCGTCCAGGGGCATGGTGGTCAGGTCGAACCAATCATAGACCTGGGCAGCGGCGGCGTAGAACTGCTGCACATCCTCTTCCGAAAGAGGCTTCTGCTCCGGCGGTGGAAGGGCGGGACAATCCTTCTGGGCGCAGCCCGTCAGCAGGAGGGCAATGATCATAAAAAAGGAGAAAGACCGCTTCATGGGAACACCTCCTAATGTCCCATGTTAGCAGGGACGGGTGGAAAAATCATAACAAATCCGTTACAGAATCACTCGTCCTCGCCCTTGTAGGGGTCCAGAACAACGCTTACCACGCCGCAGAGAATACCGCCCACGGCGAAGAGCCACCAGGCGGTGCCCCAGGTGTTCCGGGTCAGACCCAGACCCACGTAAACGGCGGTGGCGGTGAGCATGATCCCGCCGCAGAGGGCACCGATGAGGCCCAGGCGGCGCTTGGCCTCCGGGGCGGGGGTGTTGTCCCGATTGTACTTCCAGACCTTGTATTTGTCCTCCTGCATCCCGCCGTAGATAAAGGAGAACACCGCGCCGGCGATCAGCAGCAGAAAGACCGCACAGGCCAGGGATTCGTAAGGCTCCCGCTCCGGCAGGAAAGCAAACGCGCCGATCAGCAGCACCACGCCGAACAAAATGGCGCCGACGCCGCCGGCGATGTACCACACGAATTTCTGATGGAAAGCGTCCTTTTCCTCTTCAGAGTAGAAATCCTGGATGACCGGATGCTTTTTGCGGAAGCTGTCATATTGTATGCCGCTGGCCACAATGACCACCACGGAAACGGTAACGATCAGCATAAACAGCGCCACTGTCAGCATTTTAAACGACTCGGAAGAGGTGAGGGCGCTGAGGAATATCATCAGCGCCACGCCGGCGATGATGGCGGAAACGGACGATGCCATCCGCAGGGCGAAGCGGTCCATGAAATGGTCGTACCGGGCGGTGTCGCTGCCCCGGGATTCCTCTACGCTGCCCCGCAGCAGCGTGTCCAGATTCACATCATAGAGGTCGCAGATGCGCAGCAGCGTGTCCATTTCCGGGAAGCTGGCGCCGCTTTCCCACTTGCTGACAGATTGACGGGAGACATTCAGCTGTTCTGCCAGCTGCTCCTGGGTGACGCCCGCCTGGGCGCGGATGTATTGCAGATTATCTGAAAAAGCCACGGTGAAATCCTCCTGTTATTTGATGGCCCTATCCTACCGGAGCAGGCGTGTCAATACCAGCGATTTGGTGTTGCGTTTGAAGAAAATGATGTAACGTTTCGGTTGCGAAGCCCATTATATCAGGGATTTACGGAGTTTGGAAGAAAAATGAAATTGCATTGGGGCGGTGTTCTTTCTATAATAAGAAAAAACGACACAGGGAGGCGTGGACCATGAAGCTGGCAACATCGGCGCAGATGAAGGAACTGGACCGGCGGGCCATTGAGGAGCGGCACATCCCCTCCATCGACTTGATGGAGCGGGCAGCGGAGGGCGTAGCGGAGGCGGCACTCTCCCTGCTGCCGGGCCGTCCCGGGAAGTGCCGTGCGGCGGTGTTCTGCGGTAGCGGCAACAACGGCGGCGATGGCATTGCCGCGGGCCGGCTGCTATTTTTGAAGGGAATGGCCGTCCGGGTGTTTCTGGCGGGCAGCTATGAAAAGCTGACGCCTGACGCCTTGGAGGAGACCCGCCGCCTCAGCGAGTGCGGCGTGGAGCTGGAGCCCTGGGACCCGGAGGACCTGGGCCAATCCGCCTGGGCCAGGGGGAGCCATGTGATCGTAGACGCCCTGTTCGGCGTGGGGTTGTCCCGGGATATTGCGGAGGGGTCCGTTTATGCCCGGGCGGTGGAGCTGATGAACCAATGCGCCGCGCCGGTGGTAGCTGCGGATATTGCCAGCGGCGTGGAGGCGGACACAGGCAGGGTCCTGGGCTGTGCGGTGCAGGCTGACAAGACTATTACCTTTACACTCGGTAAAGTAGGCCAGTTCGCGGGAGATGGCGCCTTGTGCTCCGGAGAAGTGACAGTGCGGGATATTGGCATCCCGGCAGACCTGGTCCGCTCCGCCGTCTGCCCGGTGCAGACAGTGGAGGCGGACTTCGCCCGGGCGGCGCTGCCCCGGCGGAAAGCTGACGGCCACAAGGGCGATTTCGGCAAATTGCTGGTGGTGGGCGGCTCCGTGGGTTACACGGGGGCGCCATATCTCACGGCCAGCGCCGCTGTACGGTCCGGCTGCGGGCTGGTGTTTTTAGGCGTGCCGGAAGCTATCTGGCAGGTAGAGGCATCCAAGTGCGTTTCCGCCATGCCATTTCCTTTGGAGGATAGACGAGGACTGTTAAGTTATCGAGCTTTACATACGATCCGGGAAAAGCTGGCTGCCTGTGACGTGCTGGCTCTGGGCCCGGGCCTTGGAAAGAGCGAGCAGGTGACCCGGCTCGTTCTGGAGCTGCTGGCGCAGACGGAAAAGCCCGTGGTGCTGGACGCAGACGGCATAAACGCCCTGTCGGGGCATATGGATGTACTGGATGCCCGGAGGGGCCGCATCACCGTTCTGACGCCCCACGATGGGGAGTTTGCCCGCCTGGGCGGTGACTTGAGCGGCGGGGACCGGGTCCAAGCTGCCCGGGATTTCGCGGCGGAGCACGGATGTGTGCTGGTGCTGAAGGGCCACCGGACCGTAACGGCGGCCCCGGAGGGGAACGTCCTGGTGAATACCACCGGAAACTCCGGCCTTGCCAAAGGCGGCAGCGGAGATGTGCTGACGGGTGTGATCGCGTCGCTGATTGCCCAGGGTGTGCCGGCGGTCCAGGCGGCAACTCTGGGAGTCTGGCTCCACGGCCGGGCGGGGGATTTGGCGGCGGAGGATTTGACCGCCTACGCCATGACGCCGGAGGATGTCATCGGCCGCCTGCCGGCGGCGTTCCGGGAGATTTTATAATATTTAATATTGGAGGAATGACGGTGCGCAAATGGCTGTGCGTACCAATGATGGCCCTGCTGCTGCTTTCGGCCTGCGGCGGGAAAGGAGAGCAGGAAGCGGCGGACCTGCGGGACCGCTATCACGACATGGATGGCTGCGTGATGGAAGCCGCCGTCTCCTGCTCCCAAGGAGACCGGGCATGGCAGGCGGAGCTGCGGTGCGAATATGTGCCGGATGGAAGGACCACGGTGGAGGTGCTCTCACCGGAGACCATCGCCGGTGTCCGGGCGGTACTGGAGGGGGAGGAGCTGACTTTGGAATATGAGGACCTGTGTCTGAACGCCGGGACCCTCAGCAGCCAGTCTGTCAGCCCAATGGCCTGCCTGCCCCGGCTCATGAGCGCCCTGCGGGACGGGTGGCTTCTGGAGGAAAACGAGGAGCGTTGGAACGATGTGGCCTGCCGGCGGCTGCTGGTGGACCAGAGCGGTGTGCAGGACGGGAAGATCGTCTCCGCCGTCTGGCTGCGGCTGGACGACGGAACGCCGCTGCGGGGCGAGATCTCCGTGGACGGGGAAAATATTTTGACGGCGGAGTTTACGAGTTTTGCCTTTTATGATACAATCGACCAACAGGGCAAGTGAGCTCTGAATGATGAGAAGGTGACCCAAGCTACATGGAAGATACGATCCTGCGGCGTACCTGGGCGGAGATCGACCTGGACGCCCTGGCCCATAATTATGAACAGGCCCGCAAGCGCATCGGGCCCAATGTAAAGTACCTGGGCGTGGTGAAGGCGGACGCCTACGGTCACGGCGCCCTTCAAGTGGCGAAGAAGCTGGAAAAGCTGGGCGCGGACTATCTGGCGGTCTCCAGCCTGGACGAGGCCCGGGAGCTGCGCCGGGGAGGCGTCGGCGCCCCCATCCTTATCCTGGGGCATACGCCGCCGGAAATGGTGCCCCAGCTTATTGAATACGGCATCACCCAGGCGGTGTCCGCCAGAGCCAAGGCGGAGGAGTACAGCGCCGCGGCCGCCGAGAGCGGCGGTACGCTGAAGGTCCATATCAAGGTGGACACCGGCATGTCCCGTCTGGGCTTTCTGGTGCGGGACGGCCATTTTGACGGCGGCGTGGAGGCCATTGCCGCCTCCTGCGAGCTGCCGAATCTGGAGGCGGAGGGCATTTTCACCCACTTTGCCGCCTCCGACGCCGATGACGCCCCCAGCGAGGACTATACCCGCCGGCAGTTTGCGGTGTTCCAGAAGGTCATCGCCGCCCTGGCGGCCAGGGGGCGGACCTTCGCCATCCGCCACTGTGCCAACAGCGGCGCCCTGGCCCGGTATCCGGAGATGTATCTGGATATGGTGCGGCCCGGCATTGCCCTGTACGGCGTGGGCGACGACGCGGAGCGGCTGGGCCTGCGGCCGGTCATGCGACTGAAGTCCTCTGTGTCCACCATCAAGGTCTTTGACCCGGACACGGATATCAGCTACGGCAGGACCTTCCACACCACGGAAAAGACGAGGGTGGGCGTGCTGCCCATCGGCTATGCGGACGGCTTTTTCCGGGGGCTTTCCAACCGCGTGTCCGTCATCACCGCCCAGGGACCGGTGCCGGTCCGGGGCCGCATCTGCATGGACATGTGCATGGTGGATCTCTCCGGCCTGCCGGATGTCCACGTGGGCGACACGGTGGAGATCTTCGGTGAGGGCCAGCGGGTGGACCGCCTGGCGGCCATGCTGGACACGATCCCTTACGAATTGACCTGCGCCGTCAGCAAGCGGGTGCCCAGGCTGTATTTGGAAAACGGCGAGGTCGTGGAGCGGAGCCTGCGTCTGCTGCTGTGACAGAATACGATTCCAAAGAACACGAACCTTTTATGAACACACGCCGTCCTTGTCCCGGCCATAGGATGATACGGGGCGGCAGCGGCGGAATTTGCGGCCCTGGCCGGTATAAATTCCGCCGCCGCGTGGGAGAATGAAAGTGGCCTCACCGAAGGGGCTTCGGTGATGGGTACTTCTTTCGGCGGAGTGTGAACTTTGTGGATACGAGTGTCAAGCGCGGCGATATTTACTATGCCGATCTGTCCCCAGTGGTGGGCAGTGAGCAGGGCGGTGTCCGGCCTGTTCTGATCATCCAGAACGACACCGGGAACCGTTACAGTCCCACCGTCATTGCGGCGGCCATCACGTCCCAGACCGGGAAAGCGCGGCTGCCGACACATATTGACCTTCCCGTGGCCCAGAGCAGCGGTCTCAGCCGGGATTCCGTGGTGCTTTTGGAGCAGGTGCGGACCCTGGACAAAAAACGCCTGCGGGAGCGAATGGGCCATGTGGAGGAGGATGTGATGGAAAAGGTGGACCTGGCCATCGCGGTCAGCTTCGGCCTGCCTCACGACCAGCTGGTATGAAGAACGGCACGGCTTTTGCGAGAGCTTTCCAGCGGGAGGACCGCGGCCGCCGCGAAAGCGGCGTCAAGTGTTTTGCGCGGCAAAACCTTGAAATCGGCGGGATTCATTCCCGGCGATTTGAGTCAAATAAACAGGGCTCCCGCACCGTCAAGGACGGTGTGGGAAACAGCTTCGGCCTGCCTCACGACCAGCTGGTATGAAGAACGGCACGGCTCTTGCGAGTGTTTGTCGGCGGCAAGTGTTTTGTGCCGGCCGCCATGAGGGCATCGGACAATTGCGCTTCCCGGAGAGGTCCGCCTTTCCGGGAGGCGCTGCACCAAAGAGTTTGGAGGGTACATACACATGAAGAAAAACAGATGGCTTTTGCGGGCGGTGGTCCTGGTGCTGTTCTGCGGCGTCATGACCACGACGGTGTCCCTGGCGGCGGAGGCCGGCTCCTCCGGCGACCCGCTGGTGACCCTCAGCTACCTAAACGAAACATTTATGGACAGCATCATGGACCGGGTGGATGAGAAGATCGCCCAGCGGAACAGCCAGCTGTCCGGCCAGACCGGCGTCGGCGGCACCGCGGCGGATACCTTCACAGTGGTGACGCTGTCAAACGGCCAGACCCTCACCGGCGGCATCGGCTGCGAGGTGATGCTCCGGGTGGGCACGGCGGTGTGCGTGTCTCCCTCCAGTCCCGGCCTTATTGACGAGTCCTCCGCCGCTACGCTGAACAACAGCGGCGCTCTGGTCACCAACCATTTATATATGATGACCATTGAGGGCCGGGGCGTGAAAGCCACCGCCGCCACTGTGAAGCTGCTGGTCCGGGGCAGCTACACCATCGCTTAAACACATAAGGAAGCCCGTCTGCGCATATGGTTGCACAGACGGGCTTTTTTCGGGAGAGGAGGGCGGTATGGACAAGTATCCGCTGCTGTGGCAGGAACAAAGCGCTGGGGAGCTGACGGTGACGGAGGAGGGGCTGTACACCTGCTTTGACTGCACCTGCCGCCTGCCGGGAGATGGCATCTGGTGCGCCTGGGCCGTGGGGGAAGGAGGGCGGCTGCGGCTGGGAGTGCTGGAGCCGGACGGCCGCCAGGGCACCATCCGCCGCCGGTTCTCCCACCAGATGACGGCGCCGGTCGGGAAGCTGTTGCGGGGCGAGGTGCGCCCGGCGGCGGACCGCGCGGAGGAATGGGAGCCGTTTTCTCCCCAGAAGCATGCCCTGCGGACGCCCTGGCTGCGCCAGGCGTTGGCGGGGACCGGCGGTGTGCTGACCCGCTGGGCGGACGGAAAACGGTGGCTGGCGGTGCCTTGGGACCCTTCCAGGCCCTTTCCCCTGGTGCCCATTGTCTGCTTCGCTGTTCTCCGGCGCATCCGGGACCGGGACTACGCTGTGTTTGTGCTGGACGGGGAGGAGTGGCCGCAATTTCCTTAAATGGGAAAAAATCTCCCGGTGAATTGAAAATTTGGATACCATATTTCGCGGCGGCGTGATATAATACCCGCAAATCAAGATACCAGCCGCCTTTGGCGGCAGAGAATCGTATCGGGAGGTTCGCTATGAAATGTCCATATTGTGGTTACAGTGAGAGCAAGGTCATTGATTCCCGCCCTGCCGATGAGGGCGCCAGCATCCGCCGCCGCCGGGAGTGTTTGTCCTGCGGTAAGCGGTTTACCACCTATGAGACGGTGGAGAGCCTGCCCATGGTGGTGGTGAAAAAGGACGGCAGCCGCCAGAGCTTTGAGCGCCGGAAGGTCCTGGGCGGCATGATCCGCGCCTGTGAAAAGCGTCCCGTGCCTCTGGCGGAGCTGGAAAAAATCGCGGAGGAGATCGAGCAGGACCTCCAGAACTCCATGGAGCGGGAGGTCAGCACCGAGGACATCGGTGAGAAGGTCATGGACCGTCTGCGCAGCGTGGACCAGGTGGCCTATGTGCGCTTTGCCTCCGTGTACCGCCAGTTCAAGGACATCGATACTTTCATGGCGGAACTGAACAAGCTGCTCAGCGAGAAATAAACGTCACAAAATGTTGCGGATGCTGCACTTTTCCATCTCCGCCAGCAGCCGCATCTGGTCCCGCAGGTCGCTGAGCTCCGCCTGGAGCTCAGACGGTTCCCGGGCGGCGGCAAAGGCCTGGGAGCGGCGGTACATGGCCTCCGCGTCGTCCACGGCGTCGTGCTCCGTGACGATGTGGAGATAGGTTTGGCTGCGGCTCCAGTCTGAGTAGCTATCCGTCAGAGCGGCCTCCGCCGCCTGCCAGCGCTCCGCCACGGCCAGCTCCCGCACCTGCTGCAGCTGTGCCTGCCAGCGGGAGGTGCGCCGCTCCATGACGCGGCCATTCCACAGGGACAGGACCAGAATGGCCGCCAGCACCGCCAACGGCGGAAGACACCGCTTCATTCCACATTCTCCTTTTTGACACACAATACGCTGCCCTTTTCGTCCACTGTCAGCAAAAACACTTGGCGGGGCGAGGAGAGGCGGCGTTTTTTCAGCTCCTTTTGAAGCCACGCTTCATCCAACCCACAGGCAGTCAGGCGCTTTCGAAGCAGCCGCCCGTCGTTGATGAGGACCACCGGCAGCGTTACATCGTCCTCCGGCTCCAGCCCCAGCTGGGCCGCCGTGGGCGGCTTTTGGGCCGTTACCGGCAGCACGGACAGCTGGCCGGAGTTTTCCAGCACGGCGTACTTTACGTCGGAAAGGGAGGTGATGCCTTGACTCCGCAGCTCCTCCAGCAGCTCGTCCAGGGTATAGCGGTTCTTCGCCATGGCTGCTTGCTGGACCTTTCCGTCCCGGATGAGGACTGTGGGGGAGCCGCACACCAGCTCCCGGAACCGGAGGCTGCGCAGGGACAGCTGGCTCAGCAGCAGAGACAGGGACAGCAGCGTCAGAATGGGGATGACGCCGGAGAGTAGGGGAATGCCGAAATCCTGCATGGGCACGGTGGCCAGGTCCGAAATCATCATGGTCAGCACCAGCTCCACCGGCTCCAGCTGGGCGATCTGCCGCTTGCCCAGCAGCCGCAGGCCGGCGGTAATGAGGATGTATAAAATAACGGTGCGTACAAATGCTGTGATCATAGGCGTGTTCCCTCCGTTCCAACAGTGTTTCCGGCCTGGGGGGGAACTATTCTTGTGCAGGGCGGGTATTGCGCTTTCCGGCGGCTTATCATATACTAGGAACATACGCAGAGGTGAAAGGAGGCTCATGGGTTCGGCCCATCACAAGCGCCATGTGCCCGGAAGCAGCGGCCTTCGGGACGACGAGGCGGGGGGAACCGGCTTGCGGATACGCGGCCGGTCCGCGGCTTTGCCGTGGGATCGAAGAATTCGGCGGATGCCCCTCCGTGGCCGCGGACATGTGACACAGCTGACAAATATGCGGGTGACCGCAAAACAGAGAGGCTGTGACCGCGGAAAAAGAGACAAGTGACTGCGCATTTGTCCTTTTGGTAATGTATTATCAGGAGGAACTTTTTTATTATGTGCGGAATTATCGGCTATGTGGGCCGCCAACAGGCGGCCCCGATTTTGCTGGACGGATTGGAGCGGATGGAATACCGGGGCTATGACTCCGCCGGTGTGGCGGTGCGCTCCGGGGAACAGGGCCTGCAGGTGAAAAAGACCAAGGGCCGTCTGAAAAACCTCGCGGACATGATCCACGGCGGCGCCGACCTGGAGGGGTGTCTGGGCATCGGCCACACCCGCTGGGCCACCCACGGCGAGCCCAACGACATCAACGCCCACCCCCATGTCAGTGAGAACGGCTCCATCGCCCTGGTCCACAACGGCATCATTGAAAACTATCTGGAGATCAAGGAGCACCTGCAGAAGCTGGGTGTCACCTTCACCTCCGACACGGACTCCGAGGTGGTGGCCCAGCTGCTGGAATACCACTATAATGAGTGCCATAACATGCTGGAGGCTGTGGGACGGGTCCTGCGGCGCATCCAGGGGTCCTACGCCCTGGGCATCATCTGCTCTGACTATCCCAACGCCCTCATCGCCGCCCGGAAGGACAGCCCGCTCATCCTGGGCTACGGCGAGGACGGCAATTTCATCGCCTCCGACGTGACGGCCATCATCAAGTACACCCGGAACGTTGCTTATATGGATGACGGTGAGATCGCCGTTCTGACGGCGGACAGCATCGACGTGTTCGACGACGAGCTGGTGCCGGTGGAAAAGAGCCGTCACCAGGTGGACTGGGACGTGACTGCCGCCGAGAAGGGCGGATATCCCCACTTCATGTTCAAGGAGATCCTGGAGCAGCCGGAGGCCATCCGCAAGACGGTGTCTCCCCGTATCCGGGACGGCCGGGTGGTGCTGGACGATTTCAGCTTGACGGCGGAGCAGGTCCGGGACATCTCCCGCATTTTCATCATCGCCTGCGGCTCGTCGTACCATGTGGGCATGGTCAGCAAGTACAACTGGGAGCGGCTGCTGCGGCGGCCGGTACAGGTGGACCTGGCCTCGGAGTTCCGGTACAGCGACCCGCTGGTGGACGAGAGATCCCTGGTCATCGTCATCAGCCAGTCCGGAGAGACGCTGGACACTATGGCCGCCATGCGGGAGGCCAAGCGCCGGGGTGCCCGGACGCTGGCGGTCGTCAACGTGGTGGGCAGCTCCATTGCCCGGGAGGCCGACGACGTGCTGTACACTTGGGCCGGCCCAGAGATCGCCGTGGCCACCACCAAGGCCTATTCCACCCAGCTGGTGCTGATGGACCTCATCGGACTGTATCTGGCGGATCTGCTGGGCACGGTGGACCAAAGCGAATACGGCGCCATCCTGGCGGAGATGCAGGTGCTGCCGGAGAAGATGAGCCGCTTTCTGGAGCATTTTGAGGACGTCCAGTATTTCGCCTCCCGCTATTTCAACCACAATTCCATTTTCTTCATCGGGCGGAACCTGGACTACGCCATGGGCCTGGAGGGTTCCTTGAAGCTCAAGGAGATCAGCTATATCCACTCGGAGGCCTATGCCTCCGGTGAGCTGAAGCACGGCACCATCTCCCTTATTGAGCCGGGCACCCTGGTGGTGGCCCTGGGAACCTACGCGCCGCTGTTCGATAAATTCATCAGCAACGTGGTGGAGGTGAAGGCCCGGGGCGCCGAGGTGCTGGCCTTGACTACCGAAAGCTTCCGGGAGAAGATGGGCAAGACGGCGGACGCCGTTATCGCCGTGCCGGAGACCCATCCCTTTCTGAAGCCCTCCCTGGGTGTGGTGCCCCTGCAGCTGTTTGCCTATTATGTGGCGCTGCAGCGAGGCTGTGATATTGATAAACCGAGGAATCTGGCGAAGAGCGTCACGGTGGAATAAACAAAAAAATTCCTGCGCTATAGGGCGTGGGAATTTTTTTGTAAAAGCTCCTTGACTCTCCCACTGTGGCAGGGCGTATGCTGTACCTGAGCTCAAAAATCACATCGGTGTGGAGGAAGCGAATATGCTGAAAATCGGAGATTTTTCAAAACTGTCCAGAATCAGTATCCGCATGCTGCGCCATTATGACGAGCTGGGCCTTTTGACGCCGGAAACCATCGACCCCTTTACCGGCGACCGCTATTACAGCGAGGCCCAACTCTTCGCGGCAGGCCGCATCAGCGCCCTAAAGGACATGGGCTTCAAGCTCTGCGACGCGGCGGAGGTGCTCCGCTGCTGGGAGGACCGGGAGGCGCTGGAGGGTTGCCTGCTGGCCCAGCGGGAGCTGTCCCGTCTCCGGGCGGAAGAGGCGGCGAAACGGCTGCGGCTTCTGGACACAGCCTTGGAACGGCTGAGAAAGGATGAACCTATGAAATACGATGTGACGGTCAAGACCATTCCGGAGCGTTATGTTGCCAGCGTCCGGCAGGTCATTCCCAATTACGACCAGGAGGGCAGCCTATGGAGCATTTTTATGAAGGAGACTGCCCACCTGCGCATCCAGGACAGCGCCCCCTGCCTGTGTGTGGCGCTGTTCCACGACGGGGATTATAAGGAATCCGACGTAGATGTGGAGATCCAGAAATCCGTGAAAGGCGTTTACCCCGACACGGAGCACGTGAAATTCAAGACCATGCCCGCAGTCCAGGTGGCCTCCGCTGTCTGCAAGGGCAGCTATGACCAGATGGGCGATGTCAACGCCGCCGTGGCGTCCTGGGTGGAGGCCAATGGCTACACCTTTGACGGCACCGCCTTCAATATCTACCATGTCAGCCCTCACGAGACCGGGAACCCCGATGACTTTGTCACGGAGGTCTGCTATCCTGTGCGGAAAAAGTGAAGGGCCGGGTAGGACCATGTTTTGTTTATTTCACTGATTATTTCCCGGAAAGGAACAAAAACACGGCAAGACGCATCTTTATTAAAAAACATTCGGCGGGAGCACTTTGCCGCGGCAAGGTGACATAATATTTTCAGAAATTCTTTTCCTGGATATTGACCCTGCCGGCTTGGTTTTGTATAATGACGCTAGGCGCTGTTATAAAGGTGACATAACACCGCAGCCACCACCGGGCTGCGGTGTTTTTTTGAAATTCTCTTCGACAAGATCAGACAGAAAGGAATTGCCATGGGATATTTTCGACTGCCGAAAAAACTGCTGGCTGTTGTTTTGACGGGAGCACTGGCCGCCGGCCTCGCCGTCACCAACGCCGCCGCTTTTACCGATACGGAGGGCCACTGGGCCGAGAACGCCATCAGTAAGTGGAGTGAGAATTACGGGCTCATTACCGGCTATGAGGACGGTACCTTCCGCCCGGACAATTCTATCACCCGGGGAGCGTTCGCCGGCATCCTGGACCGCTTTTTGAAGTTCCGCACTGCCTCCTCCGCCGATACCTTTTCCGACACGGCGGGCACCTATTGGGAGGACGCCATTTTGAAGCTCCACGCATCCGGCGTCTACCTGGGCAACAACGGCAAGGCTCTGGCGGGCAGTTCCATTACCCGCCAGCAGGCGGTGACCATGATCGCCCGTGCGTTCGGCATCACAGCCAGCGAATACGCATACATGCCTTATTCCGATGCTGACCAGATCGCCTCCTACGCCCAGGAGGCGGTGGGGGAGATGACAGGCCGTGGCTTCATCACGGACTGCTTTGACGGCCGCTTCCGCCCCACGGACCCCATTACCCGGGCGGAGATCGTGAACATTATGAACAACATGGTCCAGGTGCTGATCCAAACGACGGACGCCTGTTCCGGCAATGTCTCCGGCACTGTTATGGTGAACAGCGCAGAAGGTGCCTCTCTCGTGGACATGCATATCACCGGGGACTTGATCCTGGCTCCCGGCGTGACAGGAGAGGTGACGCTGACCAACGTGGTGGTGAACGGCAGCATCCGCAACTTCAGCGGTGTGACGCCTACGGTGGTAAAGACGGAGGAGACGCCCAGCCCGGAACCGGAGCCGGAGGAGCCGGACATCATCGACCCGGAGGCGCCTTGGGAAGAGCCGGCGCCCGGTATCCAGCCCAGTGAGGTCTATACCCCCGGAGAGACCACCGGAGAATACTTGATGTATAGCGGAAAGCCCTATCCCGTGTACGCCGACGCGGAGCCCAGCCGCCTGTATGACGGGGACTTTTATTGGGAGGGTGACCGTTTGGTGTACGCTGGAGACGAGTTTGAGACCCGCTTCGGCATTGACGTGTCCGCCTACCAGAACCGGGCCAGTGAAGATGGGACCATCGACTGGGAGGCCGTGGCCGATGACGGTGTGGAGTTCGTCATGGTCCGGGTGGGCCTGCGGGGCTACTCCAGCGGCTCACTGAATCAAGACGCTTTTTATAAGGAAAATATCCGCGGCGCCATGGAAGCGGGACTGGAGACAGGCGTGTATTTCTTTGCCCAGGCCATTACCGTGGAGGAGGCCATCGAGGAGGCCGAGTACGTACTGGAGCTGCTGAAGGATTGTGACTTTGACGGCCCCGTGGCTTACGACTGGGAGATGCACGACGCCTCCTACCGGGTGTACGGCACTTCCCCGGAAATGGCTACCGCATGCGCCGTGGCCTTCTGCCAGCGCATCGAGGAGGCGGGCTACGACGCCATGGTGTACGCCGGGCAGTACGTCAGCTACATTAAATATGACCAAGGAGCCCTGGCACCGTATTTGTACTGGTATCCCGAGTACAAGAGCGCGTCCTCGGAGAAGCTGAGCCCCAGCCTCTATTATCAGATGGACTATTGGCAGTTCTCCAGCAACTGCTCCGTAAACGGCATCGGCGGCCGGGTGGACGGCAATTTGCAGTTCATCCGCTAAAGCCGGTATAGTGGAAAAGCAGCCGCCCAGGGGCGGCTGCTTTTCCAAGAATGTTATTTGCGGTTTTCCTTCTGGCTGCGGTTCTGCTGGTCCTGCTTGTTGTCGCGGTTGTTCTGCTGCTGGTTTTGGTTCTGGTTCTGATTGCGGTTGTTCTGCTGGTCCTGCTTGTTTTCACGATTCTGCATAGTGCTCGAATCTCCTTTCGTGACTTGGTACGGCTGTATTGTGGACGGAATGGGGAAAAAGTATACGCCGGCTTTCAAAAAAATAAAAAATGTGGTTGACAAAGCCGGAATGGACTGGTATACTAAATCAGCAAAACAAAGAAGGCGCGCATCCGCCTCACCTCCAGCCCCTGGCAAAGAGGTCAACAACGTTGTTACCAGGCCGCCGGTTTCGGTGGTTTGTTGTTGCGCGGATGCCATTAGGTATCCGCGTTTTGTGATTTTTTGGATGGAGGTGCTTCGACCATTAGTAAGCAAGTGCATGAACTGAATGAGGAGATCAATGACAAGGAAGTCCGCTTGATCGGCTCCGAGGGAGAGCAGCTGGGCATCATGCCCCCTGCGGAAGCTCTGAAGATCGCCGATGAGCAGGGTTTGGACCTGGTCAAGATTTCGCCCCAGGCTGTCCCCCCGGTGTGCAAGCTGATGAACTACGGCAAGTTCCGGTTCGAGCAGAGCAAACGGGAAAAGGAAGCCAGAAAGAACCAGCACGTGGTCGAGATCAAGGAGATCCGCATGTCTCCGGGCATTGATGTTGGCGACTTCAATACGAAGCTCAAGAACGCCCAAAAGTTCATCGCTGACGGCAACCGCGTGAAAGTCTCCGTCCGCTTCCGCGGCCGTGAGATGGCCCACACCGACATCGGTAAGGACCTGCTGGACCGTTTCGCCGAACAGTGCGCCGAAACCGCCAATCTGGATAAGCCCGCCAAGCTGGAGGGACGGATGATGTCCATCTTCCTGTCTCCCAAGACCGGCAAGTAAATCATCAAGATTTTTCAAACACACGGAAGGAGCAACTACTATGCCTAAGCTGAAAACCCATAGCGGTGCCAAGAAGAGATTCAACCTCACCAAGACCGGCAAGGTCAAGCGCGCCAAGGCCTTCAAGAGCCACATCCTCACCAAGAAGGATACCAAGCGTACTCGTCGTCTGCGCGCTGGCGGTTATGCTGACGCCACCAATGCGGATGTCGTCCGCAAGATGATCCCCTACAAGTAAGACACGATACGTTTAGAATAGGAGGCTTTTTACAATGGCTAGAGTTAAGGGCGCGATGATGACGCGCAAGAGAAGAAATAAAGTAATGAAGATGGCCAAGGGCTACTGGGGTTCCAAGTCCAAGCACTTCCGTGTTGCCAACCAGGCTGTCATGAAGTCCTTGACTTACGCTTACACCGGCCGCCGGCTGAAGAAGCGTGACTTCCGTTCCCTGTGGATCACCCGTATCTCCGCTGCCTGCAAGATGAACGGCATGAATTACTCCACCTTCATGCACGGACTGAAGACTGCCGGCATCGAGATCAACCGCAAGATGCTGGCTGAGCTGGCTGTCAACGATGCCGCCGCTTTCACCCAGCTGACCGAGATCGCCAAGAAGGCTTGATCGTACCAATCAAAAAGCAGCGCTTCGGAACTCCGAAGCGCTGCTTTTTGATCTGCGCCCTTACTTGCGGACCGCGAGACAGTAATCAACGCCCTCCGGGGCGGAAATAGGCCGGCCTGGACAGGCGCGGCTGCAGGGATCGAAAAAGCGAGCGGTGATGTCCGGCGGCGTCAAGTGCTCATAAATAAGAAAGCCGTGCTTTGCCAGAATCGTCTCCATTTCACTGTAAGACCAGTGCGACTGCATGGGCTCTCCGGCGGCGGCCGCCAGCTGCGCCTGCTTTTGGGTGCCGTTTTCCGCCTGCCTTACCGGATAGTCGAACACCAGACTGCTGCCCTCCGGGAACAGACTGCCCAGCACGGCCAGCAGCACGTCGAAATCCCGGGCAGAGAGGTAGTATACCAGCCCCAAAAGGCTGCAGAAGCTGATAGACCGGGTGGAGAAGCCGGGGCAGCGGAGCAGCGCGTTCTGCCAGCCGGGCTGTGCCAGGTCCGCGGAGATGTAGCGTACGTTGTCCGGGGGAACAAGGCCCGCCCGCTTCAGCCGAAGCTGCTTGTCGGACGCGGTCGCCGGGTGGTCCACCTCAAAGATGCGGAGGCCTTTTGCCCAATCGGGCTGGCGGCAGGCGAAGGTGTCATAGCCCGCACCCAAAATAACGTATTGCCTAGCGCCGATGGCCGCCGCCCGTTCCAGAGACTGTTCGGCGAAGGCGGCGCGGCCCAGGGGAGAAGGGGAGAGCTGCCGGTCCACCATATGGCCCAGGGCTTCTTCCGCCGTGCCATGGAAGTCCGGCGCGAAAAAGGAGATGCCCTGTGCCAGATACCCGGCGATCTGCCGGTATTCTTCATCTGTCAGCAGCTGTTTCGCCAAAGGATCGTCAAATGCTTTTGTTTCGCGGGTCTGCGTATGGTAGGCCCGGGCAAACAGGCACATCCGCGCCGTCATGCTTGCGTTGTTCATTTCAATCACCTCATATAGGTATATATACCGATTAAAAAAACACTGCAAGACTTGAAAAAATGCCCATTTTGTGGTATAATAAAAGCGGAATTTAAAAGAAATTTCAAAAAAACATCCCTTCCGCGCAGCGGAAGGGACGTTTTTTATTGGCGCTTTAGCGGCAATAAAACCCCCAGTTGAACTGGGGGTGGAAAAAATACTTTAGTATATGCGAGAGAAACCTCCTGTGATACTCTAATGCTGGTCTGGCAACCACAAAAGAAAACACAGGAGGTTTGTCATGCAAGATGACTTAAAAAGCTTATCACATAGTAAATGGAGGTGCAAGTATCACATCGTATTTGCACCGAAATACCGTCGGCAAATTGTATATGGAAAGATAAAAGCCGATGTGGGGAAAAATATTGAGAGAATTAAGTGAGCGAAAAGGGGTGGAGATACTGGGGGCGGAATGCTGTCCGGATCATATCCACATGCTTGTGGCAATCCCGCCGCACCTGAGTGTAGCTCAGTATATGGGATACCTCAAGAGTAAAAGCAGTCTGATGATATTTGATCGGCACGCGAATTTGAAATATAAATATGGGAACAGGCATTTCTGGTGCAGAGGCTATTACGTCGATACAGTAGGAAAGTACGAAGGGGCAATCAAAGAGTACATCCGGAATCAATTACAGGAAGATATCGCAAATGACCAGATCAGCCTGAAAGAATTTGTAGACTCGTTTACGGGTGAGCCGGTGAAACAGGGCAAATAATGGCAGCCCCCGAGTAGGGGGCTGCCACAAGAGATAGGCCCTTATAGGGCCTGTTCAAACCACCGGTTCAACCGGTGGTTTTGATTTAGCAGGGGAAAACCTGCTCAAATTGATAAAAAGCGCGGGGCTTTCAAACACTGCACGATTCTTCATGGCGGAACTCTAACGAGAACGAGATAGACGTTTTGTCACAGAGACATGAAAGACTTTCCACCTGCTTAAAGTTGGCTGAATCGTTCCACGAAAAACGTCCGCCTCTTTTGAGGCGGGCGTAGTTAAGGCTCCGTGTCTCCAACGGAGCCGTCACCTTTCAGTTTGTGATAAACCTTTAGGTTGGGACCAGAAGAGGGCTTGATGATGGGCTTTGCGTGGGCCTTTCCGCTTTTGGCTTTTCCCTGTAGCTCTGGAACAGGCGGGACGTCATTACGGGGCTGCGTGTGGGTCCAGTCTGGCCGGGCCATTCCTTTTTTCGCCATAAAATCACCTCCCGGATAGGATGTCCGCACAAAGCGCTGTTTATGTACTGCGGACTGCTTTACGGCGGGAGTGTCTGTGTGGTATAATCATTAAAAGCTGAGAAAGGGAGGAGCATCTATGCGGATTAAGCTGCTTTACGGCGGTTGGGTGGCCGAAGCGGATACCAAGGGCGGTGAGCTGGTATCTCTGCGAGACCAGCAGGGGTTGGAATACATCTGGCAAGGGGACCCGGCCTATTGGTCTGGACAGAATCCAGTATTGTTTCCCATTGTGGGAGGATTAAAGGATGGCAAAGTTGCTATCAACGGCAGAAAATATGAGATGAACCGCCACGGCTTTGCGCGCAAAAGTGAATTTTCCGTAATTGCTCAAGGAGAGGACTTTGTGGAATTTGAATTGCGGGAAAGTGCGGACACGCTGCGGCAGTATCCATTCCCGTTTGCTCTGCGTGTCTGTCACCGTCTGCTGGAGGATGGCTTTGCCACCAGCTTCACCGTCATCAATACCGGCAAGGAACCCATGCCTTTCTGCATTGGCGCCCATACGGCGTTTCGCTGTCCCTTACGGGCAGGGGAGGCGTTTGAAGATTACCGCTTGGTGTTTGAGCAGCCGGAGAATGTGGATTCCATTCTGCCGGGAGCCAGTGGCTGCTTGTATCATGACTGGCGGGAACCGGCGCTGCGGGGAACGGATATGATTCCGCTGGACCACAGAGTATATGACCGGGTGGATACGCTGATTTTTGAGGGACTGAAGTCCCGGACGGTGAAACTGGTCCATAAGGACAGTGGCCGGGGAGTTCAAGTGGACTTTTCCCAGTTCCCCATGCTGGCCTTCTGGACAAAACCCAACGTTCGGGCACCGTATCTTTGCATTGAGCCTTGGCAGGGCTGCGCCGCTTATGACAACGAGAGCGGAGACTTTACGGATAAACCCTATTGTGTGATTTTGGCGGCGGGGGAGAGCCGAACACTGAGCTACACGGTTTCGGTCCTGGCGTGAACACGCAAAAAGGAAAGCGCTGCCAAGCGCTTTCCTTTTGTGTAAAGATGCTTTCAACTGTGAGTGGATACAAATTTTTGTATCTGAAGATAGGTCTCATCGCTGAGGTCATGTTCTACCTTGCAGGCATCCTCGGCGGCGACCCCGGGGGAGACGCCTAGCAGCGTAAAAAAAGCGGTGATGGTCTTGTGACGGTCGTAGACCCGGCTGGCAATGGCCAGACCGCTTTCATTCAAGGTAATGCTTCCGTCAGGGTCCATGGAGATATAGCCGTTTTCCCGCAGCTTTTTCATGGCGATGCTGACGCTGGGTTTGGAAAATCCCAGTTCGTTGACAATGTCAATGGAACGGACCACACCGCGGCGTTCCCGCAGGACCAAAATGGACTCCAGATAGTCCTCCGCGGATTCATGGATCACCATGCTGTTCACCTCGCTTGATGCATTATATATGAATTCCATGGTAGCAAGGTTAAGATGAGATTGCAAGTAAGATTTTGACCCGATTCCAGGAGAAGAGGGCTTGCGCGCCAGACGGTTTCAAGCTAAAATTTGCATGGAAACATGAAGGAGAAGCATCTGTGAACAAAACAAAGAAAATTGCAATTTACATGGCCGTGGGGCTGTTGGCGCTCCTAATGGGGTACTGTACTTATGTGTTCATCGCCTATGACCGACTGGAGGACCGGATTCCTCTGACGGTGGAAACTGCCATCGAGACGGAAGCCGAAACGGAGAGGCTCTATACGGTCGTCACATATAATCTGGGTTTTGGGGCATACAGTGCGGATTATAGCTTTTTTATGGATGGCGGGACGGGGTCCAGAGCGTATTCTGCAGATGCGGTTATGGAGAATATTGGTGGCGCCATGGATACGGTGGCCGCTCTTGAGCCGGACTTTCTGTGTTTTCAAGAGGTGGACCGGGATGCCACTCGCAGCCACCATGTGGATGAAGTGGCTCTGGCGGCGGAGCGGATGTCGGAGAAAACGTGGGTGTATGCTCAAAACTATGATTCTCCGTACTTGTTCTGGCCGTTGAAAGAGCCCCATGGCGCGTCAAAATCGGGAATCGTTACGATGTCTTCCTATCGAATAGAGAGTGCTCTGCGCCGCAGCCTGCCAGTGGCGGAAAACGTCAGTTGTATTCTGGACTTGGACCGCTGTTACAGCGTTTCGCGGGTCCCAGTGGAAAACGGAAAAACCCTTTGCTTGTATAATGCCCATCTTTCTGCGTATATCTCCGACGAACAGATAGCCCGGGACCAGTTGGACATGCTGCTTTCGGACATGGCAGCAGAGTATGCGGCGGGAAACTATGTGATCTGCGGCGGTGACTTCAATAAGGACCTGCTGGGTGATTCTGCGGCCCGCTTCCAAGTGCCGGAGGGGACGAAAAACTGGAGCGCACCTTTTCCTGTGGATATGCTTCCAGAGGGAATCAGCCTGCCGGACTCTTTCGATGCGGCTAATCCGGTGCCGTCCTGCCGGAACGCAGATGCTCCTTATGATCCGGAGATATCCCTGGTGCTAACAGTGGACGGCTTTTTGGTTTCAGACAATGTGCATGTGGAGCGCACCTACGTGGTGGATACGGCCTTTGCCTGGTCGGATCATAATCCAGTGGCGATGACATTTTCCCTGGCGTGTACGCCTGGTGAGAACTAAAAAATATTTGGGAAAAATGAAATTTGGTGTTGACAAGTAGTGCTTTGACTGTTATACTATCAAATGTTCCGATGAGGAAAACGCCTTGGGGGTATAGCTCAGCTGGGAGAGCGCTTGACTGGCAGTCAAGAGGTCAGCGGTTCGATCCCGCTTATCTCCACCAAAAAGAAAAGCAACCGCTTATGCGGTTGCTTTTCTTTTTTGCCAAAACCATCGCAATCTGTTGACAGAGATAATCTTTCATGCTACTATAACCTATAATCATACTATGTTAGTATAATTTATTGAGCGGATCAATCAAATCTGTGTGGCCAATGTCTTCCGCGGAGATACGGGGTTACAGGGAAATGGACTTTGCCGGAAGGGACGATGTGATGAACAATCCACTGCGCTACCAAATGACAGAATATGACTGCGGTCCTACTTCCATGCTCAACGCCGTGAGCTATCTATTTCGTCGAGAAGAAATTCCACCGGAGATCGTCCGTAGCATCATGCTTTACTGCTTGGACTGTTTTGGAGCGGATGGCGTCTGTGGTAAATGCGGTACGTCCTGCATGGCTATGATGTTCCTCAGCAATTGGCTCAATGGCTTTGGCCAGGCAGGCCATCTGCCCATTTCCAGCCAGCACCTTTTCGGACAGGAAGTGGATTTTTCACAAAACGGACGGCTGTGGGATGCACTGTGCCGGGGCGGGACAGCGGTGGTACGGGTGGATTTTGAGGGCTGGCATTACGTATTGCTGACAGATATCCGAGAAGGGCAGGTGTACCTGTTCGACCCCTATTACCGGGCAGTAGCCTTTGATGATCCGGAACTTAAAATGGTGGGCGACCATCCGACCGCGTATAATCGGATTGTACCTGTTCGTTATTTGGAGCGGACGACACGGGATATATATGCGTAATGCGGGGCGAGCGTGATGAAGAGACCTGGAAACGGGAACTGCGGGAGAATATGGAAAAGGCCTATGCGGAAGCATACCGTCTGGGAGGCGTGGCCTCCGGCGAGCACGGCATCGGAACCGCCAAACGGCACTACTTCCTGCGGGAGACCCCTCAAGAGAATTTGACGACCATGAACAGGCTCAAGGACGCTTTGGACCCGCTACACATATTGAACGATCAGAAAGCTTATATTGAGACGAAGAGAAGAGGATGAGAAATGGCGGATTTGAAAAGCGGACTGAAACGTGAAGAGGCATACTTGACCGCGCTGCGTCGGGATTTTCACCGGCACCCCGAACTGGGACTGCGGGAGTTTCGTACAGCCCAGCGTATTGAGGAGGAATTGGACCGATTTGGGATCTCTCATACCCGAGTGGGGGAGACCGGCGTACTGGGGATTCTGCGGGGAAGCGGCACCGGAGAGGGAGTAGTCGTTTTACGGGCTGACATCGACGCTCTACCTATCCAGGAGACCAATGAAACGGAATATTGCTCCCAGACGCCGGGGGTCATGCATGCCTGCGGCCACGATGTTCATACCGCCTGCCTACTGGGAGCAGCAAAGTTACTGGCGGAATACAGAACGGAATTCGGCGGAGAGGTGCGGTTTATTTTCCAGCCCGCCGAGGAGATTGGCCAAGGTGCGAAGCCGTTTGTGGAGGCTGGGGCTCTGGATGGCGCGGAGCGTGTATTTGGCCTCCATACTGCGCCGGACTTGACCGTCGGTACAGTGAGCTTGACACCGGGGCTGAACAATGCGGCTGCGGATCATTTCCGAATTGCTGTCCGGGGAAAGTCATCCCATGTGGCCACACCGCAGCTGGGAGTGGATGCGCTGTATATAGCCAGCCAGATCGTGGTGGCGCTCCAGGCCTTGGTTACTCGCTTGATTTCTCCGGTAGAACCAGTCATCATCGGAGTGGGCAAGCTCACTAGTGGGACTACCTATAACGCATTAGCGGAGTCCGCTGTGTTGGAGGGAACTACCCGGACGATTTCCCGGGAAAGCCGGGACAAGATACGTCAATGGGTCTCCAAGACGGCCTGGAATATCGCGGATATTTACGGCGGCGCAGCGGAACTCCAGTGGACGGACTTTGCCGCTCCGCTGGTCAATGACCCACAGGTATGCCTGGAGGCGGCCGGCGTCATAGAAGCTCTGTGGGGGAGCGGTAGGGTTGTCACAGACAGAAAGCTCTCTATGAGCGGCGACAACTTCGCGGAATTTCTGCAGCATGTCCCGGGGGCATATGCGTATTTGGGGACGGGCAACCCATCCCTGCCGAATACACTGCTGTCAAATCACAATGGTGAGTTTGATGTGGACGAGGAAGCACTGGCCCTGGGAGCGGGGCTCTACGCTGGGTATGCGCTTTCAAGATTGGAAGACACTAGGGAATGAAATATTCTTTCCTGTAGAGACAATAAAATGAAAAATAGGTGTTGACAATTCCGGCTCTCCCTGCTATACTAACAACTGTTCTGCGCGAGACAGCTCCGCAGATTCGTCCTTTGGGGGTATAGCTCAGCTGGGAGAGCGCTTGACTGGCAGTCAAGAGGTCAGCGGTTCGATCCCGCTTATCTCCACCAAAAAAAGCAACCGCTTTAGCGGTTGCTTTTTTTGTTTGCGGGGGACCGAAAGGCGAAAAGACAGGTTCCTCTGTCACATTCATTCCTGGTAGAACACACGCTGCGGTGTCTGAATCGGTTCCTCAATCTGAATAGGAATGGGCTTGGAGAGAATCTGTTCATGCCGCATTCGGCGGCAGATCTGCGGTCCTCATCAAAGGCATTGGCCTACCTGGACCAGCATTTTGGTGACGCTGTTGCAGGTATTGAAGTCATCATCTACCACCAGGGCCTTCAGCCCCTCCAGTTTCTTGATCTTTTACACACTGTGATGCTCGGACTGGAGCCGCAGCGCCAGATGGATCACGAACTCGGTACATTTGCCCTGTTAGGTATGTACCTCGATGGTGTCGCCCATCATGTTCACAATGTTCTAGAGATTGCCATTTCAAGACCGGTGCCTTGAATTTTGCTGACGGTAGAGGTGCGCTCCCGCTTGAAGGGCTCAAAGATGCGCTGGGAAAATTCCTGGCTCATGCCGATACCGGTGTCCTTAATTCGAATTACGTACAGACCCTTGCCCTCCGGCGCGTTGGGCAGCTGTGCCACCCGGACAGACACTGTGCCGCCCGGAGAGGTAAACTTGATCGCATTGGACAACAGGTTCAGCAGCACTTGATTCAGACGGGTCTTGTCACAGTACACATCCTCGTCGGTGACATCTATGATGTCCATGTACTGCTCCAGCTGTTTGGCATGAATCTGCCCGCTGATGATGGTCTTAATATCATGGAAAATATCGGACAGGTTGACTTCCTGCTCCTCTAGGTTAATATTGCCGCTCTCAATACAGCTAAAAAGTGTGTCGCCTTTTTTGCTGTCATAAGGCCGGACGGGCTGTCATAGAGTGGGAACAACTAAAGAAAGGGGGGCAGCGCCCTTGGAAAAGGACAAGGATATCCTGCGCTATGAGGAGGCAGTGACCATTTTGCCCGTCCGGCTACGAAGAGCGGCTTTGGCTGTGACGGAGGAGGAAAAGAAAACAGCGGAGGAGCTGCGGCTCCGGGCAGGGCGACCCATGACTGTGCTGCTGCCGCAGGGAGAACGGGAGCTTGACGCCGTGGTGGAGCCGGAGGAGCTGGAAACCCTGTGCGACCTGGCCACGGAATTTTCCCGGTATGCGGCGGCGGAGACGCTGCGGGAAGGCTTTCTTCCGGTGCGGGGCGGCTTCCGGGTGGGACTGTGTGGTACGGCGGTCATGAAAGACGGTGCTAATACAAATCTAAAAAATCTTTCCTCCGCTGCCATCCGCATCGGTCGCCAGTATCTGGGAATTGCCAGGGACCTGGTGCCCCAGCTCATGCGGGAGGGACGGTTTTGGAATACGCTGCTGCTGTCAGCTCCGGGAGGCGGCAAGACTACGCTGCTGCGGGACCTGGTACGGTGCCTTTCCCGACAGGGACAGCGAGTGGCTCTTATTGACGAGCGGGGAGAGGTGGCGGTCATGGTGCGGGGGGAACCGCAAATGGATGTTGGCCCCCGGACGGACATTGTGGACGGCTGTCCCAAGGCCCTGGCCATCCCCATGGTGCTGCGGGCTATGAATCCACAAATCATTGCGGCCGATGAGATTACCCTGCGGGAGGACCTTAAGGCTATGAGCCTGGCTGTGGGTTGCGGTGTTGGGCTGCTGGCGACGATTCATGCCGGCAGCGTGGGGGAGCTGTTGGAAAAACCCTTGTACAGGCAGTTGCTGGAGGACCGGGTGTTTCGCCTGGCGATTTGCATCCGCTGCCAAGGCGGTGAGCGGACTTACGAAGTGGAGGAGCTTCCATGAGAAAATTGCTGGGGGCGGTGTGTGTGCTGTTGGGCGGCGCCCTGGCGAGGTGGGTCCAGCTGTCTGCTGCCCGTCGCCGGCGGGACACCCTGGCGGGTTTGGCAGGAGGATTAGAACAGATGGCGGAGGAGATCCGAATGGCAAGGACCCCTATGCCGTCGCTGCTGGACTGTCTGGCCCGCAGCCGCCGGGGACCGGAGCGAACTTTTTTCCGCTTGGGAGCGGAGACACTGGCCCGTGGTGGGGAGCTGCCGGAAGCATGGCAGCGGGCTGTGGATATCCTGGACCTGCCATCCCAGGCCTTGGTCGTACTGGAAGAGCTGGGACAAAACCTGCGGGGCGATGAAGAGAAAGTCTGTAAAGCACTTTCACTTGCTGCTTCCCGACTGGAAAAACAGTTGGCGGACTGGGACGAGCGGCAGCCGGAAGCGGAAAAGCGGACTACGGCACTTTGGTTTTCCGCCTCGGCGCTGCTGGTGATTTTACTGATATGAGGACTTGGCTATGGATGTGGATTTGATATTCAAAATCGCCGCCATCGGAATTTTGGTGGCAGTGCTGAACCAACTGCTGGTGCGCTCCGGCCGGGAGGAGCAGGCTATGATGACCACGCTGGCGGGTCTGGTGGTAGTACTCATGATGATGGTGCGGCAGATCAGTGATTTGTTTGAGCTAATCCGCACCCTGTTCCATCTGTAAGTAACTATGGAACAGGCTATGCAGGCGACATGTCTGTGTGTACTGGCGGCGGTTCTGGCCCTGGTGGTAAAACGGGGTAGCCCGGAAACAGCGCTGCTGCTGGTGCTGGGGGCCGCTGTGGCGGTGCTGTTGTCCTTGGGACAGGCTCTGGAAGAGGCCGTTGCCTTTTTGGAGGAACTGGGGCGGCGCAGCGGCATGCCAGAGGGACTTTTGATACCGCTGTACAAGGTAGCGGGTATCGCACTTGTGGTGAAGGTTGGCGGCGGTCTCTGTGCCGATGCCGGAGAATCTGCCCTAGCTGCGGTGGTGGAAACAGCAGGCTCTGTTTGCGCCCTAGCGGCGGCCTTGCCGCTACTGCGGACGGTGCTGGAACTGCTGATGGAGCTGATGGCATGAGAAAATGGGTGATCCTGCTGGCAGCGGCCTTGCTGCTGTTGACGGTCCGTGTTCGTGCGGCAGAGTTTCCGCGGGAGATGGAACAGGCTCTGCCGAAGGAGGCGGAGTCTGTATTAGACAGTGTGGAGTTGGAGAAGGACGGCGCCCTAGCGGCGGGACTGGGCGTTATTTGGGAGAAACTGGCGGGAAAAGCGGGAGACGTGGTGCGCCGGCAGGTACGGGGCGCCGCCGGCGTGCTGCTGGCAGTGGTGCTGTGTGGTGCGGCGGAGGGGGCTTGGCCGGGGGAAAAGGCATCAGCGGCGCTCTCCATGGTAGGAGCGCTCAGCGTGTCCCTGGCCACCGCAGGGAGCCTGGAGGATTTGATGGGCCTGGGGGTGGAGACTATGCGACAGCTAGGTACATTTTCCACAGTCCTGCTGCCAACTTTGGCGGCGGCCACCGCGGCTTCCGGGGCGCTATCCGCCGCGTCGGCTCAGCAGGTGGCGGCTATGTTTTTTGTAGATGTGCTGCTCCGGCTGGTGAACGGACTGCTGGTGCCGCT
This sequence comes from Dysosmobacter sp. Sow4_B12, assembly GCF_052116665.1. Taxonomy (NCBI): domain Bacteria; kingdom Bacillati; phylum Bacillota; class Clostridia; order Eubacteriales; family Oscillospiraceae; genus Dysosmobacter; species Dysosmobacter sp. Sow4_B12. The sequence goes on along the minus strand of NZ_JBQKKR010000001.1, from coordinate 360,965 downwards.
GGTATACCTGTATGTGGGGGTGCTGACAGCGTCTGCCTGCCTGCCGGAAAATCGGTTGGGTGCCCTGGCAGCGGGATTGAAGAAAGCAGCCACTTGGCTTTTGGCTACGTCCCTAACAGCGTTCACCCTGTATTTGACGGCGGTACGGGTCATTTCCAGCGGGGCGGATGCTATGACTGTGAAAGTAGCCCGGGCCGCTATTTCCGGCGTGGTGCCTGTGGTGGGCGGCATTATCGCAGAGGCTTCGGAAACTGTGCTGGCAGGAGCTGGTGTTCTGCGGGGCGTGGTGGGACTCGGGGGATTGCTGGCGGTGCTGGCTGCATGCGCTTATCCTTTTTTACAGTTAGCTGTGCAGTATCTTTTGTACAAGCTGACAGCGTATCTCGCTTCGCTGGTGGGACCTGCGGGACTGTACAAGCTGATTGACGGCTTGGGCGGAGCTTTTGGGCTGGTGCTGGGCATGACCGGCGCCTGCGCCATGCTGCTGTTGGTGTCCATTTTGACTTTTGTGGGGGCGGTCGTGCCATGATGGAGCATGTGCGCCAGTGGCTTACCTCGATTGTGACGGTGAGCCTGCTGCTGTCTGTGATCCAGAGCCTGGTGCCCCAAGGAAGTCTCCGCCGGGTTTCTTCTTTTCTCGGCGGGCTGGTACTGCTGGCAATATTGCTTGCTCCCTTGCCGGGACTGGACTTTGCCGGGCTGGAGGTACCAGACTGGCAGAAGGAAACGGAAGAGGTGCGCCGGAAGCTGGAGGCGGAGGAGGAATCAGCTCTTGCCGCAGGCATAGCGGGACAGACGGAAGCATATATATCGGACAAAGCCGCCTCGTTGGGGCTGACGGCCGAGGTCCGGGTGGAGACCGTGACCGGCGCGGACGGCGTGCCTGTGCCCTGGCGGGTTGAAGTAGAAGGCGGGTACACGGAGGAACTGGCACAATGGATGGAAACAGAGCTGGGCATCCCCCGGGAGAGGCAGGACTGGCATGGACGGGAAGGCGAAAACTGAAGGAGTGGAACGGCTATGGGACAAGTACAAATTCGCAGCTTTGGTGATGCTGATCGGCGCCGTGCTGCTGTTATGGCCGAGTGGGAAGAGCTCCACCGGGAAGAGCGACGGACAGCAGGCGGACATAGTCACGGAAGCGGCGGACGTGCAGCGGGAAATGGAGGATATTCTTGGAAAGATGGCCGGTGTGGGCCAGGTACGTGTGATGCTGACCCTGGAGCAAAGCGGCGAGCGGCAGCTGGCGCAGGATGGAGAACTGTCGTACAGCGGTTCGCCCCAGGAGCCAGAGGACTATTCTCGTCGCTGGGAAACGGTTCTGGCGTCCGACAGCGGGGAGGATGTGCCTCTAGTGACCCGGCAGACGTATCCTGTGTACCGGGGAGCTCTGGTGGTATGTCAGGGCGGGGACCGGGCGGAGGTGCGTCTGGCGGTGACACAGGCGGTGACGGCCCTAACCGGCCTTTCCGCAGACCGCGTCACCGTGGCCCAATGGCAGTGATCATTTGGAGGAGGAAAGGACCCATGAGTACAAGACTGAAACGAAATGCCGTGGTGGTGACTATGGCGCTGCTGGTATGTGCCGCGGCGGCACTGAATTGGAAATACACCGGAGAGCAGGCGGAGAAGGCGGCACAGGCCCAAGCGGGGGAGACCGCTCCGGAAAACGGTACAAAAATTCTGGGAGAGGCCACACTGGTTTCCGGCGGGGAAGGCAGCGAGACCGGGGGCGAGGAGACGGTATATACGGGCTCAGACTACTTTGCCTCCGCCCGGCTGACCCGCCAGCAGGCCCGGGACAATGCTGTTTCCCTGCTGCAGGAGGCGGCAGAGCAGGAGGGAGCCGATCAAGCGGCGGCCACGGAGGCCTCCCGGGGCATCCAAGTGCTGGCGGGCTATACCATGAAGGAGGCTCAAATTGAGAGTCTGGTCACTGCCAAGGGGTATGCTGACTGTGTGGCCTTTATGGGAGAGGACGGTGTCAGCGTGGTGGTGTCCACAGACAGCGGAGAACTCACCGGGGAAGACGTAGCCCGTATCACGGACATTGCCATGAAGGAAACGGGCTACGATGCCGCCGGCATCCGTATCATGGCGGCAAATTAAAGGTTGTAATTTCCCTAATACCATGGTAAAATAGCTATCTAGGAATGTAATGCGGAGGGAGATCCCTTAAAGAGAAATCTCCTGTTTACCAAGGATAGAATGATTTTAAGGAGAAGATACCATGGGCGAAAGCAAGGAATACATGACCCTGCCGGAGGAAAACGGCAGCATCAATATCTCCGAGGAGGTCATCGCCGCCATTGCTGTGGGCGCTGTCCGCGAGGTGGAGGGCGTCTCCGGCATGATGACCAACCTGGGCGGCAGTGTCACCGATTTGGTGAACAACAAGAAAAACGCCCAAAAGGGTGCCAAGGGCGTGAAAATTGACATGGCCGGCGCTGCGCTGACGCTGGACCTGTATTTGACAGTGGAGTTCGGCCATCCCATCCCCGAGGTGGCGGAAAACGCCCAGAAGGCTGTCAGCTCTGCGGTGGAAGCCATGACGGGCTGCCCTGTGGGTGCAGTGAATATTCACGTGGGCGGTGTGACACTGCCTTGAGCCAGACGGCCGTGTGTTGAACGAGAGAGAAAAGGACGATTTGAATTATGGTACGGAATACCGCACGGGAAATTGCTATCCATCTGTCTTATGAACTGAGCTTCACGGACCGCAGCGTGGATGCCCTTTTAGATGACCGCTTGACGGCGGAGACATTTGCCACGCTGGCGGGGGAGGATGCCATTTACGCCGAGGCACCCAATGCCAAGCAAGCGGAATATATCCGCCGCTTGGTGAAGGGCGTGGATGAACACGCCGCCGAGTTGGATGGCTACATTGCCAAATACGCCAAGGGCTGGAACTTTGCCCGCATCCCCCTGGTGGCTTCCGCCATCATGCGGGTGGCCATGTACGAAATTTTGTACATGCCGGACATTCCCAATGGTGTGTCCATCAACGAGGCGGTGGAGATTGCCAAGAAATATGAGACACCGGAGACGGTGAAATTCATCAACGGTATCCTGGGCAGCTTCGTGCGGCAGGAGATCTCTGAATAAAAAGCGGCAGAGCGGGGCCGGGGAGTTTCCCTGTCCGGCTCTGCCTTTTTTAGTGCTATCCAGTGCTGCCATGAAGAAGGAGGCCTATTGTGGAAAACCACATTTTTACCGTCACGGAAGTGAATAACCTGGTCAAGCGCCTGCTGGACAATGAGCCCATGCTCCAAAACGTCTGTGTCCGGGGTGAGCTGTCAAACTATAAAATGTATCCCTCTGGACATCATTATTTCACACTGAAGGACCCGGAGGGCGCTATCCGCTGCGTCATGTTCAAGGGCAGCGCCATGAAGCTGCGCTTCCGGCCAGAAAATGGGATGAAGGTCGTAGTGACAGGCCGGGTGACGGTATTTCCCCGGGACGGCGCCTATCAACTGTACTGCAATACCATGATTCCGGAGGGCGTGGGTGACCTGGCGGTGGCATTTGAGCAGCTGAAGGCAAAGCTCTACGCCGAGGGACTGTTTGACTCTGACCACAAAAAGCCCCTGCCTCCGTATCCGGAGAAGATCGCCATTGTTACCTCTTCCGCCGGAGCGGCGGTCCACGACATGATCCGTATTCTGCGGCGGCGGTATCCCATCGCAAAAGTCATCTTGCTGCCTGTCCGGGTCCAGGGGGTTGAAGCGCCTCCGGAGATTGCCGGCGCCATCCGCTACGCGGACAAGTGGCATATCGGCGACGTTATCATCACCGGCCGGGGCGGTGGCTCTATAGAGGATCTGTGGGCCTTCAACGACGAGAGGGTGGCCAGGGCAATCTACCAATGTGAAACACCCATCATTTCTGCCGTGGGCCACGAGCCGGATGTGACCATTTCCGACTTCGTGGCGGACGCCCGGGCATCCACGCCTTCCAACGCGGCGGAGATTGCCGTGCCGGACCAGGGGGAGCTGCTGCGGTGGCTTCGTGGGGCCGGAGAGCGGATGGAGCAAAATGAAACAGCGCGGCTGGAAACTTTACGGCAGAGGCTGGAAACCTTGGCAAAGAAACGTTGTATGACAGACCAGCTGGCCTATGTCCAGGACAAACGGATGGAGCTGATTCACGTCCAGCAGCGGCTAGGCGACCTGGCCGCCGGGCATTTGGCAAAGAAGAAGCAGGGCTTCTCCGCGCTGGCGGCGTCTTTGGACGCCATGAGTCCCCTAAAGGTCTTGGGGCGGGGTTACGCCATGGCCCAGAGCGGGGACGGAACGATTTTAAAAAGCTGGCGGGACGTGACAGTAGGAGAGCAGGTGTCCGTTATGCTGGGAGAAGGCGGATTCACCGCTACCGTGGACAAGCCTTTGGAGGAGGTAACAAAGCATGCAGGAACAAAAGGCCACATTTGAGCAGAATATACACCGCCTGGAGGAGATCGTGGCGGCTTTGGAAAAGGGAGACGCTCCCCTGGCAGATTCCCTGGCCCTGTTTGAGGAGGGAACGGCGCTCATTGCCGCTTGCTCCGTGGAACTGGACCGGGCGGAGCAGCAGGTGGTCAAGCTCATGAAGGGGGCTGACGGCGCTCCGGTAGAGCTGCCTTTTGGGGAAAAGGAGGAGTAAGGTATGGAGACATTTGAAAGCCGGTATGAGGAATACCGGAAAGCGGTTGAAGCGTATTTGCAGGGCCTGTTCAAGGGGAAACCTCATTGGAAAGACCTGTACGAAGCCATGCGGTACTCTCTGCTGGCGGGGGGAAAACGCATCCGTCCGGTGTTGACACTGGAGTTTGCCCGCTTGGCGGGCATGGATTGGCAAACTGCCCTTCCGGTGGCCTGCGCTCTGGAGCTGGTGCATACCTATTCCCTCATCCACGATGACCTGCCCTGTATGGATGACGACGACCTTCGCCGGGGTAAGCCAACCAATCACAAGGTGTTCGGCGAGACGCTGGCCGTTTTGGCGGGCGATGCGTTGCAGCCGGAGGCTTTCCACTTGATTCTGACGGCTCCGGGCCTGCCGACGGAGAGAAGGGCGGCGTGTGCCCTCATCCTGGCACAGGCTGCCGGGGCTGACGGTATGGTGGCCGGACAGGTCATCGACACGCTTCATGCCCCTTCCACCCAGGAGGAGCTGACGGAAGTCCATCGCCTCAAGACCGGCGCCATGATTGCCGGTGCCTGCAAGCTGGGCGCGGCTGCCGCCGGGGAAGAGGCGCTGCTGGCCGCCGCAGAGGAGTACGGCTATCAGCTGGGACTCGCCTTCCAGATCCGGGATGACATGCTGGATGTTATCGGCACCGACGAGTTCGGCAAGCCCATTGGATCCGACAAAGAGGAGGGCAAGGTGACCTTCGTGGACCTGCTGGGCCTGGATGGGTGTGACAGGGCCGTTCTGGCGGCCACGGAGCGGGCCAAGGCCGCTGTGTCGGAATGGGACCGTGGGGGCTTCCTGGGGGATCTGGCGGACTCTCTGGCGGAGCGGAACAAATAATAACAAACGGAATCTGCGGGCAGCGGAGGGTGAACCTTCCGCTGCCTTTTTTGTGGAACCGGAAAAGCCGTTCTCTAAAAAATTCACACTTTGTATATACGGAATATGTTGTATATTTATTAGAACCGTGCTATACTAAGCTTCGCTAACCGGCGGCGCAGTATTCTAGTCAGATCTGCCGTTTCCTAGGGAGGGCCTAAAAATCCTCTGAAGGGCATACCGATGAAACCCGTGGTGCCTGCTTGATACGCCCAGTTTCGGGTGGGTGCTGGGGGGAAGCGTGCTCGGCACGCTTGCGGACTCAGGGCGCTTTCCAATGGCATGGTTATCCCGACCCTGTTTCCGTGGAGACCTGTTCTTGTGCACAGACGTACTCCCGTAGTGGTATTTCCGGCCTGTGTACGAAACAGATTATGAACCTGCAATGCGGTGCATCGGCCCTCTTAGGGGCCGTAACGCTGTGTGCAGATGTAGCCTGCCTTGCGTGGGGCAGGTGGATGGGGGAACAACGCGGTGTTTCGCTCTGGCCAGAGCAGCTGGCCGCGATCGCCCCTTGAAACCTGTTCTGCAAAAGAGGCTAAAGAAACGGACGGACTGTGGTGGAAATCACCTAGGCTGTCATCCCGGGCGAAAAAAGGATTGCAGTGCGGACTAAGTGGCAGTCGGGTCGCATGGACGGCGACGCCTTGCCGCGGCACTGAAAGGGGAACCGCCCCCATCGGCAACGAGGGGTGTGTCGCGGGGAAATCCAACCCGTACCTAAGCCGTAAGATTTACTTTTTTCGCCGCCGCCGCGTTAGCGAAATTTTTATCTTTTACCTTCTGTGGAGGGAATTTTTTGAAACAGTCACAGACAAAAAAAGCGGAGAAGAAAAAGAACGCCGGCCCATACCAGTGGGCATTGACGGTATTCTGCATGGCAGTTGGATTGTCAGCTGTACTGAGCCTGGCGTCAGAGACTATGATGGAGGGCACCGGTATGGCGGTGGCCCTCTTGATTTTGACGCTGTTCATTGGCCTTGGCATTGTGTTCGACGTGATCGGCGTGGCCGTCACGGCGGCGGACGCCAGGCCGTTTCACTCTATGGCCGCCCATAAAGAAAAAGGCGCCAAGGAGGCGTTGAGCCTTTTGAAGAATGCCAGCCATGTCTCCAGTGTCTGCAACGACGTGGTGGGTGACATCTGCGGCATCGTCAGCGGCTCCACCGGGGCGGTCATCGTGGCCCAGCTGCAGCGCTCACTGGATACTCGCAGCGTGCTCATTTCCGCGGGTATCACTGCGTTGGTCTCAGGCTTGACCATCGGCGGCAAAGCACTGGGAAAGACCTTTGCCATCAAGCAGAGCACGAAGGTCGTTTACTGGGCGGGATGTTTTTTGCACCTGTTCCACCGCTCCTAAGGGAGTCTTGAGAGGAGATAGAGATCCATGATATTGGAAAATATCCATTCTCCGGAGGATGTGAAGGCGCTGGACAATAGCCAGCTGCCCCAGCTTTGTGGAGAACTCCGGGAATTTTTGGTGGAGAATGTGTCTCAAACCGGCGGGCACTTAGCTTCCAATTTGGGAGCTGTGGAGCTGACAGTTGCCATTCACCGGGTCTTTGATACCTCCAGGGACCGGCTGGTGTTCGATGTGGGGCATCAGTGCTATGTGCATAAGGCTCTGACGGGCCGAAAAGAGCTGTTTTCCACCCTCCGCCAGTTCGGGGGGCTTTCCGGCTTTCCCAAGCCCTACGAGAGCGTTCACGACGCGTTTATCGCCGGACACGCTTCCAACTCCGTGTCCGTGGCGCTGGGCATGGCACGTGCCAGAACATTGAAACAGGAAGATTACAGCGTGCTGGCCCTCATCGGAGACGGTGCCTTGACAGGCGGTCTTGCCTACGAGGGACTCAACAACGCCGGTGCCTCCGGGGAACCTATTATTGTCATCCTTAACGATAACGGCATGTCCATTAATCCCAATGTGGGTGCCATGCCGGATCATTTGAGCCGCCTGCGCTCCAAGCCCGCCTACTACCATTTTAAAAAGTGGTACAGAAGCCTTTTCGGCAAGCAACCGGAGAAAAACGGCCTTTATCGATTTAACCACCGGGTGAAATCCTTTTTGAAAAAAAGCATCTGGCCCCGCAGTACCCTGTTTGAGGACATGGGCTTTACTTACCTGGGCCCCATTGACGGCCATGACCTGCCTCGTTTGTGCGACATGCTTCAGTGGGCCAAGGAACAGGGTGGCCCTGTACTGGTTCACGTCCATACGGTGAAAGGAAAGGGATACTCCTTTGCAGAGCAGAACCCCGGTAAGTTCCACGGAATTGCTCCTTTCGATCCTGTCACGGGCCTTTTGAAAAAGCCCGGCGGGGAGAGCTTTTCCTCAGTATTCGGTAAGATCCTGGTGGATTGCGCCGCCCAAGACAGCCGGGTTTGCGCCATTACCGCCGCCATGGCGGATGGCACGGGACTGGGTCCCTTCGCCAAGGAATTTCCGGATCGCTTTTTTGATGTGGCCATTGCTGAGGGACATGGGGTCTCCATGGCAGCGGGACTTGCCAGCCAGGGCATGATTCCAGTGTTTGCTGTGTACTCCACGTTTTTGCAGCGGGGCTATGATATGCTGGTCCACGATGTGTCCCTTCAGAACCTCCATGTGGTGTTGGGAGTGGACCGGGCGGGCCTGGTGGGCGCCGATGGCGAGACCCACCACGGCTGCTTTGACTCACTGTTTTTGTGCGCAATCCCGGGTTTCACAGTGCTTTGCCCCAGTAACTTTGCGGAACTTCGAACCATGTCGCGTCAGGCCCTGTTTGACATCCCTGGACCTGTGGCCGTCCGCTATCCCCGGGGCGGGGAAGGGGCTTTCCGAGAGAACAAGGCGGGACCGGCTGCTGTCTGTCTGCGGCCGGGTACGGATGTGACCCTGGTTGCTTGCGGCATTTTGATCAACAACGCCCTTTCTGCGGCGGAGCTGCTGGAGAAAAAGGGCATCAGCGCGGAGGTCGTGAAGCTCAACCGCATCTCTCCCCTGGAGATCCGGGACATGGAGGGCTGCTTCGGGCATACGGATACGCTGCTGGTGGTGGAGGATTCTTTTGGTGCCGGCTGTGTGGGCCAGCGTCTGGCCGCCAAGCTGGCGGAGCGGGGCATGGCGCCTAAGAAATTGATTTTGCGGAATCTCGGCAAGACCTACGCCCCCGAGGGAAGCGTGACGGAGCTGGAGCACAGCTTCGGTCTGGATGCGGAGGGCATTGCGAAAGCCGTGGAGGAGGAACGACATGAGCAATAAAACACGGCTGGATGTGCTATTGGTTGAGCGTGGCCTCCAGGAAAGCCGCCAGAAAGCCCAGGCCACCATTATGAGCGGTTTGGTTTTTGTGAAGGGTCAGCGGGTGGACAAGCCCGGCACAGCCGTTCCCAATGACGCGGAGATTGAGGTCCGGGGCAATGCTTTGAAATACGTCAGCCGGGGGGGACTGAAGCTGGAAAAGGCCATGGCGTCCTTTCCTATTGACCTTCACGGCACCGTTTGCGGCGACATTGGTGCCTCCACCGGCGGCTTTACCGACTGCATGTTACAGAACGGCGCACGTAAGGTATACGCCGTGGACGTGGGCTATGGCCAGTTGGCCTGGAGCCTGCGCAGTGACGAGCGGGTGGTGTGCATGGAGCGTACCAACGCCCGATATCTGACTCATGAGCAGATTCCGGAGGAGTTGGACTTCGCATCCGTGGATGTGAGCTTTATCTCACTAAAGCTCATCCTGCCGCCTCTTTGCGGCCTGCTGCGGCAGGGAGGACACGTGGCGTGTCTGGTGAAGCCTCAGTTTGAGGCCGGTAAAGAGAAAGTGGGCAAAAAGGGCGTGGTCCGGGACCCGGCTGTTCATCTGGAGGTGCTGGAACACTTCTTGGAACATGCAAAGGAATCTGGCTTTACAGTCCTTGGGCTGACATACTCTCCTATTCGGGGGCCTGAGGGAAACATTGAATACCTGGGGTATCTGGAAAAAGGTGAATGGCAGGAGCAGACATTTGATCTAAAGGCTTTGGTTGCGGAATCCCACGAGACGCTGAAGGAGCACGGAGAGGGGAGCGGCCTATGAATCCAAAGAAAATTATCCTCTGTCCCAACCCTAGCCGGGACCGAGGGATGGCGGCCACCAAGGCGGCCCAGAAAATTCTCCATGAGATTGGTTTTCGCACGGTGGTGTGTTCTCCTTTCCGGGACCAGCGGGACGGAGCGTTTGCGGACTTTGACGTGCATCCTCTGCAGGCGGAGCTGCGGTCTGCGGATCTGCTGCTCACCTTTGGTGGCGACGGCACGATTTTACACCTAGCCAAGCTGGCGGCTCTCAATAAGATTCCCGTACTGGGCGTCAATATGGGAGGCCTTGGCTTTATCGCGGAACTGGAGGCCGGCGAGCTGGAGCTGCTTCGGAAGCTGGAAAACTGGGATTTCGAGCTGGAACAGCGGATGATGCTGGACGTGTCCGTCATTAGGGACGGCAGGCAGATTTACACGAATCTGGGGTTAAACGAAGCTGTCATCCGGGAGGGCCCCATTTCCCACGTCATCCATTTAAAGATTGCCTCTGACGGCCGCCATCTGGCGGACATCGCCGGCGACGGTGTTATCATTGCCACTCCCACGGGTTCCACGGCGTATTCTCTCTCTGCCGGTGGACCGGTGGTGGAGCCGGTTGCCCAGACCATGGTGGTTTGTCCCATCTGTATCCACAATATGCGCTTTTCCTCTTATGTACTCTCGCCGGAGCATACCCTCTCCATCGAACTAGAGCGCAATGGCCGTAAGCCGGTCTATCTGTTCGTGGACGAGAGCCGGGCTTTCGCGTTGAAGTCCGACGACCAGGTGCTGGTCCGTAAATCCAAATACACCACAAAGCTGGTCCGCCTGTCGGAAAAGAGCTTTTGTGAGATTTTTGCCCAAAAAATGCTTCCGGGAGGATTCCATGATGAAAAATGACCGCCAAAACATGATTCTGGAGATCATCTCTCAAGAGAATATCGAGACCCAGGAGCAGTTGCTCTCCCGCTTGCAGGAGCGGGGCATCACCAGTACCCAGGCTACGATTTCCAGGGATATCAAGCAGATGCACCTGGTGAAGGAGCCTGTGGGGCAGGGGGTGTACAAGTACGCTGTGTCCGGCAACCGGACGAAGCTGAACTTTGCTGAGAAGTTGCGGACTATTTTCCGTGAGAGTATCACCAGCATAGACTACGCCCAAAACATCGTGGTCATCAAAACCATGCCCGGTCTTGCCAGCGCTGCCTGTGCGGCACTGGATAACATGGAGTTCAATTTCCTGGTGGGTTCCCTGGCCGGAGATGACACTGCTTTTTTGGTAATGCGGGACACGGACTCCGCCGCAGAGTTCTGCGAAGAGATCAAAGAAATGCTTTGATGAGCGGTCCGCATCCCAGAATTTGCCTCTATTGAGGCCAAAAGGAGCAAATGCAGATGCTGGAATTGCTTCACATTGAAAATATCGCCGTTATTGAGGAGGCGGACATTCGGTTTCTGCCGGGCTTCAATGCCTTGACGGGTGAAACTGGCGCCGGTAAGTCTATCGTTATTGACGCCATGGGTGCCGTGTTGGGAGGGCGCACCTCCCGGGAAATCATCCGTACCGGGGCGGATAAGGCATTTGTCAGCGCGGAGTTCTCTGCTGTTCCAGCAAATCTTCCTGGACTTGTGGAGACCGGTGCGGCGCCAGACGAGGATGGAAACCTTCTTTTGCAGCGGGAGATTGGAGCTGACGGCAAAAACACGTGCCGTGCCAATGGACGGCCCATTACCGTCAGCCAGCTGCGCCAGATCGGTGCGGATCTTTTGAATATCCACGGCCAGCATGACGGCGCGGCCTTGTTGGACGAGGAGCAGCACCAGACCTATCTGGATCGTTTTGGCCGAACGGAGGAGGCCATGGCGGCTTACCGGAAGGAATATGATGCCATGGCGGACCTGTTGGGACGTATCCGGGCACTGAAAATGGATGAGGCGGAAAAGGCCCGGCGTATGGATAGCCTGCAATTCCAAATCAGCGAGCTGGAGCGGGCGGAACTGGTGCCCGGCGAGGAAGAAGAACTGCTCGCTAGGCGCAATCTGCTGCGCAGCGGAGAGAAGTATCTCTCTGCCCTGGCCGGTGCGGACTACTGCCTTTCCGGTGATGAAGAATCCGGCGGTGCTCTAGCGTCCATTAGGGACGCGGAGGAGGCCATCTCTGGCATCCGCACCTTGAGCGACGACTTAGGTGAGTTGTATAAACGATTGGAAACACTACGGTGTGAAGCTTATGACCTTGCTGAGATTATCCGGGACAAGCGGGTGGAATTTGACTTTTCCCCGGCAGAGTTGGACGCAGTAGAGAGCCGGACGGACCAGCTGTATCGTCTGAAAAAAAAGTACGGTGCCACTGTAGAGGATATGCTGGAATATCTGGACAGGTGCCGGGCGGAACTTGAAGCCATAGAAACTGCGGATGATACCTTGGCCCGCCTGGAGGCCAAGCTCGGGAAGGTCCAGCAGGCGGTAACTGTTGCTGGTGCGGCGCTAACCAAGGTTCGGATGGAAGCTGCCGCTGTTCTGGAACAGCGCATTCAAGCGGAGCTGCGGGACTTGGATATGCACAAGGTCCGCTTTGCCATTGACTTTGCGGAAAAGGAGCCCGGTCCAGATGGCTGTGACACCATCCGTTTCCTCATGTCTGCCAACGTGGGAGAGGATCTGCGGCCAATTGCAAAGATTGCTTCCGGCGGTGAGCTGGCCCGTATTATGCTGGCATTGAAAAACGTGCTGGCGGAGCAGGAAGCGGTGGCGACTTTGGTGTTCGATGAGGTGGACACCGGCGTTTCCGGCCGGGCGGCCCAAAAGGTGGCGGAAAAGCTTGCACAGGTAAGTCGACGCAAGCAGGTGTTGTGCGTGACCCACCTGCCGCAACTGGCTGCCATGGCAGACACCCACTTTTCCGTAGAAAAAGGGGAACGGAACGGCCGCACGTACACGAAGGTGGTCCTTCTGGACCGGGAGCGCCGTAAGGCGGAGTTGGCCCGCATCACCGGCGGCAGCCAGGTGACAGAGGCACTGCTGAGAAGTGCTGGGGAACTGCTGGACCAGGCGGAAAGGTATCGGGAAACGTTACCTTCGGCGAACGAGAGGCCTCTTGCTTATTGACAGTATCATTTGCATGCTGGGAAGCTGTCCGCCGCAATCTTCGGCTTTTGCCGGGAAAGCGGGGGCGGCTTCCTTTTTTCGGAGGCAGAAACGAAGGAATTTGTGTTGACAAACCCATGTTTATCGGATAGAATAACCCCTGTATATAGCGAAGAAACGGAGAAGTACGTGGAGACGCCTTGCCAAGAGAGCCCCTGGCCGGTGGAAAGGGGAGAAGGACGCCTGCGGAATACACCGTGGAGCTGACACCCAAACAGCGGCTTGACCGCTCAGTAGGCGTGTTCCGGGAGCGCCCGTTACCGCGCGGGAGTGTGTTGGCACTCCGCGAGGCTGTTTTCGTGAGGAAACGGCGAATCAGAGGTGGTACCGCGAAGAAGTTCGCCCTCTGTCCCTGCCGGGACGGAGGATTTTTTTGTTCTGTTCCGCAAAAATTATTTTGAACAGGAGAGACTACTATGCAGATCTATGAGGAACTGAAAGCCCGTGGACTCATTGCACAGGTAACGGATGAGGATGAGATTCGGGACCTGGTGAACAACGGAAAGGCCGTGTTTTATATCGGCTTTGACCCCACTGCCGACTCCCTTCATGTGGGCCACTTCATGGCGCTGTGCCTGATGAAGCGGCTGCAGATGGCTGGCAACCGGCCCATCGCCCTCATCGGCGGCGGCACCGGCATGATCGGCGACCCCTCCGGCCGTACGGACATGCGCCAGATGCTGACCCCTGAGACCATTCAGCACAACTGCGACTGCTTCAAAAAGCAGATGGAGCGGTTTATTGAGTTCGGCGAGGGCAAGGCCATGATGCTGAATAATGCCGATTGGCTCATGAAGCTGAACTATGTGGATGTGCTCCGCGAGGTGGGTGCCTGCTTCTCTGTCAACAACATGCTGCGGGCCGAGTGCTACAAGCAGCGGATGGAAAAGGGCCTTTCCTTCCTGGAGTTCAACTATATGATCATGCAGTCCTACGACTTCTACCACATGTTCCAGACCGTGGGCTGCAACATGCAGTTCGGCGGCGATGACCAGTGGAGCAACATGCTGGGCGGCACGGAGCTCATCCGCAAGAAGCTGGGCAAGGACGCCTACGCCATGACCATCACCCTGCTGCTGAACTCCGAGGGCAAGAAGATGGGCAAGACCGCCAGCGGTGCCGTGTGGCTGGATCCCAACAAGACCTCTCCCTTTGAGTTCTACCAGTACTGGCGGAACGTGGGCGACGCGGATGTGCTTAAGTGCATCCGGATGTTGACCTTCCTGCCTCTGGAGCAGATCGATGAGATGGATAAGTGGGAGGGCAGCCAGCTGAACACCGCCAAGGAGATTCTGGCCTACGAGCTGACGAAGCTGGTCCACGGAGAGGAAGAGGCTGAAAAGGCCCAGACCGCCGCCCGCGCCCTATTCGGCGGCAGTGGTGTGTCCGAGCATATGCCTGCCACGGAGCTTTCCGCCGACAAGTTTGAAAACGGAGCCATCGGCGTTATCAACCTGCTGGTGGCCTGTGGATTGTGCGTCTCCAACGGCGAGGCCCGGCGTCTCGTCCAGCAAGGCGGCGTTAGTGTGGACGACAAGAAGGTAACGGATATCACCGCCGCTTTCCACCAAGAGGACTTTGCTGGCGATGGTGTCATCATCAAAAAGGGCAAGAAGGTTTTCCACCGCGCTTTTGTAAAATAATCAAATAGCTTGGCAGGCAGACGCAGTGCTTCGGCATTGCGCCTGTTTGCGCGTTTAGAAAGGAATTGAGAACATGATCACAGTCAATGACGTCAGCATGAATTTCAGCGGACAGACGCTGTTTAAACATGTGGACCTAAAGTTCGTCCCCGGTAACTGCTACGGCATCATCGGCGCCAATGGCGCAGGAAAGTCAACTTTCCTGCGCATCCTCTCCGGCGACCTGGAGCCCACCACCGGCGAGGTCATCATTCCCAAGGAAGAGCGCATGTCTATTTTGAAACAGGACCACTTTCAGTATGACGCCTACTCTGTGCTGGACACCGTCATTATGGGCAACCAACACTTATACGACGTGATGAAGGAGAAGGACGCTCTGTACGAAAAGGAAGACTTCACTGACGAAGACGGTGTAAAGGCCAGTGAGCTTGAGGCGGAATTTGCTGAGATGGGTGGCTGGGAGGCTGAGAGCGATGTTTCCCGCCTGCTCCAGGGCCTGGGCCTTTCCAATGATATTTTGTACAGCGAGATGAGCAGCCTTACTGCCAAAGAGAAGGTAAAGGTGCTTCTGGCCCAGGCGCTGTTCGGAAAGCCGGACATCATCCTTCTGGACGAGCCTACCAACCATTTGGACATCCAGGCTATTGAATGGCTGGAGGACTTCTTGATGGATTGCGAAGCGCTGACCCTGGTAGTCAGCCATGACCGCCACTTCCTAAATACCGTGTGCACCAGCATCGTGGATGTGGACTATGGCCAGATTAAGATGTATGTGGGCAACTACGAGTTCTGGTACGAGTCCAGCCAGATGGTCCAGCGGATGATCCGGGACCAGAACCGGAAAAACGAGGAGAAGATCAAGGAACTGCAGCTGTTTATCCAGCGCTTCTCCGCTAACAAGTCAAAGAGTAAGCAGGCCACCGCCCGCCGTAAGCTCTTGGATAAGCTGACAGTGGAGGAGATGCCCGCTTCCTCCCGGCGCTATCCCTTTGTGGGATTTACCATGGAACGGGAGCCAGGCAAGGAAATCCTGACGGTGGAAAACCTTTCCAAGACTGTGGACGGACGGAAGGTGCTGGATAACGTCAGCTTCCGGGTGAACAAAGGGGATAAGATCGCCTTTGTAGGTGAGGATGAGATCGCCAAGACCACACTCTTCAAGATCATCATGGGCGAACTGGAACCGGACGAGGGCAACTACAAATGGGGCACCACCATTACCACCAGCTATTTTCCCCTGGATAACTCTGCCTTTTTCAACGACTGTGATCTGAACCTCCTGGATTGGCTGGCTCAATACACAGGTAATTCGGCAGAAGAAAGCACTGAGTCCTTCAAGCGGGCCTTCCTGGGACGGATGCTGTTTTCAGGCGATGATGTGTTCAAGCCGGTGAAGGTCCTCTCCGGCGGCGAGAAGGTCCGGTGTATGCTGTCCCGGATGATGCTGTTCGGCTCCAACGTACTCGTGCTGGACCAGCCTACCAACCACCTGGACCTGGAGTCCATCACTGCCGTTAACAACGGCCTAATCGATTTCAAGGGCGTTGAGCTGTTTGCTTCACACGACCATGAGTTTGTCCAGACTATCGCCAACCGAATCATGGAGTTTGTGGATGGGAAGCTCATCGATAAGATGTGCACCTACGACGAATATATCGAATCCCAGCGGGCGGACATGCTGACGCGGCTGTGAGCCCTGGCGCTGAACTGTTACCAAATTGCAGTTGACATAAAAAATGCCATCCTTATACTGCTTGTATAACAGCATGAGGATGGTATTTTTATGCAAAAACAGCAGCTTTTGGGAGCCGTGGCTCTGCTGGCGGCGACGGCAATTGTGGCCTGCATAGCGGGCCCGGGACCTGTAAAAGAGCAAAGCACGCCGCCGAAAGGAGAAGCAGTCCAAGTACTTTGCTCCACGCCTGTGGCCCGGGTGGAAGGGGAGCTCCGCTCCCCGGACGGACGGTTCCAGGTCCAGGCGGCGGGAGCCAGCGGCCAGTATGTCAGCGGCGTCCAGCCGCCGGAATTCGTCCAGGTGGTGGATGCAAAGACCGGAGATGTTTTGTGGCAGGACCAGGGCTGGGTTACCCAGACTGCTCTGTGGTCGCCGGACAGCCGGTATTTGGCCTTGGCTTACGGAGCCCGGATCTGGCAGGCGATCCGGGTTATTGAGACCAACACTTGGACTGGCTGGGATTTCACCCTGCCGGACGGCTCCCCCATCCCGGAATACACGTTTCTGCCGGATAATTGGGGAGACTGGCCGGAAGAGGACCACCTGCGGGTGACGGTAGGCCGGGGCGGTGACGCCGGAGAGCAGCACACCTACGCCTGCGCACTGGTTATGGACCAGGACCGCCTGACCGGAGCTTCCATGGAAGTGGTCCGGGAGACCCTGCCGGGGACATACGATTTTGACCACGACGGAGCGCCGGAGACCGTGGAGCGGTGGACATATGTATACCCCTCGGGAGGAGCGGAGCTCTATGAGCTGCGCATCTGGAATGCAGCCGAAGATCTGTGCTGGAAAGAGGAAGCGGGGGCTTCCCATACGGGGGAGAACGCCGTATACACTCTGAAAGTGGACGGACAGGATTATCTATTGCGTTATGTACCTTTTATGGGGCAAGGGTACTGTACGTATCATTACCAACTGTTTTCTTTGGATGAAAAGATGCAGCCAGTGGTGCTCTGGGAGGACCGTGTGGAGTTTGACATCAATTGGGGTTCTCCGTACCATAGCTTTGATTCAGAAACTGTGGCCGCGTTTTTATATGAGGTACACGGCTGGCTGGATAACGCCGAAGTACTGATAGATACCACTTTTGGTGAAGTGTACATTGGAGATGTGGATTATCAGGACTTGGATGCCATAGAGCTATGTCTGCGGGCCATGGAACAGCAATAAACGGCGCCGCCCTCCCCAAGCAGCGTTTTTCATGCATCTAACAGGCCGTACTGCACCAGTGCCCTCCGAATACGATCTCGGTTGGCGGGGGAGGGCTCACACAGGGGAAGCCGCAGGTCTCCAGCTTCCATGCCCATGAGATTCAGCGCCGTCTTTACGGGAATGGGATTTACCTCGCAGAAAAGGGCATCGCACAGTTCTTTCAGCTCCAACTGCAGTTTCCCCGCGGCGGCGAAGTCGTTGTCCAGGCATAGCGTTACCAATTCGTGCATTTTATCCGGCACCACGTTGGCCGCTACGGAGATGACTCCCACGCCGCCCAAGGCGCAGATAGGGACGGTCTGGTCATCGTTGCCGGACCAGATGGAAAAATCCGCCGGGCAGAGGTTTCGGGTCCGCTGAACGGCGCCAAGGTCACCGCCTGCCTCCTTGACGCCGTTGATGTTGGGGTGTTTCGCCAGTGCGGCATAGGTCTCCGGTGCAATGGTGACGCCGGTGCGGGAGGGGACGTTGTATAGGATGAGGGGCACAGTCACCGCGTCGGCGATAACGCCGAAGTGGTGGATGAGCCCCGCCTGGCTGGCTTTATTATAATAAGGCGTCACCAGCAGCAAGCCGTCCGCCCCGGCCCGCTCCGCGTCCCGGCTGAGGGCCAGGGCGCTTTCCGTGGAGTTGGAGCCGCTGCCGGCGATGACCGGCACCCGGCCGTCCACATGCTCCACGCAGTACTCGATGGTCCGCATCCGCTCCCGGTAGGTCATGGTTGCGGCTTCGCCAGTGGTGCCACAGACGATAATGGCGTCAGTGCCGCCAGCAAGCTGAAAGTCCAGTAGCCGTCCCAGGGCCCGCAGGTCTACAGCTTCCCGATTAAAGGGCGTGACAATCGCCACACCAGAACCTGTAAAGATAGATTCCTTCACAGAAAATCCGCTCCTTTTCAACATGATAGCGGTTTGGAGGACAAGAGAAAAGCAGATGCCCGAGCTTGGGCATCTGCTTTCTTTTGTAACGGAGGGGGAATTATTTGGCCTGGATGTAGCCCTTGGCGCACAGCAACTCCGCTAGGAGTACGGCGCCGCCGGCGGCACCCCGGAGGGTGTTGTGGCTGAGGCAAACGAACTTGTAATCGTACTGGGTGTCCGGGCGCAGACGGCCAATGGACACGGCCATGCCATGCTCCAGCATCCGGTCTAGCTTTGTCTGGGGACGGTTCTCCTCCTCGAAATAGTGGAGGAACTGCTTGGGGGCGGAGGGGAGGTCCAGCTCCTGGGCGGGGCCTCGGAAGGCGGCCCAGTCAGCTTTGATCTGATCCATGGAAGGTTTGCAGCCATCTTTGAACTTCATGAACACGGCAGCCATGTGACCGTCCTGGCAGGCCACCCGGAAGCACTGGGCGGTGATGGAGGGACCGTCGGCCTTGACGATTTTGCCATCCTCAATGTGACCCCACAGTTTCAAAGGCTCCTGTTCGCTCTTTTCCTCTTCGCCGCCGATGAAGGGGATGCAGTTATCCACCATTTCCGGCCAGCGCTGGAAAGTCTTTCCGGCGCCGGAGATAGCCTGGTACGTGCATACCAGCGCTTGCTCCAGACCATATTTTTTCAGCGGGTGTAGGGCGGGGACGTAGCTTTGGAGGGAGCAGTTGCTCTTCACGGCGATGAAGCCCCGCTTGGTGCCCAGACGCTTACGCTGGGCGTCGATGACAGCGATGTGGTCAGCGTTGATTTCGGGCACTACCATGGGCACGTCGTCGGTCCAGCGGTGGGCGGAGTTGTTGGAGACAATGGGACATTCCAGTTTGGCGTACTTTTCCTCCAACGCCCGGATGTCCTCCTTCTTCATATCCACGGCGCAGAAGCAGAAATCCACCATAGCGGCCATTTTTTCAGCATCGGCCTCGGCGTCCAGTACCACCAACTTTTTGGCCTCCTCCGGCAGGGAAATGTCCAAAGCCCAACGGCCCTCCACAGCTTCTTCATAGGTTTTCCCGGCGCTGCGGGCACTGGCGGCGAGGGCGGTCAGCTGGAACCAAGGGTGGTTTTCCATAAGGGTGATGAAGCGCTGGCCCACCATACCGGTGCAGCCGATGATACCGACTTTGTACTGTTTCATAATCGTTTCCTCCTGGGAGGGGGCGCCGCGGGGGGCCTCCGTCGATTTTGGTTGAATGTACCGTGAAATTGTACTATAATATCTTTTATTAGAGAAAAAATCTTTTTGTACATCTGTGACGGACATTTGTATGTATGATAGCATACTTTCGCGTGACCGTCAACGCCGGAACCATAGGGAGGATGCATGAAAAAAGGGTTGGCTGCCTTGCTGGGCGTTGTGACATTTTTCACTTTAACGGCGGTTTCTGCCGAAGCGGCAGAGCGGGACACCCTACGGGTGGGACTGCGGTACGGCACTTCCGCCCTGTTTTCCGCCAATTTGGAAAACGCTGTGGGAGAGGGCTATGAATTTGGTTATTTTGAGAATGGCCGGGACTTTGTGGCGCTGGGCTGGACGGAGGAGACATGCATTTCCATGACTGCCGCAGGCACAATATATGTAGATGAGGCTGGCAATTATTCCTCTGTGGGCGGTAGGGAGGTCATGGGACCGTGGCATGTTCAGCTGGACGGTATATATGATGACTACGACCAGTGCGCGGAGGAGGCTTGGGATCTGGGAGGCTGGCCTGCTTATATCGACGGGGAATTCGTGGTCCGTTTTGGATGCTATGAATCCCGGGGCGATGCCCAGGATGCATTGGAGGATCTGGGACTGGACGGTGAGGCGGTAAAATCCTCCTCCGCCGGTGTGATAGTGACCCGCACCCGCACTACCGAGGTGCTCTTTGAGTTCCAGAATGGCTGGGACCTGTCTTTGGGTGTCATGCCACAGGCGGGACGGCGAGAGGAGCCTGTCACTTGGTTCAAGGGCTACAAATACAAGGGCGGTTTTGAGTATGTCCGACCCAGCGGTGGCGATCTGCGAGTCATCAACGTGGTGGACCTTGAGGATTACGTGAAGGGCGTGGTGCCCTATGAGATGAACGGTGACTGGCCCTTGGCTGCGCTGGAAGCCCAGGCAGTCTGTGCCCGGACTTTTGCTTGCCGTAATACTAAGCATCAAAATTACGACTTTGATGTGTGCAGTGGAACCTGCTGCCAGGTGTATAACGGCACCAATACCGCCACGGATCTCTCTGACGAGGCGGTGGAAAACACGGAGGGAGAGTGCCTGTATTACGATGGGGAGCTTATTGAAGCGGTATATCACTCCTCCAACGGCGGTGCCACTGAGGATGCAGAAAATGTCTGGGGCGGACGGGTGCCCTATCTTCTGGGAAAAGAGGACCCTTATGAAGAGCTGACCTCCATTCCCAATTACAACTGGTCCGTTACGTATACGGCAGACCAACTGACTTGGATTCTGCAGCAGAAAAACTATACCATTGGAGATATTGAGGACGTGTATGTCTCGGCTGTTACCGATATGGGGAATGTAGCTGCTGTCACTTTTGTGGATACAGACGGTGAGATACTGACGTTGAAGGGAGATACTGCCCGCACGGTGTTTTACAGCAGCACCTACCAAAAATCTGTTCCCAGTTTGCGTTTTTCCATTAATGGCAAGGGTGGCGGAACGGTGACAGCAGGCAGCGGAGGCTATTACGTCAATGGTGCTCAGAAACTCTCTTCCTTGGAGGGCGCCATCGCCATTGCCACCGGCGGGAAAAAATCCGAGCTGTCTGACGGGAGCTGGTATGCCATCACTGCCGATGGTGTTACAAAGCTCTCTACCGGCACAGTCTCCCGCAGGGTGAACACCTCCTCCAATGGTACCTTCACCATCACCGGCTCCGGCAACGGTCACAACGTGGGCCTCAGCCAGTACGGTGCCCGGGCCATGGCGGAGGATGGATATGATTATGAGGAAATATTGGAATTTTACTATACGGATATTACCATCAAGTGAGGAACCTAACAAACATGAAAACCAGTGACTTTTACTATGACCTACCTCAAGAACTCATTGCGCAGACTCCTTTGGATAAGCGGGACACTTCCCGTCTCATGACACTGGACCGAGTCACCGGGGCTGTGGAGCATCATCATTTTTACGAGCTTCCGGACTTTTTGAACCCCGGCGACTGCTTGATTCTGAACAACTCCCGGGTGCTACCGGCCCGTCTTCTGGGCCAGCGTCTGCCTGGCGGCGGAGCCTGTGAGATCCTGCTTCTCATTGACCGGGGGGACAAAGTGTGGGAGTGTCTGGTGCGGCCCGGCAAAAAACTGCGTCCCGGTGCCAGGGTTTCCTTTGGAAACGGAGAACTGACAGCGGAGATCGTGGGTGAGGTGGAAGGCGGCAACCGTCTGGTTCGTTTCGACTATGAGGGTATTTTTCTGGAAGTGTTGGAACGTTTGGGAAAAATGCCTCTGCCTCCCTATATCAAAGAGGAACTTCAAGACCAAGAGCGGTATCAGACGGTGTACTCCAAGGTGTTGGGTAGCGCGGCGGCTCCCACGGCGGGGCTCCATTTTACGCCGGAACTGCTGGAGAAGATTGCCTCCAAGGGCATCGGCATCGGCTATGTGACCCTTCATGTGGGCCTTGGTACTTTCCGCCCTGTGAAGGAGGAAGAGATCACCGACCACGAGATGCACAGTGAATTTTGCACCATTCCACAGGAGACGGCGGATCTCATCAACCGGACAAAAGCCGGCGGCGGACGCTGCATCTGCGTGGGTACCACCTCCTGCCGGACCTTGGAATCCTGGGCGGCGGAGGATGGACACATGGAAGCCAAGGCTGGGTGGACCAATATCTATATCTACCCCGGCTACCACTTCAAGGTCATGGATGGCTTGGTGACAAATTTCCACCTGCCGGAAAGCACACTTATCATGCTGGTGTCTGCTTTTGCCGGACGGGAGCATGTGCTGGCAGCCTATGCGGAGGCAGTTAAGGAGCGCTATCGGTTTTTCTCCTTCGGCGATGCTATGTTTCTGCGCTAAAATTTGAAAAACCGGATTACGGACGCCCTGGGTGTGGACCTGGGGCGTTTTTCACTAAAAAGTTTGCAGTTTTTTAGGACAAACGTTTGCAAAACAACTTGACGTTAGGTGCTGCGTATGATATTCTCATGATAACCTCTTTGCACTGCATCACGCTTTAACAAGCGCCGGACAACAGTACAAACTGAGCAGGCGGTGGACCATGTCCATGCGCCGGGCCGCTTCGGTGGCAGCGGATGACGCCCATCCGCGGGACAGTAGGACTCTGTGCCGCGGGTGTTTTTTTGCACCCTTTTTTGTGAAGCAGGGGAGAGCTATCTGCCAAAATATTTTATGGGAGGTAACTGATGGACCCTAAACAACATGAAAAGGTGGCGGTCAGCGTTTCTGCCGTGACGATTGCCATCAATCTGGCCCTGGCGGCCTTCAAATTTCTGGCGGGCTTTCTGGCCCATTCTGGCGCCATGATCTCCGACGCTGTTCATTCGGCCTCGGATGTTTTGGCTACATTTATTGTTATTCTGGGGGTAAAGCTGGCGGGCCGGGACGCAGACCGGGATCATCCCTACGGCCATGAGCGGCTGGAGTGCATCGCCGCTTTGGTCCTGGGTGTGATCCTGGCGGCTACCGGATTGGGTATCGGCATATCCGGTATCCGAAAAATTGCCGGTGAAGAGGCGCTGGTGGTGCCAGGAGCCTTGGCCCTCATTGCCGCAATTGTTTCCATCGTGGTGAAGGAGGGTATGTTCTGGTACACTTGGTTGGCCGCGAAAAAAATTAATTCTAGCGCATTGAAAGCGGAGGCCTGGCACCATAGGTCTGATGCCCTTTCCTCTGTGGGCAGCTTCGCTGGTATTCTGGGTGCCCGCCTGGGGTTCCCAGTGCTGGACAGTGTGGCCAGTGTGGTCATCTGCCTATTCATACTGAAAGCTGCATGGGATATTTTAAAAGATGCTCTTTCCAAAATGACAGATCATGCTTGCTCGCCGGAGCTGACGGCGGAAATGAAAGAGACCATTCTGTCTCAGCCGGGTGTACTAGGACTAGATACTTTGAATACCCGCCTTTTTGGAGACCGGGTGTATGTGGATGTTGAGATTCAAGCGGACGGAGACTTGCCCCTGCGGGTGACCCACGCCACGGCACAGGCAGTCCACGACACGCTAGAGGCCAAGTTCCCTCAAGTGAAGCACTGTATGGTCCACGTGAATCCGGCGGAGGAGACCGCTTAAACCGACAGCCGCGGCAAACTGCCGCGGCTGCTGTTTTTTCGTCTTGCGCCGGAGGGGCGGGTATACTATAATGGACAAAAGATGAAAGGGGGAAGCGCCTGTGGAATTGACCGGTCTGCCTAACATTGGGACTGTCCTGGCGGAGAATTTGCGCCGGGTCGGCATTACCTCGGCAGAGGAGCTGCGTGCTGCCGGCGCCTGTGAAGCTTGGCTTCGTATTCGCACGCAGGTGGACCCTGGAGCATGCTTTCACCAGCTCACCGCTTTGGCGGGAGCAGAGGTGGGCCTTCCTAAAAAAGAACTGCCTCCGGAACGGAAAGCGGAACTGCGGGCTTTTTTTGACCGCGCAAAAACATAAGAAGCGAGAGAAAATATGTTCAAAATCATCAAAACCGAAGGCCGCGCCCGCCGCGGCGAGTTTTCCTGTGCCCACGGCGGCGTGGTCCAGACGCCGGTGTTTATGAATGTGGGTACCCAGGCTGCCATCAAGGGCGGCGTTTCCGCCCACGATTTGAAGGAAGTGGGCTGCCAGATCGAATTGTCCAATACCTACCATTTGCACCTGCGCCCCGGTGACCAGCTGGTGCGGCAGATGGGAGGCCTCCACAGGTTTATGGATTGGGATGGCCCCATCCTAACAGACTCCGGCGGATTTCAGGTTTTTTCCTTGGCGTCCCTGCGGAAGATCAAGGAGGAGGGGGTCTATTTTTCCTCCCACATTGACGGACGGAAGATTTTTATGGGGCCGGAGGAATCCATGCGCATCCAGTCCAACCTGGGCAGCGACATCGCTATGGCTTTTGATGAGTGCGTGGAAAATCCGGCGGCCTACGAATACGCCAAGGCCAGTTGTGAACGTACGCTGCGGTGGCTGGAGCGGTGCAAGGAAGAGCATGACCGGCTGAACAGCCTGCCGGAAACAGTGAATCCTCAGCAGATGCTCTTTGGCATCAACCAGGGTGCCACTTACGCGGATCTGCGTGCCTGGCATATGCGGGAGATTGCAAAAATTGACTGCGATGGTTTTGCCATCGGCGGCTTGGCGGTGGGTGAGCCAGCGGAGGTCATGTACGAGATGATTGACGTGGTGGAACCTTTTATGCCAAAGGAAAAGCCCCGTTACCTCATGGGAGTGGGTACACCCAGCAACATCATTGAGGCTGTCAGCCGGGGCGTAGATTTCTTTGACTGCGTGATGCCTTCCCGGAACGGTCGCCATGGAAAGCTTTTCACCTGGGAGGGTACTGTGAATATCTTGAATGAAAAGTATGCCACAGATGACCGTCCCATCAGCGAAAGTTGTGGCTGTCCTGTGTGCCGCAGTTTCTCCCGCGCGTATCTGCGGCACTTGTTCAAAGCAGACGAGGTGTTGGCCCTACGGCTTGCTGTGCTCCACAATTTATATTTTTATAACGACTTAATGGCAAAGATCCGACAGGCTTTGGATGAAGGAACCTTTGCCGAATTCCGGGGTCGGTATAGTGGGCAGTTGGAAAAACGGGCGTAACAGACTCTGCGGGCCTTGAAATTTGCGGATTACAAGAAAGTTCTTGCAAAACCTGTTGGGTTTGGTATAATAGTTCCGTTCTGAATACACAAAAGAAAAGGAGTTTTCTAAAAATGGAAGGTAGCACCTATTCTATCGTAATGCTGGTTGTCATGCTGGTAATTTTCTACTTCCTGCTGATTCGTCCTGAGAATAAGCGGAAGAAGAAAGCGCAGGAGATGCGTGACAGTATCAAGAAGGGCGACACCATCACTACCATTGGTGGTATTGTTGGCCGCGTGGTCCAGGCTGGTAAGGACACTCTGGTCATTGAGACTAGCGAGGACCGTGTCCGCATGGAGATCACTCGCTGGGCTGTTTCCACCACTGGCGTTCAGACCACTGACCAGCCCACGGAGGAGAAGTCTGATAAGTCCGATAAGAAGAAAAAGAAGGAAGAGCCTGCCGCTATCGAGGAAAAGGCTGCTGCTTCTGATGAGGCTCCCGTTGAGGAAAAGAAAGACTGAACCATTCATAAACATGACCTCCCTGGTCATATATTCCATTAGGAATGTATGACCGAGGAGGTATTTTTATGTCGAAAAGTCGGAAACAGGTGCCCTCGTGGCGGGTCTTCATATGGGGCATACTGGTGTCTCTTGGCGTGTACTTGGGCCTTTTGATGTTGCTTACGCTGCTGGCTGTACGAGGCGTTCTGGGAGAAGGGGGGATATTCCCTACTATTGCCGTGGCGTGCGGAGTGTCCGCGCTGACTGGAGGACTGGTGTGTGTGTGGAATGCGCCGATGGACCGTCTTCCGGCGGCCCTCCTATGTGCTTTTGGGTTTGCGGTGATATTGTCACTGGCGTGTTTGCTGTGCTGGGAGGGAGGAATCACGGTCCGGGGACTCGTGCTGCTGGGGTGCTTGATGGCTGGCGGGCTGCTGGCTGGTGCGATAGGTGGTAGGCGGGGACGCCGAGTGAAGGGACGCGCCCGACGCCACGGATAGAGAGTTGTCATTTTTACCAAAAATGTCCGGTGGGCACCGGGACTGTCCACATCCCGGCGCTTACTGGATAAAGTGGGGGAGAAGGGAAGGCTAATACGTAAATATGGGGCATTTTGTGGGGCAAGTCTACAAGATATAGCCTTTGCGGAACTACAGTGTTCCTAAAAAAACGTCGCGGTTCTGTTGGTTAACATAATGATGTTAACATAATAATTTGTAATAAATAACAAAAAGAGAGAAGTTCTGCCAAATTTCTTGATAAAGCGAGCCATTTGAACTATATTAAATAAGTACTTGGTTTACGTTAACCGCCTATCATAAAACACAACTCCCCGGCATACGGTGGGTCAGTGAGGTGAGGCGGTTGAACAGGAAAAAGGCGGTCCGTGGACTTGGCGGACAGGCAGGTGTCCTTTCAAGGACGGTGCTGTTGGCAATCTTTTTTGCTGGGGGCATTCTGCTGGGACAAGCGTTGGCTGGGCAGGTGCCAGAGAGCACTGGGGCGGAGCTGCGCCGGTACTTAATGGATTTCCTACAACTGGAAGACAGCGTTTCTGAGAATGCGAGAGCCGCTGTATCCGCTGCAGTGATCTACTTCCGGTATCCCATGGCGGCTTTTTTGCTGGCGTTTACAGCTGTTGGAGCGGTGTTGCTTCCGTGCGTTACTGTGCTCTACGGCTGTTTGCTCTCCTTTTCTGTCAGTTGCTTCACCGCGGCTTTCGGGGCGGAGGGGACAGCGCTGGCGTTAGCAGTATTGGGGCCAAGATGCTTGGTGAGTATGCCCTGTTATTTTTTATTGGCATCTCCCGCCTGGGGAATGTCTGCGGCGCGTCTGCCCATTGGGAGGGGTAGGCGGACGGCGCCTGTGACCTGTGGTAGAGAGTGGTGGCGTTTATGCGGCGCGGTATCCTTGGTACTGCTGGTCGGTGTGTGTGTGGAACTTGTTTTAACGCCTCGTTTGGCGTATTTAGCATTGCGTCATATTCTAAGTTGACAAAAGAGGGGGAGGGTGATCCCGTGAGCGGTGATATTGACCGTTACGGAACGTATCTGGCGGAGGAGAAGCATTCCTCTCAGAACACAATCAGTTCCTATCTGCGGGATGTGAATCAGTTTGCGGATTATCTGGCAGAGCACCTGGATTGTGATTTACGGGATGCTCAGCCGGATATGATTCGAGACTATATGAACTGGATGCAGGGACACGGCAAATCTGCCGCTTCTGTTACCCGTTTCCTGGCCTCTGTGAAATCCTTTTACAATTACTTGGTGGCGCAAGGTGATTTGACGGTTAACCCTGCTAAAGGCATCACTGCTGATCGGGCTGAGCGAAAGTATCCGGAGATCCTTACCGCCAAGGAAGTAGAGCTGTTTTTGGACCAGCCACAGTGTGTGGATGCTAAGGGCTTTCGGGACCATGCCATGCTGGAGTTGTTGTATGCAACTGGTATCCGAGTTAGTGAGCTGATCTCTCTGAACTTGGATGATTTGAATCTGGCGGCTGGTTTTATCCGCTGCGCTAGTCGGGGCAAGGAGCGCATTATTCCCCTGTACCACGGTGCTGTGAAGGCAATTCAGGACTATGTTCGAGACATTCGACCTCAGTTGGTGGCTGACCAAGAGGAAAAAGCTCTGTTTGTTAATATGAACGGCGAGCGTATGAGCCGTCAAGGTTTTTGGAAGATCATCAAGCACTACCAGGAGAAGGCGGGCATCCAAAAGGATATTACGCCCCATACGCTCCGTCATTCGTTTGCCGTCCATTTGCTGGAAAACGGCGCGGACCTGCGGTCTATCCAGGAGATGCTGGGCCACGCGGACATCTCATCTACACAGATCTATACCCATGTAGTAAAGCGTCAGCTGAAAGATGTATACAATAAGGCCCATCCTAGGGCCTAACAAAGTCAGCACGGCGATAAGCCGTGCTGATTTTTTGCTTTGCTCGAAAAAACTTTTCTCCGCAGGCAATCAAAACGGTTTCACGAAGGCTCTAATCCGTAAAGAAACCGGAAAGGAGGCCCCGCCCATGGACCATGAGGAATTTGCCGCCAGGACCCAGGCGGTCTGGCAGCGGCTGTACCGCACCGCGTATTTGTATCTTGGCAGCGAGGCCGATGCCCTGGAGGCGGTGGACGAGGCAGTGTACCAGGCCCTGCGGGCCTTGAAGAAGATGCGGCAGCCGGAGCTGCTGGAGACCTGGCTCACCCGCATCCTCATCAACACCTGCCACAAGGAGCTGCGCCGCCGCCGGTGGGTGACAGGGGAGGAGAGCCTGCCGGACTCCGCTGGACCGAACGCCTACGACGGCCTGCCCCTGCGGGAGGCCATCCGCCGTCTGCCGGAGGAGCTACGGACCGTGGTCATCCTCCGCTACTTCGCCGGATATACCCTGGAGGAAACGGCCCAAAGCCTGGACCTGCCCCGAGGCACCGTGTCCACCCGCCAGCGGCGGGCATTGCAGCTGCTGCGCCTGGAACTGGGAGAGGAGGGAACGCCATGAGCCGCAACGAGGAATACAATGTCTTGCTGAAAGAACTGGAGACCACTCCGCCTCAACTGGAATATGCTGCGCAAAGAGCGTTGTCAAGGGAAAAAACTTCACAGAAAAGAAAACGGCTTTTTGGTGTCCCTATGGGCGGTCTGGCTATTTGCTTTACAGCATTTGTGCTGCTGGTGAACCTGTTCCCGCCTTTTGCGGCTGCCTGCGAGGACGTGCCGTTGCTGGGTGCTCTGGCGGAAGCGGTCCGCTGGTCGCCGTCATTGTCTGCCGCTGTGGAGCATGATTATGTCCAGCCTGTGGAGCAAAGCCAAAGTGCCGACGGTGTCACTGCCTCCGTGGAGTATCTTATCGTGGACCGCAAGCAGGTGAGCATTTTCTATTCCCTGGATACGGACCGGGACATCTCCCATCTGGACGCAGACTATGACATCCGCCTACCTGGTGATCTTCATGGCTATCATTCCACCACCGGCAGCTACGGCTTGGAAAACGGCGCCCTGCGGCGCATCGACGTAAATTTCGTGGATATTGATGTGCCGGAGACATTGGAACTGGAATTGCAGGTCTACGACAGCACGGACAACTGGGAGCCCGGTGCGGAACCGGCGGAAGCGGTGGGTGATTACGGTGATGAGATGCTGTCGGATCAGAGGCAGCCGGAGAAACTCTACCTGGCGGAGTTTACATTCCCGTTGTCCTTTGACCCGGAGTTCACCGCCCAGGGAACAGTAGTGCCGGTCAATCAGACCTTCCGACTGGATGGCCAGCGGTTTACACTGACGGAGGCGGAGGTGTACCCGACCCACCTGCGGGTAAATATCGACGACGACGTCGGCAACACTGCCTGGCTGAAGGGCTTGTCATTGTACCTGGAAAACGAATATGGAGAGCGGTTTGAAAGCTGCGTCAACGGTATTTCCGCCAGCGGCGACCCGGACGGAGAAGGATACGGCACCTTTTGGCTGGACAGCCCTTTTTTCAGCCAGGGCGAGCATCTGACACTCTGCATCACCGGGGCGGAATGGCTGGACAAGGACCGGGAGAGTATCCGTGTCGATCTGACGGAAAAGACAGGAGAGAACCTGCCCACAGGCGTCCGCCTGGAGTGGGCGGAACGGCGGGAGAATGGCTGGCTGGTATCCTTCAGCGCCCCTTACCGCTGGGGCAATACGACCTTGTACCAGATCTGGGGCCATACGTATCATGACGGTGAAGGCCGGGAATACGAGTTCGGCAGCCGCAGCGTTACCACCACGCCCATGGTCCTCGGTGCCCTGTCCGGGGAGGCTCTGGAGGTCCACGAGGCTGATGCCGCTGAAAACCGGGACCGATATTTTGAGTCCTTTGCCTTGAAAGGGTATCAGGAGGATCAAGTGTGGCTGGAGCCTGCCTGGACCCGGGTGACAGCCTATAAACAGCCGGTAAAAATCACGATCAAATAATGAGGAGGTCCGCCCTGATGGAGGGCGGACCTTTTCTTGACTTCTCAGCATTTGAAGCTTACAATGACAAAAACCTGCGATGAAACGGAGAAGCAATATGCGTATCATTATCTCGCCTGCGAAAAAAATGCGTGTGGACCGGGACAGCTTTCCCGTCCGCGACCTGCCGATACTGTTGCCCCGGGCGGAAGTCCTGGCAAAGAGGCTCCGTTCCATGTCCTATGAGGAGCTGAAAGACCTGTGGAGATGCAATGACCACATTGCGGCTGTGAATGTAGAGCGCTTGCAAAACATGGACCTGCGCCATGGCCTGACCCCCGCTATTTTGTCCTATGATGGTATCCAGTACCAATACATGGCCCCTGGTGTATTTACGGAGGAAGAACTGGAATACGTGCAGGGACACTTGCGTATCCTATCCGGCTTTTACGGCGTTCTGCGGCCCTTTGACGGAGTGACACCATATCGCCTGGAGATGCAGGCGCAACTTTCGATATGTGAATCAAAAAACCTTTACAGCTATTGGGGAAATTCGATTGCGGAAGCTATTTGGTCAGAGACAGACTATGTAATTGATTTGGCTTCCAAGGAGTACAGCCAGTGTGTCTCTCGCTACCAGCCGGCGGACAAGCGGCTGATCACCTGCGTATTCGGAGAGCGCAAAGGCGGCAGGATCATCGAGAAGGGGACCTTGTGCAAGATGGCTCGGGGAGAGATGGTGCGGTACATGGCAGAGCTTCAGGTGGAAGATCCGGAGGCGCTCCGGGATTTCGACCGCCTAGGCTATCGCTTCTCCGAGGAGGAGTCCGGCCCTTCTGTTTACGTATATTTGAAGGAAAGCACAAAGCAGAAATTAGATGCGGCATGGGCTGAATAACTTGTGCCCGCTAATGCTCCAGATGAGTGCAAGTTACCAAAAGATTGAAGAACTCTGGCCCAGCAGGATTGCTGGGCCAGAGTTCTTATGCACCGGGAGAATGACGATTACAAACTTTCGATGAAATCTTATTTTGAACAGATCACATTTTCATTTTTAAAAAAGAAAAAATTGCTGAAATGCCGACCATACCTGGAAAAGCATTCATATCCTCATCGGCTTTTCGTGTAATTTGTAATCGAGTATGTTTTTGCAAAATTTCAAAATACATTTGTTGTGAAGATTATTATTCTTTGCATACAGGGATATGACAAATACAGAAATTGTGCCGTATATGTGTATTTAAACTTTTTACTTCCTTTTTATAAATGCGGGGCTCAAAAACTATGTGCTTTTTTGCGTGTCGGGTAAAGGCAAAATAGCTCCAATTTAAATATTGGATGCTAGAGGCAAAACAAATTATACGCGTTTTTCTTTGCTAAAGTTTTGTATTTTTGACGTCGGAGAATGATTTGGTTGCTTTTCGGCGTTAGCGCCGGGCGGAATTAGCCATTCCGGGCCAGACGGAAATCGCCTTTTGGCCGGATGAAAATAGCCAATCAATCTCATGAAATCCTTTACACTTAGAGGGTAGCTAGCCCTCGGTGAAAGACTAACTATTAGAAGTCAAGTCTGAAAATGTGGATTGGCATAAAATCGCAGATGGTTCAAAAAGGGTATAGCAAAGCTGGTCCGCATGGACGCCTGCTTGAACTTATGCAAGAAAGCTTATGCAGGGCTGTTGTATGGCCGCTTGGATTTCTCCATAGCGTAGATCACCCTGACTAATTTCTTGGCAGCATGCGAGAGCGCGATGTTGTAGTGCTGTTCCTCCGCGTGTTTCTTCGTCAGATAAGATATTTGAACATCTAAAAGCAAAGAAAGACAGCTCTACTGTTGACGTCTTACTGCGGACAAGCCGGCTGCGAATTCCAGTCAAACGGTGCGCCCATTCCAATACAAACGGCGTGTCTGTTCCATTCCAAACGGCGTGAAGCTCCGCCAGTCTGTCCTGAGCTGCCAGCGGCCGCAATTCCGCACAGAGTTGAGGCCGCTGGTCTCCTGAGAAAGCCACCCAAGGAATCTTACTTGACTGCGTCTCTCATGCTAATGTCATTCATCTCCAGACGGTAGCTGTGGCGCTTGTCCGTGATGCGCGCAAGGCAGGCATCAGCATAGGTGTGCTCCTGGAACAGGTCAAACCATGTGTGGATTGGGAACTGTGAAACGATAATGGTGGACTTCCTGCCATCGCGTCTATCAATAACTTCAAAAAGGTCACGGCATTTATCCAAGTCGAGATCCATAAGGCCGAAGTCATCAACGCCAGTAAGTCCAGCTTGGCAAGAGATGAAACATAATTAAGATAGGTTTGTCTGCAGGCGAGCCTGTTCCAGTTCCAGCATCAGAGCGTTGGCGCGGATATAGCGCACAGTTTTACAAACTGCTGGATGGCTGAGACACAAAGGGCATTGCAGAGATAGGTATTTCCACTGCTCGTCATGCCAGTAATCAGGAGGTTTCTCCCTTCATCAATCCAGTGGCAGGTAGCCAGACGCTCAATAGACGCGGTATCCAGCTCGCGGACTGGGTCATAGATGGTTTCATCCAAGACGGCATCTGGATAGCGCAGTTGAGCCTTCTTCATAAACTTCGAAAACTTCTTGTTGTACCGAATCTGCCATTCTTGGTTCATAATAGTAGAAAAACACTCCATAAATGGAACAAGGTCTGCATTCGGATCCATGAGTTGAGTCTCAAGGGCATCGGCCATGCCGGATAACTTGAGGCTGCGGAGCCGCTCACAGAGAGCAATTTCTTCCGCGTTAAGAGTGGGGGAAGGCATCATTTGTAGCTGTCCCTCCCTCTAATGTTTTCATGTTCCGAAAGCCGGCCACGAGTATCACCTGAGGTCTGCTTGTGGTTCATAAGGCGGCTGAGAGCCTTCTGGAAATAGAAGTATTTACAGGCAGACGCGTCGATGCAGGTCTGCGCTGCCTCGTCCACGATATGGCGAGGGACATCATTGAGGATACCCTTGCAGCTGTTGTAAGCCTGCTCCTCGTGTTTCACGCCGCGCAGAATGCGGTCAATAAGCGTCACCATGGCATGGCCATACACCGTTGCCCAGCGACGATAATAGGCTCCGCCGTGCGCATTCAGTTCCTTATTGTACTGGTGCTCAGGCGGCATGTGGGCATCGTCCGTAATATACCGGGGAAAGTCCTTGTAAGACCTGACGTGCGTGCAAAGGAGCCTGTTGTTCTCATCGCAAATGCGGATTTCACTCATGGCGGCCTTGAGCAGAGCCGGCTTACCGTGCATGGTATACGCGACAGAGCAGTAGTGGCCGTCGCATTCAAGATGATAATTGTCCGGCACACGGAGGAAATATTTGTAATCACAGACGGTGAAGTGCCCTGCGGGAAGTGCCTTCATGCGCGGCTTGTCATAGGTCTCAAATGCATGACTGTCTGGATTTGCGGATGTCGCGCTGGTTTCGGGAGTTGCGATGGTTGATATCAGCAATGATGCGTTCGGCCTCCATGTTCAGAGCTTCAATACTCGAATAGGGATCGTTTCTTTCTGCTTCTCAATTAGATGGGGCTCCAGATAGCGCACATGGTTTTCAACCGTTGGCTTGCCCTTGGGCTTGCGTGGAGGAGATGGAAGGACAACGGTATCGTAGAAGTCCTCCAAATCCGAGAAAACGGAGCTCAGGACAAACTCATCCTTTGAGTGCTTTGAAATCGCACGCTTTAGATTGTCGGGGACGAGGTACTTCGGCACAGACCCGTAAAAGGACAGCGCATGTACCACGCCCAAAATAAAACTGGCAAGATTCTTGTTCAAGAAGATTTCGGCATCCACGCAGCTGCTGAAGCCGAGTGTCGTAGCGAAGACATGCACCTTTTTCACTTCGCCTGTCGCCGGGTCAAGGAGAAGCTCCGGCTGGTCGCCTACCCAGTCAATATACATACATTCGCCGGGGATGCGTTCCACTGGCATCGTGACGGATGTCTGTCCGAAGTTCTCAGCGAGGAACGCGCGGTACAGCGCATAGAACTGAGAGAGCTGGTATCCGTCAGGGTTTCTCCTTGTGCTCCAGCCAGACAAACGCCAGATCTGGCTACTTCATGGCCGACATACGCGCGTGGATCTTGGCAAAGTCCAACATGGGCTTCTCGCTGCGCTTCAGGTTTTCGGGCGGATAGAACGCCACCTCGACGGCTTTCGGCAGCATAGCTCTCAGTTCTTCGAGCGTAAGACCGAGCTCCTTAAATCGTTTCATGATGAGCGTGACGGTACTGGAGCCAACGCTGTACCGTTTCTGGGTAGTGGCGTATCCGACATTTTGCTGCCGGAGTCTATTACGCCGATGATAGTGAGTAGTTTTGCATAGGGTACTCCTTCCTTTATAGATGGCGGCGATATGCCGCAGCACCATTATAAAGGAAGGCACGCCGTTTATATCGGAATGGACACTCCGTTCACTTTGGAACGGCCACGCCGTTTATGTCGGAATGGGCACTCCGCTCATTTCGGAATGGCTACGCCGCTCGGCCGGAATTGCAAGCCGACTGCCGCTGAAGGTTCCAAAAACCTTTGACAACTTCGATTTCAGCTGCATCATTGGGAAGAACATTGACAAGTTGCGTAACCTCTCTACGCTGTTCGCCCTCTACGCCCACAAAACCCTCGCCTTCATAGGGAAAACGGGAACTGGCAAAACTCACTTGGCACAGGCTATTGGCCGCGCCTGCTGCGAGCACGGCATGAAAGCATACTTCATTAAGATGACTGAGCTGCGTGACCGAATGACAGATGCCAGACATGCTGGCTGTGAAAGCACGCTCCTCGCAGCTCTCGTCCGGCCTTCCTACCTAATTTATTGATGAAGTGGGGCATTGCGAGTTTGACAAGGAAAGCACATGGCTGTTTTTTGATATGGTGGACCGCCGCTACCAGAAGGACGGCTACTACAACATGATTCTTACCAGCAACCGTGATCCTGCACAGTGGCAGGAGTTCTGTGAGAATGACTAGCCCCTGTGTGCGCTTGACCGCATCTTCGATGATGCGATTGTGTTTTCGATTAAGGGCGAGAGTTTCCGCGACCGCCGTCTTGAGACAGTTTCCCTGTGGTCGTCTGCAGCGTCTCCGGCCGCCGCTCCCAGCCAAAAGAGCGGCTTTTAAAACCCACTTTCAAACTGGGGCTGGCAACACCCTTCCGGCCCGGATTGGCGATTTCTGTCTGGCTGAAATTGGCTGTTTTCTCCCAGCGCTAACATCGGCTATTCTAAATAAGAATATTATTAGGATTGCTCAATAAAGCAGTGCTATGAAACTGTCTACAGATAAGGCCCAGATCTTGACTGCATATTGCGGTGGCGAACAGCAGTCGGTGCGCTAACCAACGGCAGTGTGGCGGTGTCAGCGGTAGCCACATAGATGGTCGCTTTTTTGCAAGCAGATTTATACCTAAATCTGCTTAATTACCCTTACTTTCAAAGAGATTTCTGGGTCAATGGGGCGCATTTTGCGTCGGCAAGGCCTTTACCATTGACACGGGAATACCTTTGAAATACCCCTGCCGTTCACGGCGCAGAGCTGCCGTTCAGCAACGCACCAGCTACCGTTGATCGCCGCAGAATGCACTTGACAGTACAAAAACTGTTGCGGATATAAATTAAGACAAGCTCCTAATTCTAAAATTAAGAGCTTGTCTACTAGAGAATACTGGATTTGAGTTGGGGGTTCCAGCACGTGCGGGATGCATTGCCACTTAAGGTTATTCCTGTTTAATGATTTTAAACCGCTTCTTTATGAAAACTTTTTCACAATATGATAAGATAGAAACATAGGCTTAGAATCATCAATCGAATTCATCAAGGCTGGGGACCGAAACGATGTCCAGCAACCCCTCAATCTTCTCACGCGAACCATTGATATCGGATTGCAAAACGCATTGGTATATGCGATTATGGAGGTCGTTTTCTCCCAACGGCGGACGGCCCCGTTCTTGCCTGAGATGAGAGCGTTTACTAATCATCTCTGTGATATGTTAGTCGTCAGAGGATGATAGTAAGGTAATAAAATTATCTGGAAACAGCCGGCGTTGCTGATGTTGGCTGCGGATCCATAGAAATGCCGAAGAAAGCAGCACAAGCTTAAAGCGCCATTGATACCAGGCTGAATATAGCATTTTAAGCAAACGAGCCCAGCTGGCTACAAAATAGCCTGTACGGCAATTAATTGACTTATAGATTATAGAAATCCTTTGTAAATGGTTTTATGATAGGGGAGGAGGGGAGACTGTTTCATAGTATTGCTTTGCAAAGTAATCTAAAATTGCAATGTTTCTGGTTGAAGCAGCCCAAAAAGCAACAAAGTTATTCTCCAGCGTCGAGAATACGAAACTTTGGCGAAGAAAAACGGGTATTATTTGTTTTGCATTCAGCATCTAATATTCACATTTGGGCTATTTTGCTTTTAACAAACACGCAAAACGGCATATGTTTTTTGAGTTCAGTATTTATGAAAGGACGAAAAAAGTTTAGATGCACATTTGCGGCGTAATTCCTGCTTTTGTCATATCTGTATATACGAAGAGTGATAATCTCCGCCACAGATATATTTTGAAACTTTGCAAAAATATACTCGATTGCAAATCACAAAAAAAGCCGATGAGGATATGAGTGCTTTTCCAGGTATGATGGGTTTTTCAGCGATTTTTAGTTTTTTAAAAATGAAAATCTGATGCAGTTAAAAATGAGATTCCATCGAAAGCTTTTGCAAGATTCAGAAAGTCTTAAATAAGAAAAAGCAGAAGTCCTAAGACCGAAACGGTTTTAGGACTTTATCTAGTTCTTGTAGTGAAATTTGAACTCGCGACCCATTGCCCCCAGTTAAAGTGCGCTACTACTTCCCGTATATCACCTATCTGAAAACCGACGCCGCCGAGGCCGAGATCCTAACTGGCACAGCCGACCGCCGGGAAGCCGCCCGGCTTATGGTGGAGTGGGGCGTGAAGGAAGCTCTCATCACCCACAATACCGAGGTGCTGGTCTACGACGGCAAGGACTACTACACTTGCCCGTTGAAACCAAGAGGCCTGGATGGCCGCACCGGCAGGGGAGACACTACGTTCTCCGCCTATATCACTGAGCGGGAACGGGCACCAATTCCCCAGGCTCTGGAGTATGCCTCCGCGCTGGTCTCACTAAAGATGGAGACGCCGGGGCCATTCAAGGGCAAGAGGGAGGATGTGGAGGCCTTTATCCACGAATACTACCGGTAAAAGCAGGAGCATGAATGAACTGTACATTTTAAATGTGGGCCGTGCCGACTGCATCGTAATGCTTCTGGATACGCCGCAGGGACGAAAATGCATCGTAATGGATGCAGGAAGCTGCACTTATCAAGGGAAAACACCCCTGCTGACCCTGCGGAGCAAAGGAATTTGTGAAGTTGACTTGGCAATCTTAACGCATCTCCACCAGGACCATTTCGGAGGTTTCCACCAGCTCATCGGCCAAATTCCCATCAAGAAGTTGCTGACGCCCTGCGGTGACTTGGTGTTCACCAAGAGGATCTATCCGCTTTTCGGAGACCGGGAGTATTACCGGGAGTACCATCAAATCTTCTCTTACCTGGCGGACTGCGGCACAGAGTTGTGCTTTCCTAAGGACTATACTGGGAGAACTTTTGTCTATGGAAATTGCGGGCTGCAATGCCTATTTACCAAGATGTCCAGTGCAATGGAATCTGTCCTTTGCGCGAAACTGCTATGCAGTTCCAGTTTAAGCGATGATGAAATTGCGAAACTGCTGGAGCGTTACAAGCAGGCCTGCAACGCGGATAGTAGCATTTGGGCTCTGCAGCAGGGTAGGGAGGTCATTGCTTTGCTGGGCGGTGACAGCACGGACCAGAGTATGCAGCTTGCTCTCGACCGTGTCGGAACATTTCATCCCATCGTACAAAAACTTTCGCATCACGGCCTCGGCAATAGCTATTTCTCTGCGGAAATCCAGGCCCGTCTGAAACCGGGCACACTGGTAGTAAGCACCGATTCCGTCCACTGCGATGAAACTGTACAAGAACGGGTGTCTGCTTTGTGTAAAGCCGGCGATTCAAAGCTGCACTATACGTTTCATGGCGATTATTCTCTGGCCTTTTAAAATACCACGTTTTTTAAATATGCTCACTTCTGTACTGCCTCCCGGGCAAAGGTTGTATTAATACAGAATACAAGATAATACTGTTCAGAGTGGCTTTTCGGTGCACGCAAAGCACATGCCTTATTTCGCAACATTGTGACTACAGGCTTGTTTTCATATAAAAGCCAAAAGAAGGAAAAGCGTCTTTTGATTAACCATTATATTATAAATGTATCCTTGTAGGTGATCTTCTGGATTGGCTGGACGCGGAGACGAAATATGATCTATTGGCGGCGGAAGAGAGCATCTGCGATTTGTTGGACGCTTCCGGAAAGCATGCGTTTTTTAAGTGCATGGAATCGAAAAAATGACAGGGAAGGAAAGGGAGTGCCGCTAACGCAGCGCTCCCTTTTTCCATACGCAGGCAATGGAACTTTTAACTGAAATCATGGACTTGTAAGGTATCTTGCGGCGGCTCCGTACAGTGCTTACTGTTTCTTTTCTGCTTGATGTGCAGACCATAGTTTCTGTGCTTTCGGGGTCCAGTGCGCAGCATATTGGTCGCGCTTCCTGCAAAGGTGCTCCGCTGTCTCCTAAGACAACGGACCTGTGGAATCGGCGTCGCTTTCGGACACCATCTTCCGCAGATGTTCCAGATTTTCCAGCATGGGGCAGGGGAGTAGCATGTTATCATGGAAAGGCATAGGGGGAAGAACGAAATCTTCGCTAACACACCTTGCGGTGCGCAGGGCAGAAGTGTGATTTACAGCTTGGTTGAAGCGGCGAAAGGAAATTCTCTGGATCCATACCGATACCTGCTCTGGATTTTACGGAACGCACCTACCCTAAGCCAGAAAGATACGGCGTGGGCGGAACAGCTTACATCCGCCAATGCGCCGCAGGAATAAAATACTACAGATACACATCATGCCATCCCGCCGGGATGGCATGATGTGTATCTGCTGCCAGATTTGATGGTTACTAGTGTTCTGCTATTTTTCAACTTTTTCTGATACACAGTTTTTCGGATCGAGAACAAGAAGCCGGGCGTATTTTAGAAGTTCTGCCTCTCCCTTTATATTGAGAGTATGAGATATTAGGGTGAAAAGTTCCCTTGCATATGGGTCTTTGTCAATTCGTTCAGCAATAGCTTTAGCGCGTTCCGGAAATGCCTCATAGTAATCTGTTCCAAATTCTAACGGTTCTCCGGTATTGCCATTCCAAATTACATATGAAAGAGATTCATACGCATTACGAATCTCTTTTCTTCCATAGAGATAATCCATATCAACATTATAATGGTCGGCGATTGCTTCCATTGTTTCAAAGCCAGGTTCCCTTTCCCCCCGCTCATACATGTTTATGCTACTCTTTGACACACCTACGCTACATGCGAGATCATTTTGTGATTCTTTATGTTCTTGTCTGAGCTTTTTTAGCCTTGTTGAAAATTCTCCCATCGTAATCCCTCGTATCATATATTTCAGAGAGTTTAAATGGTGTTCCCTGTAACCACCAAATCAACAGATGCGAACAATGCTGTTAGGTCAGTAGGATCAAGATATTCTCCATCCATTGGCATTAATGTGAGAACTTAGAAGAACATTTCACATTTAATGTGTTAGCACCGGGAGAAAATCGAATGGATAATTCCGCCCAACGCTAACAAATGGAATCGGATGGCACGAAGTAATGACTTAACACCATTGGACGTTTTCCTTATTATACATATTTTAGTAATGTAAATCAAATATAAAGTGCACAATTTGTGCTTACATATTCTGTTGATTTTGTCAATTGCTTGTAGAATGCAAATGGGTGCATAATTAAAACGAGCACAAATAGTGCACGATAAGAAGACGAGAAAAATAGATCGAAAAAGATTGGGCATATTCGTCGATATCACAAGCTGTATGATGTGCCTTGAAGAAGTTTTCCGTACGGAGGAGAACGACTGCGGAGTCCGTGTAAGACTCAACCTCGGGGGGCAGTGAACAGAGAAACAGTAATTGATAAATGGTGGGTATATTTATTCTCGCTGTCAGAGAGCGCCCATAAGTTTAACCACACGTTTTGTCGAATACCCGATTTTTCAATAATAACAAGAAAAGGATAAGATAAAATGCCAACAAAAATCAAAAACGATAATCACACGAAGCAAAAATTCAAGCATGAAGTAAAAGTCCTGCAAATCAAAGTCCCTGGGGTCAGCGCGAAGATCAACTGCCAGTATTATACCGATGGTTCTATCGCATTAAGCGGGTATCTGATTGATAGCAAAACGGGAATTCGCCATGATTCCGACATTCACTTGACTACAAAAGCTGTTGTGGGTGAGCAGCTGCCTGAAAAAATGCAGTTCCTGGCTGGCCGCTTGACCAAAAAATATCAGGAGACTGCCAAGAAGGTGGCCCCTATGAAATTGACAAACAAGCCCTTCAGTCAGGCTTATGAGTCCCTGACTGATGAGGAACGTATTTCTCTCTGCCCTCCAACTTGGCGGGCAGAGTCCACCAGAAAGCAAGGACTTGCATACTTCTCAAGCACGATGCTTCCCTTGCTGGACGCCATCGGTCTGGAGATCGATGCCATTGACCGAAACAAAATTCTGGAGGCCATGCAGCGCGCGGCGGAGAGAAACGGTAATTTCAGCGGTAATCCGCTGGCTACTTCTGGAAAAGTAGCACAGCATGTCAAGGACTTCAACACGCTCTATCCTCGGCTTTGCAATTTGCGCCCTGAGTATGGTTTGCCTGAAGTCGTACTGCATGTTCCAGGTCAAACGAAGAATGTGCAGGCTGAGCAATGCAAAGCGTTACCGGAGGAAATCCGCATCCAGCTGGCAGCCATCCTGCTGCGACTGATTCCCAACGGCTTAGCTCTTGGCGGAGTTCTGATGCTGACAGCTATGACCCGCACAGCGGAAGCCTGTGCACCAACTTTTGGTAACATCGTATTCTTTGACACATTCGCGGTTTTTGGGGTGCTTTGGCAAAGTGATGGCAAAGTTCGTATTCCCGATTTAAAGACCGAATCCTCCTACCGCGTCGTCATTCTCCCACGATTCGCCGTAGATGCTTTTCGGATGCGGATGTCATGGCTGCGTGATCAAGGTTTTTCTGATGAAGAAATTCTCAAGATGCCGGTTGTTTCCGCACCCAACGATCCAACCCACATGGCTTCTCCCAATGATCTTTCCTCCTTTTTGCGGGAGCTGTTTTCTCTGCTTGGATTCACGTCCTCTTACTGGGAGACTGTTGATTCTATAATGCGGCTTGAGCCGGATCTCAATGATGATAAAACGCCTCTGCAGGATCCTACAGCATATGTACTGCGCCGCAATGGCTGTACCATGTGCTGCAACGTCTGCGGCATGGACCCGGATCTGGTGGATGCGCTGATGGGAC
The DNA here is from genome assembly GCF_052116665.1 of Dysosmobacter sp. Sow4_B12. Lineage (NCBI taxonomy): Bacteria > Bacillati > Bacillota > Clostridia > Eubacteriales > Oscillospiraceae > Dysosmobacter > Dysosmobacter sp. Sow4_B12. The sequence goes on along the minus strand of NZ_JBQKKR010000001.1, from coordinate 319,514 downwards.
ATGCTCTTTCTCATCGATGCGCAACAGCCTGGGATCGTCATATCCGCCGTCCGGACTACTGGCCCCACATTGCTGAGCAGATGGAAAAAGTCATCTACCATCCTGACCACAGTGCAAATCCGGCGTTTTCTCCAATCTACATCCATTCTGACATGGACGTTTTTTCCCCGGAATCCGGTAACCCGTGCTACCAGTTTGTAGCTAAGTCCGACAGAGCAATCGATGTCGAGATTCAAGTCGATACGATGGAAGCTGGCGATTCTATCATCTTTTTTTCCCCGTCCAAAGAAGTCCAAGCATCATCGGAAACGCTGTATCTGGATCAGCCCAATAATGCCATTCCTATTTTGGGAGTAATCCATGAACGGAGTTACTACGAAGCATTGTTTGACGCAGCGGATGCTATTGATCTCAGCAGTTTCTTACCCTAAAACTAAGAAGAACCTTACGTTATTAATGGTATCAGCTGAAACGAATGATGCATTGCACCTTGAAAACAACGAAATTCACTGACTTAAGTAATGTTGATTTCCCTTAGGGTTTCACCAAAAGGGCTTGGATAAACACATTACTATGAAAAGGAGGATAGGCGAGGGATTCCTCCACCCACTTGTGGAAGTGGAGGGATCCCTGCCCAATTATCTGATGAAGAAGAAAACAATCAGCGCAACTGATCTCTCTCGTTATCACGGAGATATCAGTTTGAATGAAAAAGGGAAAATGACTGGAACCTACCAGTTGGAGGATGGCTGTATCGTCAAATACAGCCTCACCCTGCAGCAGCCCACCTCACAGTATTTAGTGCGGGGTTCCATCAGCCTGTTGGACCCATCCAGCGGTGCAATTCTGAGGATAAAGGATCGCAGTGGCATTGCAACAAAACCCGCTAAAAATCATAAGGCAACCGACGCTGCACAAGAGGATGGCTCTGCCGAGACGAGCAATCAAGTACAAAGCAAATCCGTCATCAAGGATGCGCGGGTTGCTGTCGTATCGTATAGCAGCGACCCTGAAAATCTTCGCAAAATTATTTCCGAAAAGGCCAAGGCTCTGTGCAATCAGTATCAGCTCTTGCTGCTGGACAGCGCAGATAAGTCTGTTCCTACAGAGCGGATGACCTTTTCTTTGGCGAGCGCTCTGATGAGCGCAAACTATACAAAAAGCTCCAGTAAAAATCCTGAAACACAGCATCGTAAAGAACTGCGGCTGAAGAGGATGGCAAACGTTCTCCCCAAGACAGAAATTGGGAAGCTGTCCTTGAATGATGTGAAAATGGCGTGCAATGAACTGGGCCGTCAGTGGCTCACATATGTGCGGGAGGCCTGCCGTTTTCTGGATTTCATTTTTCAAATGCGCCGGGATTCATCCGGATACAATGTTTTCTCTGAGTATTTAAGGAGAAATCCTACTAGAAGCAAGCGGGATACCCTGCGCCTGCAAAAAGATGCCTCCAACTCCGACATTCTGTCTCTGAAAGAAGAAAAGACGCTCAACCAAATCATTTCTGATGGCATAGATAATGGCCTTCTGATGGGCGTTTTACTGATCAAAGAAGCCGGTTTCTCCTCCACGGAAGCGTGTGCTTTGATGTGGAAACACGTGCTGCCTGTAGCAGATGCACCGGACGTCTTGCTGATCCGCTATCGGCGCAATGAGATTGCAGGTGCAGTCCACGACTACTCTTTCCCTATTACCGGCTTTCCCGTAGAGATTCTGTTGGCGCGGAAAAACTGGCTTCTCAATCAAGGCTTTTCCGAGGAAAAAATTGCAGACATGCATGTTGCGTCAGAACAGAAAGATCCATCCATTCCGTTGGCCCCAAGGGTTCTGACAGCCACCTGCAGGAATCTTCTGCACAACGCTGGTGTTGGTTATGCCAAGCTGGCCGGTCTAACGGATTACCAGCAGGGTGCTGGGATTACCTTACTTCTGCAAACATTTCAGCATCATCTGGAAAATGCGTGCCATTTGAAAAATGATCCTGCCGCCGTATTGTTTCTGCAGCACAAGTCCCTGGTCAATATGCTGCAGGCTAACCACTATCGCTGTTTTACAGACACCACCGCACGCCATTATTTGATAACTGCTCTGCGCCGGGACAAGCGGTTCCTGAAGGAAGAACGGCACGCAAAATGTATCAAGAAGAAAAAGAAACAATCCGGTGAGCAAATCGAGATCATTCCCGAAAGCTCTAAATATCGGACTCATGCCACATTTCGCGTACATTTGGAGCCGGGCCAGTCTGTAATGATCAGTGCACCGAATGGGTGCTTTGTAGCTGTTAAGAACTTGGCTACGGCATAACCTGCTTTCAAGTTCGACATGGCATTTCCATAAACAACGTGACAAAAGGCTGGGGCTCTGTTGAGTCTCAGAGTCCCAGCCTTTTTATAAATTAAGGGAGGTTGATTCTATGCCTTTATCCGCATATCGTGACTCTGACAGAACTCAAACTGCATTTGCAAAAGAACTTGAACTGAACGGCTCGCCGGAAGAAAAAGCTGGGCGCTTTTACTGCCAGTCCCCTGAGTGCTCTGCCTCTATGATTTTTGTGGTATCCAGTTCTAGCCACTGCGCCCATTTCCGGGCATTGCCCTCTGTCCCCCATACCGAGAACTGCGTTTATGGTCGCTTTTCTGAGTATGATCCGAACAAGTTTGATGAAAGAAGCTTCGATTTTAAAAATTTCATCCAGTATTTGGATCAAGAACAGAAGACTCCGAATCAGCAAACAGCGGGATGCGGGAGTGAGGGGCTCAATCAAAATAAAAAGCCTCTGACCACGTTGCATCAGGTCTACGGCATGCTGAAAAATCATGATCCTAAAGAGCGGCTGGGCGGCCAGAAAGTGAGCAGCATGCTGCTGGATGATCGTAGTTTTGATGAGTATTATGACCACTTTTACGGAAGTCATATCATCGAAGCAAAAGTAATTGACCGTTGGTCTTTTGCAGAGGAAAGAACTGTGCCTAACGGGGTTCAATTGAATTCTTTAGAAATACCAGAAAGACAGAAGTATTATTCAAAACTGCATCTGACACTTCGCGTAAAAGGTAAAGCTATTATTTTTAGTGTGTGTTTTAAAGATGCTGAGCTGTTCGAAACTTTGAAAAACCAGATTAAAGGAAGCAATACAGACTATAAAGCATTTGATAAGCCCTTTGTAGTCGTTGCTGGGAATTGGAAGCTGGTTCCTGGCACGCATCATCACTATACCACGGTCGTTAAAAACAAAAAGCAGATCTTTTGCTTTTAAAAAGTAAAGAGGATCGCCATAATAAAAACGCTACCACGTGGTAACGAATGCTTTTTGCATTTAGGTCATCTTAAAGTAGAGGATACAAGAAAACACGCCTCAACGTGAGCTAATTCAGCTTACGTTGAGGCGTGTTATTTTTAATTCTACGATTTTTTTAGATTCTTATTCTGGATTCCGTTTATTTTGATCCCGAGCCATGGTTTCATCTACAGCGCGATTTAAAAAAGCATTGATAGACTCTCCGTGTTTGGCGGCGTGTGCCTGTATGACTTCCTTTTTTCCCTTGGGCACTCGCATGGGAATGCGATCAATTTTCTCTCGATCATATTTTTTTATAGCGCGTTTGAGAGCGTCTGAACTCGACATATTGTACCTCCAAGTAGCACTACTTGAAAAAATTATACATTTAAAAGGAGAACTCGTCAAGAAAATATTAGGTGCCATATATTTTGCATAAAAACATTAGCAAAGTTTGTGGAATATATCCATTGATATATGGCACCTTATATAGTAAAATGCGTATTAGAAAATAGAACAGCGGCAGTGTAAAGAAGTTGGCGCTTCTTTACACCTGCGCAGGTGCTACAACCACCTACACAACGGACTTAGTCCGCACCGCGGAATTAGTATACCCTTTTTTATATCAAGACGCAAGGGAAGCTTTTCTTCGGGTGACCAACTTTGTCTATTTGTCTTACAGACACCGTGTAGGCTTATGCCCTGCATGGTGTTTTGTTTTCAAATAGTAAAGGAGTTGACCATTATGAAAAGCTCTGCGCTTCCTAAGAATCGCAGGCCTGGCCCTTCCAACGGCCAGATTCCAACGTCGCCGATTCTCGGCGGGCGTGCTATCACGCTGGGTAACTGGGGTGACATCTGGTATGAGGGTTACCGCTCCCAGGTGCCGCCCTCCACCCATGATGGGTATCAGTTCACCTTGCGGATCATCAATAGGTGGCTGGGTGATGCCCCTGCGGAGGATATCCTGCCCAGCCGTATCAATCTCTTCATGACAGAACTCACGGAGAGCGGCTATGGGACGCCTCAGATCCACGAGAGCCGTTCCTTTCTGATTCAGCTGTTCGATGCAACTAAAGACAATGGCTTGGCCTCCAGAAATCCGGATCGGCAGGCGGTAAAGATCCTTTGCGACCTGGGTGGATCTTTGAGCCAGCTGTGGTATGAAGAGGATGTCTTTACCGATGAGAAAGTTGAGACGCTCAGTCGTGAACTTCCGGCTGATCTTCTGGGAAACAACATCCGCCTGTTGATGGACACTGGCCTCCGGGTCCAGGAGCTGATTGCTCTGGACCCTAAAGACATCTCCGAGAACAGTTCCTCCATTGGCATGGACAAGGCTATCAAGATGGCCTCGAATATTCCGCAGATGGATTCTTCCAAGAGCCAGCATGTCTATCGAATGATTCCTGTCCCAAAGGAAAGCCGTGCCTGTGTGCTTTCTCTCAAGTACCACGGTGGTAAACCGCTGATTTGGAGTATGCCAGACAGAAATCCGTATTACAGCGTGCGGCGTTTTCACCATCGCTATTGCAATGCCCTCAACCATATTGAAAGTGTTCGTTGCCTCCCGTCCCACTGCTACTACCACACCTATGGGATCAGACTTCGAGCCAGAGGTGCATCTTTGGAAATGATTGCTCGTTTGGCCGGTCACTCTACTGCCTCTGAGACGGAAGTCTATGCCTATCCGTTTCTGAAAACGCTGGCTAACGCCGTCAATGCGCTGTATCAGAAACCGGATGGTCGCGCTTCCGCATGATCTCTCACAAAACAGAAGGAGGAATGATTCATGAAGCGCTCTGAAATCTGGATGGCAGACTTGCCGTTCTTGAAGGAAAGTACGTTGAAGTGTGGCCGCCGTCCTGTGGTCATCGTCTCTGATGATCAATCCATTGAGGATAACAGCTGCGTCAGCGTCGTGCCTCTCACTAAAAACCTGGAGAGCCGTCAGCTCCCCACCCACGTGCTGCTCTGCAGCCGGTATCTGGATTATCCCAGCCGTGCTCTTTGCGAGCAGGTTACCACGCTGGATAAGACCCGACTGGTCCGCTGCATCGGTTATGTGGAGGACCCCTTCGACCGTTTTGCAATCAATCGCGCCTTGTCGGCGCAGTTCCATCTGGCGTCTACCCAGATGATTTATGTACAGGAGGATGACAACTATGGCTATTATTGGAACGTTTAAGCTCAATAACACCCCTAACGCTACTGCGCTCTGGGGGGATCTGGGCAGCAATTTTCATGACCTGTCTCAGGCTATCTGCGAGTTCTGCGATGACGCTGTCTCCAACTTCAACGGCAACGAAGCAAATAGTACTTTGAACCGGGTCATTCGGATTCAAGTCATGCCGATGAACGGCATGGTGGATATCACTGTTGAGGATGGCGGTACCGGCATCCGGGATTTGAACAACGCCCTCACGTTGGCTGGCCTTGCCCAGCAGGAAACTCCCTTGAATGAACACGGCTATGGCCTCAAGCACGCCCTTGCCTATGTGGAAGGGAAGGGGAGTTACTGGGAAGTATCCACCCGTACCAGTGAGGATGCAGATCTGAATCAGTACCGCATGGTGCATACTCCGTACAGTTTCAGCGGTAACGGAGAGTACCACGAAGGCTGGATTGGCAGCCTCGGCAAGACGGGTACGGTCATCCACTTCACCTGCCCGATGAACGTGTTTGAAACACTGAATCCCGATACCCAGAAGGAGCTGCCGTTTGACGAATTGCTGGATATTCTGAAAGAGCATCTGCGCTATACTTACGCAAATATCTTGCAGACTGGAAAGGTTCGAATCGAGTTCATCTCGATTGAAAACGGCCATCCCCGCTGGGAGTCCCTGCAGGCACTGGTGCCTCAGTGGATCGGCGGTGCCTGGGTGTCTATTCCCCAGCAGGAATATGACCTGGGCACCGGCATGGTGAAGATTAGCTGTGAGTACGGCTGCATTGTACCCAGCAAGGAAAATCATTGCTACTATCTCGGTAACATGGAGACCAGCGGCGTGGAACTTCGTATCAACGGACGTGCTGTTGAACACGGCTTGATGAAGGCAATCTGGGGGCGGAAGGTTCACAACTCCCAGAATGCGTTCTTGGTCCGCGTAAACTTGGAGACAAACGACTTTGACGTGCTGCCTAGCACGAAGAACGCAAAGAACGGCTTCCGGGAGGAAGACCCGCGGCTGCGGGAACTGTATAAGTGGATTCGATCCAATGTACAGCTCCCCAGTACCTGCCGTGAGAGTAAGGAACGTCAGCTCTTCCGCCTGCTGGCTGAGCGCAAGAAAAAGCTGCCTGGTATGACCAGGGTTTCTCTGGAAGAAGGAACATTCCGGACCATTGGTCTCCACGAGCGGGTGGACCTCTTCACCTGTCAGAATAATAAAGTCACCATTTACGAGGGGAAAGTGAAAAAAACGAAGGCTGTTGATGTCTATCAACTCAAGATGTATTGGGACGGCTGCATTCAAGATGGCGTTCCGGCTGAGGAAGGAGTCTTGATTGGCGAGTGCCACTCCGCCGAGACGATCAACTTGATTCAGTATATCAACCGGATGACCGGTCCCGATGGGCGTCGTTACAATTTCCGGGCAACGACCTGGAAGGACGAAGGAATTGCGTAAGGAGGCGTGCTGTATGGAATACGATCCGGATTTTAAGGAAATCGGTCGTAGGATTCAGAGGCTCCGTAAGGAACACAGTCTAACGCAGGAAGCTTTGGCGGAAAACGCCAGTGTATCCGTGCCCTATGTGAGCTACATTGAACGCGGGATGAAAAAGCCGAGCCTCAGCACCTTGTTGCGGTTGTCTGCAGCACTGGGTGTGACAGTAGATACGCTGCTGCGGGGCAATCAGCCTGCAGAGGAAAATGCCTATTATAGTGACCTGCAAGTTCTTTTGGGCGACTGCAGTCAAAAGGAGCGCAAGGTGCTTCTGGAAATTGCCTCGGCAGCCAAGCAGATTCTTCGGAATGCGGCGTAAATCAATAGAATTGGAGACAGCAGCCTATGTCGGCTGCTGTCTCCAATCAGTTATCTATGGCAATAGTCTTCAATAAAGCGGATCATTTCATCCTCCTCTGGGAAAAATGGATCCCTTCCTTGTGCCATCATCTCACTTAAGATATTTACCATAAGATGGCCAAACCGCCAATCAGGATAGTTCTCCCAAGCCTTTGCGAGCCGTTCACAAAACTTGTCAATTCTTTCTGGATCTCTCATACTGCTGCGCCTCTCTCAATTATACGTATAGAAACTTTTGGTGAATTACTTGGAAGAAATTCTTTCGTAATTTTTGTGCCCGATTTATGATTTACATTACTTTAAAGGAAAGCGGCTTATCAAATCCATCTCTGACAAGCGCTTACTACCGGAAGAGAACTTTTGTTTTTAATTATAAATAATATACAAGAAAAAGGAATAGCCCATAGGTCAAGCAATTGGCCTGTGGGCTATATCAACACGATTCGTATTTTTACGAAAATGATTCCAATTGTAAGTTGTTTTTTAATTCTAGAGCAGTCATTTTCAGCAGCGCATTAGCCATCAAGGCTAAGTACTGCTTTAGGCAAGATAGTAATTGGTACTGATGGTTACGAAATGGCATCCAGAATCACATCCATAAAATGCAAATAGTCCAATTGCAGTCGTTGGCAGCGTTCTGCAAGTTGAGTGACGAAATATTTGTCGGAGGAGATGTCTTCGACAGAACAGACCATGTGCATTTGGCCATCTTTCCGCTGCAGGACCGAGATTCCATATGTGGTGACTCCGAACTCTGTGTTGAAGATTTCATTGATGCGATAGTCATATACATTCACTTGACAGCGTCTCCTTCCACCTTTCCCGGAAACCTGTCGCTAAAAAACAGGTCCTGGAAGTACTCCAAAGGCACGTGTGAACTGTTTAATATGCGAATGAGAGTGGTTATTTTTGCCTCATCTGCATAAAAGGGAGCAACGGCAAGCCAGTGGCCTTCCCCTGGGACCTTGGCGATGATTCCACATTTTCCTGTGGATTCCTCTTTCCAAATACGGTATTCCGCTGGCTTTTTCATGGCTTGTGCCAATTTTAAAATGAGCTCTCTAGGCGATGGCTTTGTTTGAAACCCGTATGTTTCCTCCAGCACCCTGCGGCCTCCATTTTCCCAGGCATCCTCGGTTGCTCGGGCCAATGCCCGGGATACTGCCCCAGCACGTTTGATTGGCTGTGACCTAGCAGAGACTGCTGCTACTATGTCTTTCATGAGGGGGTGGACCGGAAGTCGTTCATACGTGATTTCAACTGCAAGGCAAAGATCTTGGTAGCATGCTAGGTATGGTCTCCCGCTGATCTCAAATACAACGCCTTCTGCTCCCGTCATTAGGACAACTCCCTTCATACAGTTTATGATTTTGCTGCTAGAGACATGGTACCTTGTGATTTCATAACGTCAGTGTGGTTTGACAGATTCATCATACGACGAGATTCGACAGATGTCACCATACCAGACATAAGTAGACGGCGCTGGGACAGAATTAGACACAAAAAAGACACGAGACGGAGATTTGCTATAATTGAAAAAAACCACGTCCTCTGCGTGTCATCTGTTAAATAATGACTGCTGAGAGACGAATATTCACGGGAACCTAGTAAAAATTTTCGTTGACGGGAGAGAAAAAGCAAAACGGCCGCCAATGGCGGCCATTTTGCTGAGAAAATATGCGTGAATTAGGGAACACTGACAGCAGTAACTACATTGGTATCGCAGTACAGGGTCTCGTTACCCTCACTGTCCTTCGCATAGAAAGCGATTTCCGCGTAGTATTTTTTTCCAATGGTGCCTTGATAGGTGATACTTTTAAAGTGTTCGTAGTTGTTGGTCCTAATCATGCCGGAAGTATTATTCCGAGTATAGGTCTTCACATCATCATAATAACCATCGGACTGTTTTTCATAAATGGTGATACTCTTGACACCAATCTCGTCCATCATACCTGTTGCACATACGTCAGCTTCAATTAAAATTTTCCCGTTTTCCTCCGCATAGGCCACGGCGTCGGTAAAAGCAAAATATGCACTGGCTCTAGCAGCAGCACAGGCCATAGGAACCAATAGAACTACGGCAAGAATAAGAGCGGCAGTTAGACTGTAAAAACGGCGGGAAAACTGTTTCATGAATTATCTACTCCTCGTAAATTGAATCAATCATCGCTTTCAGTTCCTCCATGCTTAGGTCCCCTTGAATTAAACACTCTACATTTTCATTTGTCCATGCCACTGTGGCTGTTTCAGTATTGCATACGATATCATGACGAATTCCGCTTACATTATAGGGAAGCACGGTTTGTGTGGCATCCCATTGATAAGAGCCTGTATAGTCCACTGAAAGAGTATTGTAGATCCGAATACGAATAAGGAATTGCCGTGTTCCAACTTGATAAAAACCCGAAAGACTTACGGATTCTCTACGTTCAGTTGTTTGCACACCGGTATTAGGAGTTTTGTTCGTCCCCTCGGGTGCCCAGTTTGGAATCACGGGAAGATCTGTGTACTCAGCAACGGCAGAACGCAGTCTAATATATGGGTCCTCTTGGATGGCTGCTTCTGCAGAAACTGTTTCCCCATAAGGAGACTCAAAACCAAAAGTCTCAGCCGTCCAGTTGACAACGGCCTGGAAGACTCGACCAAATCCAGAAGCCGTGCCGCACAGAAGGGCAATCATGACCGCAGCAATGAGCAAAATGCGGAGCGTATGGGATTTTTTAGAAGAGGGAGATGTGGAGGAAGTCTGGTTGCGATGCGATGAGTCGGTCTCACAGTTGTTGGAACGGTCAAAAGCAGCAGCTTGTCCCTGGTATTGTTCTTGAAACTCTTTCCACGCCGCATCCACATCGGTCTGGTGCTCTGCGGCCTGTTCTCTTTTGTTGATCACCTCCATTATTGCCATGATGTAGTCGACATCGGGACCTTCTTCATCCATGGCGGCAAAATCCTGGGCAAGCAGGTTATTTAATTCTTCTGTACTCAGTTGTTCAAAGATGGGATATTTCCGTTTCTCTTCACGTTCCATCCCCGTGAACCTCCTCTACAATGTAATGTCCGCCCAGAGGGAAATGTTCACTTCTATTTTGAAGAAATTTTTTGATCTGTTCCATAATCATTCATAAAGCGCTCCTTGATACGCTTGACACGCATGGCTAGGGCGGATTTCTTCAGCCCTGTCGCCTCGCAGATTTCTGTATATGTATAGCCGTCCAGATATAAATGCTTCAGCAAAAGATAGTCCTCGGGAGAAATGAGGGCCTCCAGTTCTGCTTTTAGATAAAAGTCATGCTCACCTTGCTCACTGTGTTGCTCAGAAATCTGCAGGATGCGCTTGGCCCAGAGACGGTCCTCCCGGAGCAATTCCTGCACTTTGAAAGCCAAACACTTGTACAGCCATCCTAAGGGAGAAGGGGATTGGAACAATTCTTCCCGTTTTTCCCAGGCAAAGGCGAACATTTCTTGAACGGCTTCCTCTGCACGGCCACTTGCCGACACATAGCGGGAACCATGGGCATCAAAAATGGCTTTTGCATATTGCAGAAAGAGTGCGTAGTTTTCTTGGTATATTCGCTCAAACTCCTCGCTTAAGCGCATCATGTTAGGAATTTCGGTTGGCATAGTCCACCTCAATCAATGTCTTACGCGCGGCTTTTATTTTTCTGGAAGCTCGTAGCCACAGGCAAGCAAAAGATTTTCCATAATGGCCAGGGCAGACTTGCGCTGCTCTTCGTTCAGCTGAGACACCAGCTTGTTGATATATTGCCGTTCCGAAGGCTGCATGGCCCCAGTCAACAGATAATCTGCGCTGATCTCAAAGGCTGTGCAGATCTTCAGCAGGCTGTCGGCACCGACCCCTTTTTCACCTCGCTCAATGCAGGCGTAAAAGGGGCGGGACAATCCCGCAAGGTCGGCGGCGCGTTCCTGCGTTAATTTCAATTCGATGCGCCTTGCGGCAATACGCTTTGCAATCGACATCGTTAGTTCTGGATTCCTTTTGGCCACAATATCACCTCATTATATACCTATGGAAATATTGTAGCCAAATGGTATTATGGCAACTACACTCTAAAGAATCTAATTTTATCAATACTATACCCTAAAAGGATATTTGACGAAGATAGGTGGTATAAAATTGGATCAACAAAGAAGTAAAATATCCTACGGAAGATAGAGTGAAAGATAAATTCTGTTACAAAGTGTCATCACCTAGAAGCCCACAACAAAAGGTCCAGGCAGATTTTATTTGAGGAGATAGCGCTGGGGTCCCCAATGAGGTTTGTAAAATCTGCACATTCTTTGGTATACCTCATTTTAAAAATTAAAAGATCAATTTTGCAATGAGATATTCTGATTGAATTTTCTGACCAGAACCATTAAAAAGATATATAATGTAATAATGAAGTCCACAGTTCCTATCGTTGCAATGCCATATACCTTTTAAAAGCAGCATCTATCCTCGTTAACTTGTGATATAGTATTTTATATTTCTCATAAAGCCTTTCACATATTGATTTCTCATTAAATGCAGAGTAAAATTAATAATAACTTTTACGCTCATAACTTTCATTTTCGGAATGTAGGTGTACCTTAAAACATTTAAGAATGTACATAGCAGAAGTGCTCTGCTATAGGGGAGTATAAATTATGTACCGGCGTTTTTTTAAAAGGTTTTTGGATATTGTTTTATCTCTTATTGGATTAGTTGTTTTGGCAATTCCCTTGTTGGTGTTTGCCCTTATTGTAAAACTGGATTCCCCTGGTCCGGTCTTGTTCTGGCAGAAGCGGGTTGGTGCACACAAGGAACTGTTCATGATGCCTAAGTTCCGGACGATGTATACCAGTGCCCCGGCCAATATGCCCACACATCTTCTCACGGACCCTGCCAAGTGGATCACCCGCTCCGGAAACTGGTTTCGAAAGTTGTCCATTGACGAGTTGCCCCAGATTTTCTGCATTCTTACGGGAAAGATGAGCATTATCGGTCCCCGGCCTGCGCTATGGAATCAAGATGACTTAATCGCAGAGCGTGACAAGTGCGGTGCCAACGATGTGCGCCCTGGACTTACCGGCTGGGCTCAGATCAACGGGCGGGATGAACTTGAAATTCCGGTAAAAGCCCGCTTGGATGGTGAGTATGTCCAAAATATTAGCTTTCTCTTTGACTGCAAGTGCTTTTTTGGCACCATTTTCAAAGTCTTGCGGCATGACGGCGTTGTGGAAGGTGGTACCGGAGTACTTCACGAAGATAAGGAGCCTGCACGGAAATGAGCGAAGTCCTAATTCTTACCAATCACTCATATATGCTCTACCGCTTCCGCTTGGAGCTAATCCAGGAGCTGATGAAAAAACATGAAGTCGTACTGAGTATGCCTTTCGTAGGGCATGAGGATGATTTCCAGGCACTGGGACTTCGATGCATCAAGACGGATGTAGACCGCCGTGGCATCAACCCTGCCACGGATTTGAAGCTGTTCCATACATATCAAAGGCTGCTGAGAAATGAACAACCCGATTTGGTGATTACATATTCCATCAAGCCCAATATTTATGGTGGACTCGCCTGCGCAATAGCGGGAATTCCATACTATGCCAATGTGCAGGGCCTGGGGACTGCGTTTCAGCGAAAAGGGCTTGCGCAGTTTGTAACCGTGCTCTATAAGCTGGCGCTGGGAAAGGCAAAGACTGTTTTCTTTGAAAATAAAGCGAATGCGGAGGAATTCTTCCGTCGAGGGATCATTTCCGCCGAGAAAGCGACAGTCCTTCCCGGTGCTGGCATCAATCTGGAGCAGTATCCGTATACCCCTTATCCGAAAAATGAGACGGTCCATTTCTTATATCTGGGCCGAATTATGAAAGAAAAGGGTATGGACGAGCTGTTTTACGCGGTCAAGCGCCTCCATGACGAGGGCGCGGCCTTTACACTGGACCTGGTGGGTTTTTTTGAGGACGCATATAAGGAGCAGGTGGAGGCGCTGGAAGCGGCGGGAATTGCCGTGTTCCACGGCTTCCAGCAGGACCCGCGGCCTTTTTACGCTGCCGCGGACTGCGTGGTCATGCCCAGCTACCATGAGGGCATGAGTAACGTGAATTTGGAGGCAGCCGCCACAGGGCGCCCCGTCATCACCACGGATATTCCCGGCTGCCGGGAAGCGGTTGAGGACGGCGTGACCGGCCTTTTGTGTCGGGCTGGGAGCGGAGAGGACCTGTACGGGGCCATGAAGCGCTTCTTGGAGCTGCCGCCGGCGGCGCGGACGGCCATGGGCCGGGCGGGCCGAAAAAAGATGGAGCGGGAGTTTGACAAGAAAATGGTCGTGGCCCAGGCGCTGGGAACGCTGGAGTTTGGCGGCTGAAAATCATTGGATAGGGAAAACACATGAGAAACAACTGGGCATTTTTGATCTGGATCGGCCTTACTTCTCTGGCGTGTAATTTTGCGCACGGAGAGCGGCGGGAACTGGTCAACGGAAAAACCGAATGGCGGGTCAAATTGCTTTGGGCAATCGTGATCTTTGCACCCGTGGCAATCTGCGCCGCGATGCGGGGCTTTCACGAAGGGGATACAGGCACCTATAAAACCATGTTTGAGGCGTGCCCGACGGCCTTGGCCCAGATCCCGGGATACATCATGGATGCCTCCCGTGACAAGGGCTATGTGCTTTGGGAGATCGTGTTCAAGCTCATATTCGGAAACAATTACCGGTTGTTCCTGACATTCAACGCGCTGTTTTGCTCCGTCATCATTGTCTGGGTCTACCGGAAGTACTCCTGCTCGTATGTGATGAGCATGTTCCTCTTTGTGGCGGGCTTTGAATATTACCAGTGGATGTTCAACGGAATGCGGCAATTTATGGCGGCGTGCATCGCTTTTGGATGCCTTAATGACCTGGTGCATAAGCGGTACCGAAAGATCGTTGTTCCATTTATCATCGCGGCGTCGCTGCACATGTCGGTGCTGATTATCATACCTTGTTTGTTTTTCGTACAGGGAAAGGCTTTTAACCGCCGGACTTGGCTGTTTACCTTCGGCGTGATTTTTGTGGGCTTAGTCCTGGCAAAGGCGGGCTATCTGAATGATATCATTGCGAATTTGATGCAGTCCACCCAATACGATTCCGTGCTGAATGAGTTTTATGAGACCATGGATTCCGGCACGAATGCGCTGCGGGTGCTGGTTTATATGATCCCCACGCTGCTGGCGGTGTTCGGCCTGCAGTATATCCGGCATGAGAATGACCCGGTTATCAATTTCGCGGTCAACATGTCCGTCATTTCCTCCGGCATCTATGTGATTTCTATGTTCACCAGCGCCGTCATGATCGGCCGCCTGCCCATCTATTTTTCACTCTATAATTACATCCTGCTGCCCTGGGAGATCACCCATATTTTCACGCGGCGCTCCGCCCGTGTGATCACCTGGGCCACGGTGGGGTTTTACCTGCTGTATAACTACTACCAGGTGGCCATCGCATACGGACAGGCATTTACACTGGGATTCTTTTCACTGTGAGGGAAGGCAATGGACGTCAATCAAAAAAAACCTCTGGTTTCCATCATCGTTCCGGTCTACAAAACAGAAGAGTATCTGGACCAATGCGTCCAAAGCCTTTTGGGACAGACTTATGAAAAGATTGAGATCATTTTGGTGGATGACGGCTCCCCGGACAGCTGCCCCGTCCTGTGTGACGGGTATGCGCAGCGGGACAGTAGGGTGAAAGTGGTCCACAAATGCAACGAGGGAGCCGCCTTTGCGAGAAAAGCGGGAATCGTGGCGTCATCGGGTCAGTACCTGCTGATGGTGGACAGTGATGATTGGCTGGATGTGGATACGGTGGCATGCTGTGTGGAAACTGCACTGAGAGATGACGCGGGGTGTGTGCAATTTTCCTATATTAAAGAATATCCAAACAAAAGCATCGAGAACCCACTATTTGAAGCGAATTTTTCCTATGATGAGACAACTTCGGAAGCAAAGATCCACCGCCGTTTGGTGGGCCTGCTCGGCAGGGAGCTGTGCCATCCCGAGAAGATCGACAACCTATCAACGGTTTGGATGAAGCTCTACCGGGCCGATGTGGCCCGAAGGGGCCGCATCGTCAGCGAGCGGGTAGTTGGCACTTCCGAGGACACAATCTTCAACCTCTATGCGCTGGAGGGCTGCCGGGTCAGCTACGTCAACCGCTGCTTCTACCACTACCGCAAGAGCAACGCCCAATCCATCACCACCCAATACAAAGCCGACCTGGCGGAGAAGTGGGATGTGCTGTACCAAATCTTTCAGGAGTATATCGACGGCTCCGGGCGGGCGGAGGAGTACCAACCGGCCTTTTTGAACCGGGTTGCCTGCGGCATGATCGGTCTGGGATTGAACGAGATCAGCAGCCCGGTCAGCATTTGGAAAAAGGCGAAGCGGCTCCGTATGATCCTGAAAAAACCCTTGTATGCGCAGGCTTTCCGGCAGTTGGACATTTCTCCATGTCCGCTGAAGTGGAAAGTGTTTTTCCTGCTTTGCAGGTACAGGGCGGCCCTGATTTTGGCGCTGCTGCTGGGGCTTATGAATCGTCTGCGGTCCCGTATGGCCGCGTAGGAGGTTGTCTGCCATGGCCAAGGTTTCCATCATCATGGGCATTTACAACTGTGCCCCCACGCTGCCGGAGGCTGTGGACTCTATCCTGGCCCAGACATTTACCGACTGGCAGCTGGTGCTGTGTGATGACGGCTCACTGGACGACACCTATGCCGTTGCCGCCCGGTATCAGGCGGCGTATCCGGAGAAGATCGTCCTGCTTCAAAACGAGTGCAACATGGGTCTGAACCACACACTGAACCGCTGCCTGGCGGCGGCCACGGGAGAATACGTGGCCCGCATGGACGGGGACGATCTCTCGCTTCCCACCCGTCTGGAAAAAGAAGCGGCCTTTTTGGACGCGCATCCGGAATACGCCATCGTCAGTACGCCTATGATCTTCTTTGATGAAAACGGCGACTGGGGCCGGAGCTATTCCATTGAAAAGCCGGTGAAAAAGGATTTCATCAAACACAGCCCGGTCCACTGTCACGCACCCTGCATGATCCGCCGTGAGGCGTATCTGGCGGTGGGGGGCTACACAGAGGACAAGCGGATGCTCCGTTTTGAGGACGTGAATCTGTGGTACAAGCTCTACGCCAAAGGCTACGCGGGATATAACCTACCGGAGCCCCTTTATAAAATGCGGGACGACCTGGCGGCCACCAAGCGGCGGAGCCTGAAATCCCGGATGAACGGTGTGTACGTGACCTATGTGGGCTTCAAGCTGTTTCAATTTCCCTGGTATATGTACATTTATGTGGTCATCGACTTTTTAAAGCATTTCATCAAGGGGATTATCCCCGAAAGCCTTTATATGAAGTTTCACAAGAAGGCAGTCAGGCAGTGGTAGGTTATGACGAAAATATTGTTCCTGATCCACGACCTTGGCCAGGGCGGCGCTGAAAAGGTGCTGGTGAACCTGGTCAACCATCTGGACCGATCAAAATTTGATATTTCCGTGACAGTGCTGTTCGGCGGCGGTGTGAACGAGCAGTTCCTGACGCCTGATATCCACTTTCACGCGGTGTTTCCCAGAGAGGTCCCCGGCAACAGCAGGCTCATGAAGTTGCTGACGTCGGAGCAGCTTCATGCTCTCTGCGTCAAGGAGCGGTACGACATCGAGGTGTCCTATCTGGAAGGGCCCTCCGCCCGGGTCATCAGCGGCTGCCGGGAACAGGGAACGAAGCTGGTGTCCTGGATCCACGTGGAGCAGCACACCATGGAAAAGCTGGCAGGTTCCTTCCGCAGCGAGGCAGAGGCCAGGGCTTGCTATGACCGCTTTGACCAGACAGTCTGTGTCTCCCGGTATGTCCACGACGATTTTTGCCGCATCCTGGATTTTCAAAAGCCCTGCCGGGTGCTTTACAACACGGTGGAGTCCGACAAGATTCTGCGGGAAGCGGCGGCGGAGGCACCCCACCTGGCGGCGGACGGCGCGGTCCACTTGGCGGCGGTGGGGACCTTGAAGGCCTCCAAGGGCTATGACCGGCTGCTGCGGGTCATGAAGCGCCTGCGGGAGGAGGGCTATCCGGTCCACCTGTATATCCTGGGCATCGGCCCGCTCCAACAGGAGCTGGAGCGGTATATCGCTGAAAATTCCCTGTCAGACGCCGTCACACTGCTGGGCTATGATACGAACCCCTACAAATACGTGGCCAAGTGCAGCCTGTTTGTCTGCGCCAGCCATGCGGAAGGATTTTCCACCGCCGCCACTGAGGCACTGATTGTGGGGACCCCGGTGTGCACCGTGGAGGTTTCCGGCATGAAGGAACTATTGGGAGAGCACAACGAATACGGCCTCGTTACGAAAAACAAAGAGACTGCGCTGTACGAAGGAATCAAACGCTTGCTTGATGACCCGGCGCTGCTGGCTCACTACCGGGAGATGGCCGCCCTGCGGGGACAGGCTTTCGGAACCCAGGAGACGGTCCGCGCCGTGGAGGAAATGTTTGAGGAGCTGCAAAGGGAGGGATAAGGATGGCGGACCTGGTCAGTGTCATCGTTCCTGTCTATGGTGTCGCGGCCCAGCTGTCCCGCTGTCTGGACAGCCTCTTGGCACAAACCTGCGGGAACATGGAGATCATCGCGGTGGATGACGGTTCCCCGGACGAGTCCGGCGCCATCCTGGACCGGTATGCCGCAGAGCACGGCAATCTCCGTGTGATCCACCAGGAGAACGGCGGCGTTACTTCCGCCAGACTGCGGGGCATTCAGGAAGCGGATGGCGACTGGATCGGCTTTTGCGACGGCGATGATATGGTGGAGCCGGAGATGTATCAGCGGCTGCTGAATAACGCACATGCGTACGATGCGGACATTTCCCATTGCGGCTACCGGATGGTTTTTCCGGACGGCAGGGTACACTGCTTTTATAATACAGGCAGGCTTGTGGAGCAGGACCGGAGTAAGGGGCTTTCGGATCTGCTGGATGGCTCCATGGTGGAACCTGGCCTTTGCAATAAACTGTATCGCCGGGAGCTGTTTCTGGGGCTGGCGGAACGGATGGACCCGTCCATCCGCATCAACGAAGACCTTTTGATGAATTATTACTTGTTTGCGGGCGCGAAGCGGTCTGTTTTTGATGACTGGTGCCCTTACCACTACATGGTGCGCGGCGCCTCGGCCTCCCGCGCAAAGCTGAATCAGCACCAGATCTACGACCCGATCCGGGTCAAGGATATCATTCGCCGGGCGGCGGAGGAGGATATCCTCCGGGATGCCCAGCGGGCCTATGTGAGCACCTGCCTCAATGTGTACCACAGCCTCATCTCCGCCGGACCTGGCTATGAGCAGGACGCTGGGCAGGTGCGGGAGTTGCTGCGGCAGGAGGCCCCGTCCTTTCCGCTCCTGGGGAAAAAGCGGGCGCTGATGGCGCGGTTCGCCGTCCTCGCTCCCGGCATGTATCAGCCGGTCTACGGCGTTTACCGCTGGTTCCTGCAAAAGAACGTCTATTCCTGATGGAGGTAATCATGGAAAACCAGCCCCTGATCAGTGTGATCGTTCCCGTGTACAAGGTGGAGCCATACATGGACCGCTGTGTCCGGTCCATTGTGAACCAGACCTACCGGAACTTGGAGATCATCCTGGTGGATGACGGCTCTCCGGACAACTGTCCCGCCATGTGCGACGCCTGGGCAGAAAAGGATTCCCGCGTCAAGGTCATTCACAAGGAAAACGGCGGCCTGTCCGACGCACGGAACGCGGGGCTGGCTGCGGCGGCGGGGGAGTACATCGGTTTTTTGGACAGCGATGACTGGGTCAGCCCGGATATGTACCGGCTGCTCTATGAAAATCTGACGGAGCATGACAGTGACATCTCTGCCTGCGGCGTGGAGATGGTGTGGGAGGACGGAACGCCGCCCCGGCTGCTAACAAAGCGCGGCTGCTGCGTGCTGGACCGGGAGGAGGCCATGCGGGCGGTCATCGAGGAATCCTGGCTGAAACAGCCTGTTTGGTACAAGCTGTATAAAAGAGAATTGATACAGGAAATTCCATTTCCTGTTGGAAAATACCACGAAGATGTGTTTTGGACCTATCAGGCGGTGGGAAATGCCCGAAAGGTGTCGGTTTTTGATATGCCGTGCTATCATTACACACAGCGCAGCGGCAGCATCATGGGAGAGGGATATTCCATAAAACGGCTGGACAGCCTGGAGGCAAAGATGTTGCGCATCCAGTATGTGCAGGAACGCTACCCGAGCATGGTGGTGGATGCGAAATGCGATTTATGTTTTTTCTGCATCTGGTCTGAGCAGAAGGTGCTGAGATGCATGCAAGGAGCTGAGAAACAGCTTGCTCTGGCGAAAATACATCAGGTTTGGTGGCAGATTCGGGATGCCGAGCCGCGCAGCTTGAAGGAACGGGTCTGGCTGACACTGGCCCGTATATCATTTCACGGCACGGCCCATCTGCGGAACTTATTCCATATTGGAGTGTAAATGGAGGAAAGATGATCACCTCAAAAGAAGAATTGCGGGAATATATCGCTGCGGACAATGCGTGGTACTGTCCCAGCGGGGCGAAGGAAAAAATAGCCGCCGCCATTGTCTGCTACCCTCAGCGGGAGCTGAAGCGGTATCTGTATTTTCTGCGGAAGCAGGAGTATTACATCAACACAGCCCGCGGGAATAAGGTCAAGGGCTTACTGGGACTTTATTACGAACGCAGAAAAAACTTGCTGGGCATCAGACTGGGCATCGAAATTGGTCCCAACTGTTTTGGAAAGGGCTTGTGCATTTACCATGGCGGGAGCATCATCGTGAATACAGCCGTTCGGGCAGGGGAGAACTGCAGTCTTCACGGAGGAAACTGCATTGGAAACAAAGGCTATCGTGGCGCGGTTCCGCGTTTGGGAAGCAATGTGGACATCGGCTACGGGGCGGTGTTGATCGGTGATATTCAAATCGCGGACAATACGGTGATTGGGGCCAATTCTTTAGTGAATCATTCCTTCGCGGAGCCTGGAAGCAAAATCGCAGGTATTCCGGCAAAAAAAATCGATATGTACCAGGAATAAATATCATCTGCAATACCGCTTTTATTTACAATATATGCTTTAAAGCGTTTATTGTGGATCAGAACCTGCTGATGAGGTAAAAAATGGAAATTACTGTTTTTACACCAACGTATGATCGGGCATATACATTGCCGCAATTATATGAGTCATTGAAGCGTCAGACATCGTTTGATTTTGAATGGCTGGTCATAGATGATGGCTCTACGGACGATACAGAAGCTCTTGTAGAGGAGTGGTGCACGCAAAATAATCCATTCCCCATCCGATTTTATAAAAAGGAAAATGGCGGAAAGCATCGGGCAATCAATATGGCACTGCCACTAGCCCGGGGAAAGTTCTTTTTCATTGTTGATTCAGACGATTATTTGACGGATACTTCCATAGAAACCATCATTCGCATATGCCGGACACTGCCCCAGGATAGCAAAGAAAAATTTGCCGGTGTAGCTGGGTGTAAAGGAAAAAATGCACACCAGATTTTTGGTACGACTTTTTCCGGTGAAATTTTAGACTGCTCAACGCTTGATAGAGACAGGAATGGAATCAGCGGAGATAAGGCGGAAGTTTTTTATACGGAAGTGCTCAGGCAATATCCGTTTCCTGAATTTGACGGCGAAAAATTTGTTACAGAAGCTGCTGTGTGGGACCGGATGGCTTTGGATGGGTATGTATTGAGATACTTTAATGAAGTCATATATGTCTGTGCGTACTTGGAAGACGGGTTGACCCACCAAGGCCTTGGCTTGTATTACAAAAACCCAATGGGTTTCGGCTACTATTTAAGGCAGTCCAGGAAAGCTGGAAAATTTCCGAAAGCTGTCCAAAGATATTATGATGTCGAATGCTACTTGCATTGGCGAAAAGAAATGAATGTAAGTGAAGTCGCCAGTTTGATCGGCACAGACGAAGTGAAATTGATTTCCGATGTGATCCTCTATCAATTGCGGCAATATGGAAGCCGGTGCAAAAAAACACTGTTAAAGAGGGGAAAAGATAAATGAGTATTCCCAAAGTGATCCATTACTGCTGGTTTGGCAAGGGAGAAATACCCGAAAGAGATCAGCGGTGCATAGAGAGCTGGCGGAAGTATTGTCCTCAGTACGAGATCATTGAATGGAATGAGGATAATTACGATGTCACGCAAATTCCATATATGAAAGAGGCCTATGACGCCCGCAGATGGGGCTTTGTTCCTGATTTCGCAAGAATGGATATTGTGTACCGCCATGGCGGAATTTATATGGATACGGACGTGGAATTACTGCGGCCATTGGATGATCTGCTTGAATACAGCGGATATGTCGGATTGGAAGCAGATTCCAATTGCATTGGATTTGGCTCGGGCTTTGGCGCGGAGAAAGGGTCACCGGTTTTGAAAGAACTCTGCGACTATTACCGTACCTTGCATTTTACCAGCGCAGACGGGACACAGAATCTTTTGCCAAATCCGGTGATTGTAACAGAGCATCTCAGAAATAAAGGCTTTGTATTTCCGCAGGGAGAAATCAGCCGGATAGAGGACTTCACAGTTTTCCCCGCAGAATATTTTTGCCCACAAAATTTTACCAGTGGAAAAAGTGACATCACAGACAAGTCCTATTCGATTCATCATTATCACGCTTCCTGGCTGACAGAGAAGGAAAAAGAGGAGCTTCGGAAATACCATAGATATACGAAGCTTTTTGGTGAGCGGAACGGCGAATTGGTATATCAATTTCGTAAGACCATGGATGAGGGTGGAATTCGTCTGGCAATCAAAAAGGCAGAGGAGCATCTGAAGAAAAAGAACAGGTAGAGGGAGACGATTTGGTTTATGCGTCAATGTGAAAGAGCATTGGGAGATCATAAACGGTTGGATGAGATCGATTGTGCAAAAGGAATCGGAATATTGCTAGTCGTTGTTGCGCATCATTTGCAGAATGCGGATAGTATACGCCATTGGGCCTTTTCCTTTCACATGCCGCTGTTTTTTATCATGACAGGATACCTTTTTGCGCATAAGCAGAGCACAGCCTCTGCCAGACAGGCAATAGCATCCGGCGCAAGGAGTTTGCTGTATCCATATTGTACATTTAGCGTTATCATAGTCGCTTGGCTGCTTGGGTTCAAAACTGTATTTCATGCCGCCTTAGAGGAACCAGTTGCAGAAGTGATCGTACGTCTGCTGACGACCTATGGCTATCATGCGCTTTGGTTTTTGCCGGTGATGTTTTTTGCTTCCGTGATATGCAAGACCTGCAAACCGGAATATCGCAGATACTTGCTGGTTGGTGCTGTGGCAGGCGGCTGTGCAATGTCTTATGCTGCTTGCTCAGCGTCTTTGGCGAATAGCTGTGCGCGGTATGCCGCGATCATTGCCGGCCGCATTTTACTTGCGATCTCTTTTGTTGAGATCGGGCGTTTTGTATATGCACTGCTCCAAAAGCTGAACGCAAATGTTGAGTGGATCGTCATGATTGCCGCACTCGTCTTGTCGCTCATGCTCTATCATGCAAATATTTGGGTTTCTATGGTATTTTCAAGAATTGGTAACCCGGTGCTCTACTATGTGAACGCCTTATCCGGGAGCATATTTGTCCTGCTGCTCAGCAAAAAAATATGCATCGGCTTTCATACCCTGCGAATAGCTTTGTGTTACTGGGGACGTAATTCTCTGATCGTTCTGGCGTTACATATGGATATATCTATTGAGATCGCCTGGATGATTGTGGGAGCCATGAAATTGACACAAGTGCTCTCGTTTCGAGCCGCGTCGATATGTGCAATTTTCATTGAGCTGATCATATTGATGATTTTGATACAATTGATAAATAATCATGCGCCATTCCTTGTTCACATTCCGAATCTGCAAAATCAAAAATACAGCGGAGAGGTAAGTTAAATGAAGGCAGTAGACCGCTTTGCTCCCAGTGTACAAGCGCGCTTTGTCCAGCCCTGGCAGCAAAAGCACTTTGAAAAAACTAGATACGGAAAGAGAATAGCGGCGTATGAAAACGCATACGCCGGCCGGCGGTGCTTCATCGTGGCCAACGGCCCCAGCCTGCGGGCGGAAGATCTGGACCTGCTCCAGGACCGGGGAGAGGTCACCTTCGCCATGAACCGCATCTACAAGCTGTTTGACCAGACCCGGTGGCGGCCTACCTTTTACGTCTGCGAGGATGAACTCATCGCCGGAGGCCAGCAGGCGGAGATCAACGCCATCCCGGCAAAGGCGAAGTTCATCCCCATCGAGCTGAACTGGTATCACAATGTCCGCATTGAGGCGGCTGATTATTTCCACTTGAACTACCGGGAGGAGGAACGGTATCCCTTCAGCTTTTCCACAGATGCTGCCCATCAACTGGACTGCCGCGGTACAGTGACCTTCACCTGCATGCAGCTGGCATCTTACATGGGCTTTTCGGAGCTCTACCTGCTAGGGGTGGACCACAATTACCAGCGCACCATCGACATCAACGGCAATGTGGTGGTAGACCCCAACGCGAAGGACTATTTCTGCGAAGGCTATGACGCCGACATTAAGGACATCGTCGTCCATGACATGGGCAATAACACCAGGGCCTACCTGGACGCGAAAGCGTACTGCGCCGCCGCGGGCGGAAAGGTGGCCATTTACAATGCCACCCGAGGCGGCAAGCTGGAAGTGTTCCCCCGTGTGGATTTTGACGCCTTATTTACAAAGTGAGGGATTTGCCAATGGCTCAAGCAACAAAGCCTACCTATCACACCCACATTTCGGCCAGACACCGCTGGTTTGACCTAAACCTAAAAGAGGTCTGGCAGTACCGGGACCTGATCGCCCTGTTCACCCGACGTACCTTCGTGCTGACCTACAAGCAAACGGTATTAGGCCCTGCGTGGATCTTCTTGAATCCGCTGATCAGCAGTATCATTTACGCCTTCGTGTTCGGCGGTATTGCGGGCATCGGTACCGACGGCGTCCCGACCATTTTGTTTTACCTGTGCAGTAACGCCATCTGGATCTTCTTTTCCAGCTGCGTGACGAAAAACGCCAGCACTTTTACCGCCAACGCGGGAGTCTTCGGCAAGGTCTATTTTCCCCGGCTGACCATCCCTGTGTCCAATGTGCTGGCCTCTATTATCCAGTTTTTCGTACAGATGCTGTTGGTGGTAGTGTTCCTGGCCTACTTTGTTGCCGTGGGCGCGGTGCATCCCCATTGGGAGGCCTGGCCGCTGGTCCTGCTGGTACTGGTGCACCTGGGGCTGCTGGGCCTTGGCTGCGGCATCATCATCTCCAGCCTCACCACGAAATACCGGGACCTGGCTATTTTGGTGACATTTGGTGTGCAGCTGTGGATGTACGCCACGCCCATCGTCTATCCTATGTCCCAGCTGGGGGCGGGGTGGATGCGAACGGTTTTGATGGTCAACCCCGTCACGGCGCCTGTGGAGGTATTTCGCTACGCCGTTCTGGGACAGGGTACCATTATGCCCGGGTATCTGGCTCTGTCCTGGGCCGTCACAGCGGCGGTGGTGGTCATCGGCGTCATGATCTTCAACCGGGTGGAAAAGACCTTCATGGACACGGTGTAAGGAGGCGGGGAGCATGGACAACAAGACCGAGCAGCGGGAGGTAGCCATCCGGCTCTCCGGCGTGAAAAAGATGTATAAGCTGGGCCAGATCGGCGGCGGCACCCTCCAGGGGGACCTGCAAAGCTGGTGGGCCCGGGTCCGGGGCCGGGAGGACCCCAACACGAAGATCGGCACGGACCAGCGACTGGTGGGCCAGACCTTCATGGCCCTCAACGGCATCGACCTGACGGTGTACAAGGGGGAGGCCCTGGGCATCATCGGCGGCAACGGCGCCGGCAAGAGCACCATGCTCAAGCTCCTCAGCCGCGTCACCGCCCCTACGGAGGGGGAGATCGACATCTACGGCCGCATTGCCTCCATGCTGGAGGTGGGCACTGGCTTCAACGGCGAGATGACCGGCCGGGAGAATATTTACATGAACGGCACCATCCTGGGCATGACCAAGGCGGAGATCGACGCCAAGATGGAGGACATCATCGACTTTTCCGAGGTGCGGGAGTTCATCGACACCCCGGTGAAGCGGTACTCCAGCGGCATGTACGTGAAGCTGGCCTTCTCTGTGGCTGCCCACCTGGACAGTGAGATCATGATCATGGATGAGGTTTTGGCGGTGGGCGACATGGCCTTCCAGAAGAAGTGCCTGGACAAAATGCGAGACGCCGCCAAAAAGGAGGGCCGCACAGTCCTGTACGTCAGCCACAACATGAACACCATCCGCCAGCTGTGCGACCGCTGCATCGTGCTGGACAAGGGCAAGGTAGTGTTCGAGGGAGATGTGGAGGAAGCGATCTCTCGTTATATGCAAGAAACAAAAAGCAAGAATACACGTATTGATTTTTCAGAAGTAGTACGTGCAGATTGGTTAAAAGATCCTTATATTAAATTATTATCTGCGGAGTATGTCGGAAAGGATACGATCGCTTTCGAGCAAACAGAGAGAATACATCTGAAATTAGAGTGGGAAAATTTGAAAGATGTAGTAAACGCAGGGCTTAGAGTTGAAATATGGAGCATGGATAGAACAGCAATAGCAACCTATGTTTTATATGAGTGCTATAGCGGAAAAGCGGGCGAGCATGGTTCGTTTCTGCTTGAACTAGATATTTCGCAATTGGCGGAAGCTAGCTATCAAATGATATATACATTTTTTAGCCGGAGTGAGCTGGGTGGAAATCAAGATTTGGACTGTGTTGATGGGCTGTGTTTTGATATTGCAAATGTAAAAAAGAGCGAAAAATTGCTTTGGCGACCGAAGTACTGGGGGTACATTCGCATGCCATCACCCAAAGTTATTGAGAAAAAGATTGACAGTGAGGGGAATAAAACGTGGCAATGATCAGCGTTATCGTCCCTGTCTATAAGGCGGAGCCCTATCTTCGGAAATGTGTGGACAGTATTTTGGGGCAGACTTTTGCCGATTTTGAGTTGATCCTGGTGGATGATGGAAGCCCGGATGGCTGTCCGGTAATTTGTGATGAATACGCTGAAAGAGATAGGCGGATTCATGTCATTCACCAGGAAAACGGCGGCCTTTCCGCTGCACGGAACGCAGGAATAGACTGGGCCTTTGCTAACAGCGACAGCCAATGGCTCAGTTTTATCGACAGTGATGACTGGGTCCATCCGGAATATCTGAAACGCTTGCTAGATGCGGCACTGGAGCATCAAGTTTCCATTAGCATTTGCGGATATGCAGAAACCGAGGGAGAGGAACCGTTAATCAAGAAGGAAGATTTTGCGGTAGCTGTTTGGACTCCGGAAGCATTTTTTTCTGAACACAATATCAATGCTACTGTGGCTTGGGGAAAGCTATATCGCAAGAAGAGTTTTGAGAAAATTCGGTACCCAGTCGGAAAAATTCACGAGGATGAATTTATCACATATCAGATCCTGTTCAGATGGAGCACGGTTGTGGTTGTTCCGGCCCCTCTTTATTATTATTTTCAGAACAAAAATGGTATTATGAAATCACCGTGGACTCCAAAACGCTTGGATTCTGTTGAGGCAAAGGAGGAACAGAAAAAATTCTTTCAAAAGCATGGTTATTGGGATGCTTATAGAGTGGTTGAAAAATGGTTTGTACTTGAGTTGACTCACTGTATTCAAGAATTAGAGCAATTTACCATGGACAATAGAGAAAAGAGCCGACTTTTATATGCTTTGAGGCAAAAACTGCGTAGTGCGCTGGTTGAAAGCAAAGAAATATACCCCTTTGGAAAGAATAAATGGATTTACGAGATGGCCTTTCCCGGGGTGATGCATTTCTATTGGATTGTGAAAGTGATAAAGAAGAAGCTATGTGTGCTGTTCAGAAAGGGGGAGGGGGATGATTAGCGTAATTGTACCAGTGTATAATACCGAAGCATTTCTCTGCGACTGCATAGATAGCATTCTTGCCCAAACCTATACGGACTTTGAACTGATTTTAGTAGATGATGGCTCTCAAGATGCTTGTGGAGCAATTTGTGATGATTATATGCGGCGCGATAATCGAGTACGGGTGATACATCAGGAGAATAAAGGGCAGTCTGTTGCGCGTAATAATGCTGTAACTCAGGCAAAAGGAGAATGGGTCTGTTACGTGGACAGTGATGATTTGGTCCATCCCCAGATGCTTGAATTGCTGTACCGAGCAATGATTGAAGGACATGCCGATATCGCGATGTGTTCTGCAGTAGAGTCACTATATGTTCCAGATTGGTTCAAGGAAAGCAAAGAAGGAAAAATTTTATCCGCAGAATTGAACGAAGAAAAATTAGAGCAGCTTTACGAGCTGGGCGGGCATCGGGCCTGGGTTGTATGGGGAAAAATCATTCGAAAAGAAATCGTTCAAAAAATTCCATTTACAGAAGGACGAATCTATGAGGATAACGCGGTCGTTTGCCGCTGGTTAGTGGAAGCAAAGAGGGTTTCTGATGTAGATGCGCCACTGTATTTTTACAGGTTTAACCCTCTAGGAACCACCAAAAAAGATTTTCAAATCAAACAGCTGGATTGTCTGTGGGCAATTGAAGAGATAGTCAATTTTTTTAAAAGTATTGGCTATCAAAGTCTGAGAAAGCGATTTTGTTCCAGGTACATGACAACAGCAGCAGGCTTTTATTGGAAAGCAAAAAATGAATTGCAATCGCCGGATATAGCGGAAACTATTAAAGAGCAGATGCAAGAGATGAAATCTCAAAACAATTCCTATATCAATCTTTCAAAAGCACAGCTCCTTTCCGTATATGATATTTTATATCCTCGTAGGATGCAGGCATATTGGCTTTTTAAGGCTGGTTTAAAGGAACTGAAAGAAGCAGGTGTCCTTGGATTCATACATGGGACTTTGAATTTTCTGCATCGAGAAGGAAAGAAAAAAGTACGTAAATAAAGCAATACAAGGTCAAAAGAGGCCCTTAAATAGGTGTATTATTGCGGCGCTTTAATGAAATAAAAACGCAAAATACAGCTTACGCTATATCACGAGGGGGAAAATGTAAATGAATACTGAGAAAAAGAGAGTCATTATGCTACTGCCCCCGACGGTATTCCCGATTCCAGCTGTTTGTGGCGGAGCGGTCGAACAGCTGATCACCCATCTTCTTGACGTCAATGAAATTGAAAACCGAGCGACATTTATTGTGGTTTCAAAGTATGATGAACGTGCTGCAAAGATCAAATATCGTAATTCTGACGTGAAGTATTTGAACCAGAATGGATTGGTCATTGGTTATGAAAAGAGATTTAAGTTAATGTGGGTGCTATACTGCGTATGGTTAAAAATATTCCATAACCACATCGCAGAAAAACTGCTTCGCCGCCCACACAACAGGATGGATTTGTATTCGTTTCAATGTGCCTTGATTGCAAGGATGCAGCATGTTGATTTTGTTGTAAATGAGTTGCATGGTTTCGGAGTGGATGCTCCGCTGATGGTATTTAATTCGATCGTCGGGAGAGATAAATTTTATAATCATATTCATACGGTGCGAGATGAATATTTAGTTTCTCGAAAAATCATCAACAATTCAATATCCATAAGCGAATATGTGAGAAATCATTGGGTAGTAGATCGGACAATTCCCGGCAAAAATGAAGTTTTATATAATTGCATTGATGTCGATCGATTTCGTCATACGATGACAGAAACAGAGCGAGCAATTTTAAGAAAAAGCTTGGGAATTAAAGATGCTGATTTTTTAGTGATTTTCTGCGGCAGATTGATTCCGGAAAAGGGCATAAAGGAGCTTCTGCAAGCGTTTGATCTGATAGATTCACATGCAGAAAAAAATATAAAGCTTTTGTTAATTGGCAGCGAGGCGTTTTCAAATGGCAATCTAACGGATTTTTCCAGAGAAATGATGAAAAAAGCCAACGAAGCCCAAAATGTGATCCCCTTGGGATATATCCCGAATTCGGAACTGCCCGCATATTATGCACTTGCGGATGCTCAGGTCATTCCGTCGATTTGGCAGGAGGGAGCTGGGATCGTAGCCATAGAAGGGATGGCGGCAGGCCTTCCGCTGATCATTACAAAATCCGGTGGGATGCCTGAGTATGCTGGACAGGGAACATCCATACAAATCCCGATCGATCCTCAGCTTCCGGAACATATAGCGGAGGCAATCATCCAACTTGCTGAAAACCCTGATTTGTGCAAAAAAATGGGAAAAGCAGGTCAAAAGCAGGCTCAAAAATTCAGCAGAGAGGCATACTATTCTAATTTTTTAGAAATTGTGGAACGAGCGTTTTGCGAATAAATACTGACTGGGCAAAAAAGGAAAGAGATATGAATATTATCATTGCAATTAATGAAAAGTACATAGAGCCGGCAAAGACCATGCTCTATTCCTTGGCTTGCCAGCAAAAGGAATACCTGACAGTATATTTGCTGCAAAGCTCGATCTCCAAAACCAAGTTGGATGATTTTCAGGAGTTTGTAAGCCGGAAATGCCACGGAGAACTGGTCATCGTCCCAATCGAACGGGAACGCTTCGCAGGCGTTCCGACCCTTAAATGGTGGTCGGAGGAGACGTATTATCGGCTGATTGCGTTTGAAATTTTGCCGAAGCGTGTGGAGCGGGCCCTTTGGCTGGATGCGGATATGGTGGTAAAAGGAAACATCACCGAATTGTATACCCAGAGCTTTGACGGAAAGTATGCGGTCGTTTGCGCGGAAGACACCAAAAAAAACCACCAGCGTTTGGGGCTGAGCGAGGAACACCGCTATTTTAACGCAGGAGTTGTTTTATTTGATTTCCATGCGATCCGGCGGGATTTTACAGTCGAGGATGTTTTCCAGTGTATTGAAACCCACCGGGAGCATCTGGACGCGCTGGACCAGGATGTACTGAATCTTTTGTTTGAGAACAAAGCCAAATACATAGATGCGTCCATTTATGACAACGAAACATTCGGATTCAATGTTTTGAACAAGGAGAAAATGACGGAGCTGCGGGATACGGCGAAGATCATCCATTTCACCGGTTCCATGAAACCCTGGAATTACAAGGGAGCCAACTGGGCGGATGCATATTGGTGGGAGTACGAGAGGGGACGCGGTGGCCGAAGGGCTGCGTTTATCAAGTACCGCCTGCTCAACAGTCCTGTAAAACTGTGGCATTGCGCACGAGAGGTATACTATTTTGTATTGGGCCAAATAAACAAGAGAAGACGGTAATCTTTCTCGTACCATTCATCAAGTGAGGTAGTTCATGTGAAAACGATTGCAATCATGCCCATTAAACTAAGCAACGAACGCCTGCCCGGCAAGAACACCATGCTCCTGGGGGACAAGCCCTTGCTCCAGCATGAGCTGGTGACCCTACGGAAAACGGGCCTGGCGGATGAGATCTACGTATATTGCAGCGACGAGGCCGTCTGCCCATACCTGCCGGAGGGCGTCAAATTTTTGAAGCGCCCGGCGGAGCTGGACCTGCCCACTTCTAACTTCACCCAGATCTTCGCGGCCTTTTCCAGCGCGGTGGAGGCGGACATTTACGTCTATGTCCACGCCACTGCGCCCTTCATCACCGGGGAGACCATGGCGGAGTGCATCCGCGCGGTCCAGGGCGGGGCGTACGACTCCGCTTTCTGCGCCGTCAAAATCCAGGACTTCCTCTGGAAGGACGGGGAGCCCCTAAACTTCGACGCCGCCAACGTTCCCCGCAGCCAGGACTTGGAGCCCATCTACCGGGAGACCTCCGGTGTCTACGTGTTTACGAAAGAGGTCTTCGCCCGGTACCGCCGCCGCATCGGCAAAAAGCCCTTCGTGAAGGAGGTATCTTTCAAGGAGGCGGTGGACATCAACAATCCGGAGGATTTTCGCCTGGCGGAGGCCATGGTGGGCCTGGACCTGTGAGGAGGGGAGCAGATGAATTCCATCAAAGTGCTGGATGTCACCCTGCGGGACGGAGGATGCGTCATCGATTTCAATTTCGGACAGGCCTACATGGACCAGATATTGGAAGGCCTGGAAAAGTCTCAAGTGGATATTATCGAGCTGGGATATCTGGACGAAAAGAAGGGCTCTGCCCAGGAGCGGACGCAGTTTTGCGATGAGCAGGTCATTAAGCAGCACTTCCTAAAGGCCAAAAAGCCCGGCACCACCTATGTTGCCATGTTCGACTACGGCAAATTCGACCCGAACACTTTGGCTCCGTATGACGGCACCGGTATTGACGGATTGCGGATTGCCTTCCACAAAAAGGACCGGCTGAACATGGTCCCCCTGGCCCGCAAGGTGCTGGAAAAGGGATACCAGCTGTACATCCAGCCCATGACCATCATGCGCTACACCGACGCTGAGCTGCTGGAGCTGCTGGACACCGTGAACACGGAGCTGGCGGACGCCACCGCCTTTTACGTGGTGGATAGCTTCGGCGAGATGCGGATGAACGATCTGAACCGCATCGTGCATCTGGTGGACCACAACCTAAAGACTAAGATGACCATGGGCTTCCATTCCCATAATAATCTGCAGCTGTCCTACTCCAATGCCGTCACGCTGCTGCAATTTTTCAGCGGCAGAAATATGATTATCGACAGCTCCGTTCTGGGCATGGGGAAGGGCGCCGGCAATTTGAATACGGAGCTGTTCTTGGAGCACTTGAACCTCTATTACGGCAAGCACTACCGCATTGCGCCGCTGCTGGAGGTCATTGACCAGGTTTTGAACACCATCCGGGCGGAGCATTACTGGGGCTACTCCATCGAGTATTACCTCTCATCCATCAACCACTGCACTCCTAGCTATGCCGGACACTTCTACAAAAAACACATGCTGCCGGTGGAGCAGGTGGCAGAGCTGTTAAGCCTTATCGCCGAGGAGAAAAAGATATCCTTCGACAGGGACTATGCCGAGCAGTTGTACCTTTCTTACAATGCCCGCCGCCACCAGGACGACGACCCCGCCGTCCGACATCTGACGGAGGTCATCCGGGGAAAGCGGGTGCTGCTGCTGGCTCCGGGCAAGCGCTTGGAGGAGGGAGCGGAGGCTATCCGCGAGGCTTTGACGGACCCCGGCACCGTCAGTGTTTCCTTGAACAGTTTCGACCGGTTTGACACAGATTATGTGCTGACCACCCGGGCGGATGCCTTCTGCAAGGCGCTGAAAAGCGGGAAACGCATCATCGCCACCACCGGCGTCTGTGACAAGCCCACGGAAAACGTTCTAGTGCTCGATTACGAAAAGTGGGTTACCATGGAGGAGGGGGTGCAGGATTCCTCCGGCATTGTGGCGTTGAAGCTCATGACTGCTTGCGGCGCGTCGGAGCTGCTGCTGGCGGGCTTTGACGGCTTCTCCGTGGACATCAATAAGAACTACTATGACAAGACCATGCGCCACCCCGTCACAGAGGAGCAGGCCCGCCAGCGGAACGCGTATTTCCGCACGTATGTGCAGCGGCTACGGGCCACCGTCCCGGTTCGATTCTTGACCAGATCCCTGTACGAGGCATGAGCTTGTGCAGCAAAATGTGAACAATATGGGAAAAACAGACAATCGAATTTCTTGGATTGACAGTGCAAAAGGTATAGGGATTCTATTGGTAGTTTTAGGACATACCTATGGAATTCCTACGTGGCTGTATGGCTTGATTTATTCGTTTCATATGCCCCTGTTCTTTCTGTTATCAGGCATGACATATAGAGACCCATCTGATAATCTTCTAAATGGCATCAAACATTTTGCAAAAAGATATCTTGCTACATATTTTATATTGGCTTTTACTAATCTTTCTTTGCATAGTTTCTGGCTGCTGCTTCAGAAAAAGCTGTCAACTAAACTGCTTGCAAAATATTTGTGTGGTATTTTCTACTGTTACGCAAGCATGGATTGGATGCCGAACTGTTCACCGATTTGGTTTCTTCCCTGCCTTTTTGTCGCAAAGGTTTTCTTCTTATTTATCGGAAAAATAAGAAGCAGCAAAGGACAGTTCATGATAATCTTGTTATGTGTCGGTATTAGTTCTTTTTGGGCGGAATTGAGGCTTCCCCGACTTCCGTGGAACATTTGCTCTGCTTTTATGGCTGTTGTCTTTTTGTGGCTTGGTAAGCAGCAGATTCGGTGGATGAATGATCCTTTGCATAATAAGGCTTTTAAGTGGCTAATGTGCAGCTGTATGGCTGCCACGGTGGTTTTATTGAAGAAAATTATCGAAAATGGCGTTAATGTGGGAATGAATGGGAATAAATATGGGAATTTATGGATATTCGGAATTGGGGCAATTGGGCTGAGCAATATTGTTTTTATAATCGCTAAAATGTGCTTAAAAACAAACCGCTTATTCATCTTTTTGGGACAATCCACATTGCTTTTTATGGGATTTAATTATTTTGCGCGGTCATTTTCTACTGAGGTGTATTATCTGATTCCGCTTGTACGGAATATTCCTCTGGCATGGGGAGTTTCCTTCACGTTGACATTAATTACACTCATATTTATAGTGGCATTATCAAAAATTTTTATGCATACAAAGCTACTCAAAAAAGTGATAAATAATGAGGGACTTCAAAATGATTAAACTATTTGTCATGGACGTGGATGGCACGCTGACGGACGGACACATCTACATAGGTGCCCAGGGGGAGCTGATGAAGGCTTTTGATGTGAAGGATGGCTACGCTATTGCCCATTTGCTGCCCGCAGCGGAGATCGTGTCTGTCATCATCACCGGTCGCCGGTCGGCTATCGTAGAGGAACGGGCCAAGGAGCTTTCTATCACGGAACTGCATCAAGGCGTGAGAGACAAGCTGACCTGTCTGAAAGCTATTGGAGAGAAATATGGGGTAAAGTCTAAGGAAATCGCCTATATTGGCGATGACTTGAATGACTTAGATTGTATCTATTTCTGTGGTATGACGGCTTGCCCGGCGGATGCGGTGGAGGAAGTGAAGGCGTCTGTGGACTATGTGTGTACCCACAATGGTGGGAGCGGGGCGGTGCGGGAGTTTATTGCCTGGCTTCTGGCACAGAATCAAGACTGAACGCCCAGCCGGCGGAGGAGGACCTCCGCCGGCTATTCTGGTTGAAGATAGGGCAGCAAAACTATCTGTTGCACCACAGCCGTAAATTTGCTATACTGACTTAGTATATAAACTGGAAAGGGGAGCGCCATGCGCATCTTAGGGATTGATCCCGGCTATGCCACTATTGGATTCGGACTGGTGGAAGCGGAGAGAGCACAAATGAAGATGGTTACTTACGGCGCTATTACTACTCCGGCAGGGCTTCCTCTTTCCAAACGGTTGTATCAGATTGGTACAGACATGGAGGATCTCATCAGCCAGTTGAAGCCGGATGTTATCTCCATTGAAGAGTTGTTTTTTAATACCAATATCACGACAGGCATCGCCGTAGCCCATGGACGGGGGGTTTTGTTGTATTCCGCTGAGAAGTGCGGCATCCCTTTGTACGAGTACACCCCTGGCCAGGTAAAGTTGGCGGTCACCGGATATGGAAAAGCGGAAAAGCGTCAGGTCATGGATATGACGAAACGGCTTCTGCAACTGAAAACCGTTCCCCGCCCGGACGACGCAGCGGATGCATTAGCTCTGGCCCTGTGCCATGCAAGGAGTTTTACTTCACGGCTTCCCAAGACTGGAGATGTAAGGGAGACCATTTGAGGAGGACACTATGTTTTATTATCTAGACGGCACTGTGGCGGAGATCCTACCGTATCTGGCTGTTGTGGACTGCGGAGGTGTGGGGTATGCCTGTAAAACTACTAACACTACGCTGGCGGCTTTGAAAAAGGGCCAGCGTGGCAAGCTCTATACATATTTGAATGTGGGGGAGGGCGTATTTGAGCTGTACGGCTTTGCCACACAGGCGGAGCTGAACAGCTTCAAGCTGCTCATTGGTGTTTCCGGCGTGGGACCGAAGGCGGCTCTGGCCATCTTGTCTGTGGCCACGCCGGACACGTTAGCCATGGCGGTCATCACCGGGGACGAAAAGACCCTTACTGCCGCGCCGGGCATCGGCAAGAAGATTGCCCAGCGCATCATTCTGGAGCTGAAAGATAAGATGGCCAAGGAGAGTGCTACCGGCGGGTTGGATTTCTCCGGTCCCAAGGGTGCCGCAATCCCGGCAGCTCTGACCAATAAGGCTACAGAGGCTGCTGCCGCTCTGGCGGTGCTGGGGTATACCAGTCAAGAGACTGCTGCCGCTTTGAAGGGAATTGATGTAGAAAATCTGCCTCTGGAGGAGATCATCCGCCAGAGCTTGAAAAAGATGGTGAAATAAAATGAGCAAAACAATTATGGGGTTTATCTTGGCATTGTGTGCTGCCGCTCTGGCGCTGCCCGCTGCTTTGTTTGGCCTGCGGTACCAGGCACTGCGGCAGAAAAAGCGTCAAACTGGTAGCTTGACAGAGGAGGAGAAAAAGCGTCAGCTGAAGAATGTGGTGCTTTTCGTAGTGCTGCTGCTGGCAGTGTACCTGCTGGGCTTCTCCAGCATTAACTGCTTCCGATAAGAAAAGCGGATCTGGAGAGCAAAGGAAGTGACGATTTGAGCATTGACTTTGGAAACGATATTTACGAGGAGCCTATCGTGGCAAAGACGTTCCTTCAAGAGGATGCCCAGGAGGGTTCTCTGCGTCCCAAGACGCTGAAGGAGTACATTGGCCAGGAAAAGGCAAAAGAAAATCTGGCCGTGTTTATCGAAGCTGCCCGCAAGCGGGAGGAGGCGCTAGACCATGTGTTGCTTCATGGCCCTCCGGGCCTGGGCAAGACGACCCTCGCCGGTATCATTGCCCAGGAGATGGGAGCCGGTATCCGTATCACTTCTGGTCCGGCCATTGAAAAACCTGGAGATTTGGCGGCGCTGCTGACAAATCTGAATGAGGGCGATATTCTTTTTGTGGATGAGATTCACCGTTTGAACCGCTCCGTAGAAGAAATCCT
Source organism: Dysosmobacter sp. Sow4_B12 (assembly GCF_052116665.1). Classification (NCBI taxonomy): domain Bacteria; kingdom Bacillati; phylum Bacillota; class Clostridia; order Eubacteriales; family Oscillospiraceae; genus Dysosmobacter; species Dysosmobacter sp. Sow4_B12. The sequence continues at coordinate 283,185 of NZ_JBQKKR010000001.1, read as the reverse complement.
TTATCCTGCGATGGAGGACTATGCTCTGGATATTATTGTAGGTAAAGGACCATCGGCCAATTCCATCCGGCTGGACCTGCCGAAATTCACACTCATCGGAGCCACCACTCGGGCAGGGCAGCTGTCCGCACCTTTGCGGGACCGCTTCGGCGTGACGCTGCGTCTGGAACTGTATACCCCGGAAGAGCTTGCGAAGATCGTGACCCGGTCCGCTGGTATTTTGAGCGTTGATATCGTGCCCGAGGGAGCCTATGAAATCGCCCGCCGCAGCCGGGGAACACCCCGCATCGCCAACCGGATGCTGCGCCGAGTGCGGGATTTCGCACAAGTTAAAGCTGACGGCGTCATCACAAAAGATGTGGCGGATCAAGCCCTGTGTGCACTGGAAATTGATTATCTGGGATTGGACCCGGTGGACCGGCGGATGCTGGGAGCCATCATCGATAACTATAACGGCGGTCCTGTGGGGTTGGAAACCCTGGCGGCCACCATTGGTGAAGAGTCCGTTACGTTAGAGGATGTATATGAGCCGTACCTCATGCAGTTGGGATTCTTGACTCGGACACCTCGTGGCCGGTGTGTGACGCAAAAGGCGTATCAACATTTGCATAAACCAATCCCTGGCGGCGCAATGCCAGAGGGGGAGATGGAGCAGCTGATGCTTTGACACGTATTCTTGCATAGTGTCAAATCGCAAGTTCGGATCGCAAGTTATGATACAAAATTACAATTCATATAAACTCATACAATTAGAAGGGAACCATTATTTATGGGTAAATTATTTGGTACAGACGGCATCCGCGGTGTCGTGGGTGAGAATCTGACTGCGGATCTTGCCTATCGGGTAGGCCAGGCGGTAGCTACGGTCCTCATGGAAGACAAGGGAAGCCGCCCCGAGGTCCTTATCGGTAAGGACACCCGTGTTTCCTCAGACATGCTGGAATCCGCTCTCATGGCAGGTATCTGCTCCGTGGGAGGTGATGTGAAGCCCGTGGGTACCATCCCTACTCCTGCGGTGGCATACTTGACCATTAGGGAACAGGCGGACGCGGGCATCGTTATTTCGGCCAGCCATAATCCTTATGAACACAATGGCATCAAGGTTTTCAGCAGCCAGGGCTACAAGCTCTCTGACGCAGTGGAGGCCCGCATTGAGGAGCGTATCCTCTCTGATGCACCCATGAAGCTCCGCACGCGGGGAGAGATCGGCCGCCGCCACCACGGGATGCGGCAGCTGAAGCGGGAGTATATTGACTTTGTGGCATCTACCATTGAATCTGACTTGGCTGGTATGCGAATCCTGGTGGACTGCGCCAACGGTGCCGCCAGCGCCACAGCGCCGGAACTGTTCGGCCGGTTTAAGGCCAGTACGGATTTCATCCATCGAGACCCGGACGGTGTCAATATCAACAACCGCTGCGGTTCCACCCATTTGGAAAGTCTTGCAGATGCTGTTGTGAAAGGCGGATATGACATCGGCGTGGCCTTTGACGGTGATGCAGACCGCTGCTTGTTGGTGGACGAAACCGGCGCTACTATTGATGGAGACAAGGTCATGGCTGTGTGCGCTGCGGATATGAAGCGCCGCGGCAAGCTCAACGGAAACACCATCGTGGCCACCGTGATGAGCAATCTAGGACTTCATGAATTTTGCCGCAACGCAGGACTGAACTTGGTCTGTACCGCTGTTGGTGACCGTAATGTATTGGAGAAGATGCTGGAGTGTGATTACCGTATCGGCGGTGAGCAGTCTGGCCATACCATTTTCACGGAACTGGAGACCACCGGTGATGGGGAAGTGACAGCTCTGCAGTTTTTGCAGGTGCTTTCCATTTCCGGCAAAAAGGCTAGTGAACTGGCTTCCTGCTGTGCCGTGTATCCCCAGGTGCTGGTGAACGTGGAGGTGCCCCACAGCGGAGGTGTGAAGGAGAAAATCATGGCCTCCCAAGTTTTGGCAGACGCTGTGCGGGAGGAGGAAAAGGCCTTGGGTGGAAGCGGCCGGGTGCTGGTCCGCGCCTCCGGCACCGAAGCCCTCATCCGGGTTATGGTAGAGGCAAAGACGGAGGAAACTGCCCAAGAGGTTGCTGATCGTCTGGCGGATTTTATAAAATCACTAAAAATCTAAGGCTTCTAAACGGAATTTTTGATAATTTGCTTGACATTTTATGGGATAGACGGGTATAATAACATATGTTCAAGGTTAAAGATCAACCATTCCAACAGATGGAGACGCGAAGTGACGAAGACCTTTGCCAGCTGGCTGCTCAAGGCAGCCGGGAGGCGGAAGAGATTTTGGTTTCACGCTATAACCGGCTGGTTCGTACCTGTGCCCGTCCTTTTTTCCTAATCGGCGGTGACAGTGAGGACTTGACGCAGGAGGGAATGGTGGGCCTCATCAAAGCAGTCCGGGAATATGATGCCGGTAAGGCAGCTTCTTTTCGGACCTTCGCAGAGATCTGCATACGAAGCCGACTGTATTCCGTACTCCGCGCCGCTGCGCGGGATAAGCATCTTCCGCTCAACCAGTCGGTTCCTCTGGATACACCCTTCTTTGATAGCAATTCCTACACCTCTGGCTCCGGCGATTTGGCGCAGGGCAACCCCGAGACTTTTTTAATCGAACGGGAACGCACCGCGGCTCTCCTGGCTGGTGTCCGGAAACAGTTGTCCGAATTTGAAGCGAAGATTTTGGGGTACTATTTGGACGGTCTTTCATGCAGGGAAATTGCCGAGACGGTAGGCAAGCCCCCAAAGTCCGTGGACAACGCTGTGCAAAGAATCCGCCGTAAGGTGGCACAGCAACTTCTTTCCGGCGAATTCAGCGAGAGCTGAACGCAATATATTTTTCTTTTCAAAGAGAGGGTAAAATCATGTACGAAGACAAGACTTTAGTGTGCAAAGAGTGCGGCCAGGAGTTCGTGTTCACCGCTGGTGAGCAGGAGTTCTATGCTGAGCGCGGCTTCCAGAACGAGCCCCAGCGCTGCAAGGCCTGCCGTGATGCTCGCAAGAACGCCGCCCGCGGCCCCCGCGAGTACTTCACCGCTGTTTGCGCTGCTTGCGGCGGCGAGGCGAAGGTTCCTTTCGAGCCCAAGTCTGACCGTCCCGTTTATTGCAGCGAGTGCTTCGCCAAGATGCGCGATCAGCAGAGATAACAAGCCGGTCTTCGGTTTTTATAATTGCGATCAGAAAAGAACACCTGCCCATATGGACAGGTGTTCTTTTTCATACCTAATTCGTGTATTTGGAGGCGTTATCTGAACTTCATGTGCCAAATGCTTGGCGAATCTCCATGTCAGCGAAAAAGCAAGATTTCGCGCATTTTCTATTGAATTCGTGAAGAGAATAGAGTATAATACCCATGCTGAATTTTTGATTGGAGGAATATTCCCATGATTACGATTACCAAAGACACCATTATCGGTGATATTCTTGACATTGCTCCTCACACCGCACCCATTTTCCTGTCTATTGGCATGCACTGCCTGGGTTGCCCCTCTTCCCGGGGCGAGACCGTGGAGGAGGCCTGCATGGTCCATGGCGTGGACTGTGACAAGCTGCTGGCCCTGGTGAACGAGGAAGCCAATAAGGCTCAGTAAACACCTGGCAGGACGCATACGGGGCGAGCCCGTATGCGTCCTTACAACGATTGCCGGAGGAACCTATGGCAAAACGAGAAATGGAGCTTTCCCCCAGGCTGCGTCTTTTGGCAGACTGGGTGCGCCCCGGTTCAAAGGTCGCTGATGTTGGCACGGATCACGCCTACCTGCCTGTGTGGTTGGTGCTCCATGGGCGCGTGAGCTCTGCCATTGCCAGTGACCTTCGCAAAGGTCCTATCCAGCGAGCCAGGGAGAACTGTCGTCGTCACGGTACAGACGGTGTGGACTGCCGTTTGTGCGATGGCTTGAGTGGTATTGAACCCGAGGAGGCAGACACTGTCATTATTGCCGGTATGGGCGGAGAGAATATCGCTGCCATCTTGGCGGCCGCTCCTTGGACGAAGGACGGCGCCCACACGCTATTGCTCCAGCCCATGAGCCGGGACGCGGTGCTGCGGCGCTTTTTGGCGGAGAACGGTTACGTGATCCTGCGGGAAGCATTGACCTGCGAGCGGGGCAGCTACCTGCCTGTTATGGAGGTCACCGCTGGCGAGATGAAGCTGACAGAAGGGGAATTGTATGGCGGTGTAAAGATGCTGCACGATCCTCTGGGAGATCGGTATCTCATACAGGCGATCCTGCGCTTCCAGAGCGCCGTGGCCGGGCTGAACCGCTCGTCCAGCCCGATGGACCGGGAGAAGGCGGATGGTCTGCGGGACATCCTCACCCAGCTGATGAACATGAGAGAGGAGTGGCGTCATGCCAACTGTGCGGGAAATTGAACAGGCCCTCTTTGAGTTGGCCCCCGGAGAGGCCGCCATGGAGTGGGACAATGTGGGACACCTCCTGGGGGACCCGGACCAGACCGTGGAGCGGGTGCTGGTGGCACTGGACATCACGGAAGGTGTGGCGGACGAGGCCATCGCCTCTGGCTGCCAATTGATCGTGGCCCATCACCCCATTATGAACTGCCGCTGGACGCCGGTGCAGAACATCCGGGACGATACCTTTCAAGGGCATCTGCTTTTGAAGCTGCTGCGGAACAATGTTTCTGCTATCTGCATGCACACGAACTTGGACATTGCGTGGGGAGGGGTGAACGATGCTTTGGCCCAGCGGCTGGAGCTGGTAGACCCTGGGCCCCTGTGTGAAAACGGATTGGGCCGTGTGGGCGAATACCCGGAAAGCGTAGCCTTGGCGGATTACGTTCGCTTCGTGTGCCATGCCTTGGGCTGCAATGGCCTGCGGTATGCCGATGCTGGAAAGCCTGTGCGTCGGGTGGCTGTTGGCGGTGGCGCCTGCGGGGAGTTTGAGGACGATGCCATTCGAGCCAGTTGTGATACGTATGTCACTGCTGACCTCAGCTACCACCAGTTCTTGGACGCGGCAGGGAAAGGTATCAACCTCATTGATGCAGGCCACTTTCCAACGGAGGATCCCGTCTGTGAAAAAGTCATTGCGTATTTAACGGACCAGTTCCCGGAACTGGCTGTTACCAAATCCGCTTCCCACCGGGAAGTGATTCAGTACTATGTTGAAGGAGAGTAACTATCATGTCTGGACATTCCAAATGGCATAATATTCAGAAAACCAAGGGTGCGCAGGATGCAAAGCGATCCGCCGCATTTACCAAGATTGCGAAAGAGATCATTGTGGCCGTCAAGGAAGGCGGTGGTTCCGGCGATCCCAATAACAACTCCCGTCTGGCCACTGTCATTGCCAAGGCTAAGGCTGTGAATATGCCTAACGAGAACATTAAGCGCACCATTGACAAGGCGCTGGGTGCCGGCAGCACCGAGAACTTCGAGGCTGTTACTTACGAGGGCTATGGCCCCGGCGGCGTGGCTGTCATTGTGGAGGCTTTGACCGACAACCGTCAGCGCACTGCGCCTGAGGTCCGGCACGCTTTTGACAAGTGCAACGGCAACCTGGGTGCGCAGGGCTGCGTCAGCTGGTCTTTTGATAAGAAAGGTGTTATCGTCATTGACAATGAGGATGGCGAGTTGGACGAGGACACTGTTATGATGGATGCGCTGGAGTCCGGTGCTGCCGATTTTGAGGCTGACGGTCCTGCCCTGGAGATTACCTGTGATCCCGATGCCTTTAACGATGTGGTAAAGGCTCTGGAAGAGAAGGGATACAGCTTTGTTAACGCCGACATTGAGATGGTGCCTCAGAATTACATTACCTTGTCCGATGAGGGTGATGTGAAGAATATGAACAAGCTCATCGACATGTTGGAGGACAGCGATGATGTCCAGAATGTCTGGCACAACTGGGATAACGACTAAACGAAATAAGAAAAGGACGGCTTAAGCCGTCCTTTTCTTATTTCGTATAATTGCACAAAACTTACATTTTGTGCAATTATACGAAAAAGAAGTACTCTACTACTGGTCGGTTGCCTTTTTCCAGGGAAGTGGGTATCTTGAATGTGAGGTGAATTACATGAATAAAGAACGGTTGGGAATCTTTATCGCGGAGAACCGCAAAGCCCTGGACATGACCCAGAAGGACCTAGCGGAGCGTTTGCACATCACGGATAAGGCCGTCAGCAAGTGGGAGCGGGGAGTTTCACATAATTAAAGATACCACACCAATCCCATGCTGACTTTTGCTCAACCGATACAGCCGGAGGGCTGGATAACAAGAAAAGGCGGTATGCGCCCCGTGGAGGGGTAGCGTACCGCCTTTTCTTGTGGGGGTTTCCAAAGGGGGCAAAGCCCCCATTTGGCACACGACTTTGCGAAGCAAAGTGTAGTGTGTTATACCTGCTGGCGTGGCTGACGGGGGAAACGGGGTGCGGTGCTTTTTGCGCCCCGTTTGCTCCGGCAGGAAAACAGGCTGAATTTTTGTGAATGGGAATGAACAAAAAATCGGGCTGGTTTCAGAGAACGGCGGCAGGTATATGAAAGCCCCGTCCCTCGTCCTACGCTCCGACTTGTGGACAAAATCTCCCGAAGCTGTGGCCACACTCCCGGAAAAGTAGCAGGACAGCGGGCAACCGTCAAGGCTGAAATGAACGGTTTTATACCCGGCCTTGACCGCCGCCCTCCGTCCCGCTGAACGGGCAGACAAGGCGGCCAATCCCTCAAAGTGCTTGGCCGCACTTTTTTTAATTTGGGAGCGTTCTCCCTTGCAAAATTGAAATGGGCGGGAAGCCATTTTGTGGCTTTCCCGCCTTGATTACCTTTTGCAAAGACGGGCGGGGCTGTCAACGGCGGCGCATGAAATGCGCCGTTCATCTTGACCGTTGACTGGCTCGGCTGGCTTTGCTATTCGGTAGCCAGACGAATGCTTTTGGTCGCCATGTTATTTCTAAAAGCAAGATCATGTTCTACGAAGATCATGGTAGGAGAAAATTCTCTAATCAGATTTTCAATTTGCATTCGAGAATAGATGTCAATATAGTTAAGAGGTTCATCCCACACATACAGATGCGCTTGTTCACAAAGGCTTTTTGCTATCAACACTTTTTTCTTTTGTCCCGCCGAAAAATCTTCCATTTTCTTTTCAAACTGTATTCGTGAAAAATCCATTTTCCGTAAGATTGCCTTAAACAAACTTTCATCAACACGATTGGCTTCCGCAAACTCTGATAACGAACCGTTCAGCATAGAAGTATCTTGAGGTACATAGGACAATATCATGCCAGAACCTATTGCAACTGTCCCACGATGTTCTATTTGTTGCCCAACCAGTAGCTTTAGAAGGCTCGTTTTCCCAGAACCATTTTTTCCATAAAGGGCAATGCGTTCTCCCTGTTTTACTGTAAACGAGATTGGCTGGCAGACATTTTTGCCGTCAAAAATCGGTACAACATCAGAGAAAGTCACTAAGGTATCTGAAAAATAGAGAAGCGGAGCGATTTTCAAATCTTCTACGGTTTCCAAATTTTTGAGAAGGCCGGACTTTTCCTCGATTGCACGTTGCTGCCGCACTTCGATAGCCTTTGAGCGTTTCATCATTTTGGCAGATTTGTGACCAATATACCCTCGATCAACCGGGCCGTTCCCATATTTTGACGCTTCAATTCGGTCTGACCAGACAGAAGTTCTTTTAGCTGCCTTTTGCATATTATCAATGCTTTTTTTCAGCTTCACATTTTGAGCGAGTTCAAATTCTTGTTGACGCTGGAAGTTGGTAAACCAAGTAGAAAAATTTCCGCTTTGCACTTCGATGTTTGACCGATTGATCGACAGGATATGGTCAACACAGCCATCTAAAAAACAGCGATCATGAGAGACTAAAATGAATCCCTTTTTCCGTTTCAGGTATGCTGAAACGGTTTCTCTGGCTTCCATATCCAAATGGTTTGTCGGTTCATCAATCAGTAAAAAGTGTCCATCATTCAGAAAGAGGGTGGCAAGCAGCACCTTGGTCTGCTCCCCATTGGAAAGCGTAAAAAATGGTCTCCAAAGCACATCATCACGGACTTCCAGATAGGATAGTTCTCTCAACAGCTCCCATTCTTCCGCCAGCGGGCAGACTTCCGAGAGAATGTCCGCAGTTAATCTGTTTTTATTGCTAACAGGGTATGGAAAGTAATCAAATTGCACAGAGGCTTGTATTTTCCCATGGTATTCGTACTTTCCAAGCAGAAGATTTAGAAAAGTTGTTTTACCTCTGCCATTTCTACCAATGAACCCAAGTTTCCAATCTGTATCAATTTGAAAATTGACATTTTCAAAAATGTTATCATAGCTGGATGGATAGGCAAAGGTAAGGTTCTCGACTCGGATCATCGACATATCGCATTCCTCCTTTATTCCGGGGATAAAGAACATAAAATAAGAGCTGCAAGAAAGTCAATTCTTGCAGCTCGTCACAGCATAATAGTACCACCCCTATCAAGAGTGATACGCCTACGATATATCGAGTGAATAGACTTTTAACTTTCTTGCAATGGGTACAATGGTACTGTAAAACACAGTATCACTGTATATTCCAATTTATTTGCAAGAAAAGTTAATCATCTTTCCACCTCACCTCTAATTTTATGTATGTTAGTGTATCACAAAGACACAAGCAAGTCAAGGAAAAGGGCAATGATGATAATGAGTATAAGGCAGGGTACTTTCTGTTTTTGCTTCTCTGCGGGATATGAGATTTCGTAAAATCCGATTTAGATGTTAAGGCTCATGTATAAAAGCGGATAAGGATTGCCCTGTTCGTCAAGGTCTGTCCTTTTATAAACCTGAAAGCCCATGTGTTCATAAAAGCCCTTGGCCTGTGGGTTTTGCTCATTCACAGCCACCCGCTCTACGGCATAGGTTTTAATCCCATATTGGAGCAGGCGCTTTCCGAGCCCCTTTCCTCTTTCTTCCGGGGAAATGAACAGCATATGTGTTACCTCCACAACTTCAAATTTACTGTTCAGTTTCTTCCATTCTACCACAATTCCGAGAGCGTGGAAATGGGGGGATTTTCAGGCAGATTTCCCACCTTTCGGATATACGGGACGGGCGGTCATTTCGGTGTAGACTTAGGTTAGTTCATCGATGGACAGCACCTTGAAAACCGAATGACCGTCCGAAAAGGAATACCCCCGGCTGGGGAAGCACCGCAAGGAGCCGACTTCTGGACACTTTGTCCAGAGGTCACTTTGGGACAAGTTGTCCCGAAGTTATGGTGAGCGTGCCAACGCCGGAACACGCCGCAGGAATGGGGCAGGAAGCCTTTTCGGGGAGAACGGCAGCGGAAAGCAAAACGGAGGGAACGCATGAAAAATAATCCCTACAAAGACTTGCCGCCGCTGGAATGCAGGCCGGACGGTTCCCTTTACCGCATGACCCCGGCGCAGCGGAAACGGGCAAGCGCCCTGATACGCCGGGAGTGCTGTTGCTGTGAGGACGGCAACTGCATTGCCCTTGACGATGGGGACACCTGCACCTGCCCGCAGACGATTTCTTTCTCGGTCTGCTGTAAGTGGTTCCGCTGGGCGGTCTTGCCGCTGGACGGGACGCTGGAAGCGGAAATTTTCCGGGATAAGGACTTGAAACGCTGTGCGGTCTGCGGCGGTGTGTTCGTCCCCAAATCCAACCGGGCAAAATACTGCCCCGGCTGTGCCGCCAGAGTTCACAGGCGGCAGAAAACAGAAAGTGAACGGAAAAGGAGGTCTGCTGTGGACAGTTAGGAGCGAAAAAAGCCTTGATTTATCAGGCTTTGCAAGCCCCAAACCGGGGCAGGTGGTATAAAGTATCGCCCGCCCCGGAAAACGGGCTTCTAACCGTCCACAAAACGAACTATGACAAATACCATCTATATCCACCAGCCGGAAAAGGCGTTCAGCTTCACCCGGCTCCCGAATTTTCTCTTTGAAGCCCCCACATTCAAGCCCCTGTCCAACGAGGCAAAGGTTCTGTACGCCTTTATCCTGCGCCGGACAGAGTTATCCCGCAAGAATGGGTGGGCGGATGACTGCGGACGGATTTTCCTGTATTACCCTATCTGTGAAGTGGTCACACTGCTCCATTGTGGGCGGCAGAAAGCGGTGAATACCCTGCGGGAACTGCAATACGCCGGACTGGTGGAGATCCAGAAGCAGGGCTGTGGAAAACCCAACCGCATTTTCCCAAAATCCTATGAAGCGGTTCCAAACACCGACTTTAAGAAATCCCGTTCTGGTACACCGGAGGACTGAAAACCGTACCCATGAAGTACGGAAATCACTCCTGAGACGTACGAAAACCGGACGGTATATAGAAATACAAAGATAAAAAGACTGATTTATATTCTATCCATTCCAATCCTATCCGAGCTATTTTCTGCGGGATTTTCCCTGTGGAAAACCCCGGATAGGAAAGGAATGGGGAAAGGAGCAGAATGGCACAACACGCAATTTTACGGTTTGAGAAGCACAAGGGCAACCCGGCAAGGCCGCTGGAAGCCCATCACGAAAGACAGAAAGAACAGTATGCCAGCAATCCCGACATTGACACAAGCCGGAGCAAATACAACTTCCATATCGTCAAGCCGGAGGGACGCTATTACCACTTCATTCAGAGCCGGATTGAGCAGGCCGGGTGCCGAACCCGCAAGGACAGCACACGGTTTGTCGATACGCTGGTAACTGCCAGCCCGGAGTTTTTCAAGGGGAAATCCCCAAAGGAGATACAGGCGTTTTTCCAGAGGGCGGCGGACTTCCTCATTGGCCGGGTAGGACGGGAAAATATCGTGTCGGCGGTGGTACACATGGACGAGAAAACGCCCCACCTGCATTTGACCTTTGTTCCGCTGACAAAGGACAACCGCCTGTGTGCAAAGGAGATTATCGGCAACCGGGCAAACCTGACGAAGTGGCAGGACGATTTTCACGCCTATATGGTGGAGAAATATCCTGACTTGGAGCGTGGGGAGAGCGCCAGCAGGACAGGCCGGAAGCATATGATATAATTGCCATAGAGCAAAAGTATTGTAAGCGTGGGTTGTTTCTTTAGAAGGAGGATTTTTACGGTGAAACAACCTTACAATACTACCATTTACAACACGGCTCTTTATATGCGGTTAAGCCGTGACGATGAAAGCTATGGTGACAGCGTAAGCATTGAAACGCAGCGGACAATCCTGCAACAGTACGCAAGGGAGCAGGGGCTTCATGTGGTCGGGGAATATGTGGACGATGGGTGGAGTGGGACAAACTTCGAGCGTCCGAGTTTCCAGCGCATGATGGACGATGTGGAAGCCGGAAAAGTAAACTGCATTGTCACCAAAGACCTGTCCCGTTTCGGGCGGGAGCATGTGATGATGGACTACTATCTGGAATTTCTGTTCCCGGAAAAACGGGTGCGGTACATCGCCGTTGCGGAGAATGAGGACACAGAAAAGGGACTGTCCGATTTTGTGCCATTCAAAAACCTGTTCAACGAATGGTTCGCAAAGGACACCAGCCGCAAGGTAAAAACTGCTTTCAAGGCAAAGTTTGCCGCCGGACAGCGTATCAGCGCCTATGCTCCCCTCGGGTACAAGAAGCACCCGGAAATCAAGAACAAGCTGATAATCGACGAGGAAACCCGCTGGATCGTGGAGAAGATTTTTGACCTTGCTATTCACGGCAAAGGGGCGGCCAGCATTACAAGGATATTGATTGCGGAAAAAGTACCGACGCCGGGATTTATCAACTTCCAGCGTGACGGGACTTTCGCCAATATCTATGCTGGCGCACCAGAGGAAAAAGGCTACGCATGGACGATAGCGCAGGTCAAAAGCATTATGAAAGATGAAACCTACATCGGCCATACCATCCACTACCGGGAGACCAATATTTCCTTTAAGAACAAGCGGAGGATACGCAAGCCCCAAAGCGAATGGGTGCGGGTGGAGAACACGCAGGAGCCGATTATCAGCGAACAGGTTTTCCGGCAGGTACAGGAGCAGATCGCAAGCCGCCGGAGGGAGCGCAAGAATGGCACGACACAGATTTTTGCGGGGCTGATAAAGTGTGCGGACTGCGGCTGGTCGCTGGCCTACGGGGAGAATAGACAGAACAGCAAGCCCTATGGCTACTACCATTGTAGCAAGAACGGGCAAGGCACACGCCAATGCTCCATGCACTACATCCGCTATGATGTGCTTTACGCCTATGTCCTCTCCCGTCTGCAATACTGGTCGGCGCTGGTACAGCACGATGAAGAACAGCTTTTGAAACGGCTGCTGAACGCCAATGACAAAGGACAGGCCGCCGCAAGAAAAAAACAGGCTGCTGAACTGAAAAAAGCGGAGAAGCGGAAAGCCGAGGTCGATACCCTGTTTGCCCGGATGTATGAGGACTGGGCGGCGGGGCGTATCACAGAATACAACTTCAATATGCTGTCCGGGAAGTACCAAAGCGAACAGGCGGAACTGGAAGAAAAGATTGAACAGCTTCAATCTGCTATTGCCGCTGAAAGCCAGAGTGCCGCAGACGCAGAAAAATGGATTGCCTTGATGAAAGAGTGCGTCAATCCCACGGAACTCACCGCTGAACTCTTGAACACGCTGATTGAAAAAATCCTTGTCCATGAGGCGGTCAAGAACGAGGACGGAAGCCGGGAACAGGAGGTAGAAATCTTCTACCGCTTCATCGGCAAAATTGATTGAATGACACCAATATCTTTAAGTATGTGATACCGGTCTCAGCTACCCGGACGTAACGTTGTTAGAGCCTCTGGCGGCGGCCCTGGGGCTGGGCGTAGAGGAACTGATGGCCTGCCGGCGGCAAGAGGAAGGAGAGGAGCCTGTGAAAGTCTTGCTGGATATTTCCCGAGACAGTGTAAAACAGGAGCGGCGGCGGGGTTGGTCCCGGCTGATCGGCGTGTTGGTGCTGCTGGCGATGACGGGGCTGGTGGTTTTATACGCCGTGTCGTTTCGTTCCGTCCGGGAGGACGGCGGAAACATCTTGAAGCTGAAGGAGACCATGGACGGCGTGAACTATCTCTACATGGAGGAGCCTGGGCGCAAGGACCATCTGCTGAAGCTTCGTTGCGGCGACGGCGTGGATTTTGAGGCCATCCAGCTGGCCAATGAATGGGGAGAAGAGAACAGCTTCCGAATGTCCTTCCGGTGGAACCGCTGGACCCGGCGGGGCGTGGTGACGGAGTGTGAGCCGGACGGAGTTCACCTGGGGGGCCTAATGGACGTGACCTTCGAGGCCGACTGCGCGCCGCTGTTCGGGTATCCCGAGGTGTTTTTCACCACGGAGAACTACTACCCCGACCCATATAGCGAGCCACGGGGCAAAGGCTTCCTCTGCGATGCTCGCTTCTGGGTCACGGAAGTTCCCGTGAACAAGGGCATGCTGGACGAGGTGCAGGACGGCGGCTCTCCCTATCCCGATGAGATCAAAGAAACCATTCTCCTGGTGAAGGATTGCCGGAACGCCGCCATCTGTGACTGGGACGGCGACGGGCAGAACGAGGTGGTGGTCCGCACCCGCTGGCAAGAGAAGTCCTACACCGTCTACGACATGGTGGATGGAGAGCTGGTGTCCGTCTGGCCGGATACGGTGCCCCAGGAGGTCCGGGACAAGCTGGTGTGCATCTGGGAGCAGTGACGCCATGAAAAAAGAGTATCAAGAGCCTTCCCGGTGGCGCATCTGGATAGATACCCGGAGCCGGGTCGTGTCCTTCCATGAGGAGAAAGGCTGGGAACTGTTGGAGTTCCGGAGCCGGGAGCTGTTTCTGCGCTGTATCGACCAGTACAGCGCGGCTCAATATCGCTATCAGTGAAAACGATAATGAAGCCCCTCCCGCGTGTTCCGCGGGAGGGGCCATATCATATGCGAGCAAAACTGTAAGCCGGGTTCTGTATTTGACGGCCATCTATCTCGACGCACTGTTGCCAGTACGCTCAAGCCACCTCCTGGAAGCGGCCGGGCAGGCCTGTTGCTTCCGCACCACGGTGTTGCTCCGGATAGAGTTTACAGCGTCGCCATGTTCCCATGTGACGGGTGAGCTCTTACCTCGCCTTTCCACCCTTACTGGCGGCGCAAAGCGCTGCCAGCGGTATATCTCTGTTGCACTTTTCCTCAGATCGCTCTGGGCGGGCGTTACCCGTTATCCTTGCCCTGTGGAGCCCGGACTTTCCTCATGACCGGCCTTTCGGCTTGGCCACGCGACCGTCTGTTTTCCTCGCGGCATTTATTGTACAGGAAGGGAGGTGGATTGTCAATTCCGAAAAGGCAATCCGAAGTTGTAATTTTGCCCCGTTTGCGGTATAATTCCCCTGTGTGAAAAAACCGCCTTGCGGCGGTGGAGATAAGGAGCGTTCTCCATGGATTTTGAGGAATATTTACATTCATTACGGGATAAGACAGTGGCGGTTATCGGCATCGGTGTTTCCAATCGGCCACTGATCCAATTGCTGCTGGACCGGGGAGTGACTGTAACAGCATGCGACAAAAAGAGCCGGGAGGCTTTAGGAGCTATTGGTGATGAGTTAGAGGGACGAGGCTGCCATCTGCGGCTGGGAGAAGACTATCTGAAGAATCTAACGGAGGATGTGATCTTCCGTACACCGGGCATGCGGCCGGATTTGCCGGAGCTTACCGCTGCTGTGGAGCGGGGCAGTGTGCTGACCTCGGAGATGGAAGTCTTTTGTGAGGTTTGCCCTTGTCCCAAGATTGCTGTCACTGGAAGCGATGGTAAAACGACGACGACTACCATCATTGCCGAGCTTTTAAAGCGGGCTGGAAGGACTGTTCACCTGGGCGGCAACATTGGTCATCCTCTGTTGGCAGAGACCGGGTCCATGTCCCCTAAGGACATTGCTGTTCTGGAGCTGTCCAGTTTCCAGCTGATGACCATGACCAAAAGCCCCCACATCGCGGTGATTACGAATCTGGCCCCTAACCATCTGGATGTTCACAAGGACTTCCAGGAGTATATCAGTGCAAAGGAAAATATCTTTACACATCAGACCGAAAATGACATTGCAGTGTTTAATGCTGACAATGCTTACACAGCGGAGGAGGCGGAGCACGCTGTGGGCCGGGCTCGTCTGTTTTCCCGTCAACGGGAGCTGGAGGATGGCGTATTTCTGCGTGACAATGCCATTATCGCCAGAAGTGGTGGGCAAGAACGGGAAGTGATGCAGGTGTCTGATATTAAACTCCCGGGTGTCCACAATGTAGAGAATTATTTGGCAGCTATCGCTGCGGTGGATGGACTGGTATCTGACAAGACTATCCGGGAATTTGCCAGAGAGTTCGGCGGCGTGGAGCACCGCATTGAGCTCATCCGTACCCGGAACGGTGTCCGGTGGTACAATGACTCCATTGCTTCCAGCCCCAGTCGCACCATTGCAGGGCTGAATTCCTTCCCGGGGAAGGTAATCCTCATCGCCGGCGGAAAGGACAAGGGAATTCCTTACGATGCCCTGGGCCCGGTGGTGAATGATCACGTGAAGCTGCTGCTGCTGTGCGGTGCCACAGCTGGCGTGATCCGTCGGTCTGTGGAGCAGGCGAAGAATTATCATGGCCTGGAGATTTTGGATGTGGAGGATTATCAAGAAGCTGTGTCCATAGCCGACAGTCGGGCTGTGGAGGGGGATGTGGTCATCTTGTCTCCCGCCAGTACGTCCTTTGACCGCTTTGCCAATTTTATGGAGCGGGGCAAGGCCTTTAAGGCCATTGTGAATCGGCTGACCTAACAGAGCGACTAGGTCAGGCTCCTGCTCGCATAAGATGCGGAGAGGAGGTGGTGTCATGGGTCCGGGTTTCTTTTACTATCGCCGTCGGTGGAATCGCCGGCAGGCCTTGCGAGCCATGGCACTATTGACGGCTGCCGGTGTGCTGGCTATGGGTTTGTATATCTCGGCCCAAATGCGGCCGCTGCTGGAGAACTTGGCCACTGCCCGGGTGTCCAGCGCTGTTACCCGTATCGTCAGTGAGGCGGTGTATGAGGCCATTGAAAACGGGGAGATTCAGTATGACGGTCTGGTAACACTGGAGAAGGACAGCCAGGGAAAAGTTACAGCCGTCCGTAGCAATATGGCTGCTTTCAACCATCTGCAATCAGAAATACTTGACACGATATTGACCAGGGTAGGGCAAGTATCTGCCCGGGAGCTGTCCATTCCCATCGGCACCCTTACCGGGTCAGCCCTTCTGGCAGGACGTGGGCCCCGTATTACAGTGCGGATGGAATCTCTTGGTACTTCGGAGGCCCGGTTTGAAAACGCCTTTACATCCGCCGGCATCAACCAGACCCGCCATCAGATCATGCTGAACGTGGATGTGTACGTCAGTGTGCTGCTACCGGGATTTACGACTGCTACAAAAGTCTCCAATTCTTTTACTGTGGCGGAAACAGTGATCGTGGGCGCTGTGCCCGACACTTATACTTATTTCAGCACTACCCCAGAGACCTATGAGGAGGACTTAAAAGATTATATCTTGAACGGAAACTGAGGAGGAACCATGGACTACCGTGAGAGAATCAAGCAACTGAGGGACATCTTGAACGAAAATGGCTACCGTTATTACGTACTGGATGCACCCACAATGAGCGATTACGAATATGACATGCTGAACCGGGAATTGGAAGAGCTGGAAGCCCAGCACCCGGAGGAGGTGACGCCGGATTCTCCGACTCAGCGTATCGGTGGACAGACGTTGGAGGGCTTTCAGCCGTACACCCATGAGGTTCCGTTGGAAAGCCTCCAGGATGTGTTTAGTGCCGAGGAGGTAGCGGAATTCTGTGAGCGCATGGATGAGGGCCTGGGGGGAATGGTGGAGTATTCCGTGGAACCCAAGGTGGATGGTTTGTCCGTGGCTCTGGAGTATCGGAACGGTGTGTTCGTCCGGGGCGCCACACGGGGGGATGGCCGGGTAGGGGAGGATGTGACGGAGAATCTGCGGACGATCCGTTCTATCCCCATGTCCCTGCCGGACAAGCTGCCCCGTCTAATTGTCCGGGGTGAGGTCTACATGGCCCGGTCAGTATTTGAGGAGATCAATGCCATGCGGGAGCTGCAGGGCAAACCTTTGATGGCCAATCCCCGCAACGCCGCCGCAGGCTCTTTGCGGCAGCTGGACCCGAAGATCTGCGCCGAGCGGCGGCTGGACATCCAAGTGTTTAATTTGCAGCTGGCGGAGGGAAAGTCGTTTTTGTCCCACGCTGAGACACTGGAGTATCTCCGTACCCAGCGGTTCAAGGTCATTCCCCACAAGACTCTTCATGGGGCAGCTGCCCTGCAAGAAGAGATTGCCCGCATTAATGATGAGCGCCTGGACTATCCTTTCGATATTGACGGCGCGGTTGTAAAGGTAAACTCCCTCACAGATCGCGTGAAATTGGGGTCTACTGCCAAATTCCCCAAGTGGGCGGTGGCCTTTAAATATCCGCCGGAAAAGAAGCCCTCCCGGGTACTGGATATTGTGGTACAGGTGGGCCGTACCGGCGTGCTGACCCCTAAGGCGGTGCTGGAGCCGGTGCGCCTGGCAGGAACCACTGTCACCAACGCCACCCTTCACAACCAGGATTATATCGCGGAAAAGGACATCCGGGTGGGAGACACGGTCATTGTTCAGAAAGCCGGAGAGATCATTCCGGAGATCGTGGAGGTGGACTTTACAAAGCGGCTGGATGGAGCGGTGCCTTATATGCTGCCGGAGGTCTGCCCTGTGTGCGGCGCCCCAGTGGTCCGGGATGAGGATGGTGCCGCCCTCCGCTGTACCGGCGCCGAGTGCCCGGCCCAGCTGCTGCGGAACATCACTCACTTTGCAAGCCGCGGTGCCATGGACATTGATGGCTGCGGACCCGCCGTGATCCAGCAGCTGGTGGACAAAAATCTGGTCCACACCGTTGCGGACTTGTACAGCCTAACGGTGGAAAAGGTCCTGGATGCCAATCTAGCGGGCATCAAGCTGAAATCCGCGGAAAACCTTGTCCGGGCTATTGAAAACTCCAAGGCCAATGATCTCAGCCGGTTGATTTATGGCCTGGGAATCCGCCAGGTGGGCGAGAAAGCCGCCAAGGTTCTCTCCATGCATTTTAAAACTATGGATGCCTTGATGGCAGCTACTGAAGAAGAGCTGACAGAGATCAACGATGTGGGAGCCATCACCGCACGGTGCATTACGGAGTACCTTGCCCAGCCCCAATCCAGGGATTTGATTTCCCGCTTAAAAGAGGCTGGCGTCAATATGGACAGTACGGCAGAGCTGGTAGACGAACGGTTTGCGGGGATGACCTTTGTATTGACAGGTACACTGACCCGTTTTGACAGGAAAACCGCCCAGGCTCTTATTGAAGAGCGGGGAGGCAAGGCGGCTGGCTCTGTTTCCAAGCGGACCACGTATGTGGTGGCCGGTGAAGCAGCCGGCAGCAAACTGAAGAAGGCGCAGGAGCTGAATATCCCTATTTTGACAGAGAATGCGTTTGCCGATATGTTGAAGTAATTCTTGTAGCGAGAAAAGGAGAACAAGAGATGAAAGTTTCCCAGCGCTTGTACCAAGCCGCGCAGCCTATATGGGAGAACTGCTGTCAGCATCCTTTTGTTCAAGGAATGGTCCGCGGGACGCTTTCCCGGGAAAAGTTCCGGTTCTATATGATTCAAGACCATAAATATTTGATGAACTATGCCAAGGTACTGGCTTTAGGTGTGGTCCGAGCAGATCGGGAAAGTGATATGCGTCTTTTCGGCACACTTATTGACGGTACGCTGAATGCGGAAAACGAGGTTCACAGGAAGTATCTGGAAGAATTGAGCGTGGACCAGGCAACTGTCGATGCCGCTCCTGTGTGTTTGACCAGCGAGGCTTATACCAGCTACATGCTCAGTGTGGCCGTCAAAGAGGGCCTTGCGGAATTGGCTGTGGTGGTTTTGGCCTGTGCCTGGAGCTATTTATTCGTTGGAGACTACATGGACTCACTCCCCGAAAGCCGGGATTAAGGTAACTTTTACAGTCAGTGGATCGCAACCTATACCGACCCTGTTTACCGGGGACACACAGAAGTGTTGATTGATTTCGTGGACCGTTTGACCCTAGGCTATACAGAAGAGCAACTGCAGAATCTGGAACGAATTATCACCAACTGCTCTTATTACGAGCACCGATTCTGGGACATGGCCTGGAACCAGGGGGAATCGGAACATATTAAATAGCGGTTGTTATGGTAAAGAGAACTTGATATACTGATATACGAAAAAAGAAAAAATTTTAGGAGGGGTTTTCGTGTCTGCTATTTATTCTGTGTCTGTTTTAGGAACAATGTTGGTGCCTCTTGTGGGCAAGATCGTCTTTGCGCTGTTGGTGTGGCTGGTGGGAAAGTGGGCCGTAGGTAAAATTGTTGGCCTTCTGGAAAAGAGCAAGGGTTTTGCCCGTTTGGAGGGAACTGTCCGGACCTTTGCCCTAAGCTTTGTAAGGATCGGGCTGTATGTGTTGCTGGGTGTTTCCATCATCGGTATTTTGGGGGTGGAGACCAGCTCTATTGTGGCTGTGTTGGCCTCTGCCGGCGTCACTGTTGGTTTGGCCCTCCAGGGGGCACTGTCGAATCTGGCTGGTGGTATCATGCTGCTGGTATTCAAACCCTTCCGAATCGGGGATTATGTGGATGCTGCGGGTGTTTCCGGCGTGGTAAAGGAGGTCACGCTCTTTTATACCGTCATCATTACTGTGGATAACAAGCACATTACCGTACCTAATGGCAGCCTCATGAATGCCAATGTGGTCAATTATTCCATGGAGGAGCTGCGGCGTGTAGACCTAGTGTTTTCCTGCGCCAAAAGCGAATCTCCCGCCCGCATCCAGGAGTTGATGCAGTCTGCTATGGCCGGTTGCGGCAAAGTCCTTCATGAGCCTGCCGAGCCCTTTGCCCGGCTGTCCGGTGGAACTGCCCAAGCCATGGAGTTTACCGTCCGGGCCTGGTGCAGAAACGAGGACTATTGGGATGTGTTTTTTGACCTAACCCAAGGAATCACCGAGGCTTTGGCTGCTGCTGGCGTTCAGGCCCCTGCCTACCGGGTGGTGTCTGAGAGCAAGTGAACCCATCATCCCCTCTGCCTGCGGCAGGGGGGATGATTTTGATAGAAAAGAGGCGCGTATATGAAGGAAGAACGGCTGATGTTGGGATCTGTTCCCGCAATTGTGTATGGCGAAAAGTCGGACCGGGTGTATTTGTACGTCCATGGAAAGTGTGGCTGCAAGGAAGAAGGACGGGATTTTGCCGTTTTGGCGGCACCTTTTGGCTGGCAGGTACTGGCGATGGATCTGCCGGAGCACGGTGTCCGTCGAGGCGGACCGGAGCCGCTGGACCCCTGGCACACGGTGCCGGAGCTGCGGTCTGTCATGGACTATGCCCGAGAAAAATGGAGACACACAGCCCTACGAGCCACCAGTATCGGCGCTTGGTTTTCCATGTTGGCCTTTGCGGATGCTCCGCCGGAGCGAAGCCTGTTTGTCTCTCCTGTACTGGACATGGCAGGGCTGATTGAGACCATGCTGGGATGGGCTGGCACCACGGCAGAGGATCTGCACTGCCGGGAGAACATTCCCACGGAGTTTGGGGAGACACTGTCCTGGCAATATTACCAGTACGCCCTGTCTCATTCCACGGCGGACTGGCCGGGTAGGACGGATATTTTGTACGCAGGGAAGGACAATCTGACACCACGCAAAACAGTGGAGGTTTTTGCGGCCCGTCCCAAGCGGACACTGACCGTCATGGAAGAGGGGGAGCACTGGTTCCATACGCCAGAACAGCTGGCGGTATTGGAACGGTGGACGATTCAAATGCTTGCAGAAGAAGGAAAACAGAAATGATGGAAGTGGTGGCAGCCCTCATCCGCCGGGGCGATACATTCCTGGCCTGCCAGCGGCCAGCCGGAAAGGACAGGGGGCTTCAGTGGGAATTTGCCGGCGGCAAGGTAGAGCGGGGAGAGACAAAGGCCCAGGCTCTGTCCCGGGAATGGCGGGAAGAGCTTGGTGTAGAGCTGCTTGTGGAGGATGAGGTCACGGATGTGACGTATCACTATCCGGATGTGACCGTCCACCTAACGCTGCTTGCGGCTTCTATTGCGTCGGGGACACCCCAAAAACTGGAACATGCGGACATCCGCTGGATGACTTTGGCAGAGGCGAAAGAAAAGCCTTTTTGCCCAGCGGACAGGATCTTTTTGGAAAGGCTGGAGGCAATATGGTAAGAGATATTTTGAAAGCTCCCGTTTCCTGGAATCCCCTCTATGGATGCCACAGTGAATGATTTGACCACAGCCCGGGATCTGCTGGACACCCTAAAGGCCAATAAAAAGATGTCTGCATGAGGCGGATCACTGCATCGGTATCTTGATTTAAGCGCAAAAATGCCCGGGGCCTTTGGCCCTGGGCACTTTTGCGCCTTATTTATCGAAAGATGGGTTCATGAAGTACACATTTTTTTCATCCAGCTTGTCGCGGGCAAGACGAAGTCCCTCACCGAAGCGTTGGAAGTGAACAACTTCCCGGGCCCGCAAAAAGCGGATGGCATCGTTGACGTCCGGGTCGTCAGAGAGTCGCAGAATGTTGTCATAGGTCACGCGGGCTTTCTGCTCTGCTGCGACCGTGTAAGGACAACCTTTCTATTTTGCAGCTGAGAAAGTACCTGCCGAATATATTATGTGCTATAATAATCCATAATTGAGGAATTTGTCAATGTAAAGGTTCGGCTAATACACATATTGCGATAGCTTCATATAAAATATATTTTCATCTATCTCTTTTCATAGTTGTATTGATATTAAACACCTATTAATTTAGGAGAATCAGTATGGTACCTGGCTATCTTGGAGTGCAGAAGCGCCCCGAAATCGCAAGCAACGAGCATTTTTCAAAAAATGATTTCCGTATTAACCGCCGCCTCAGCAGTCTTCCCAGGGTCAGTGACAACGCTATTGACTGGGAACGCTACATTGAAAACCGCAAACCGTCGTTGCGCTGTAGGGTGGAGCACGCGTTTCGGATTATCATGTGTCAGTTCGGCTATAAGAAAACAGTGTATCGCGGACTGAGGAAGAACGAGAATCGGCTGTACGCCATGTTCGCCTGCGCGAATCTGTATGCGCTTGCCATTGCCGGACGAAAACTTTCCGCAACCTGACATAGGGGCAGTCTGCCCTTTTTCGGGAAACGGAGCAGAAAAACAGTGGAATAGCGGCTATATGATGTCGTATCTGCCTTAATTTGGCGCAAAAATGGCCGAAATATTAACCAGAGGCAGAATGGAGGCTTTTATTCAGAGTTTCCCTAGTATTACCCGGCCCTTGGACCGCCGTAGACGGTCTACAATTGGAAAGCAGCAAGCCATTCACTGACCCGTCCGGCGCAAAGCGGCAGAGAGCATATCAATGAGCCAGACCAGCAGGACCAGCCCCAGGGCAATGGCCCCCGCTTCATTCCAGGCATAGTGGTTCATGGCAAAGACCAGGGGCGCGCCGATGCCGCCGGCGCCTACCAATCCCAGCACAGACGCCTCCCGGATGTTCACATCGAAGCGGTACAGCACCGCCGAGGCAAAGGCCGAAGCCAGCTGCGGCAGCACCCCATATCGGATGCGGAGCAGGCGCGGAACGCCCATGGCCTCCAGCGCGTGGTACGCCCGGAAATCCTGGGCCTCGATGGCCTCCGTAAAGCGCTTGCTCAAAAGGCCCACACTGCACACGCCCAGGGTCAGCACCCCGGTAAAGGGTCCGGGGCCGGACACCCGAATGAAGATCAAACCGTAAATGAAAAAGGGCACAGAGCGGATCGCCATGATGACCGCCCGGAAGAACAGCGCCACGGGCTTTGGTATCAGGCGGGATGTGCCCAGAAAGGCCAGCGGTACCGCCAAAACGGTACCCACGCAGGTACCCACCAGCGCAATGCACACCGTTTCCAGCAGCAGATATCCCAGGCCTCCCGTATCCGCCTGGAAGAAGAAGCGCCAGTCGGGGTGGACCAGCCCGGACAGCATGGCCCCCACCGTTCCCAGGCTGGTATGGGAGAAGTCCGGCGGTTGGATGGTCATGGTGCAAACAATAAACAGCAAAGCTCCTGCCCACGCCAGAAGCCGTCTGCACCAGGGGGCCAGACGGCGTTCCTCCCGGACCACCTGGGCCAGGAAGCCGCTGAGTCCTTCGATCACACACACGGTCACAAACAGCAGGCACAGCATCACGCCCACCTTACTGTACTCCCGCCAGGAGATCTTTTCGTTCAGTAGCAATCCGATGCCGCCGGCTCCCACATAGCCCAGGATGGAGCTATGGCGTGCGTTGGCCTCCAGCAAATACAGCGCGTTGGCAAAAAAGGAAGGCGCGATATCCGGTAAGATGGCACGGAAATAGGCCTTGGTGGGAGACGTTCCCATGGCGCACAGTGCATGGTAGGGTCCCAGAGACGTCGTCTCGATGTCCTCATAGGTCAACCGGGTCATGATGGCGAAGGTGTAGACCGTGATAGCCACTGTTCCCGGAAAGGTGCCCAGGCCGAACAGAAATGTAGCCAGAAGCGCCAGGATCAGCGTGGGAAACGAACGGACGATCTGAACCAAAACCCGGGCTACTCGCCGAAGTGGCCGGGGCGCATAAAGATTTTCCGCGCATAGGGGTGCCAGCAGCAGCGCCAGCAGCGCGCCCAGCACA
The DNA here is from genome assembly GCF_052116665.1 of Dysosmobacter sp. Sow4_B12. Taxonomy (NCBI): domain Bacteria; kingdom Bacillati; phylum Bacillota; class Clostridia; order Eubacteriales; family Oscillospiraceae; genus Dysosmobacter; species Dysosmobacter sp. Sow4_B12. The sequence continues at coordinate 259,510 of NZ_JBQKKR010000001.1, read as the reverse complement.
GTGCCGGTAACGGACATCTGCACGGTAGCCAGCAGAGGCGCCAGAATGCGGTGGATATAGCTCCAGTCCGGCGGAAACATGGCGGATACGATGTCCGTCAGATGAGCCCGTCGGACCCAGAACTGGGTAAGGGAGCAATCTGTAAACCGGGCCGCCGCCAGAAACACGAAGAAGAAGACCAGCCCCCGGAGCCAGCGTTTTCCGGTGGCCCGGCTCATGAGAGCTGCTCCTGTCCGCCGTAGACGGTAGCGAGGATGTCCTCCGACGGGGTGTCCGCGCCGTCGTCAAATACCACAAGTCCCTGACGAAGCCCGATCAGACGGCCTGAAAACTCCCGGGACAGCTCCAGATTGTGGCTGTTCATCAGAATGGTCAGTCCCTGGTCCCGCTGGATATCCCGCAGCAGCTCCAAGATCTGCCGCCCGGTGACCGGGTCCAGAGAGGCCACCGGCTCGTCCGCCAGCAGAATGGCCGGATGGCGCATCAGCGCCCGGGCGATAGCCACCCGTTGCTTCTGCCCGCCGGAGAGATTCTTGACCGGCTCCTCCACCTTGTCCGCCAGTCCCACCCGGGTCAGCAGCGCATCCGCCTCGGCGGTGCGCTCCTTCCCAAACAGGCCCAGCACAGCAGGCAGAAACGTCATGTCCGGCAGGCAGGCGTTGAGCACATTCTGCCGGCAGGTAGCGTTTTCCACCAGGGCGAAGTCCTGATAGATGGTGCCGATGGTTTTTTGGATGGTCCGGCGGGCCCGTCCGGCAGCAGTTTCAAAATGAACGCCGTTCATAAGGACCGCGCCGCCGTCGCAGCGGATCGCCCCATTCAGAATGCGGAACAGAGTGGTCTTTCCTGCCCCGGAGGGACCGATCACCGACACAAACTCACCCTGGCCGACGGAGAAGCTCACGTCGGCCAGCGCATGGGTGAGGTTTTGAAATTGTTTGCGGATATGTTGGACTTCCAGCAGCATAAGCAGCCTCACAGTATCTCCGCTCCGTGAAACCGGGAGCGGTTCATATTGACAAATCAGCCCTCCAGGGACTTCAGCAGCTCCTGGGCCGCCCGCTCTCCGTCGTAATCGGAGTCCTGGCCCCAGGTGTAGCCCACCTGGCTGAACACGCTGATGATCTCCCGGCCCTCATCGGTCTCGGCGATCTCCATGAAGGCTTCGCCCAGCGCCTGCCGGAAGCCCTCGTCCGCCATGGTGTCAGAGGTCTTGCTGTACGCAATCATGTCATTGTAGATGCCATCGGTAACGCCGATGACACCCGTCTGCTCCACCATAGGCGCAGTGCCGCCGAAATCGCTCTCCCAAAGGGGCGCGTTCTTGATACGGATGTGACCGTAGGACACCATCACGTCCACCTGGCCGGAGGCAAGCCGGGCCACAGAGGTGGTGTGGGAGTCAGACTGCACCACATGTTCAAGATCGCTGATGCCCTTGCCGTAGTGGTCCTGGAGCCACAGACAGGGATAGATGTAGCCGGAGGCGGAGGTGGGGCCCAGCACGGACCAGGTGGCGCTGTTCAGATCGTCCCAGGTCAGCTCCTCGCCATTGTTCACCTTGGTCAGCAGCTCCTGACCCTTTTCGGTGGGGCCGGCCAGGATGATGCAACGGTAGTAGGTGCTCATGTCCTTCGTATTTTCCTCAATGGTACCGTCGTTCCAGTCGGCGGGATTTTCGGAATCTTTGTTGATGGCATAGCGCAGGGCGGTGAGCAGCACATCGCAGTCATCGGAGAACAGCACATAGTTGCCGCCGGAGATGAAGCCGATGTCGGCGCTGCCTGCGCTGAGGGCTTCGCCCACGGCGGTATAGCTGGTTCCGACGGTCATGTCGATCTCCTTCACGTCATAGCCCTTTTCCAGCAGCTTGGCCTGCAGCATCTGCTCCAGGGGCTCGGTGGCCGTGACGATCTGGTCAGCGTCGGCATAGGGAGAGAATGCGATCTTCAGGGACGGAACTTCCGTGACACTGCTGCCCGAACTGCTTTCCGGGCTGCTGTCCCCGTTGGCAGGAGCGGTGTCTTTGCCGGCGCAGCCGGTGAGGAGGCCCAGGCACAGGGCCAGAGCAAGGAAACGTGCGATGATCTTTTTCATGGGAATACCTCCAGATTTGATTTTCTGCCCGAAAAAAAGGCATGTGCCTTGCAGCACATACCTAAAATGACTTCAAGCAGATGCTGACAGTCCCACCGGTCCGAACCGTTGGGACAGCGGTCGGTCGATCCTCACTGGGATCCTCTCAGCCCGGAACACGGGCTCCCTCGCAATCTGGTTTCGTCATCAATATGAGCGCGGCGTCAGGGCGCTCCCCCTCGCGTCGCATTCCGTAACCGAAGTACAATTTACCACAGTAAAATAAAAATTGCAAGAACCTTCCTCCAAAAAACGTCAAGGGAACTGTAGGATTACAATAGCAGGGCAGACTGCTCCACCAGATGGAGCCCGGTCACCAAAGTGCTGGGGATCATAGGCGGCGGCTTCCCCAAGGACCTGCAGGGAGTGATTCTGAAAGGGAAGGAGCCCATTACCTGCCGCCGGTGGATTTTGAGGCCAAGAAGCGGGCAATGCAGTCCTTTGGACCCACTCCCAGCTGGCGCGCGGTCCTGAGCTACTGCTTGTATCGATGCCATGAAGATAGAGATCACCTTCACCGCTCGTATGGACGGCACCGTGGCTTTCATCGAGATCAAGGAAGACGACACCGTGAAGGGCGGCCAGCTGCTGCTGATCATCATGTGATCAGCTGTCAAAAAAATATAAAGCAATTATACTTTACAGTAATTGAAACAGAGAGGAGCAAGCCTGATAAGGTTTGCTCCTCTTTGTATTTCAGAAGTTCCAGTGAATCTCAATAGGCACCTCATGAGTACCGGGAATCCGTTTTCCGACGATTATGTAGTCAATCAATATTTCCACCATCTCGCGGGTCAGATGCTCTACGTTGGTGTAGCGCTGAATCAGTTCCTTACGCTGATCACCGGCCTGCATCTGAGCCTCCAACTCGTCCAGCCGGTGGTCCGCCTCCTTGATCTGCTGTTCCATGCGCTCACGATCCGCCGCAAAACTGTCCGCCATAGAAATATAGTCTTCCTCACTGACAATGCCTTTGACCTTATCCATATACAAAGTGCGCAGGTAAGTGCGGTTATCCTCAAGCTGCTTCTGGAGCCTGGCCTTGGATTCCATCCAATTTGCTTTTTGCTGTTCCAGGTTCTGGCTGAATTGGACATTGCGCTCCAGTTCATCCTGATCCAAATAAGTGCGGGAGAGGGCGTTCAGCTCCTGAATCACCATGTTCTCCAGCTTTTCCACGGAAATAAAAGAACCGATGCAGGCGTCCTTCGCCACATGGCGGTTGGAGCATTGCAGGTAGTGCCTCCCGCGATTCTTGGATGAACGCATGGTGTAGCCGCAGTTGGCGCACCGAACCTTCCGAGCGAAAAGCCCAATGCTGCCCACATCAAACGGCTTGGCGCGGGACGCAACCATTGCCTGTACCCGATCCCAGAGGTCACGTTCAATGATCGGCTCATGGGTTCCCTCAACACAATACCACGTTTCCTTGGGGCGGGGCTTATTCTGCTTGGTTTTATAAGAAATGCTGCCGTACTTGCCCTGGACCATGTTGCCAATATAAATCTCATTGACCAGCATATCCGAGATGGCGGAATACTTCCAGAGAGTACTGTTTTTCCGTTTCGGCTGCTGGTAGCGCAGGCCATGAAGCCGCTTGTACTCAGTGGGGTTTGGAACACCCCGGTCATTGAGCATCCGGGCGATGGCTGTTTTACCGTAACCCTGGGAAAAGAGCGTAAATACCTCCCGTACCACAGCGGCGGCCTCCTCATCAATGATGAGATGGCCCTTCTGGTCGGGGTCCTTTTTGTAACCATAGAGGGCGAAGGCACCAATATGAAACCCGTTTTTCCGCCGGTTGGTCAGGACGCTGCGGATGTTTTCCGACATGTCCTCCAGATACCACTCATTGACCAGGCCGTTGATCTGCCGGGACTTTTTGTTACCCTTGTTGGCCGTATCCGCATTATCTACCAGGCTGACAAAGCGGATGCCCCAGATAGGGAAGAGACCGTTGATGTACCGTTCCACCAGCTCCAGCTCACGGGTGAAGCGGGACTGGCTCTTGCATAGAATGATGTCAAACTTGCGGGCCTTGGCATCTTCTAAAAGACGCACAAATTCCGGGCGGTTCCGGTCGGAACCTGTGTAATTATCATCACTGTAAATGTTATATACTTCCCAGCCTTGCTCAATGGAATATTCCAAAAGCATGGCCTTTTGATTCTGGATGCTGTTGCTGTCATCCGTTTCGAATTTCTTATTGCGGTCCTCTTCAGACAGACGGCAATAGATCGCAACTTTTTCCATTCGGATTGCCTCCTATCTATAAAAACACCCGCTTTCATCACAGCTTGAGCGTGATGAAAGCGGGTCATGTATTGCACCGATATTCAGTTTATCGAGCGCCGGACAGGATCGCCTTGGAGCGTTCCAACTGATTGATCAGCTGAATCCAGACGCTTGTATAAGCCTGTACGGTTGTGCAGGTCTCACCGCTTTTAAAATAGCTCTTGCAGAGAACAGAGTCATTCATAAATCAATTCCTCCTTACTCAAATTTATGCTGGTATCCGGCGGGGCAGAAGTAAAATGAAGCGCCCTTTATCGGGTGATTCTGCCGGTACGAAAATTTACTCAGCGGGATCATCCGCAGGCGAAACAAATCCAATTGAAACCAACTGGGGAAGAGAGGGGAGGTAGGAAATGCCCGCTCTGGCCTCGATGGTCACAGGGTTGATACCGATGCTGCGCAGCTGCTTGAGCCGCTTCTTGCCGTTTTTGAATTGGAGAATACTGTTCGTATCCACTTTGGCGTGCCGGTTGATTTTTTCCAGGAACTCAATGAGCTTCCATTTTTTCGATGAAGAGAAGTCGGTATCCCAAAGGATCCGCTCCTTTGCCTTGGCCAGCGTATAGTACGGTGCATCAGGTACCAACCGCTGAAAAAGCCGCAGCATAATTTCCTCGCCGTGGCAGCACAAAGCATCCATTAAGATGTACCAGGGACGGTACCGATCCAGAGAAAACTGCTGCAGCTGCTGGTCGATTCCCTGTGAAAACAAGGATGCCTCCAGCCGCAGAAGCGAAAAAGGATTATCCCAGGATGTAGACAGGAGCTGATCGGTGATCTGATAGAGCTTGTCATAGACCGTCACCTGATACCGCTCATTCGCTCGCCGGAATGAATGACTGGCGCGATAATCAGGGTAAGTAACCGGCTTCCAACCTGTACAAGAGGCTCCTTTTTCCAGCAATCGGATGTACTCCAGGAGCACAGTATTATTCACAGGCGTATTTTTACATAAATCCAGACGGTTCAATTTGAAATCGTGGATCGTCTGGCTGATCGGCATTTCCTGGACAATCGTATCCAGGGCCTGTACCAGCGCTTCCATATTGCTGCTTGTCGGGGCGAATATCGCGGTTGCTTCCATATTCCCCAGCAGCCTCGAGGGGTTCACGCGCAGGAGCATTTTTCTGCAATAACCGTTCGTGGGCTTCTGGATCGAGACCTGGACCCCATGCTCAGACCAGCGGTTATAGTAAAGAATACCGGTCGTTTTATTTCTGTAGCAATAATGATTTTGCCCGGCGGCAGAAAGGTAGAATGCATTTCTGCATGCGCGGGTCTCTTCGGGGGAAATGTTCACATAGATTTCAAAAGTGTGCACGTTCATAAAAACACCTCATTATTTAGAATGTTGGTCAGTGTATTTTTTTATGATCATTCCGTACTGACCTTTCATGAAATTACCATCATGTTGGGGTGCAAATATTTTTTAAAACGGCTTTATATATGGTAATTTATGTAAGTGCTATTTTTTCTGTATCATGTCTGTATTCATGATAAATCCATCCAATCATCTTGAAATAATTGGAACCTTATGCATATACTTAAATAGATGCTGCTGCCGCAATATCACACTAAAATAATATTACGTAGAAATTTCGGACGATCCGGAAAATGATCTTCGCACAGCGGAGCAGCTGAGGCTGACAGCCTGCAAGAATTTCTTTTCTATAGAGCTGTTGGCAGCGATATAAAAATAAAAACAGTGTTCGGCCAGGGGAACATACAGGCGGAAACCGACGGCAAAGAGCGGTTCAGGTGCCTGTCCCGGAGTCAGAAAGACGCCTCCAGAAGGATCTTCTGGAGGCTGTTTTTTTAATCTTGAAAACAAAAGTTTAGTGTTCGCATATTGATTTATTTTTATTGAAGTGGTATTTAGTGTATAAGGGGGTGCGGCTATATGGGGACTTTTCTGGATCGCGAGCAGGCTGTCAATCTGATCTGTGAGCAGCAGGAACGGCTGTATTCGGTGCTAGATGCGCGTCTGGATGACAGCGCACAGGAAACGCTTTTTCAGCAGAGCTTCCGGTGTTCGCTGGCGCCGGTTGAGAAGGGACTGATCGAAATTCACCTGCTTTTTCTGCGCTGTGTATTCGTTCCGGATGAATTGCCTGATCCGAAGCGGTTCCGGTTTTCGGTCCTGGATCTATCCTGGATGGCCAGCCAGAACATTCGCATCCAAAAGAAAATCGAGCAGCAAGGGGAGAAACAAACGAGCCCTGAAGCTGACGCGATCTCCTTCCGGATGATCATCAAACGCGATGCACAGGCAAAGAAAAACTACAGGAAATGGAGCGGCGGTATCCGCAAACTGATTCAGGAAGCGGTTCTGCGCAATCTGATCGCAGACCCGAAGCGGACTGCCGAGATCATTACGGGAGAGGCGTTCTGGGAAGGCGCAATCTGCCAGACCGGCCTTCATCCGGCTTACAATGTTCAGGGTCGTGTGATCCGGGAGCTTGTTGCTCAGGAGCTTTTGGTGGATTGGCAGGGGAAAGTGGTGGGCAGGGATGTGCCGCGCCATCCGTTGGGGTGGGATCTGCGAAAACTCTGCCAGGGCTTTTCCAGATATCTGGGGTTTCCCCAGCTGCGGGAACGGTTTATGTGGCAGTTCATTCCCGAGGGAGAACGGCAAAAGCTGAACCACATGGCGACCGCTCCCTGGCATATTGGCTGGTATGAGCTGAACGGGATTCCGGTCATGTCCGGTATCCGCTCTGCGGAGACACGGCCTTCCGGCTACGGAAGCGCATTGCTGCGGGATTTATCCCAGCCCAACCGGTTGGAAGACTTATTGTCGGTGGCTCCTTATGAGATCACCGTTCCTCTTTTGTGCTATGGGATATTCTCCGTCATTAAACCGTTTCTGCCGGATTACCCTGCCAGAATTTCGGTGAATGATTCTTTTTCCAGCGTCATGAAACGGCAGAAGGAAATGATATTCCTGTCACTCACCGGCCCTCATTCCCAAGCCCTCGCTAATTTGTTTTATGGTGCTTTTGTGGACTACGGAGAAGGGGAGAGAGCGGGCGAAAAGGAAGCGAAGAAAAGACTTCGCCAGCTCCAGAGCAGGGTACATGATGGCGTTGTCATTCTGGATGAGGAGTTTAAAAACTTACAGACATTCCGGAACCGGGCAATGCTCCGGGACGCCTGTATCGTGCTGACGAATTCCGCCTTTGAAGAAAACCAGTTTGAGATCCGTCTCAGTTCCGATGCATTTGACCCGCAGTGTTGCTCACCGGCCATGCATCAGGTATTCCCAAGGGTCCTGATCACGTTCGTTGATTGGTTCCGAGAGGAATATGTATGGCGACGGAAAGAAAAGGTTCAGGAAGCCCTGGGTTGTATCGCGGGCCAGGCCCATAAGCTCTATCAACGCTGGCGGCAATTATTTGCCGGAGAGAAAGAGTCCCAAATACCGAATAAACTGCGCAGACTTTCTGACAGTCCGGCAGGGAACTGGAGCGAATTAGACGATGTGATCAAGCTTTACACCGACCGGTTGGAAGCGATTATTGAGAAAGATTCGGATGATCAGATTTACAATACACGAAAAAAAGAAGCGGCATTGAAGTGGGTCTCCGATTTTTCAAAACGGGCCAGGGAGGAGGCAAAGAAGTACCGGCTGACAGCCGATACTTCCTTTACAAATGATTTTTTCCACTTCAGCAGCATCAGAAAGCAATATCCCCGAAAAAGGGCATGGGCCAACCTGCAAATCGCTCTCTGCGTGTTCCAGAAATTCAGGGAAACCCAATCGGAATACGCCCAAATCTTGCTTCCGGAACCGTGGGAGGCGTATTTGCAGGAAGGCTTAAAAGTATCGGGGAAGACGTATGAACAGCTCTTTTTTGGTTATTTATCTCAGGAATTGGAAGCGGGACGGGTGATCCTATTCCGAACAAACCGTACTGCTGACTGTTCGGGCTGGTATGACGGAGCAAAAGACTTGTTCTATCTGCCATATTCCGATTACTACAGTGGCTTCCGGAACTGGGCGATGGAGCAGGGCCGGATGGACTTGTCCAGTCAGCGCGTTTTTCAGAAACAATTGGCGGAGAAAGGATTTCTGCTGCTTGCGGACAACCACAGCAAAAGCGGCTACAAGCGGGCCGATCACCGAATGGTCGTAGACCCTTATTCGGATACCAAACCGAAGGTCAGTGTGATCAAGGTCAAGCCCGATCTTACGGAGCTTAGTGCAGAGGCGCAGACGGTCATGCTGCAATTGAAAGCACAAAAGGTTCCGCGCCGCCGGGATGCTCTGAAGGAGAAGTAGCTCAGAGTTCTTCCAGACGATCCCGCCGGACCCGCCACTGCCGCCCGATTCGGAACGCTGGCAGCTGCCCGGAATGGACCATCTTGTAGAACGTGTTTTTCCCAATGGCCAGCAGCTCCATGACCTCCCGGGGCGTCAAGAATTCGTTGATCTGTTCCTCATAGTTAGCGTCTTCACGCTCATAGCCAAATTCATCATATCGTTCATCAAATCTCATCATAAAATCTCCCTTCAAATTATTGGCATCGTGCCTTACGTGGTTGTTGTCCCTTTTAAGCCCATTTTGCGTTATTCCGTCCCGGTCAACCGTATATTATTAACATGATAAAGAGCCAGAACCCGTAATTTTTCGACGATTGCGGACTCTGGCTCTTTTTCTGTTTTGCAGAGAAAATGGCTGTTTTCAACTCTGCAAGCTGAAATTTGGGGTGAAAACTAAGGAAACCACGAAAGGAGAGAAAACACATGCTGATCCGTTTGCTGCGCTTGATCCGCACTGTTTTAGCGGAAATCGTAGGCGTTCTGCTGCGCGAAACTGTTCTTGCGTAACTGCCTCAAGGGAAAAGAAGGGATGGTATAACCAATGATAAACTGAACCTGGATTCCAAGGACATCTTTGGAATCATGCTGGCTGCTGCCGCCGCACTGGTATGTGCGGCAATCGACTATTTTATCAAGGAGAATGACGATGATGAGTGAAACTTTTATCTGCTGCCACTGTGGGCAGACGCACCCGCTGGAAAACCGCATCCTGGTGGGGGACGATGCACTTTGCGAACGCTGTGCCAATGAGGAGACCGTGATCTGCACCCACTGCGGTGAGCGTATCTACCGGGATGACAATGCCGGGGATGAAAACACGCCCCTCTGCCAGCCCTGCTATGACCGCCACTATACCAGTTGCGAACGCTGTGGACGTATCATCCATGTGGATGATGCTTACTATGAGGATGACGATGAAGATGATCCGCTCTGCTATGACTGCCATATCCATGCACGGCGACATAAAATGATCGAAGACTATTATTACAAGCCGGAGCCTCTGTTCCGCGGCGATGGCTCCCGCTATTTTGGCGTGGAACTGGAGATCGACGGGGCCGGTGAGGATGACACTAGTGCCCAGAAAATCATGGAGATTGCCAATAGAAACGGCGTGGAGAACCTGTACTGCAAGCATGACGGGTCCTTGGATGACGGTTTCGAGATGGTGACGCATCCCATGACACTGGAGTACCACATGAAGGAAATGCCTTGGAAGCTAATTCTTCAGGAGGCAATTCGTTTGGGCTATACCAGTCATCAGGCCAGCACCTGCGGCCTCCATGTTCATGTAAATCGGGATGCCTTTGGAGAAAGCGAAGCAGAGCAGGATTCGGTGATTGCCCGCATCCTCTACTTCTTTGAAAAGAACTGGGAGGAACTTCTGAAATTCAGCCGCAGAACACCCCGTCAGCTGGAACGCTGGGCCACCCGCTACGGATACAAGGACCAGCCGAAAGAACTGCTGGACCATGCCAAGAAGGGCTACCACGGCGGACGATATACCAGCGTGAACCTCACCAATACGGATACCATCGAATTCCGGATTTTCCGGGGAACCCTCAAATACAACACCCTCATCGCCACATTGCAGCTTCTTGATCGAATCTGTGATGTGGCGCTTTGTTTGACCGATGACCAGATCAAGGCCATGTCCTGGACCACTTTTGTTTCCGGCTGTACGCAGCCTGAGTTGGTACAGTACTTAAAGGAACGACGGCTGTTTGTCAATGAACCGGTGGAGAGTGAGGAGGAAGTCTCATATAAGGGGAGGCAGCCCATCCAGGTGCCGGAGTTTGAGCAGGTCATAGGCAAGTGGAGAAGCGGCGCTATCACAGCGGCAGAGGCCATGCGGATACTCCATATGACAAAAACAACCTTTTACCGCAAGGTCAAGCAGACTTGAAGGAAAAAGATACTCCAAAAAGTCACGAAATATGTTACAATGGCCCTGCGAGGTGAGAAAACGATGCTGATGGAAATCAAGGAACTGCACCGTTCTTCTAAAAGTGTTGTTACACTGGTTATTGACCCAGACACTGGTGCCCGCTATGTGCGTAAGGAACTTCAGAAACCACACCCGGTCTATAAACAGCTGCAATCTCTGCATCATCCCTATCTGCCCCAAATCGTGCAGCTGGAGCAGAGACAAGACGGCGTTACATTACTGGAAGAGTATATTGATGGCGCGAATCTGGCAGAGATCACCCTACCGGAGAAACGGATTGTCTCCCTCATGGAAGAACTGTGTGAGGTGCTAGTATTTCTGCATGGGCATGGGATCATCCACAGGGACATCAAACCTTCCAATCTGCTGCTGGCCCCGGACGGACATATCCGGCTTATTGATTTCGATGCTGCCCGAGAGGGAAAGCCAAGCGCCGACAGCGATACCCGGCTGCTGGGAACCCGCGGCTATGCTCCGCCGGAGCAGTATGGCTTCGCACAGACAGATTCCCGTGCGGATATTTACGCCGCGGGTGTCACTATGAAGCAGCTTTTAGGGAAACGAGCGGAGAAGCGTCCCTATCGGCATATTTTACGCAAGTGTACGGAGTTTGCTCCCAAACGGCGCTACAAAACGGCGAAGGCGCTGCTGCGGGCGCTGAAAACCAGAACCCTTCAGCTTTGGCTGCCGTGGGTCATTGTCGCTGCGGTGCTTTTGGGTGCAGGCGGGTTGGCATGGTGGTATTATGCCAATCGAGCGGTGATCACCGAAGCACGATACCCCGATAAACCGTTACTGTTCTATGCTACATATGGAGATTACATGATTGCCAATGTGGGTGATTTGCGTGAGAAGCATCAAACAGTATCCATGGCAGTCGATTTGGACGGAGATGGGAAAAAGGAGCAGATCAAGCTTTACAGCACAGGAAACGCCTACGACTTTTACGGTGATTTGACGGTTGGAACGGCAGACGGAAACTGGATGGATCTTGTCGGCTGGATGATCTATGACACGTCCATGTGGGAACGACTAGTCGGCGACCCATATATGTGGGAAATTGTTCCGGATGAATATTATGTGCAGATCACCTGCCTGGACCTAAATCCGAGCCAAAAGGATGGCAAGGAGATTGTGGTGTCCATCGGCGATATGGCGACAGAATCGGTTTGCGGCGTGTACCACTACACCGGGGCGGTTTATGAAAATGTAGACAGCCCAAACCCTGTGGACTATATGGGACGAATGTGGGGCGGTGCCAGTTTTAAGGTAGACGCAAATTATAATCTCCTTAGCGACCTGCTGAGCAATCCTTATCAGGCCCAGAACAGCTATCAATATCTCAGCAATGGCATTCAGCCCGATTGGAAGGGTGAAGTGGACTACGAAAAATACCGTTATGCTATCGAGGACAATTTGAGTTTGGAAGAAAGGAATGAAGCATTTTCGGGATAAAAACAAAAGGGTGCTGACCTATGCTCGGTCAGCACCCTTTCCTATTCCAGCACTTCAATATTATGGTCGTAGAGCAGTTCGTTTGCGTCAATGATATTCTGATGATGGCCAATAGCATAGAGCAGCAGCGCGTCCCGTGGATCTCTGGGGTACAACTCCCGGTATCCAGCCTGCTTCAGCAGCACCTGCACTTCCTTATCGTCAAGCTCCAATCCAAAGGCCAGTGCAATCACCTTATCCCGAGAGGGGTACTTCTTTCCAAGGAAGATTTGATACACGTAGGCTTTATTCAGGTTGGAGCGCCGCACCACATCAGCTTTGGAACAACCCTTTTGCTTCAGCCAACTCTCTAAGTATTCCGGCAGACTGCCAAGCTGCATCTCGCTGCGGTTTTCGGCAAAGTAGTCCAGAATATTGTCTGAACGGCTGATCTCATGAGCCAGCTCGTCAGTTGTTTTCATGTTCCGCTCACCTCCGCCCACAATACTACGCTCATTATAGCACAAAAAGGTTAGCTGACAGCTAACCTTTTCTTACTTTATCTCTGCTACTATACAATAGAGCCCAAAATAAAAGAAAGAGTGAGGGAATAGAAATGATTTCTGCTGTGCTTTCCATTATCATCGTAAATCTGTTGTATAAGCTGTACGCAAAACTCATCGGCGCTGATGTCATGTTCTTCAGCACGAAGAAAAAACTGGGGGCCTATGTTCTCCTGTGGGTGCTTCTGTTCTCAACTACTGGTATCTGAAAAAATGCGGCGAAGAGATTCGCCGCATTTTCCTAATCCGATTTCATTAAGAACAGATTCAAGACATCCTTTGCATTTGGTAGTGCAGTGAGACAGCAAATTCTGTATAGCAGACATATTGCCGGGTTCATAGCCAAAGCCGAAGATGCCCCGACTTTCAATTGCCTGTAGTAGATAGATCTAGTGTCAGCCAATTCGGACACTTTCTCGCGCGTTGGGATTAATCTCGCCATCGTACCCTTGGATGCTGGACGATTTTAATCAGTTGCTGTTTCCAATATTGTAATGTTTTAATAGACGTGATAGTATAACAATTAAAGGTAAAAATACAAGCCTTGGGATAAAATAATAAGGGGAGGATCGTAATGTGGAAATATTTATTTGCACTCATTGCAGTAATGAGTACAGCACTTGTAATCACGGGGTGCTCGGAAGGTAATAATTCTTCGGATGAGACTGTTTCCACAGAGGCAAGTTTTCAGGCAGGGCTTGAAGAAGAATTTGTTCAAAGTTCTATCTATGATGATGTGTTAAGCATTTTTTTCATGTCGGATGTTGATATGCCCGAGTTAAACGATTCCACGGTAGCCTATACTATGGATACCTGGAATGATAGCGAGGATTACAAATCTGGTCTCAATATCAGCATCTATTACATTGAAAATACGAATTATGAATTTGGTTTTGTGAGCAATGAGGATTTTTCCCGAAATAGGGTTCTGTGGGTTTCCGTGATAAACCCTGATCGTGAGCAGTTTAACTGTATGCTAGATAAGTTGAACTATCATCAGGAACCCTATCGTGATATAGCAACCGGTGAAATCGTGGATATTCCATACGGTTATATTTCTGTGGAAGATACGCTGATTTTGATAAACGGATCCAATGAATTTATGAGCCATATTTCTGACGAGGCCCAAACAGCAGACGGCACGGCCATCCATTCCGCATATGAGCTGTTAAATGTCAAAGCGATTGCAGACGTGCTTGGAATTGATGCAAACAATACATTATCTCAATGTGCATCATTTAGTGATGTTAATGTGGTCTATAATAATCTTAGGCTTGCTGTGCTGTACGGTGTCAGAGGATACGAGGAGTATTGGAATACCAATGGATTTGGTACAATAATGTCAGACTATAATGAATTATCCACAGCATTGAGTGACCCGGAAAATAGTGACTTGTCCGAAGTTCATTATCTCATAAACGAGGGTGGATCTGATCCCACTAATGATCCCGACTCTCCGTACTATGAACCGCCAATAGATGTGAACTTGAGTTCTGGGGGCTCTAATTCTTTCTCTGGCTTTGATGGAAGAACAGACTATGGTTCCTCAAATAAACGAAACTGCCCAGCAATTGTACAGGCATATATTGATAGCGGTTATGATGTCTACAAGATTAATCAGCGAGGCGCAAGTGGATACTATTATGCAGAGTACGACAGTACGCATCAATTTAAGACCTATTATTTAATAGTGCAAGCAAATAATTCCACAAATCTTCATCCTCAGCAGATTCTTTACAGCAAATTTGGAAGCCCCGAATACAATATGCAGAATTGTTCTTTTGATGATAATTGGTGATAATTTCAATAAGTACTTTTTGGGCTACATTATAACTTCAGGCAGCTAAGTGCACCTAAACAGCGCCCTCGGTTCTGTTTGGAACCGAGGGCGTTGTTTTGGGTTAAGCCGTCAGATACAGGGGAATTCTATTTCCTTCAATCTTTGATGGCGGCCTGAGCGGAAACCAGCCGGGCAATGATCAATGTTGTCCTTACACCATCGCAGCATCTGCTGCCAGCTTTTAAAAACGTGCCAATAGGGTAGACCCTATTGGCACAGATAAGAGTCACAATTTGTGCAAACAAAGATTTCCTGGGCCTTTGCATTGACATTTTTTGTATGCTATGATATATTTTAATTACCCTTATACCACTACAAGGGAAAATCGTGTTACTACGATAAGGTAGAACACCTCGAAGCGACACCCCAGCCTTATCGGCTGGGGTGTCTTCGTATCTGAGAAAGGAGTTCTCTCAAATGTCGGAATCTCATTACGCATTGGGGTTGGATATCGGAATTGGTTCCGTCGGTTGGGCAGTCCTCCAAAATAACTTGAATGGAGAACCAATACGCATTTGGGATCTCGGGGTCCGTATTTTTGACAAGGCAGAACAACCAAAGACGGGGGAGAGTCTGGCTGCGCCCCGTCGGGATGCCCGAAGTACCCGGAGACGTCTGCGTCGTCATCGTCATCGGCTGGAACGGATCAAATATTTGCTCGAGCAAACAAACATCATGACGTGTCAGGAAATCAAAGAATTTTACGAAAGGGGCGGCTTTACCGTCACTCCATATCAGCTTCGGGCGGAAGCCTTGGACCGCTTGTTAACGAAAGAGGAAATCGTAAGGGTGCTGATTCATCTGGCGCAGCGCCGGGGATACAAGTCCAACAGCACGGCAGAAGCAGCATCGAACAAAGAGGACGGCCTTGTAAAAGCAGCCATCAAAGAAAACCAGGACTGTATGATGAAGAATGGCTACCGCACAGTGGGCGAGATGATGTATCGGGACCAAAGGTTCTGGCAGACAAATCCCGATGGGACACGGTATCAACAGACCCGAAACAAGGCAGACGACTACCGGTTTACAGTGGATCGTATTTCGGTGGTAGATGAAATCCATCAAATTTTTGCAACTCAACGACGCCTTGGCAGTGCATGGATGTCAGAGACGTTGGAGCAGGTGTATCTCTCTATTTTTGAGAGTCAGCGCAGTTTTGATGAAGGGCCGGGAGGAAACAGTCCTTTCCGCGGTGGCGTTGCTGAAAAAGTTGGCAGCTGTACATTTGAAACGGCAGAGCCACGGGCTGCCAAGGCAACCTATACTTTTGAATATTTTAAGCTGTTGCAGGACCTGAACCATATGAGATTGACCGGAAAAGGGCTTCCGTCCCGCCCCTTGGATCAGTCCCAGCGGGAGCTTCTGATTGCTGCGGCCATGCAGTCACCCTCTCTGAATTACGGACAGATCCGCAAAAAATTGGCGCTGGATGAAAATACCTATTTCAACGATCTCTCCTATGGTGATAGAAGTCAGGAGGAGGCAGAAAAGAAAAAGTGGCCTCAGATGCAGTCCTACCACAAACTGCGGACCGCGCTGAACAAGGTCAGCAAAAATGCCATACAGACGCTGAGTATACAGCAGCTTAATGAGATTGGGTCCATCCTGACGCTCTATAAAAGCGACGCTAACCGAATAGACGCACTGAGGAAGGCAAATATTCCTGAAATGTTTGACCAGGAACTATTGCCGCTGTCTTTCAGTAAATTTGGAAATCTTTCCATAAAGGCCATGGAGAGATTGATTCCTCTTTTGGAATGCGGGCAGCGATATGATGAGGCCTGTTCCTCCATTTACGGCGACCACCGCGGCAGACAGTCGGAAGGGCGGAAAAACCGATTGTCTCTCAGTGATATTGAGGAGATTACCAACCCAGTGGTGCGTCGAGCTGTGTCGCAGACCATTAAAGTAGTCAATGCTGTGGTACGGACCTACGGGCCGCCGGATGTGATCCGCGTTGAACTTGCGCGTGAAATGAGCCGCAGCTTTGATGAACGCCGTAAAATGGAGAAGCGTCAGGAGGAGAATCGGGCTGCGAATGAACGGGCCAAGGAGCAAATCGCGGAATACAAAGGTGACCATGCCACAGGCCTGGATATTGTAAAGTTCCGCCTTTTCAAGGAGCAGGACGGCGTCTGCCTGTATTCGGGAAAAAATCTGGATATCTCCCGGCTGTTTGAACCGGGTTATGCGGATGTGGATCATATCATCCCATACAGCCGCTGTTTTGATGACAGTTATCAGAATAAAGTCTTGGTACTGGCCAGTGAAAACCGCCAGAAGGGAAACCGGATCCCATATGAATATTTCGGGCAGGACGAAGATCGCTGGCATAGCTACGAAGTCCGGACAGAAAATCTGATCCGCAGCTACCGGAAGCGGCAGAAATTGTTGAGAAAAGGACTTACCGACGAAGAAAGCCAGGGCTTTATTGAGCGAAATCTCAAAGATACCCAGTATATTACCAGGGCGGTTTACCATCTTCTGCGGGATCATATGCTCTTTGCCGAGTCCCGCTATGAAAAGAGTCCTGTGCAGCCAGTCAACGGTGCTGTCACTTCCATGCTTCGGGGACGCTGGGGCATTCAGAAGATTCGGGAGGACGGAGACCTGCATCACTGCCTGGACGCGGCGGTGGTGGCATCTACCAGCCCAGGAATGATACAGCAGCTGACCGTATACAACCGGCAGAGGGAATCTCTGGAAAAAACTCCCGGAGTATATGTAGATGTATCTACCGGGGAACTGGTGGAACGGGAAAACTGTGATACCAGGCGCTGCCCGCAGTTTCCTCAGCCCTGGCCGCATTTCCGCCAGGAACTGGAGGCGCGTCTGGACCCGGTGGATCCCCGGCACGCCATTGATCTCTTGAAGCTGAACACCTACGAGAGCAATGAGGAGATCAGACCGGTTTTTGTCTCCCGAATGCCAAATCATAAGGTTACTGGTTCAGCACACGCCGAGACCATCCGCAGCAAAAAAATGGGCGATGGATATACAGTGACAAAAACAGAGCTGGCAGATCTGAAGCTCAATAAATTTGGCGAAATTGAGGGCTACTACAATCCGCAGAGCGATACGCTGCTGTATGATGCGCTGCTGACACGGCTGAAAGAATTCGGTGGCGATGGAAAGAAAGCGTTTGCGGAGCCGTTTTACAAACCGAAGCGGGATGGAACGCCCGGCCCCTGCGTGAATAAGGTAAAAATTTTCGAGAAGTCCACGCTGAACCTTCTGGTTCGAGAAGGTGTTGCAGCCAATGGCAACACAGTCCGTATTGATGTGTTCCAGGTACCGGATGACGGATACTACTTCATACCGGTTTATGTGGCGGATACCAAGAAAGCAATGCTGCCCAGTAAAGCCGTTGTAGCGCACAAGCCCTACGACCAGTGGAAAGAGATGTCGGGTCAGCATTTTATTTTCTCCCTTTATCCCGGAGACCTGATACGCATTCGAAGCCGAAAGGGCATAAAACTGAAGCTGGCAAAGGGCGGCACGGGAGAAAGTGAAATCAGCCGGCAGGATGGACTGTATTACTATCGGGGAGGGGATATATCTACGGGGGCAATTTCCATCTCTACGCATGATCGGAGGTACGAGAGCCGATGCATCGGCATCAAGACACTGCAATCCATTGAGAAGTATCAGGTGGATGTCCTGGGCAATTATCATAAAGTAAATCTCCCTGAAAAACGGATCCCGTTTACAAAGGAGGGCTGAAATGGAATATCGGAATATCTTTTTGGCAAATCCCGCACGAGTCAGTGTACAGCGCGAACAGTTGGTCATTGAACAGGCGGAGAAGTACATGGTCCCGCTGGAAGATATCTCCGCTATTCTCATCGAATCCCGTCAGGTAACACTGACGTCGTACGCTGTTGCATCTTTGGCGGGGCACGGTATCACAGTTTTCCTTTGCGATGACAGGCATCTGCCGAGCTGCCAGATATTACCCATCAACCAGTATTGCCGCCAGAGAAAGCTGTTGATGGCGCAGTGCGAAATTGGAAAACCTCTACAAAAAAAACTCTGGCAGCAGATCGTGATCCGGAAGCTGCAAAACCAGGCAAAGTGTCTGGAACTCATGCACCACGAAGAATGTGAAAAATTATATCAGATGGCGCACAGTGTCCTTTCCAATGACCATGATAATCGTGAGGCTGCGGCTGCTGCGATTTATTTCCCGGCATTGTTTGGCCGGGGCTTTTTCAGAGGCTCTGACGATCCCCGCAATGCTGCACTGAATTATGGTTATGCCATTCTGCGGGGTGGAATCGCACGGAATCTGGTAATCCATGGGCTGGAACCTTGTATTGGTATCCATCATCGCAATGAATTGAATCAGTTTAATCTTGCGGATGACTTGATAGAACCATTCCGCCCGGTCGTTGATCTCTATGTGGCAACCAATTTCTGTGAGGACGATGATGTGCTGACAGCGGAGCAAAAAGCGGGCCTGTTCAATCTGACAAATCACATGGTTCAGCAGGCGGGAAAGTGGTACAGGATTATGACCGCCATCGGTCGCGCCTCGGTGGCATTAGCAAACTCCATCGTGGATGAAGATGCAAAACTGGAATTGCCGCACCTGATTCCGCTGGAGCTGCACCGATATGAATAGGCTTATGAGAATACTGGTGATGTTTGATCTGCCAGTCAAAACAAAAGCACAGCGCCGAAGCGCCGCGCAATTTCGTAAGTTCCTTGTAGAGGACGGGTACCATATGGTACAGTATTCTGTTTATGCACGGGTGTGTAACGGGCGTGATTCTGTGGAAGCCCACAGAAGACGAATCCAGCTGGCTTTGCCGCCCACGGGATTTGTGCGGATGCTGGTAATCACAGAGAAGCAATACAACGCAATCGAATTGCTGGTTGGTAAGCCGACGCCATATGACAAGCCGCAGCAATTTGAGCAGCTCATGATTTTTTGAAAAAAGCAGAACGATTTCGCAAGGAAATCGTTCTGCTTTTTCCTGTTTTCTTGGTATTTCCGGATAAAGCGCAAGGAAAAAGTGGCAATTTTTTGTTTCCCATTTTCGCCTATTATACCACTACAAGAGAAAAAGGGGAACTACGACGTAGGTGGTCATGGTAGGATAGCGGACTACTATTATACCACTACAAGAGAAAAAGGGGAACTACGACAACTATGAACACAAAGCAATGTGAGAAGTGATTATACCACTACAAGAGAAAAAGGGGAACTACGACTTTGGCTGCATCTCCTTTTGTCCTCCTCTCATTATACCACTACAAGAGAAAAAGGGGAACTACGACAACAGCCTGGTGCTGGATGCATGGGACCACATTATACCACTACAAGAGAAAAAGGGGAACTACGACCTGCCGTCTGGAAGGTGTTGCCTTCAGATCATTATACCACTACAAGAGAAAAAGGGGAACTACGACATTTCGGTGCCGGCCGCCCAGGCGGTAGGCCGCCAGTTCCTTGCCGGAGACGTAGGGAGCATGGCCCTGGAGGTACATGCCCCGCTTGATGCCCTCGTCAATGATGCTGTGCATCCGGTAACCGTCCTGATAGACGCCGACAAAGTCCATGATCTCGGCGATGCCCACCACATCGTCCATATCCAGGATCTCGCCCACCTCTTTGGCACCAAAGGACGCGCCGGTGCTTTCCAGCTCCGGAACGGCGGGAACGCAGGAGGGAGCCAGCACATACTGCCGCAGGGCAGATTCCTTGGCGTTGCCCAGCATGAAGCGGACGCCCTCCACACCCATGACGTTACCGATCTCATGAGGATCGGTGCAGATAGTGGTGGTGCCCCAGGGGAGGATGGCCCGGCTCAGGTTTTCGGGGATCATCATGGTGCTCTCCACATGCATATGGGTGTCGATGTAACCGGGGATCAGATAGTAGCGGCCCTGGCCGTCATAGGCGCTGGCGGCAGGGACCTCCGCAGGCTGGCCCGCCTCCACAATCAGATGCTCTGTGCGCTTCCGTTCTTCAGAAAAGCTGCCCGCCATGGAACGGTAATCCTCCTTGCTGACGATTCCCTTTACCTTATCCAGATAAAGACAGCGGAGACAAAGCTGATCATCGCCCAGCTGCTGCAGGAGCGTTGCTTTTGTTTTCAGCCAATTCTGCCTCTGCTGGTGTACACTCTGAACGCATACAACGCGCCGTACCAATTCTTCCTGATCCAGATAGTGCCGGGAAAGGCTGTTCAGCTCCTGAATGACGAGCCGCTCCAATGTATCCACGGAAATAAAGGCGCCGGGGCAGGCATCCCGCGCCGCACGGCGGCTGGCACATTGCAGATAGTGCTTCCCACGGCTTTTTGTGGAGCGCATGGTATAGCCGCAACTGGCGCATAGCACCTTCCGGGCGAACAGGCCAAGGGTCCCGCCGCGAAAGGGTTTGGCCTGGGAAGCGGACAGCGCCTGTACCCGGTCCCATAGGTCCCGGTCAATGATGGCTTCGTGGGTCTCCTCCACACGATACCACATTTCCTTGGGCCGGGGCTTGTTCTGCTTGGTTTTATAGGAAACGCTTCCATATCTGCCCTGGACCATATTTCCAATGTAAAGCTCATTGGTCAGTATGCCGGAGATAGCGGCGTATTTCCAAAGGGCGCCGGTTTTGCCCTTTGGCTGCTGATACCTCAGACCGTGGAGACGCTTATATTCCGTGGGATTCGGGATGCCGCGTTCATTGAGCAGCCGGGCGATGGCGGTTTTTCCATATCCCTGGGAGAAGAGGGTAAATATCTCCCGGACCACTGCTGCGGCCTCCTCGTCAATAAGGAGGCGGCCTCTTTGCTCCGGGTCCTTTTTATAGCCATAGGGTGCGAAAGCGCCGATATGAAAGCCGCCTTTGCGGCGGCTGGTCAGCACAGCCCGGATATTTTCCGACATATCCTCCAGATACCATTCATTGACAAGGCCGTTGATCTGGCGGGCCTTTTTGTTCCCCTTGTTTGAGGTATCGGCATTGTCCACCAGACTGATGAAGCGGATGCCCCAGATGGGAAACAGACCATTGATATACTTTTCCACAAGCTCCAGCTCACGGGTGAAGCGGGACTGGCTTTTACAGAGGATGATGTCAAAGCGATGGACTTCGGCATCCTCCAGCATGCGGGTAAACGCCGGACGGTTTCGGTCAGAACCCGTGTAATTGTCGTCACTGTAAATGTCATATACTTCCCAGCTGTGCTGGGCTGCGTATTCCAGCAGCATGGCCTTTTGATTTTGAATACTGCCGCTGTCATCCGCTTCATTTTTCTTATTGCGGTCCTCTTCGGACAGGCGGCAGTAGATGGCGGCCTTTGACATATGAAGCCTCCGTTTCATCTAGGTGAAAGCAGGCACGTGCCGCTCTTCTTATTTGATGCTGGACAGGACTGCCCTGGAGCGTTCCAGTTGGTTGATGAATCGTACCCAGGCACCGGTATTATAGGCCTGGACGGTGGTGCTGGTTTTGCCGTCCTTGAAGTAGTTTTTACAGATAGTGTCGTTCATGTTGCAAGACCTCCTGCCTTAAGGATATGCCGGTGTCCAGCAGGGTAGAAGCAGCCTGCCATATGCCGGGCCGCTTTTGCACGGTTTTCATGCGCGCGGTGAAAGACTGCCGGATAGAAAAAGGCCCTGCCGTTTCCGGCAGAGCCCCTGTGCGACTGGCGGGCGTGAAAGCTCCCGAGGCGCTTATCAATTAAGCAGCCCCATCCCCGAAAAGGGACAGGGCTGCTTTGACTTGTTATCCAACGGTTTTCCAGTGCTTGTCCACGTGGTTCAGGACCTCGCAGCCGTCCTCCGTTACCAGGACCAGATCCTCCACCCGGACGCCGAACTTGTCGGGCAGGTAGATGCCGGGCTCAATGGAGAAGATCATGCCGGGCTTTGCCAGGTTGTGGTTGGCAGAACTGACGTCACCCTTTTCATGGTCATTCTGGCCGATGAAATGGCCCAGCCGGTGGGTGAAGTACTCACCGTAGCCAGCGGCGGCGATGTGGTCCCGGGCGGCCTTGTCAAGGTCACACAGGGGCACGCCGGGGCGGATCATGGACTCCGCCAGTTCATTGGCGGAGCGGACTAGATCGTGAATGGCGGCGTACTCTGCCGGGGCTTCCTTGCAGAAGTAGGTCCGGGTCATGTCGGAGCAATAGCGGGCCTTTTTGCAGCCCATGTCGATGACGATGCAGTCACCGGCTTTCAGCACGGTGCCGTCCGGCTCGTGATGGGGGTCGGCGGCGTTGGGGCCAAAGGATACGATGGTCTGGAAGGCTTCGCTGTCACAGCCCTCCGCCGCGTATTGGGAAACGATGTAGTCCGCAATTTCCTTTTCCGTAACACCCTCTTTCAGGCGCGCCGCGGCCCGTTCCATCACCTGGTCGTTGATGCGGGAGGCTTCCCGCATCAAATTCTGCTCCACGCTGTCCTTGCAGGCCTGCACATTGTCCACGCAGTCAGAGGCCAGCACACACCGGCAACCAGGCAGGCGGTCCATCAGGGGCAGCAGAAACATGGCGGGCCACTCCTTGTCGATGCCCAGGGGCTTGCTGCCATCCACCTGCTCCGCCACCATAGCAACACAGTCATCGGTGTCGGAAAACCAAATCTGGCGGCAGTCAGCCTCCGGCTCCGGGAAGAGACGGTTGAGGAAGAGAATGTGATTGCCGTCCCGGCGCAGGTACAGCGCCAGCATCCGCTCATAGGGGAACACATAATACCCTGTCAGATACCAAATACTGTTGGGGTTGCTGACCAGCATCTGTTCCAGGCCCATCTCCTCCATAGCTGCGAGGACCTTTTTGATACGCTCCTGGTACATGTTACTTCTCCTTTTTCAAGAATACAGTTTCGATCAGTGTCGGCGAAAGCAGCTGTTTCACCGTCCGCACACCGGTTTTCAGAGACTCCACCGGTGCATACTCAAAGCGGCCGTGGGCATTATGTCCGGCAGAGGGCAGGTTGGGGCACAGCAGTCCCTGGTAGGTCAGCATGCAGCCGTCGGTGCCGCCGCGGATGGGGGAGTGGGTAGGCTCAGCGATACCGGCGCCCTTCATGGCCGCCTCGGCCAGTTCTACGATCTCCATATGGTCCTTCAGGACCTCGTACATGTTGTAATATTGGTCCTGGGTATCCACCGTTACCGTGCCCGGGCCATAGCGGCGGTTGATCTGCTCCGCGGCCGCGTCCATGGCGGCGATGCGCTGGCGGAAACGCTCCATGCTGTGGTCCCGGATGATGTACTCCATGGCGGCCTCCTCCACCTTGCCGTGCATCTCCTGGAGATGGAAGAAGCCCTCGTAGCCCTCGGTATGGGCGGGGGTCTCCAGTGCGGGCAGCAAGGCGTTATACTCCATGGCGATCAGCAGGGCGTTCTTCATCCGGTCCTTGGAGGTGCCGGGGTGGATGCTGAAGCCGTGGACCGTTACCACGGATTTCGCAGCATTGAAGGTTTCGTACTCATAGTCTGTGATGTCGCCGCCGTCCAGGGTATAGGCAAAGTCGGCGCCGAAGCCCTTCACATCAAAATTGCTGGCGCCGAGACCGATCTCCTCGTCCGGGGTGAAGCCCAGCTTGATGGCGCCGTGGGGGGCGTTTTCGGCCAACAGCTCCTCCACCGCCTGCAAAATGATGGCGATGCCCGCCTTGTCGTCAGCGCCCAGCAGGGTGGTTCCGTCGGAGCAGACCAGGTCCTGGCCCACGAACTTTTGCAGCTCCGGGAAATCGCTGCCCTTCATGACAATGTTCTGTTCCTGGTTCAGCACCAGGTCACCGCCCTCATAGTGGAGGACCTGGGGCTTGACGTCCTTACCGGTCATATCCGGTGTGGTGTCCATGTGGGCGATGAGGCCGATGGCGGGCAGATGCTCACAGCCGGGGGTGGCGGGCAGAGAGGCATACACATAGCAAGTATCGTCCACAAACGCATTGTCCACGCCCATACCGTGCAGTTCTTCTACCAGCAGCCGCGCCATGTCGAACTGGCGGTCGGTGCTGGGAGTAGTACCCCGGTTGGCATGGTAGTCACTTTCACTCCACACCTTGGCATAGCGCATCAGACGCGCAACAACGTTATCCATAGCTGTGATTCTCCTTATTCGTCTTCAGACAGCAGATTTTCGGGGTTCAGGCATTTCAAGTCATCCAGAACAAACAGGCCGTCCTTGCGGATCAGGACATCGTCGAACCAGATCTCGCCGCCGCCGTATTCCGGCGTCTGAATCTGGATCAGGTCCCAATGGACGGCGGACTTATTGCCGTTGGAGGCGTTGTCATAGCTGTTGCCGGGGGTGAGGTGGAAGCTGCCGGCGATCTTTTCATCAAAGAGAATGTCGCCGATGGGGTGGTTGATGACCGGGTTCACGCCGAAGGCGAACTCGCCGACATAGCGGGCACCCTCGTCAATGTCCAGAATTTCGTTCATGTAATCGGTATTGTTGCTGGTGGCCTTGACGATCTTGCCATCCTTGAACTCAAACCGCACGTCCCGGAACAGGAAACCGTCGTAAGGGGAGGGGCAGTTGTAGGTGATATAGCCGTTGACAGAGTCTTTCACCGGGGAGGTGTAGACCTCACCATCGGGGATGTTGCGGTTGCCGTGCATGCCGAAGCAGGGGATGTCCTTGATGGAGAAGGTGAGGTCCGTGCCGGGGGAGATGATGTGGACCTTGTCGGTGCGGTCCATCAGGGCTTCCAGGTGTTCCATGGCCCGGCCCATCTTATCATAGTCCACCAGGCAGGCCTTGAAATAGAAGTCTTCATATTCCTCGGTGGATACACCGGCCAGCTGGGCCATGGCGTCATTGGGATAGCGGAGGACGCTCCACTTGGTGTGGTTGCAGCGCTGGTCCAGGTGGATGGGCCCCCAGTAATACTGGCGGTAGCGGCGCTGGGCCTCGTCGCTGACGTTGTGCCACATGCTGATATTAGTGGTGGCCCGGATGTCGATATAGGCGTCCATATCCTTCATCCGCTCCAGCTCGTAGGAGGCGATCTCTGCCATGTGCTCCGCGTCGGCACCGGCTACCAGGGCGCCCTCCACATCATAGTCAAAGATGTGGATAAAGGGTTTGCCGCCTGCGGCGTAGGCCTCCTGTACCAGGGCTTTCATGAGGGTGGTCTCGCTGCCGTGCAGCTCAATGAGAATCTTTTCACCCTTTTGCAGGCCAACGGCACTGTTGATCAAAAACTTTGCAAATTTCCGGATTCTGGGGTCTTCCATGTCGTTTCTCCTTTCAAAGCGTATAGATGGCAAACGGGGACAGAGGTTTCCCTCTGCCCCGTAAGATTTTTATGATTACTTGTACAAGGCTTCCAGAGAATGTGCATCGTCGGCGTGTCCGGCAGTCAGCGCGGAGACAATCAGGATGGCGATCACGGAAGCGGGAACAGCCACGATGGCGCACTGAATACCATAGGGAGTGCCCATCAGGGTCCAGATAATGGTCATCGCACCGCCCACAATGATACCGGCCATGCCGCCGGCGGGGGTCACCTTCTTGGAGAAGAGGGCGAACAGGATGGCGGGGGTGATGGCAGCGCCGTACATGGTGTAGGCAGTCATCTGCAGCTGCAGAACGGTGGGGAAGTACAGCGTCAGAGCCACAGCGATGATGCTGAATACCACGATGGTCACGCGCAGGACCGTCATCTTCTGGCGGTCTGTGGCGTTCTTATTGATGTACTTGACATAGATGTCGTTAGTCAGGTTGGTGGCGGAGGAAAGCAGGTAGCTGTCCGCCGTGGTGACAATGAAAGCCATGCAGGCGCACATGACCAGCGCGCCGAACACCAGAGGCAGATAATCCACAGCCACCTGGAAGATGACGTTGGAGGGAGTGTCCAGAGAGGGATACAGCTTTGCAGCCTGGGTCACCAGGGCAATGATGCTGATGATGACCAGCAACTCGCCGATGAACATACCAATGTTGGACTTTTTGGCCTCATCGCTGTTCTTGGCGGAGGCGAAGCGCTGCAGCATATTCTGGTCACCCAGCATCAGGGCCAGGGAGGGCAGGAAGTAGCCTAGAATGGTCCAGCCGGACATACCGCCGGTAAGGGTGGTCTTTTCGGGAGGCAGCACGGCACCCTGAGTGCTGGCCGCATGCATCAGAATGGGGATGGCCAGGAAAAAGCCGCCGATCATGATAAGGGCACTGACGGCGTCGGAATAGGCCACGGAGACTAGGCCGCCGCCCACGGTGATGATGACCACGATGACAGTGCAGATGGCCAGAGCCATGCCCTGGGACATCTCGATGTTGCTGGAAGAGCACAGCAGCACCAGAATGTTGGCGGCGGCCTTCAGCTGGGTGGCCAGCACGCCCACATAGGCCAACACGACGCACAGAGCGGAGATGATGCTGGCGGCTGTGCCGTAGCGGGCACCCATGATCTCAGGCACCGTCACCTTGTTTGACTTGCGGACCTTGCCCGCAATGAAGTACAGCAGGATGATGCCGATGGGAGGGGCGGCAAAGGTCAGTGCACCTACCCACGGTCCGCCGGTGTACACCACGCCGGCAGAGCCGGTGATACCGCCGCCGCCGCACCAAGTGGCCAGCAGGCTGCCCACCAGAATGATGAAGGGGATCTTGTGTCCGCCGGTCATCATATCATCGGTGGTCTTGACTTTCTTGTGGGCGATCACCAGGCCGTAGATCATCAACAGCACCAGATAAGCCCCAATTGCGATGATATAGCTCATTTGATTTCTCTCTCCTTTGTAGAAGTTGTTTACCATTATAACGAGTCAAAGCGTAAAAGTCAATTCCGTAAAACCTATATGAAATATTGGTTGAAAAAACTGTCGAAAAGGTGAAAACGCGTCTGCGGGCAGAGAATATTTGGGCTTTGTACTATATAAATAAGTCTCTGTATTTTTTCGGGATCGGCTTCATCCTAAAACATGCGGCGGACCAGAAGGCACAGCATAGATCAATGTTGTCTTTACAGGATCGCAGCATCTGCTGCCAGGTCCTCGGTTAGATCCGCAATCAAGTCGCCCTTTACTGCCATACTTGCGGCGCTCCAAGGGAAACCAGAGGCGGCAGTGGGATAAACACTGGCGGTGTGGTCAACGAAGTATGCGTCGAAGCCCGCAGACTTAATTTGCTCTTCCGTCAGATTCCGGGTCAACTGATGCACGATTGTACCAATCATTTCGAGGTGGCCCAGTTCCTCAGTACCGATGTCGGTCAGCAATGCTTTTAACTCCGGATAAGGCATGGAGTATCGCTGGCTTAAATAGCGAAGGGATGCTCCCAATTCGCCATCCGGTCCACCGTACTGACTAATGATAACAGCTGCTAGCTTGGGATTGGTGTTTTTGATCTTTACTGGGTATTGAAGCTTTTTTTCATATACAAACATTATGCGTTTCCTCCTTCCTCCCAAGGCCACGGATCTTTTAGCCAGACATAGCCTTCCTCAGGGGTCAAATCTGTTTGCAGCAGGGGACCGTATAGTTTTTGGTATTTTTCACGGCCTTCCTTGGCCAGCTTAATATAGGACCAATACAGCTGCAAAGCCTCCTGGTCCTCCGAATGCGTTACCAGATACAGCCCCAGTTCATCGATAGCAAAATCCAGAGCCATCAATTCTACAAGAGCGGTATTGGCCAGCTTGGTCTTTGCTTGAATGGCCTCCTTGAAAGGAAGATCCAATCCTGGGAACAAAGTGCCGGTTTGCAGGGCTTCCATCCGGCTGAACCGCGTAGGATTTGGCTCTTGCATGGGTACATAGGGGAATGCCAGCGGCGCACAACCGCCAGGCAGGCTTCCTTGATTCGCACCGCAAGAAACGGTGGGTGGGCTCATTTCGGGTTTTTCCATTTGTGGTGGCTTCCTCCTTTGGCATAGTGGCGTACAGTGGCTCCGTACGCTAACCCATACTATGCGGTTGGTTGGACGGGTGAGCCTGCCCTTGATTTTGCGATGGTCAACAGCTATAATCGGAATGTAGACAGAAAGTAAGGCATAAACTCCCGGCAGGGGGTGCGGCCTTGTGATGATTCTGTTGCTGAAAAAACGAAATCTACTGACCGGCGGGTTGCTGTGTTGCTTTTTTATTGCGTTCGCAGCGGTGCTGTGGCGTGGGAACAGTGTATCTGTGCCGGCTTTTGGCGGCGGCAGAGGAGAGCCTGTACTTGTTATCATTGACCCGGGCCATGGAGGAGAGGATGGCGGTGCCGTTTCTACAGATGGAGCTGTCAAGGAAAGCGGTTTGAACTTATCGATTGCTCTGCGGGTGGAAGATTTGATGCGATTTTTGGGGCAGGCAACTGCAATGACCCGACGAGAGGACGTTTCTATTCATTCTCCGGAGTCTCGTACTGCCCGGGAAAAGAAGGTTTCTGATTTGCATAACCGAGTTGCGCTGGTGAACAGCAGAGAAGGGGCGCTGCTGCTGAGCATCCATCAAAACAGCCTGCCGTCTTCCACGGTGACCCATGGGGCGCAGGTATTCTGGAATCGTAAAGATGGCGCTGAGGAATTGGCGCAGTCAGTTCAAGACGCGCTGAACATTGCTGTTAATGCGAAAAATGAAAAAAAGACCAAATCCATTCCAGCGACTATTTACTTGATGAAAAATATCAATGTACCAGGCATTTTAGTGGAGTGCGGTTTTCTTTCCAATAAGGAGGAAACCGCATTACTCCAGCAGCCGGATTACCAAGTACGGCTGGCAACAGCTATTACCGCTGGATGTTTGGCATCTTAAGAGGAACAGATATGAAACAAAAAACGATGTTCTACTGTACGGAGTGCGGAAATGAAACACCGAAATGGGCAGGGAAATGCTCGGCTTGCGGTGCCTGGAATACCATTGTGGAGCAGCCGGAGACACCGAAAAGCTTCTCCAAAGGCGGAGCACGGATGGCCTCTCGTGTTAACCTTTCCGCACGCCGTGCCTGCCCGGTGACAGACTTGCAGGCGGATGAAGAGATTCGCTTCCCAACAGGGATGCGGGAGTTGGACCGGGTGCTGGGCGGTGGTGCCGTAAAGGGATCTTTGGTGCTGGTAGGCGGCGCTCCCGGCATTGGAAAATCCACCTTGATGTTGCAAATTTGCAGCAAATTATGCGAGTTTTCTAAAGTATTATATGTGTCTGGTGAGGAATCGGAACATCAGTTGAAGCTACGGGCTCAGCGGCTGCGCGTAGAAAGCAGCAGTTTATATGTCATTTCGGAGACCAGTTTGGGAGACCTTCTGGAATCTGTGGCGACAGAGAAGCCGGATGTTCTTATCGTGGACTCTATCCAGACTCTGTATAACGACGCATTGGATTCTCCTGCGGGTAGCGTCAGCCAGGTGAAGGATTGCACTCTGGCGCTGATGCAGCTGGCAAAGGGCCAAGGAATTACGGTGTTTGTCATCGGCCATGTGAATAAGGAGGGCTCCATCGCGGGACCAAAGGTTCTGGAACACATGGTGGACTGCGTACTGTATTTTGAAGGAGATCAGCATACCTCTTACCGTATTCTGCGGGCGGCCAAAAACCGCTTTGGCGCCACCAATGAGATCGGTGTGTTTGAAATGCGGGACGAAGGCCTTACAGAGGTGGAAAACCCTTCAGAAATGTTGTTATCAGGCCGACCGGACGATACACCAGGAACCTGTGTAGCCTGTGTGATGGAGGGCATGCGGCCTGTTTTGGCGGAAATACAGGCACTTGTGGTGACTTCCGCCGGCGGCAATCCACGCCGTACCAGCAATGGCTTTGACTACAACCGGGCAGCCATGCTTTTGGCTGTTTTGGAAAAACGCGGAGGATTAAAAGTGTCCTCGTGTGATGCATATCTCAATATTATCGGCGGATTGTGGCTGGATGAGCCTGCCGCTGATTTGGCAGCTGTGGTGGCTCTGGCGTCCAGCTATCTGGACCGGCCAGTACCCCGGGACCTGGTGGCAATCGGGGAAGTGGGGCTTACCGGCGAACTGCGGACTGTGAATCAGCTGTCACAGCGAATCTCCGAGGTGCGGCGTCTGGGATTTACCCGATGTGTTGTTCCGGCCCATCGTGCGGAAAGCTTGCGTCCGCCGGAGGGGTTGCAGCTGATTCCGGCTCGGAATATCGGTGAGGCGATCCGAGCCGCTTTGCGGCAGATGGGATGAAATGGACACAGGCGCCGCCTAAGGCTGGCATACCTGCCGCGGCGGCACTGTCCAGCGTGCAGACGCCATCCTGTTGATAAACGCATTTACTGGTGCACGGGATCAAGCTCATGAGGCATCATCCGTTTCGTTGATTGTTGCCGTTAGCTTGACCGAAAGCGACTGATTTTATGAGGGAAAATCGGGAAGGGAGGATTTGCGGGAATACATGTTTTTGAACAAAATAAAAATTTTGTTCAATTTAGGGGAGAGGAAAACGGCCTCTTCTTGGTTTAAGGGTGTTTCCAACTGGTATTAAGCGGCAGTAATTAGAGACTGGACAAGCTCCGGGGTTTGCGATTGCCGCTCTGGATGGCACTCGGTGATGTATTTTCGTTTGAATGTTCTATGATTGATTACCGCACCGAAGCGCCGGAGATTTTGCGGGATTTTCTGGCGTATCATGAAACTGTCAAAGCGCATTCCAGGCGGACAGTTGACGAATACTTTTTGGACTTGCGAAATTTTTTCCGCTATATGAAACAGATCCGCGATCCGCAGCTTGCCAATCGAGCGCTGGATGAGATCGATATTATGGATCTAGACCTTGAATTTGTCTCGAGCATCACACTGACGGATATTTACGGTTATATGGCTTATCTCAGCCGGGAACGTGTGCAGAATCAAAACAGCCGTAATCCGGAGTACGGCCTCAATGCTGCGACCAGAGCTCGAAAAATCGCCACCATCCGTTCGTTTTATAATTATCTTACCAATAAGATGCACCTACTTCGTGAAAATCCTGTCAAAGATATTGATTCTCCGAAATTAAAGAAATCCCTGCCAAAATATCTCACATTGGATGAAAGTATTCGGCTTTTGGATTCTGTCGACGGCAAAAATCAAGAGCGTGATTACTGTATTTTAACGCTGTTTCTCAATTGCGGGCTGCGAATTTCGGAATTGGTGGGGTTGAATCTTAATGATATTCAAGAAGATGCCTTGCGGGTCTTGGGCAAAGGAAACAAGGTCCGTATCATTTATTTGAATGAGGCCTGTCAGAATGCACTTCGCCAGTATCTGGCGGTACGGAGGCCCATTCGCGGTAAGGATGAAAACGCCTTGTTTTTATCCTCTCAAAATGAGCGCATGAGCCGGTCTACCGTCCATGCCATGGTGAAAAAGCGCCTTTCCGAGGCTGGTATCAATGCCAGTGAGTATTCCTCCCACAAACTGCGCCATACCGCCGCCACGCTGATGCTGCAAAACGGCGTGGATGTCCGGGCTGTTCAAGAAGTGCTGGGTCATGATCATCTGAATACCACAGAGATATACACCCATATCGATAATGAATCTCTGCGTGTGGCTGCAAAGGCAAATCCCTTGTCACATGTAAAGAAAAGAGGAAAAAAGACGAGTGCAGATTAAAAAAACTGCCCCCTAAAGGGGCGGTTTTTTTAATGACAAAAGGCCCTCTTCCCTGCCGGCTCAGCGGTTTAGAAGCCGCATCCAGTTCCAGCCGCTGTACATGGGTATGGTGCCCAGGCGCCACACAGATACGCCGGTGACGCCCAGCAGACGGGCGTCATTCAGCGCTGTCTGGATGCTGCGGTCATTCTGATACCAGAGGAAATAGCGGCTGCCGTCCTCAGAGCGGTAAATGGCATAGGACTGCTGGTACTCTTGTGACCAGCCAAATTCCGTGCTCTCCTGGGCGAGACGTCTGGACACGGTATCATTAGAAGGATACACCGGCGTACCGGAGAGAAGGTTGCCGTTTTCGTCGATCTTCCAGGCTACGTTCCTGCAGCTGAAGCCAAGAACTATCTTGGAGGGGTCCACTTCGCCGGTTAGGGCTTTCAAGCCCAAATACACTTGATCGATGGGAGCGGAAGCGGCGGTTTGGTAATAGGTGCTGCCTATGAATTGGCTCATGTCCCGGGGGTCGTAGTCATAGGCCATCAAAATGACCTTGTCAGACAGGGCGCCGATGGCGGCGTAGTCATAACCGTCATACCAGCCGCCGTTGTAATAGCCGCTGCTTAAGACCGGAGGCACGCAGACATACAGGGACTTGCCCAGTTGGTCCAAGGCGGCCCGCAGCTCTGTCAAAAAGGCGGTGAAGTTGTCCTTGCTGCTTTTGCGCAGACCCTCAAAGTCGACGGTGATGCCGTTGTATGGATTCTTGCCGATGGTACTGTAGGAAACGGTCAGCTCATTGATGATCTGCTCCACCGCTTGGGTACGGCCTTCCTCCGATGCCAGCACCTCCGCCACGCCTCCGGAGGTATCCATGAACACGTTCAAGTTTAGAGCAATACTGTTGTTGTCCATGTAGCCGGTCACACTGTTATATCCGCTGGGGACAGAAAATTCATTGCCGCCGGCGCTGGTGGTGGACAGCAGCGCTGTTTCCCCATCCCAGGTCATGCGGCTCCAACCGGCGCTGACGGTGTCCATATTCCGGGCAAAGTCCAGCTGGCTGTATGAGGAGATGGCGTAAAAGCCATGGAGAAAGTCGGTTTTCTGGCGCAGCTTTTCATAAATGCGCACCAGCATGGCTGCTGCCTGAGCTCGGGTGGCAGTTTGATTGGGGCTGAATGTGTTTTCGGAGGTCCCCTTGGTCATGCCGATGGTATAGGCTACGGTGATATAGCCTTCCTCCCCTGCCGGCAAGTCCGTGAAAGGCGTGGTTCCATGAAGAACGGAGTAAGCGTCGGACATTGGCGTGTTAGAGAAATTCAGATACTCCGCCGCAGACTTTAAACCCAGGGCCCGCACCAGCATTTCCGCCATTTCTCCCCGGGTAATGGGGGCGTTGGGGCGAAATGCTTTACCGCTGTCCACCGCGTCATTTTGAACGGCGGCACCGATGGCGGTGCGGTAGGTGGAGGAAAGTCCCTCCGGCAAGGCCATAGCCTTGGTGATGCCAGCTTCGCTGCCGCTCCAACCCAACATCCGGCTCAGCACTGTGATGAACTGGGCTCGGGTCATGGAGTCGCTGTATCCGAAGGTAGTCTCACTGTATCCGTTCATAAGACCATAGTCCACCGCTTTTCGGACTTCTGTGGCCAGCGCTCCTTCCACCGGGACATCCCGGTAGTCCGCGGCCGCCGCGGAAACCGACAGCAACGATATCACCATAGCTGCCGCCAGCAGCCAGGAACCGAACCGTTTCATTGGAAACATCCTTTCTTTTCCGGTATTTATTTCCTTATGATAGCAGGCAGCCCGGAAAAGTTGTGAACAGAATTTGAAATTTTAAGGCCGGACCGTGCCGGTGATGTGCAGAAAGCGGATGTCCCGGAATTCGTAAGTGGACAGAGGGCGGTTGTCGGCATCGTAGCTGTGGGCGGCTACCAGCACGTTTTCCAGCGTTGGGACGGCGCCAACGGACACGACCACAGGGCTGTGCTGAAAGCTCCCGCCCTTGAAGCTCAGCTGCACGATGTCTCCCGGCCGCATCTGTTCCAGGGTGGAGACTTCTCCCACGGGACCAATGGAAAAGGTCTTGCGGGTGAAAAAGTTCCAGAAATACTCCACGCCTGTCCAGGCGGGAGCCTTTTGGTTGGCATCGATGTAGTACCAGCCAAAGGTAGGCGTGAAATTCATGATCTGGCTGGCGGCAAACACACATTGAGAAGCGAAATTTGTGCAGTCACCCCCGATGGTTTCATAGTCGTAATAAGCCGGATTGCGGCCATAAGCCCAGCGGTGGGCGTACTGCACGGCGGCCTTGCGGTCATAATCCTGCAAAAAGCGCATGGTATCCCCTCCCCTGTCATCATCTTATGCGGTTGGAGAGCCATGGTGCGTCAAAAAAGGGTGGAGACGCATGATGCGTCTCCACCCTTTTTGAGATCTTCTTACAATATAAATTAGGCCTTGTGGTCGCAGCCCAGAACGTCCACGATCTTGTGAGAGACCATGGCCTTGATAGCGGCACGGGCGGGCTTCAGATACTGGCGGGGATCGAAGTCGCCGGGATGCTCATCAAAGTACTGACGGATCGTGGCGGTCATGGCCAGACGCAGGTCGGAGTCGATGTTGATCTTGCAGACGGACAGCTCGGCAGCGTGACGCAGCTGCTCCTCGGGGATACCAACAGCGTCGGGCATCTTGCCGCCGTGCTCGTTGATGGCTTTTACGAACTCCTGGGGCACGGAGGAAGAGCCGTGCAGCACGATGGGGAAGCCGGGCAGGCGCTTGGAGACCTCTTCCAGCACGTCAAAGCGCAGAGGAGGCGGAACCAGGATGCCCTTTTCATTGCGGGTGCACTGAGCGGCGGTGAACTTGTAAGCGCCGTGGCTGGTGCCGATGGCGATGGCCAGAGAGTCGCAGCCGGTCTTGGCAACGAACTCCTCGACCTCTTCGGGGCGGGTATAAGAAGCGGCGTGAGCAGCGACCTTCACATCATCCTCAATGCCGGCCAGAGTGCCCAGCTCAGCCTCGACGACAACACCGTGGTCATGGGCGTACTCCACGACCTTCTTGGTGATCTCGATGTTCTCCTCGAAGGGCTTGGAGGAAGCGTCGATCATGACGGAGGTGAAGCCGCCGTCGATGCAGGACTTGCAGGTCTCAAAGTCGGGGCCGTGATCCAGATGCAGGGCGATGGGAATGTCGGGGCACTCGATGACAGCGGCCTCCACCAGCTTCACCAGATAGGTGTGGTTGGCGTAGGCGCGGGCACCCTTGGATACCTGCAGGATCAAAGGAGCCTTCAGATCCTGAGCGGCCTCGGTAATGCCCTGGACGATCTCCATGTTGTTGACGTTGAAAGCGCCGATGGCGTAGCCGCCGTCGTAGGCCTTCTTGAACATTTCGGTAGTGGTAACCAATGCCATAATGTTTCACTCCTGTTCTTATTTGTCCCGCCCTTTCTGAAGGCCTTTTTCCAACCTAAACGGAAGAGTTCGTTAAGGGATTGGCAAATTAGACGTTTCGAATGGACGAAAACGATTTTCTTCTATGATAATATCACAGAAAAATTAAATTGCAAGTATTTACAATTCTTTTTTTCA
The DNA here is from genome assembly GCF_052116665.1 of Dysosmobacter sp. Sow4_B12. Classification (NCBI taxonomy): domain Bacteria; kingdom Bacillati; phylum Bacillota; class Clostridia; order Eubacteriales; family Oscillospiraceae; genus Dysosmobacter; species Dysosmobacter sp. Sow4_B12. The sequence goes on along the minus strand of NZ_JBQKKR010000001.1, from coordinate 223,876 downwards.
ATGTTATGATAGCAATGCCCTCAGTTGACAAAAGATCATACCGCTTTTTCTGCCCGGAACGCCGCCAGACGGCGGCTGCGTGTGGTTTTTTGTCACCTGAGGGTCTAACAAATTCTGAGGAGGCTTTTTCTCATGAGTGAACTGAAAGGCGCATGCATCGTGGGCCAGTCCGGCGGCCCCACTTCCGTCATCAATGCCAGCGTGTACGGTGTCATTGACACCGCCTTGAAAAACCCCAACATCACCCGTGTCTTGGGCGCGGAGCACGGTATCAAGGGTGTTCTGAACGACCGCCTGTTCGATATGGCCCAGGAGGACCCTGCTGAACTGGAGCTGCTGAAATACACGCCCTCTTCCGCTCTGGGCTCCTGCCGCTATAAGATGGCTGACCCCGATGTGGACGACACCGATTACAAGCGGATTCTGGAGATCTTCAAGAAATACGACGTCCGCTACTTCTTCTACAACGGCGGCAACGATTCCATGGACACCTGCAACAAGATTTCCAAGTACATGCAGAAGGTGGGCTATGAGTGCCGCGTCATGGGTGTGCCCAAGACCATTGATAACGACCTGTACGGCACCGACCACTGCCCGGGCTTCGCTTCCGCTGCCAAGTATATCGCCACCTCCTGCATGGAGGTCTACCAGGATGCCCGTGTGTATGACACCGGCATGGTCTGCATCATCGAGATCATGGGCCGTCACGCTGGCTGGCTGGCTGGTGCCGCTGCTCTGGCCACCGCTTACGGTGCTGGTCCCGACCTGGTGTACCTGCCTGAGGTGGACTTCGACATGGATGCTTTCCTGGCGGATGTGGAGCGCATCTACAAGGAAAAGGGCAACTGCATGGTGGCTGTTTCCGAGGGCATCCACTACGCTGACGGCACCTTTGTCTCTGAGGCCAAGACCTCTGCCACCGACGGCTTCGGCCATGCGCAGCTGGGCGGCTTGGCTTCCCTGCTGGCCAACATTGTCAAAGAGAAGACCGGCGCCAAGGTCCGCGGCATTGAGCTGAGCCTGCTGCAGCGCTGCGGTGCTCACCTGGCTTCCGAGACCGATATTGAGGAGTCCTATATGTCCGGTAAGGCTGCCGTGGAGAACGCTGTGGCCGGCATTACCGACAAGATGGTGGGCTTTGAGCGCACCTACGAGGACGGCAAGTACGTCTGCAAGACGAAGCTGCTGGGCCTGACCGATGTGGCCAACACCGAGAAGAAGGTCCCCCTGGAGTGGATCAATGCCGCTCACAACAACGTGGAGAAGCCTTTCATCGACTATGTGCTGCCTCTGATCCAGGGTGAGCCCAAGCTGCCCAAGCAGGATTCCCTGCCCCGCTTTGCCAAGCTGAAGAAGGTCCTGGCGAAGTAAGCAAACCGCTATGGATAAAAACAGCGTGTACCGATCGGTACACGCTGTTTTTTGTCATTGTGCTTCCAGCCAGTGTCGGGCCTCCTCGGCTGTCCTTGAAAGATAGCGGATGGTCTCCGCTGGATACTCGCCAACAGCTGTTTCCCCAGTGACCATGACGCCCCAGGCACCGTCTGCCACGGCGTTGAAAATATCACTGACCTCCGCCCGTGTTGGCACGGGAGAGTGCTCCATGGAAGATAGCATCTGCGTTACCACGATAAAGGGCTTCCCTGCTGCCCGGCAGGCGGCGGAAATGTCCTTCTGTACGGCGGGCAGATGCCACAGCGGCATATCGTTGCCCAGGTCTCCCCGGGCAATGACCACCACATCCGCCTGGGGAAGAATGTCCGGCAGGTTTGCGGCTCCCTCCAGCGTTTCGATTTTGGCGAACAGCTTCAAGCTGCCGGCACCGTTCTCCTGCAGAATTTGCCGCAGGCGGCAAAGTTCTTCTCCACTGTGGACAAAGGGCTGCAGCAGTCCGGTGACGCCGAATTCCGTGGCGCGGCGGATGTTCCGTATATCTCGCTCTGTCAGTACAGGGAGACGGAGGTCCTTTCCCGGCAGTTTGATGCTCTTGCGGCCTGTGAGGGTGCCGCCCCGGAGAACTTTCGCCTCTGCCCTGCCGTTTTCGACGGCGGTGACCTGAAGCGCCAGCTTTCCGTCGTCCAGCAGTACCTCACAGCCGGGTTCCAGCGCTTCCAGCACCGGCTTGGGAAATGGGATTCCCTCTTTGCCAAAAAAGACAACAGCACTGTTTTGCAGAGACATCGGGCTCTCCAGCGCGCCGATGCGGAGCTCCGGCCCTTGGGTATCGATGACCAGCTGCGGGGCATTCACGCCGGCGGCCGCGGCCGCGGCGTGAAAAGCGCGGAGCATATCGGCGCTGTCTTGCAGGTTACAGTGGGACAGGTTCAGACGCATGCCGGTCATGCCGGCGCGAAACATGGCCTCCAGAGTCTCTTGGGAGCCACAGGCGGGACCGAATGTCCCGTAGATATGTGTCATGTCAGCTTCTCCGTCATTTGTTTTTTTGATAAATGGTCCAAAGGCCCTCCATCAGCAGGTATTTGTCGTAAATGATCTTGTTTCGACAGTACCGGACGATGACCGGAGCGTTGCCTCCGGTGGCCACCACACTGACCTCCTTGCCTGGGAATTGCTCCCGGATGCGGTCAATGACACCATCCAGCATGCCAGCGGTGCCGTACACGATGCCGGAGCGCATACATTCCTCCGTGTTTTTGCCGATCAAAGCCTTGGGGTGCTGCAGGGAGATGGCGGGCAGCTGGGCGGCACGGCGGGAAAGCGCCTCCAGGGAAACGTTGACGCCGGGCAGCAGCAATCCGCCCTCATAATTGCGGCCCTCGGAGATGACGCCGATGGTAGTGGCAGTGCCCATGTCAATGGTGATGATGGGAGCGGGAAACTTCTCCAGTGCGGCCACGGCATCCGCCACGATGTCCGCGCCTACTTGAGTTTGGACCGCCAGACGGATGTTCAGACCTGTCCGCACGCCGGGCCCCACTACCATGGGCGGCTTGCCCAACAGCCGGGTTAGGGCTTTTTCCATCATGAAATTCAAAGGCGGCACCACGCTGCACAAAATAGCGCCGGTGACATCTGTATAATTGAAATGGTACAAAGCAAACAGATTCATGAGATCAATGCTGATCTGGTCCGCTGTTTTTCGGCTGTCCGTATCCAGGGATGCCAAAAAACGCAAGCTTTTATTTTTGTCAAACAGGCCCACGGAGGTATTGGAGTTGCCAACATCGATGGCAAGCAGCATAGGGTCTCCTCCCCTTTCCTCTTTCGTATATTCCGTACTTATGGTATCACGACTTCGCGCCTCTTGCAACGGCCAATTGACATCGTACATTTGTTCCGGTATAATTAAACCATAGAATATTAAAGTGAAGGTACAAATATGGAATTTGCCTATGGAGAGCGGGAACTGACCTACCTGCGGTCCAGGGATACAAAACTGGCCGCCGCTATTGACCGCATCGGACACGTGAGCCGTGAGGTGGACACGGATTTGTTTTCCTCAGTCATCCACCACATCATCGGCCAGCAGGTATCCACCGCTGCGCAACGGACGGTATGGCGCCGTTTTTTGGAGCTGGTGGGAGATGTGACGGCGGAGCGTGTCTGTGCCAGGACGCGGGAAGAACTGCAGGCGCTGGGAATGACCTGGCGGAAGGCGGACTACATTTTGGATTTTGCCGGCAGGGTCCGGGACGGCAGCTTTGATGTGGAGGCACTGAGCAGCCTGCCGGATGAGGCGGTGCGGGTACAGCTCTCTTCCCTGCGGGGGATCGGTCCCTGGACAGCGGAGATGCTGATGATCTTCTGTATGCAGCGTCCGGATGTAGTCAGCTACGGGGATCTTGCAATTCTGAGGGGCATGCGGATGCTGTACCGGAGAAAAACCATCGACCGCAAGACATTTGACCGTTACCGCAAGCGGTACAGCCCTTATGGCACTACGGCCAGTTTGTACCTGTGGGCTATTGCCGGCGGTGCCCTGCCGGAGTTGACGGACCCGGCAGCCCCAAAGAAGAAAGGAGCGAAAAAGCTATGACTTATCTCATGCACATGAAGTCTCCGGTGGGTCCTCTGCATTTGGCCTCTGACGGTCAAGCTATCACGGGTCTTTGGTTGGAAGGACAAAAGTATTTTGCCGCCACGCTGGAAAAGGATGTGAGGGAAGAAAACCTTCCGGTATTCGATCAAGCGAAAGCCTGGCTGAATGCGTATTTTTCGCATCAAGCGCTGCCCGGCCTTCCGCCTCTGGCGCCCAAGGGAAGCGCGTTTCGCCAAGAGGTGTGGAAGCGCTTGCTGGAGATTCCATACGGCCAAATCACGACTTATGGTGAGATCACAAAAGATTTGAAAGCAGCGGGTATCTCCGCTGCTGCCCAGGCAGTGGGCGGTGCCGTGGGCCACAATCCCATTTCTATCCTCATTCCCTGCCACCGGGTGGTAGGCAGCAGCGGCAGTCTCACGGGGTATGCGGGCGGCGTGGCAAAAAAACAGTTTCTGCTGGAACTGGAGGGTGTGGATATGACGAAGCTCTTTGTTCCGAAGCACGGAACTGCATTGTAAAATGAATTCACTTTACAGAAGCAGGGACACTGACATAAAGCCAGTGTCCCTGCTTTTCATAGAATGATGCAGATGAGACCGCCGCTGCCTTCGTTGATGATGCGGGTCAAGGTCTCTTGGAGCTTTTTTCGGGCATCCTCGGGCATTCGCTTCAGCTTAGTCTGCAGGTCCTCATTGACCAACTCATGGAAACTGCGTCCGAAAATGTTGGATTGCCAGATCTTACTGGTGTCCCCTTCAAATTCCTGCAGCAGATAATTCACCATATCTTCGGACTGCTTTTCATTTCCCACAATGGGAGAAACAGCCGTCTCAATGTCTGCCCGGATCATATGTATACTTGGGGCGCTTGCTTTCAAGCGGACGCCATAGCGTCCTCCCTGCTTCATGATCTCCGGCTCTTCCAGCTTCAGCTCATCGATGCCCGGCACTACGATGCCATAGCCGGTCTCCCGCACATCCTTCAGCGCTTGGGCCACCTTGTCGTACTCTGTTTTTACCGCCGCAAGTCTGGTCAGAAGGCTCATGAGGTCTCCATCATCCGTTATCTCAAAGCCGGACTGTTCCGACAGCGTCCGGTAAAACAGTTCACGCGGCAACAGAAGCGCTGCGGCGGCCACTCCGGTTCCCAGGTCGATGGAGGTGATCTTTGCCTCACTGATGTCGGGACAGCTGCCAAGGGCGGAAATGACCCCCTCTACCTCCCGGATATGGCGCAGGTGTCCGGTGCCTTGACGGACCGCTTCGTACAGTTCCGTCTTAATGGGATGATCGTCCGGCAGAGCGTCTACCCAGGGCGGCAGGAACAGGTCCAGCTCCTGCATGGGAAATTCGTACAAAACCGCTTTTAAAATATCCGCCACATCCTCCTCCCCCAACTCCAGACAGTTCACCGCCACGCAGTTAACGGCATAGCGGGAGGAGATGTCCTTGGCAATTGCCATGGCCCGGTCACTTTTCGGTTCCTGAGAGTTCAACAAAACAATGAAGGGCTTTCCAAGCTCCTGCAGCTCCCGGATGACCCGTTCCTCCGCCTCCAGATAGTCCTCCCGGGGAATATCAGCCACGCTGCCGTCAGTGGTGATGACGATTCCGATGGTGGAGTGCTCTGCAATGACCTTGCGGGTTCCGATCTCCGCGGCCTCTGTCATGGGGATCTCATGGTCATACCAGGGCGTTGTGACCATGCGGGGGGCGTCGTCCTCGTATTGGCCGATGGCTCCCTTGACCATATACCCCACGCAGTCAATGAGCCGCACGGAAAAAGCGGCTCCGTCCGCCAACTGGATTTGCGCGGCTTCCTCCGGTACAAATTTGGGCTCCGCTGTCATGATAGTCCGGCCGGAACCGCTCTGGGGCAGTTCATCCCGGGCCCGCTCCCTGCGGTACACGTTTTCGATGTTGGGGATGACCTGAGTCTCCATAAACCGCTTAATAAAGGTGGATTTGCCTGTGCGTACCGGCCCCACCACCCCGATGTAAATATCCCCGGAGGTGCGGGTGGCGATATTTTGATAGATACTGGTATTCATAGCATCCCGTCCTTTTTCCACTCCATATGATGGTATATGTCTATGTTCCGGCCAGAGAAAGTATGAACAGCCCGTCTTGCTTTGTGCAAATACGATAAAATTGCCTGCGAAAATTCGCCTGTATTCGGCTCTTTGACCTCTTTACACGAACAATTTAGCGTGGTAAACTACTACTGTATTAAACGAGCGGGACACCGCTCCGAAGTTTTTGGAGGATTCGGATATGAAAAAGATGCTTGCGCTGCTGCTGGCAGCTATGATGGTCCTGTCCCTGGCTGCCTGCGGTGGTAAGAAGGAAGAAGCCGCCGCCCCTGCCGAGACCCCTGCGGAAGAGCCTGCCGCTGACGAGGCTCTCGTCTACGCTGTGGAGGCCGGCTCCGCCGGTGAGGCTGCCGCTGAGGAAAACGGTTTTCAGTACAATTCCGTCGCTTCCCAGGCTGATGCCTTGATGGAAGTGGCCGCCGGCACTTCCGACGCTGCCATCATCGACCTGCTGATGGCCGGCGCCATGATCGGTGAGGGCACCAGCTATCCCAACTTGATTCACACGGATGAGTTGACCACCGAGGAGTACGGCGTTGGCTGCCGCAAAGGCTCTGACCTGGCCGCCTACATCAACGGTGTGTTTGCCGAGACCTATGCCAACGGCACCATGCAGGAGATTGCAACTACTTACGGTGTTCAGGAATCCTTGGTGGAGCAGAGCTCCGATGTCATTGACGCCCCTGCCGGCGGCGATGTGGCATACATCCAGGATAAGGGTACCTTGGTTGTCGGCATCACCGACTTTGCCCCCATGGATTACAAGGATGACGCCGGCAACTGGATCGGCTTTGACGCAGACATGGCCAAGATCGTAGCGGAAAAGTTGGGCGTGGAGATCGAATTCGTTGAGATCGACTGGGACAACAAGATCATGGAGCTGGATTCCAAGTACATCGATGTGGTCTGGAACGGCATGACCCTCACCAATGAAGTCACCAGCGCCATGGAGTGCACGGTCCCCTACTGCAACAATGCCCAGGTGGTCGTTGTTCCCGCGAAATAAGAACACGAATTTCATATCAAAGGCAGAGAGCAGAGGCTCTCTGCCTTTGAGCGGCTAAAGAGAATTATGATTTGACGAGGTTTCGCCATGTTTTGGAACATAACGTTGACCCTGCTTTCAGGTCTTTGTACTACCATTGAGATTTTTCTTCTGACCCTCCTCTTTTCCCTGCCGCTGGGCCTGGTCATTGCTTTCGGATCCATGAGCCGGCTGAAGCCCCTGCACTGGCTGTGCAATACGGTCGTGTGGATCATCCGGGGCACGCCTCTGATGCTCCAGCTGATCGCCTTTATGTACATTCCCGGCATCGTCGGCCATAACATCTGGCCCAGCGGTGATGCCGGACGGATGATGGCCACGGTGGTGGCTTTCTCCATCAACTATGCATGCTACTTCTCTGTTATCTACAGGGGCGGCATCCAGGGTGTACCCGTGGGCCAGCGGGAGGCCGGTGAAGTGCTGGGCATGACCAAGCGCCAGATCTTTTTTAAGGTTACCCTTTTGCAGATGATCAAGCGCATCGTGCCCCCCATGTCCAATGAGATCATTACGCTGGTAAAAGACACCTCTCTGGCGCGGGTCATTGCTGTCTATGAGCTGACCTTTACCGGCTATTCCTACATGAAGAGCAGCGGTTTAGTATGGCCGTTGTTTTATACAGGCGTGTTCTATCTTCTGTTTGTTGGCATTTTGACGATCCTGTTCAACTACATTGAGCGGCGGCTGGATTATTTCCGATAAGGGGGTGCTGATATGTCTGTTTTGAAAGTCGACCACATCGAAAAACATTTCGGCACGACAAAGGTGCTCAACGACATCAGCTTTTCTCTGGAAAAGGGACAAGCCCTGTCCATTATCGGCTCTTCCGGCAGCGGGAAAACCACATTGCTGCGGTGCTTAAATTTCCTGGAGACTCCGGACAGCGGCACGATCTCTGTCAACGACAATATCATCTTCGACGCCGCGGACCCTGCTACCCAGCAGGAAAAAGAGATTCGCTCCAAGCGACTTCACTTCGGCCTGGTGTTTCAGAACTTTAACCTGTTTCCCCAGTACACGGCCCTGCAAAACGTCACTCTGGCCCGGGAGCTGCTGGCAAAGGAACGGGGCGGTGAGAGCAAGGCGGATATTGAGGCTGCAGGTCGGGAGCTGTTGGCTCAGATGGGTCTTGCTGACCGGGCAAGCCACTATCCTCATCAGCTCTCCGGCGGCCAGCAGCAGCGGGTAGCCATTGCCAGAGCACTGGCCTTGCAGCCGGATATTCTCTGCTTTGATGAACCGACCTCTGCCCTGGACCCGGAGCTCACTGGCGAGGTGCTGCGGGTCATCCGCAATCTGGCGGAGAAAAAGACTACCATGATCATCGTTACCCACGAAATGGCCTTTGCCAGAGATGTGGCAGACCAAGTCATTTTCATGGACGGAGGCTTTATTGTGGAGCAAGGCGATCCCCGTGAGGTCATCGACCATCCCAAAGAGGAACGTACCCGGCAGTTCCTCTCCCGCTACACGGAAAACTAAATGCAAAAAAGCACACCGGAACCAGCTGGCTCCGGTGTACTTTTTTACAGAAATCAAGCCCGCTTTCTGGGAATGAGCAGCAGTTGGTCATGCGGAAGCTCCTCCTCTGATTCCAGCTGGTTGGCAGCAAGGATAGCAGAGATGGTGGTGTTATGACGTTTGGCGAGATCCCAAGGGCTCTCCTGCTTGCCCAGGCACCGCAATACCAGTGACGGTGTGCCGGTTAGGTCCCGGGGCTTCTCCGTGTCCACCCGGGCGGCGGTGATGCAGACCTTCTTTACTTGAGATGCCGCTTCTACACGGAAATCCACAGGGAAACGAACCTCAATGCCTCTGTCTCCAAGACTTCCTTGAATCTCTTCCGGACAGATGGCCCGAGCGGTTACCTGGCAATCCGAAGGCAGTTCTATCTGGCAGGCGATCTCAACGCCCCGTTCCGCCACCAAAGGCACGCCGCCCTCGTCCAGATACAGCGCCCGGACAGTGGCCACTGTCCGCAGAGCAGTAGCGTTTCCCTCCCGGCTGACAGAGACCGCGCCGCAGTCTGCCTGCAATGCCAGGATGCTCTCAGCCACGACACCAATCTCCAATACCTCCCGCACGGTCTGCCGGCGGTTCAAGGTCTCACAAAAGCTGGTAAGGACCATAGGCGCCGCCTCATAGGTCAGCTCATAGGCGGTGGAGTACAGGTCCCGCAACAGCGTTAAGTCCTGTTCCTGCCGCAGCAAAGCTGTCGCGTGAAGATATAACGTGACCGCTACTTGACGACCTTCCGGGTCTCCCCCGTCGATCTGAAGATCCGCTCCGGTCAGCTGCAGCCGCAGCGAAGCGGCAGCGCCCTCAGCGGCGCCGTCAACCTCCATGATCTGAGAGAAAGGCAGTTCTCCGGAGGTGGCGCGGCATGTGCCGTCTTGGGTCCGGTACAGCAAGGAAACGGTGAACACGCCTTTGAAAATCAGCTTGCTGCCTACCAGCTTTGTTTCTGTCACTGCGGAGACCACACGGCTGGACAAAATCTCCACAGCGCCTTCCCGGCCGGGTGAGATGTCCAGCTCCTCAGAAAAGGTGAAGTCCTTCTCCACGATATGCGTGAGAAGCGTTACATGCTGCCGCTCTTGGCGCTTCTCCACCCGCAGCTCCGGTGCCGCCTCCAGGTCCGGGCATACAGTGAGGGAGACCCGGCGGTAGCCGGTCAGCCGTACCACCAGCTTACAGTGCGTGAATACCTTTCTGGGATTCAGCATCCGAGTCTCCAATGTCTCCGGCTCTACTTCCGCCATTAGGCATACACAATCCGGCAGGGCCCGGCTGTCACTTTCTGCGGTGAAGGGCATGGCGAATTCCAGAGTGCGGATGCCGCTGTCACCGTCTGGGGTGTACAGCACGGTCACCCGCACAGTACCGGAGACATCACCCTTTCCGTCCCGTAGTTCCCGGCTGTGAAGGTATACCTTCCCTTCTGTTTCAATGATGCGGGCGATGTCCGGGCAATAGTCCGGCACGATGGTTTCCGCCGTTTCCTCCTGGGTCAGCGTCACATCTCCGCCTACCTCATATGTATCGAAGCAGGCTTTTTTTAAGTCCAGATCCATATCGGTCTCATCCTTTCCAGGCGTTCATACGATGGTATTCTGCTTTACTGTATGACCGCCGGAGAAGGCTTATGCATGGATGCCGAACAGCTTTCGTAAGATTCCCCGCAAGGCTCGGGGCGATTTCCAGACCACGATATTCATGCGCACCGCTCCTTTCCTACCGCCGGCAGCAGGCACAGCCACAGGCGATCAGCAAAAATGCCACTAAAAACAACAATGCCCCCACCGGAAAAATGGCGGCAATCAAAATACCTGCACCTAATGCCACGGCGCAAATGCCTAAAATGCAGTTGCCGCCTCCCCGAAACATGTGTTCCGCCTCCTCCCTGTTCCAGTATAGCGGACCTGGCTGTCCCAGGTGTCAAAAAAGCCCCGACGAACCACAGGCGTCGGGGCTTTCGCAGCAGTTATTTCTTTTTTTCCTGCCAGTCCTGCAAAGGCTTCAGCTCCTCATACAGTCTTAGATAACTGGCATGGCGGCTGGGCTGTATCTTTCCAGCACGCAAAGCCTCCAGTACGGCGCAGCCTTTTTCCTTGGTGTGGCTGCATCCCACAAAGCGGCAAGCACCCAGATACGGGACAAATTCCCGGAAAGTCTCCGGAAGACGGTGCTTTAGCTCCAGATTCAGCTCATCTGTTTCAAAGGAGGAAAAGCCCGGGGAATCCACGATATCTCCGCCGCAGGAGAGGTGATACAGCTCCACATGGCGGGTGGTGTGGCGGCCGCGGCCAAGGGCGTCGCTGACCTCTCCCACCTGCAAATGAAATTCTGGGTCCAACGCATTTAAAATACTGGATTTTCCAACGCCAGAGTTACCTGTAAAGGCAGATAGCTTGTCAGCAATCAAGGGCTTTAATTCCTCCAGGCCCTCCCCTGTTTCCGCACTGACGCGGAGCGTTGGAAAACCGGCGGCGGTATAGATACCGTATAGGTCATCCGCAGGGTCCAGGTCACACTTGTTCAGCAGCACGATGACATCGCAGCTTTTTAAGGCGGCGATAGCATCCACACGGTCAATGAGAAATGGGTCTGTTCTCGGCACGGCAGCAGAGGCAATGATCACCAACTGGTCAATGTTGGCCACGGCTGGCCGGGCGAAGGCGTTGCGCCGGGGACGAATGGCCTCCACAAAGCCTTCACCGCCGCCCAGCTCGCGGACCTCCACCCAGTCGCCCACCAGAGGCGAAACGCCATCCTTGCGGAATTTACCCCGTGCCCGACAGGTGAGGGTCGCTGTTCCAGTATCCACGTAATAGAAGCCGCTGAGGGCTTTTTTGATACGTCCTTCTGCCATATCAGTCAAACTGGACGTCCTGGGCCTGTTCGGGGTCTGCTTCGCCGTCAATATAGACCTCCACGTGCTGGACACCGTAGCCGATAAGAGAGACAGAAATGGAGGATTGACTGCAAGAAACGCTCTGGTTGAACTGCTCCTCACCGTCCACCGTCACCCAGACGCTGACAGACTCCCGGCCGTCCTGGGGCAGCAGCACAGTGATGATCCGGGACTGGCTGGGTGCCTGCCCGGTGCTGACCTTGAATTGAATGGTATCCCCTTCTGTGGCCTCAGTGGTTCCCTCAATGCTCTGCCAGAGGATCGTGCCCTCCGGCTTTTCGCTGTCCACCAGTTCAATATCACTGTCGGTACAGGTGAGCTTCCAGACCTCTTTCAATTGCTCTCGCACCTTATCAATGGGCTGTCCCACAAAATCCGGAACCGGGAAGCTTTGCAGCTCCGGTCCCTTGCTGACGTAGACCTTGATGGTGTCTCCGTCTTTCAAGGTGGCACCAGCCGCAGGCTCTGTACGAATCACAAAACCCTCCGTCACGTCGGAAAATTCTTGATAACTGACGTCAGCGTCAATATTCAGCTCCAGGTCCAGCTGCCGGCCCAGGGCTTGAAGGCGGAGCTTGGCTTCCTGTAGCTCTGTATTGGTCACGTCGATCATTTCGCCGGTGTTTTCACCCAGACTTATCACGACCTCAATGACCAGATTTTCGCCTTTTCGGGTCTCGCCGGCATCCGGCGTTTGGCGAATGATCTCATTTTTGGGATAATCGTTGCTGAATTCCTCACCGATCTTGGTGATCTTGAAGATATTCTGCACCTCCGGCATGGCGTTGGCTTCTTCCAGGGTCCTGCCTACCACATTGGGTACTCTATACTCTGTGGGAGCCTGGGGGCCAAAGGAGCCAAAGATGTTTTTGAACAGCAGTGCCGCCAACAGCAGAGCCGCCACTGTCACCGCCACGATGATGACAGTACGCTTGCTGCCGGAACGGGATGGCTCCTCGTCTTCCGCATACTCCCGGCGATATTCCCGCTCCCGGCTGGCGGTGCGGTGGGCCTGCTCGGCCTCCAGAGCCGCGTGAACGCTGCCGGTGCGCAGAGGACGGGTGGGTTCATCCGCCTCATCTGGGCGGAGATCTTCCAATTCAAAGTCCAGGCTGACGCCGGGATTCTTGCGGAAAGCCTCCAAATCGGCGATCATGGCGTCTGCAGAGGCATACCGCTTGTCCAAATCGGCGGTCATGGCTTTCATGCAGATGAGCTCCAGCTGCTCCGGAATGTCCTTATTGATCTCCCGGGGAGCCAGGGGAATGGAGCTGAGGTGCTGGATGGCCACAGACACCGCAGAGTCACCCTCAAAGGGCAGACGGCCGGTGAGCATCTCATACAGCACCACACCGGCGGAGTATACGTCGCTGCGGGCGTCCGTGCGGTCTCCCCGCGCCTGCTCCGGCGAAATGTAATGCACGGAGCCCAGGGCCTCTTGTGTGAGGGTCTGGGCGGAATTTTCAAGGCAGGCGATACCAAAATCAGCGACCTTCACGCTGCCGTCCCGCAGGACCATGACATTCTGCGGCTTAATGTCCCGGTGGACAATGCCGCGGCTGTGGGCGTGGCTGAGGCCGCGCATGATCTGGGTGATGAAATGCAGGGATTCCCGCCAATTCAGCTGTCCCCGCTTTTCCATGTACTGCTTCAACGTAATGCCGTCGATGAGCTCCATGACGATATACTCCGTATCGCCGCCCCGGGACACATCGTAAACAGAGACGATGTTGGGGTGGGAGAGCTGGGCGACTGCCTGGGATTCGGCGTTGAAGCGGCGACGGAACTCCTCGTTCTGCGCCAAATCATTTTTCAATATCTTCACCGCTACCAGCCGGTTCAGCAGGTGGCATTTTGCCTTATATACGTTAGCCATACCGCCGGTGCCGATCTTTTCCAGGATCTCATAGCGGTTATCCAGCATTTTTCCAATGAACTGGTCCATAATGACGCTCCCCTCCTTTCATCGTTGTTTCATGAGCACGGCGGTAACATTGTCCGACGCGCCGTGGCTCTTGGAAATGGTCAACAGCCGGTCCAGACAGGTGTTCAAATCATCGCCGTGGATGACCTCAAACAGCATCTCCTGGTCCGTTACGGTGTCTACCAAACCGTCGGAGCACAGGAGCAGGAACTCTCCCGGCCCCAAGGGGCATATGTATTCATCGCTGAGGGCCGACATGTCGGGCCCCAGCGCACGGGTAATGAGATTGCGGTTGGGGTGGTGGCGGGCCTCCTCTGCGGTGATGTCGCCTCGGTCCACCATCCTCTCCACTAAAGAGTGGTCCTTGGTGATCCGGGCAATGCCATCGGCGGTGATGCGGTAAGCCCGGCTGTCTCCCACGTTGGAAATGACAGCACCTCCGTCATAGCTGACGGCAGACACCAAAGTAGTACCCATGCCGCGGCAGTCCACGGAGGCCTCGGCCGCGTCCCGAATGGCCCGGTTGGCCAGGGTGACCGCATAGGAGGAGGCTTCCCGCAGCTGCTCCGGTGTCATGTCCTGCCGCAGGACCTTTTGCATTTCGAGCATAAAGGTATCCACGGCAATACGGCTGGCAAGCCTTCCGCCTGCGGCGCCGCCCATACCGTCACAGACTACGCAGAGCGTGTGACCGCTTTCCTCATGCTGGCAGACGGCAAAGGCATCTTGATTTTCCTTACGAACCAGGCCTACATCCGTCATGCTCCAAACTTCCATCATTGGGCGCTCTCCCCTTTCTTTGCTTCCTCCATGGCCTTTCGGCGCAGCTGGCCGCAGGAGGCGTCAATGTCGCCGCCCAGGCTTCTCCGCACCGTGGCGGTAATGCCGTGGGATTCCAGGCGCCGCTGAAAAGCGGCCACCCGCTTGGAGGGCTTGAAAGGGCTCTCCACCACGTCGTTCAGCGGAATGAGGTTCACGTGGCCGGGCATTCCCTTCAGCCGCTTGGCAATCAAATCTGCCTGCCAGTCATTGTCGTTGATGCCGTCGATCATAGCGTACTCAAAGGAAATACGCCGTCCTGTCCTGCGGAAATAGTCATGGCAGGCGGCAAACAGATCATCTACATGGTAGGCCCGGTTTACCGGCATGATACGGCTGCGGGTCTCATCGTCCGGCGCATGGAGAGAAACAGACAGCGTCAGCTGCAGATTACTCTCCGCCAGGCGGCGAATACCGGGAATGACGCCGCAGGTGGACAGGGAGATATGCCGCATACCGATGTTCATGCCGTCCGGATGGTTTACCAACTCCAGAAACTTCAACACCGTGTCCAAATTATCCATGGGTTCACCAATACCCATAAGGACGATATTGGAGATCTCCATTCCGGAATCCAGCTGCGTGAACAGCACTTGGTCCAGCATTTCAGCAGGTGTTAAGTCCCGCACCTTGCCGGCTATGGTAGACGCACAGAACGCGCAGCCCATACGGCAGCCCACCTGGGAAGAGATGCAGACTGTGTTTCCGTGGTGATAGCGCATCAGAACAGACTCGATACAGTTTCCGTCTGAGAGCTCCCACAGGTATTTCATGGTGCCATCTTGATGGGATACCTGCTTTCGGGCCACCTTGGGCACTGTTAGGATGCATTCCGCAGCCAGTTGGTCCCGCAGGGCTTTGGGGAGATTCGTCATCTCCTCAAAGGACCGGGCTCCCTTGTGGAGCCATGTGAACACCTGCTTGCCACGAAACGCCGGCTGGCCCATGGCTTTCATCACGTCTGTCATTTCCTGCAGGGACAGGGATTTTAAATCGATCATAGGAAAGAACCTTTCAAGGGTGCCGCTTCATGCGGCAGATATAAAAGCCGTCCGTTCCATGGCGCTGCGGCCAGAAGGTCAGCTGCCCCTCTACCTTCCCGATGGGGGCGGGAAGCGAGGCGGTTTCTCGGGCAAAATCCGAATGCTCGGCTAAAAACGCATCTGTGATCTGCTCGTTCTCCTCCGGCAGAATGGTACAGGTGGAGTACAGCAGGATGCCGCCTGGCTTCACATAGCGGGCAGCATTTTCCAGAATAGCACTCTGAATCACCGGCAGGGCAAAGAGATCATCGGCCTTCTTATAGCGCACATCCGGTTTTTTTCGAATGATACCGAGACCGGAACAGGGGGCATCCACCAGAACGGTATCAAATGCCTCCTGCCACTCGGGACGGAAGTTTCTTCCATCGGCTGCAGCAGTCTCCACACATGTGACACCCAGCCGCTCAGCCCCCTGGCGAATGCGGACCAGCTTGTTTTCGTGGAGGTCGCAAGCCGTCACACTGCCCTGGTTTTCCATGGCAAAGGAGGCGGAAAAAGACTTTCCGCCGGGAGCGGCGCACACATCCAGTACCCGCTGTCCCGGTGCGATGCCTGCTGCCAGGGAGACCAGACGGGCCGCCGGGTCCTGAACCAGGAAGCGGCCTTCCCGAAAAGCAGGCAGAGCTGTTAGATCGCCGGTGCCGGAGAGCTCCAGACAGCCGGGGACCCAAGCGTGGGGCCGTGCGGTGACACCAGCCTCTCTCAGCTCTGTCAGCAAAGTCTCCGCCGAGGTTTTCAGCGGGTTTACCTGCACGGTCAAAGGTGCCACGGAATTGTTGGCGGCCAGAAATGCCTCTGTCTCATCCCGGCCAAGGGCAGGCAGCAGACGCTTTACCAGCCACCGGGGATGGCTGTACCGGATAGACAGATACCGGATCTCATCCCGGTCCGGAATAGGCGGAAGATCATTTTTATTCTGGGCAAGCTTTCGAAGCACAGCGTTTACCAGGCCTGCCGCCTGTCCCCGCTTGAAGTGCTTCGCCAACTCCACAGACTCACTGACGGCGGCGCGGTCCGGTACTTTATCCAAGTACAGGATCTGATAGGCGCCCAGCCGGAGAATATCCAGCAGCGGCGGCTGCAGGTGGTCGGGCCGCTGGCAACAGAACGCACCGATATAGTGGTCCAGCAGCAGTTGGTTTTGCAGAACACCGTAGACCAGGCGGCTGCAAAGGGCTGCGTCAAGGCCGGCAATGCCGTCTCGGCGCAGCTGAGCCTGCAGAGCGGCGTCCGCCCAGGCGCCGTTGGTACGGCAGCTGATGAGGACCCGCAGGGCGGTTTCACGGGCAGAGCTCATTCCCGGCCACCTCCCCGGCGCCCGTTTCCGCCCCGGCCCAGGAAAATGAGCACGAAGCGCAGAAGCTGCAACGCGGACATGAGCAAAGCGGCCACATAAGTCAATGCCGCCGCCCACAGCACCCGGCCGGCCCCGGTGATTTCATCACCCTCCAAGAGATATTGCGACCGGATGGTCTCCATGGCCCTGGCGGAAGCGTTAAACTCCACAGGAAGCGTCACCAGCTGGAACAGCGTGGTAAAGGAAAAGAGCACAATGCCCACGAAAAACAGCGTCTGGCTGTACAGCAGCATGCCCACCATCAGCAGCAAAAAGGAGAGCTTGGAGCCCAACTGCGTGGCGGGAATGATGGCCTGCCGCAGCCGGATGGGGCCGTAGCCCTCCGCGTACTGGACGGCATGTCCCGCCTCATGGCAGGCGACGCCTACCGCCGCCACGGTGGGAGCGTTATATACGTTCTCGGAGAGGTAAATGGTATTGTCCCTGGGGTCGTAATGATCTGTTAGATTTCCCCGGACGCAACGGATACCCACATCATAAACACCGTGCGCCCGCAGCACTGCCTCCGCCGCCTGGGCGCCGGTGATGTGCCTGCGGTTATAGACGCCGCTGTACCGCCGAAAGTTCCCGCTGACCTGGAACTGGGCCCACAGGCTCAGCAGCAGAATGGGAATGAGAAGAATGCAATAAATATTGTTGGCGAGAAAATCGCCATAGCTGTAATAAGGCATAAAAGACCTCTTGCTTTAAAATTCAAAGGGTGATGGGATGTCCCAGCAGATAAGCGGAAGCGGCCATGCGCTTTCCACCTTGGGCCTGGAGCTCTGTGATCCGCAGGATTTTCCCGTCACCGCAGGCAATGTCGATGCCGGTCTTTCCCGCCGCAACAATGGTGCCGGCCTGGGCGGAGGTGCTCTCTCCAGTCTCCCGCACTTGATAGAGTTTCATCTGCTCACCGGAGATGATGTCCGTGGTGGCGCAGGGCCAGGGAATCAAGCCCCGCACCTGGCAGGAGATGGCATGGGCGGAACGGGACCAATCGATGGGAGACATATCCCGGGACAGCATGGAGGCATATGTCATTTGGTTTCCGTCTTGCGGCACACGGGAAGCAGTCCCGTTTTCCAGGGCTGTGACAGTTTCGGAAAGAGCCGCCGCCCCGAGCTCCGCCAATCGTATGGTCAACGACAGAGCGTCCTCTTCGGAACCGATGGGTGTGATTTTTTGCAAGATCACATCACCGGCATCCAGTTCCTTCGCCATATACATGATGGAAACGCCGGTCTCCGTCTCTCCATTCAGAATCGCCCAGTTGATGGGAGCCGCGCCCCGGTACTTGGGCAGCAGAGATGAGTGGACATTGATGGAGCCGTATTTTGGGAAATTCAGAATCTCCTCCGGCAAAATCTTGCCGTAGGCCGCCACCACGATGAGCTCCGGTGCCAAGGCTTCCACGATTCCCATGGCTTCGCCGTCCCGCATTTTCAGAGGCTGGTATACCTCCAGATTCTGCGACAGGGCATATTCCTTCACTGGGGAAAAGGCCATTTTGTGTCCCCGGTTCTTGGGCTTATCCGGCTGAGTGAACACGCCGCAGATAGTGTGTCCGTCCTCCACCAGGCGCTTCAAAGAGGCCACGGCAAAATCGGGTGTGCCCATAAACAGAATGCGCATGGGCTTACTCCCCTTCCTTTTCTGCCTCTTCCTGCTCCAGGTATGCGCGAAGCTCCTCGTCGGACAGGAAGTGGTCAATATGCTCGGTATACAGATGGCCGTCCAAATGCTCGATCTCGTGGCAGAAGCAGCGGGCAGTCATATCCTCTCCCTCCACTTCGAACCAGTTGCCGTCCCGGTCCTGTGCCCGGACCCGCACATAGTTAGGCCGGGTGACGATGCCCCATTTGCCGGGGACACTGAGGCAGCCCTCCAGTCCCGTCTGCTCACCGCTCTTGGCGATGATCTCCGGGTTCACCAGCTCGATATATTCCTCGGAATCCATGTCGATGACGATGCAGGCCCGGCGCAGAACACCCACCTGAGGGGCGGCAAGGCCGGCACCGTTGGCATCCGCCAGGGTCTCCAGCATATCGTCCAGCAGCTCGTGGAGCCGTCCGTTGAACTCTGTCACAGGGCGGCAGACCTTACTTAGGCAGGGATCACCCTGCTCTACAATTTTACGCAGTGCCATACGCTTGCTCCTTCCGACTGCTCAGTCCATAGGATTGCAGTCCACAAAAATATTCGATCCGCGGTTGGCGCGGTCATTTGCAAATTCTTTCAGCAGCCAGCTGATGCGGTCCCGGGTGGATTTGTCATTTTTTCCCACCAGCAGCAGCCGGTAGCGGAAGCGGTTATTCAGCTTCAAAACCGGCGCCGGCGCGGGGCCCAGGACCTCTTCCTCCGAAAAGGCCTGGCGAAGCCTCTCCCGGAACCCGGCAGAGGAGCGGAGGACGCTCCCCTCATCCGCGCCGGAGACAGTAAATACAAACAGGTCCGCAAAGGGCGGGCATCGGCGCAGGCGCCGCAGCCGGATTTCCCCTTGGTAAAAGCTATCGTAATCCTGTGAGGCGGCGCAGCGAATCACATCGTTGCCGGGCGTGTAAGTCTGGATGATCGCCCTGCCCTGCTTACCGCCTCGTCCGGCCCGGCCCACGACCTGGGTCAGCAGGCTGAACGTCCGCTCCGCGGCCCGGTAATTGTCCACATACAAGGAAAGGTCGGCAGAGAGAACGCCCACCAGTGTCACATTTTCAAAATCCAGCCCCTTGGCGACCATCTGGGTGCCAAGCAGAATGGGGACGCGATCCTTTTCAAAGCGGGAGAGAATGGCCTCGTGGCCGCCGGAGGCGGTATCCGCGTCCATCCGGAGGATGCCGGCTCCCGGGAACAGTTCACGCAGTTCCTCCTCTACTTTCTGGGTGCCGGTGCCAATGTGCTTCATGATCCCGCCGCATGCGGGGCAGACTTCCGGCGCCCGCTCTGAATGGCCGCAGTAATGACACATGAGCCGTCCGTTGGCGGAGTGGTAGGTCAAAGCCACACTGCACCGGGGACATTCCGGAACATAGCCGCACTCTCCGCACAGCAGCATGCGGCTGCTGCCCCGACGGTTCAAAAACAGGATGCTCTGCTCTCCGCGGCGAAGATTTTCCTCCAGCTCCTGCCGTAAAGGTTCACTGATAAGGCCGGGATTACCAGCCAGAATTTCCTGGCGCAAATCGGCGATGCGCACCTGGGGCATGGCATGGGTATTGTACCTTTGCCGCAGGCGGAAAAGATGGTATGTGCCTGTCTCCGCCGCCCAGGCGCTTTCCACGGTGGGAGTGGCGGACCCCAGCAGCAGCACGGCTTTCTCACGGGCGCACAGATATTTAGCAACATCCCGGGTATGGTATCTGGGAGGATTTTCTGATTGATAGCTCCCCTCCTGCTCCTCGTCCAAGATGATAAGACCCAGGTTTTTTAAGGGGGAAAATACGGCTGAGCGAGTTCCCAGCACCACCTGCACCTCTCCCCGGCGGATGCGCTTCCACTGGTCATAGCGCTCCGTCATGCGAAGAGAGCTGTGAAGCATACAAACTTTACTGCCAAAGTAAGAAGAGAATTTCCGCATCATCTGCGGTGTTAAAATGATCTCCGGCACCAGCACCATGGCGGTCCTGCCCTGGTCCAGCGTTTCCTGGACCAGACGCAGATACACCTGGGTCTTTCCGCTGCCGGTAACACCGTGGAGCAGCGCGGCCTCCGGCTTCCCGGCGTTCATGAGAGCCAGGATACCGTCATAAGCCGCCTGCTGTTCGTCGTTCAGCAGGATAGGAGGCCCAGGCTCAGTTTCTGATGCAACGATTTGAGGCACCCGCAGCTCCTCCGCTTCGGAAAAGGTCAGAATTCCAGCCTTTTCCATAGCCTTCAGCGTTCGGGCGGAGGCTCCGGTGAAATAGCACACGTCGGCGGAAGAAGCCTCCCCTGTGGCAGCCAGCAGCCGTACCACTTCATAGCGGGTGGGGGCGGTGCGGCGCCGGGTCTCTGTCAGAGCAAAGGCTTCCTCAGCATTGACGGCCAGGGATACCATGCGCCGGGTCTTGTCGCCGATCTTCCGCTTGGCGGCGGTCTCGCATGTGACAACCCCGGCTTTTTCCATGGAACGCAGAGTATTTTCCGCCTCAATTCCACAGGCATCCCGAAGGGTCTCCAGGTCGGCGATGCCGCCGCAGGCAGCCAGCACATCCAATATTGCTCCGGCGCGGCGGATAGATTGGCAAAGTGTGGCGGCCGTATCCCGGTCCATACCCTCCGCCAGGTGCCAAACTTCCCGCAGCCGATACCACAGGCCGGCAGGAAGAATGGTCTTTACCGCCTCGAACATGGTACAGAAGTACCGTTGCCGCATCCATAAAGCCAAGGAGATACCGTCGCTGTCCAGCACGGGGGAACTGTCCAGCACAGAGCCCAGAGGCTTTAGCCCCTGCGTCTTTTCGCCCTCTCCCCTTGCCAGAATAATGCCCTCGCTGGTCCGGTTTCCCCTGCCAAAGGGAACGGTAACACGGACACCTGGCACCGCGGCATCAAGCAGATGCTCCGGCACCAGATAGTCATAGGGCTTATCAATGGAATAGGGCGCGGCGCTGACCGCGATTTTTACGATCATTGCGGTCTCCATGCCTCGCCCCTCCTTGTGTGTTGCCTTGTGGTCAGTTTTCTTCGATGGTCAAGTCCATGTGGCTGGCGTCCAGCTTTCCCTCGGCCACCTCATTGATGGCCAAAGTCACAGGCTTTTCCGTCAGAAGCTCGCCGGTCTCCTCGGCCGTCTCGGCGATCTGGCGGGCCCGGCGGGCCACCACATTTACCAGCATATAACGGTTGGGGACATAGCTGGTCAGCTTGTTCATTGCAGGATACAGCATCATAATAATCTACTTCCATTCTGCCTTATTTCGGCTGATTTTTTTGTCGGATATGCGAAGGAACGGCAAATTATTTACCGTTAAGAATTTCCATCCGCTCCCTGGGCTTGCAGTGTTCGGCGGTCATGATGGCATTCAGTTCCTCCACGGCCTCGTCCACAGTGTTGTTGATGACGAAATAATCGTAGGTGTGAGCTGTCTGAAACTCCACCTTGGCCCGCAGCAGGCGCTTTTGAATCTTGTCCGGACTGTCGGTGCCCCGCTCAGTGAGGCGGCGTTCCAATTCCGCCCAGCTGGGAGGAGCGATAAAAATGCGGACAGTGTCCGGCCGTTTGCTGGTAACTTGAATTGCCCCCTGGACCTCAATATCCAGGATCACATCCTCTCCCCGCTCCATGGCCTCATCCACAAACCGCTTTGGAGTGCCGTAGAAATTACCCACGAATTCCGCGTACTCCAAAAACTCTTCGTTGGCGATCCATTGACGGAAGGTATCTACATTCAAAAAGTGGTAGTGGACGCCGTCCACCTCGCCGGGACGGGGGTCTCGGGTGGTGGCAGAAACGGAGAAATACACATTTTTCCGCTTCGCCATCAAGGCGTGGAGCACGGTGCTCTTTCCGACCCCAGAGGGACCGGAAATAATAAAACACTTGCCTTTTGTCATCTGCTTTACTCTCTCTCCTCTGCTTGCTCGCTTTGCGCTTTGGCGCCGAATTTCTCCGGCGGCAGCGCGGACAGGATCACATGGTCACTGTCCATAATGAAAATAGACGCGGTCTTGCGGCCATAGGTGGCATCGATCAGCATGCCCCTCTCCCGGCTCTCCTGGACCATACGTTTGATGGGGGCGGAATCAGGGCTGACAATCGCCACCAGCCGTTCTTGAGAAACAAGGCTCCCAAAGCCAATGTTGATGAGCTTCATACAACATCCCTCATTCGATGTTCTGGACCTGTTCCCGCATCTTCTCCACTTCGGCTTTTAAATTGACCACTACCTGGGCAATGGCAACGTCGTTGCACTTGGACCCGATGGTATTGGATTCCCGGTTGACCTCTTGGATGAGAAAGTCCATTTTTCGCCCCATGGGCTCATCGGATTCCAGCATAGTCCGCAGCTGGGCCACATGGCTCCGCAGGCGGACAGTCTCCTCATCCACGGCCACTTTGTCGGCATAGATAGCGGCCTCCGTCAAGATGCGCTGGGCGTCAATAGTGGTGCTTTGCAGCACCTCCTGCATACGGGCTGTGAGCTTTGCCCGGTATTCCGCTACGGTCTCGGGAGACCTGGCCTCTACCTGGCCTGTATAAGTCTCAATGGCGGTGAGGCGGTTTCCAATGTCCTCCGCCAGCTTGGCACCCTCCACAGCCCGCATGGTATGATAAGCTGCCAGTGCCTCTTCCAGTACAGCACACAGGTCGGCAGTGACGCTTTCCAGGTCCTCGTCCGCCTTTGTAACAGTAAGCACGTCCGGGAAACGAGCCAGTGTCTCCGGTCCTGCCTGGTAATTCTCCGCGCCGCAAACACCAGCCAACTCCCGCAGCGCAGCCAGATAGCTGGCAGCCAGTTCCCGGTTGACAGTGACCTTGGCCACGTCAGCGGCGGAAGCGTCCACAGTGATGAACACATCCACCTTGCCCCGGGAAATCGCCTTTTGGACGCAGCTCTTGATGGCATCCTCAGCGAAGGCATACATCCGGGGCATTTTTACCGTGCAGTCCAGATAGCGGTTGTTGACGGAACGGACCTCAACCGTGATGTCCCGCTTATGCAGCATCTGACGGGCGCGGCCATATCCGGTCATACTTTTTATCATGTTAACTCTCCCTCTCTTGTTGACCTCTCAACAGCAGAAGAAATATCCGCCGCCGTTGCAGAGGGTATATAGGCAGCACAGGGTCAAGCAGGGATTTCCGCCGCACAGCTCTGTGCCGAAACTGCCGCCGTCGGGCCGGTAGGCTGTCCGGTTGGCATTTTCCATAAAGTCCAAGGCGGACTGGTACTCCGCATTACTCGGGTCCATTTGGCAGGCTGTTTGATAATACCGCTTGGCTTCGTCCATCCAGCCACGGCGATAACAGACAGCGCCCTTGAGGAAATTCCACTCGGCGTTGTGGTCAGCGTAGTTGGCCAGCAGCGCCTCCGCACGGCTGAGGTTGCCGGAATTGATAGCCATGCGCACCTGCTGAAGCACAGAGCTGCCGGTGGAGGACTGGCTGCTGTACTGCTGACGCTGGTAAGCAGTCCCACCGGAACCATAGCTGCCGTAAGAACTGTTTCCGCTGCCGCGGCCGCTGCGCTCCCGGGTGATTTGCTCGTAGGCGGCATTGATGTCCTTCATTTTCTCCTGGGCCAGATCGGCCAGGGGGTTGTCATGGTAATTGTCCGGATGGTACTTGCGCGCCAAGTCCCGGTATGCCTTTTTGATTTCTTCGTCGGTGGCGGACTCCGGCACACCCAGGATCTGATAAGGATCGTTCATGTGGATTCCTCAGCCTTCTTGTTTGTTTCTCTCTAAACCACGGACCCGAGGGCGAAATGTGCCGTTCAGCACTGCCTTTCCTACTTGAAAGAGTCCGTAATAAATGGTTGCTTCCAATATGGGTGCCCAGCATCCGAAGTCCCACAGCTCATAGGCGGTGGCGATCATGCGGACGGAATGGTCCAATGTCCCGGCAAATTCAGCGCGGCTCTCCGCTGTCCATTGACCGTTTTGCAGGCCGAACCGCAGGGCTATAGGATTATAGTTCCCGCTTGCGGCATCTTTTTGCAGATCATCCGCCGCATCCGCCAGATAGACCCAGCGGCCAAGATGATAAAGCATCTGCCCCAGGACCCGCCGCCGTACGGGGTCTGCCACATCGTCGGCACTGCGCTCCAACAGTACGGCGAAAGCGTCTGCCGCCCGGTCGATAGAGGGACATTGTTCGGCCTCCAGCCGGGCAAGCTGCTCCAGCTGGCACCGGACCGCTTCATCATAGGCGGGACGAGCCTTGGCTGCTTTGCGGTAAGCCGGCTCCAGGATGCATGACACGCTCCGGTATTTCAAACCGTGGAGCCAATCATGGTCCGCCACACCGTCCCGCAGCTGCCAATAGGCCAAAATCACACTCTCGTCCGCCGCCAGGGCGAAGGCATCGTCGCTTTGCAGGTATGGGCGCTTGCGAATGGGACTGACAGGGCACCGGCTCTCTCCGCTAGGCCCCTCTTCCCTTTCCGCCAACAGGATGGCAAGATAGGTGAAATCATAATTGAGAATGAAACGGGCCGGCAATCCGTAGCGTTGGCCAAGCGTATGGCACAGGCCGCAATAGGCCCGCTGGAAGCGGTCACGCTCCTGCTGGGGCAGCTGCTCCAGTGGGGGACGTACATAGCCGTACATCAGAACAGGCGGACAATGTGGAAGGTCAGTCCTCCCTGCTTTTTCAGCCGCCGGTCATAGCCAATGGCTCCCACAATGCCGACGAGAAAGCCGACCGCCGCCACGGCGTACTGGACCGCCACTTTTGAGGTGAGAAAGGCGGTGATGAAATAGCCGGCCATAAACAGAACTACCGGAATGAGGTACACCAGCAGGATAATGTGCATCATTTTGCTGGTGCTGCTTTCCACCACTACCTTCTGCCCGGGGCGGGCGTCAATGGGATTGGTGGCTTTTGCACGGACTGCCGCGCCGGTGACACCGCAGCCGGCACACTCCTCGCAGTCATGTCCGCAGGCGGATTTCCGCGGAACGGAAATCTCCGCGTGGTTTTTGTCCAAAATTCGTTCAACAGTTGCGATCTGGGTCATGGTAACACTCCTGTGTGATTATTCCGTGGGTTCTTCCTCAATCGGCTCATCCGCCGGCGGGGCACTGCCCTCGCGGATGTCCACCCGGACCTGGTAGTTGCCGGCCACACCGATGTCGCCGGTGGTGTCCACCAGGATCTTGGCAGGGACTGTATAGCTGCCCGCAGCGTTATTGAAGTCTGTGAGGTCCGCCACAACCAAAATGTCATCGGGCGTCACCCGCTCCACATCGGCGGTGGTGCCGAAAATGTGAACTGTCATCTCCAAGGTCAGCAGGTCCACGTACTTGCCTTCCGTCAGCAGGTTTTCATACTGAATGCGGCTGGTGGTGATGTCCGCCTCTGCCATATCCTTGAAGGAAAGCTGCAGCGTGGCTTGACTGGTGCCGCTGAGGTTTTCACAGCCTTCCGGTACGGGAATCACGTAATTGTACAAAGCGGCACTGTTCAGCTCCACCAAATTAAAGTCTGCCAGCACCAGGGAGTCCACGTTCCGCAGCTGCTCTGCGTCGCCGGAAATGGTGATTTTCGCCGGCGTGATCTTATAAGTCACGTTGGAGAGGCTGGCGCCGGGAGATTCCTTAAAGTTCATGACCAGGTCCACTTCCTTGGTGACATTCACCGGCAGTGTGACCTGTACCGTCTCCACGTTGGAGTGGACATTGGAGCTGTCCACGACCTGTCCCTTTTCGTCATAGTATTGATAGCTCAATTCCCGGGAAACTGTGGCCATGGCATCAGTGCCGATGTCCAGCGTTACCTTGGCATAGCTGATCCGGTCCAGCGTCTCCTTCTGGCCGCGGACCTCAAAGCTTGCGGGAGAGACCTCCAGTTCGCCGCCGGAGTACCCCGCCGCCACATTGCCCACGATCTCATAATGGACAGTTACGCTCTTACTGTACAGCTCGCCGATATTGACGGTGGCGGTATAGGGCTTGATGTCGGAATAAGAGACGATTTGGCTGAGTGTACGGATCTTAAAGCCCGGCTTGTTGGAGACTGTCTGGGAACCGGTAGTGGTGATGTTGGAAAGGTCTGCCTGGATGAGAAGGTCATCCCGGTCCACCTTGGCAAGATCCCAACGGGTGCCCTGGAGCGTTACGTCCACCGTGGTGTCCGTTCCCTCCTCCAGCAGCATCAATCCCCGGCTGGCCAGTGCGGCGTCCGCGTCCAGATACTCGATGGGGATGTCCTTGAACTCCTTGGTGACGATACGGGCTGTTCCGTCCGGATTTCCGGTTAGGTCAGCGTAGATCCAGATGCTGATGGCCACAAGAGTTGCCAAGGCGATGTAGAATGCCTTACGCTTGCTGACTTTATTCTTCATCGCCGCTGCCTCCGTTCTTTTTGGCCGACAGCAGATTTGTCAGACCGGAGAGGCTGAACTTCTGCTTGTCCGTCTCCTCACTATCCTGGGGAAGCAGCTCGTTGCGCAGCAGATTCTCCAGCGTTTCCGGTTTCAGATGGCGCTTGAGCATACCGCCAATCGCCACCGAGATGGAGCCAGTCTCTTCAGAGACAATGACCACCACAGCGTCGGAGTTCTCGCTCATACCGATGCCGGCCCGATGGCGCATGCCCAGGTCCCGGCTGAGGTTAACGTTCTTGCTGAGGGGCAGCATGCAGCCGGCGCCAAGCACCCGCCCATTCCGGACAATGACGGCGCCGTCGTGCATAGGTGCCTTCACAAAGAAGATATTCTTCAAAAGCTCACTGGAAACGGAGGCGTCCAGTACAGTGCCGCTGCGGACCATGTCGTCCAGCAAAATCTCCCGCTCAAACACGATCAAGGCGCCGGTACGGGATTGCGACATCTCTGTGCAGGCCAGGACGGTCTGCCCGATGGTCTGCTCCATGGTGTTGACATCCTCCTCGTGGGAGAAAAACGCCGTGAAGCGCTTGCTGCCCATCTGCTCCAGAATACGGCGGATCTCCGGCTGGAACAGGATGATGAGGGCCAGAACTCCCCACTCCACCATACTGCTCATGATGTAATACACACCGTGGAGCTGCAGTACGGAAGACAGCATCAAAGCCGCCAGAAATACCAGCAAACCCTTGAGAAGGCTGGCGGCTTTGGTGCTTTGCACCAGCATGAACACCTTGTACAGGACAAAGATCATGATGGCAATATCTAAAAGGTCTGTCGGCTGAATCAACAGCAGGTAGCGTCCGATCACTGCCGGCAGTTCCGCAAGTTTCACTTCCATTGAGAGTTCCTCATCCCCTTTAGGCCATGAATACCTTGATTATATAAAATATAGCTTAGGATTGCAAGGCAATCAGCAGGAAAATTCACGGTCTGTTCAGAAAATCAGACCAGAATATCCCGCATGGCCTCCAGAAAGCGTTCCACTTCTGCGGCGGTGTTCCAATGGGAAAAGCTTAGGCGCACTGTGCCGCTGTCCAGAGTGTCCGCGGTCCGGTGCGCCAGGGGCGCGCAGTGGAGCCCGGCGCGGACAGCAATGTCCCGCTGCCCCAACTGGCTGCCGATAGTCTCCGTGTCGTGACCTGCCGCGGTGAAGGAGAGTACCCCCACCTGGGATGCAAGATTCGGTCTGGCAAAAACCTGTACGCCCGGCAGCTTTCGCAGCCCCTCTGCCGCCTGCCGAGTCAGCAGCCGCTCCCGGCGGCAGATGTTCTCCGGACCTTGCTTTTTCAAAAAGCGGACGCCCGCCAGCAGCCCCGCGATGCCGGGAACATTGTG
The DNA here is from genome assembly GCF_052116665.1 of Dysosmobacter sp. Sow4_B12. Taxonomy (NCBI): domain Bacteria; kingdom Bacillati; phylum Bacillota; class Clostridia; order Eubacteriales; family Oscillospiraceae; genus Dysosmobacter; species Dysosmobacter sp. Sow4_B12. The sequence continues at coordinate 195,834 of NZ_JBQKKR010000001.1, read as the reverse complement.
GGTGCCGGCTTCCAGCCGGTCCGGCAGAAAATCCGGCATCTCTTGAAGAAGGGACAGGCTTCCGGTCCCTCCTTCCAGAAGCGGCTTTACAGGCATCCCTGTCCGGCATAGGAGGACCCCGGTGCCTTGCGGGCCGTAGAGGCCCTTGTGTCCGGGCATGGCGATGAAGGACGCTCCCAGCGCGGACATATCCAGCCGCAGCACCCCTGCGGATTGGGAAGCGTCGATCACAAAGGGAACGCCCCGCTGCCGGCAGATCGCTGCGATGGATTCCACCGGCTGAACAAACCCAAATACATTGGACACATGGTTGCAGATCACAGCGCTGGTCCCCGGTGTGATGAGCCGGTCAAAGGCATCCAGAACCGCATCCTGCCGGAACAGCGGCCCAGCGGCCACCGCTGTCTTTGCCCCCAGGGCTGTCAAGGGCCGCGTAACGGCGTTATGCTCATAGCCGGAAATAACGACCCGTCCCCCGCGGGGAACCAGACTTTTGATGGCAATATTCAGCGCATGGGTGGCATTCAGCGTGAAGACCACCTGTTCCGGGCTTTCCAGATGAAAAAGCTCCGCCAACGCGCTGCGGCAATCAAAGGCCGTGTCCGCCGCGGCCATGGCGGCACCGTATCCGCCGCGGCCCGGAGAACTCATGGTACGCATGGCTTCCGCCACAGCCTTGGCTACCTCCGGCGGCTTTTGAAATGTGGTGGCAGCGCTGTCCAGATAGATCATAAAGGCACCTCCTGTATGCCTCCCGGTTGGGGCAGATATATTTGAACAGGGTCCAGATGCTCCCTGCGAAGAATCAGCAAAGCTGCCGACAAGTCCGGCGGGGCCAGCTCCACGGCATAGGCACAGCCGGAAGAGGTCAGGTCTCTGGGTGCCCGGAAAATCCGGCAGCGGATGCCCGCGCGGCTCAGTGCCCGCTGCATCCGCTGGGCGTAAGTGATGGAACGGGCGATGATCAAATAGTGCTCCACGAGCTCGCCTCCTCTCTGTCCATCTTATGGCCTGGGACGGAAAGGGTGCGAAAAAGGACCTGCCGCCAGGCAGGTCCTTTCGTTCAGATATTGTTCAGCTTCTCCAGAAGCACCACCGCGTGAGCCGCCATACCGGAACCATCGCCGGTAAAGCCAAGGCCTTCCTCCGTGGTGGCCTTCACGTTTACTTGCTCCGCTTCAATGCCCAGTGCCGCGGCGATATTCGCCTCCATCTGTGGCCGGTAAGGCCCAACCTTAGGTGCTTGGGCGAGCAGCACAGCATCGATGTTCACCACGGCGAAGCGCTTTTCTCCCAGCAGCCGTCCGACTTCCGCCAGCAGCTTTAAGCTGGAAATACCGGCATATTTTGGGTCTGTGTCCGGAAAGAGCTTGCCGATGTCCCCCAGGCGGGCGGCGCCGGTCAAGGCGTCCATGACCGCGTGGACCAGCACATCCGCGTCAGAGTGGCCCAGCAGCCCTTTTTCCCAAGGTATATCCACGCCTCCCAGAATAAGCTTCCGACCTTCCACCAGCCGGTGAACGTCATATCCGTGTCCGATGCGCAGATTTGTCATGTCCGCTCCTCCCGGTCCTTTAAGATCGCTTCCGCCAGCACCAGATCGGCCGGGGTGGTGATCTTTAGGTTGGTCTCCTCTCCCTCTGTCAAAAAGACCACCTTTCCCAGCCGTTCCACCGCGCCGCAGTCATCTGTGACTTCAATCCCCTGCTCCAGAACAGACTGGAGAGCGGCTTTCAAAACATCCGCCGTAAATACCTGCGGCGTCTGCACCGCCCGCAGTGCGCTCCTGTCCAGTGTCTGCGCCACCGCGCCGTCTTCCCGGACGCATTTGATGGTATCTTTCACCGGAACGGCAGGGGCTGCCGCTCCGCAACGGGTCGCGGCGGCAATGACGCTGTCAATGAGCTCCGGCGTCACCAGAGGACGGGCACCGTCCTGCACCGCCAGCAGCTCCATGCTTTTATCCGCCTCCAGCGCCGCCAGCATAACGGAATGGGCGCGGCTTTCACCGCCCCGGACCACTTTTTTGCATTTGGTGATGCCGTATGTATGGCACAGCTGGGCGATCTCTACCAATTCCTCTTCCCGGGTGGCTACGATGATTTCATCCACCCGTTCCGCCCTCTGCAAGGCATCCAGCGTCCGTATCAAGACGGGAATGCCGTCCAGCGGCAGCAAAAGCTTGTTGGTGCCGCCTCCCATACGGGTAGAACTGCCGGCTGCTGCCACCAGTGCGGCGCAGCGAGGCCGGCGTCCTTCCCGATATTTTTTTAAGAATGGAAGCATCTGCTGATTCCTCTCTCCATGTAGTTGTTTAATGGAGCGCAGGTGTTTGCCGCATGGCTTGATCCACACGGCTCTCCAGTTCCCTGTACTCTCCCTGCTCCGCCATGACGATTTCCGAAATGAGGATCTGCCGGGCATTGTGCAGCATTTTCCGCTCGCCGGTGGACAGGCCCCGCTGCTGTTCCCTGTGCATCAGCGCCTTGACCACCCGGGCTACCTCGTACAAGTTCCCGCTTTTCAGTCTTTCCATGTTTTCCCGGTAGCGTTTGTTCCAGTTAGCGGTGCTCTCCACCGTCATATCGGGAATAGCGGCCAGAAGTGCCTCCGCCTCCGGCTGTGTGATGAGCGTGCGGATACCAATGGCATCGCTGTTGCAGACAGGTATCTTCAGCAACAGTCCGCCCATGGGCATCTTGAAGACATAGTAATCCTGTGTGACGCCTGCGATCTTTTCTTGAACGATTCCATCGATGATCCCCGCACCATGCATGGGATGCACGACCAGATCCCCAATGCTGAACATGAGAGGCTTCCTTTCCCGCCTACGGTGCCGGGTCTCCGCAGCCGCTGATATTTTGACAAAAACAAATATTTACTCAAGTATGATTATAGTATGACAATTGTCAATTTTCAAGCACTTTTTCAGTTTTTTTGCGCTGAAAAGCAAAAAAAATCGGCACTGGCGGAGGTATGTGCTCCGCCAGTGCCGATATAAAATTGTTTACTTCTTGTTGGAACGGCGCCAGATGTGCATCTTCTCAGCCTCAGCGATCAGTTCCTCACGGAACTGGGGATGGGCGATGCCAATGAGTGCCTCAGCACGCTCCCAGGTGGACAGGCCCTTGACGTTCACCTTGCCGTACTCGGTGACCAGCCAGTGCAGGTTGGTACGGGTGGCGGTGATGATAGTGCCCTCCGCCATGGTGGGACGGATACGGGACTTCAGCTGGCCGGTCTTCTTGTCCATGTAGGAGGAAGAGCAGCAGATGAAGCTCTTGCCGCCCTTGGCCAGATAAGCACCCATGACGAAGTCCTGCTGGCCGCCGGCGCCGGAGATATGGCGGGTGCCGGAGGACTCGGAAGAGACCTGACCGTACAGGTCGATGTCCACAGCGCCGTTGATGGAGATGAAGTTGTCGATCTGAGAAACGCGGGCAATATCATTGGCGTAGCTGACAGGCACAGCCATGCACTCGGGGTTGTGATCCAGGAACTCATAGAGCTTCTTGGTACCGGCAGCGAACGCGTAGGTCTGACGGCCCTTATCGAAGGGCTTGCAGGCGCCGGTGATACGGCCGGCCTTGGCCATGTCCACGAACGCGTCCACGTACATCTCCGTATGCACGCCCAGGTCCTTCAAGTCGGACTCAGCGATCATCTTGCCGATGGCGCTGGGCATGGAGCCGATCCCCAACTGCAGGCAAGCGCCGTTGGGGATCTCGGGCACCACCAGATTGGCCACGGCCATATCCACCTCAGAAGCAACAGACGGACCGCCCATCTCGTCGATCTCGGGGTTGTCACCTTCTACGATCATGTCCACATCGTCGATGTGGATATAGTTGTCGAAGCCGCCAAAGCACACCGGCATGTTCTTGTTGACTTCCACGATCACGACCTTGGCAGTCTCGCACACGGCCTTCAGATGGGTGCCGTTGGGACCGAAGTTGAACCAACCATGCTCATCCATGGGAGCGACCTGCAGCATGGCAACATCCGTCTGCTGGATGCAGTTGCGGTAATAGCTGGGCAGCTCGGAATAACGGATGGGAGCGTAGAAAGCAAAGCCCTCATTGATGGCCTTGCGCTCGATGCCGGACATATGCCAGGAGTTCCAGGTAAAATGCTCTGCCACGTTGGGCACGTCGAAGATGGCGGGACGGCTGGTTAGGATGCCGCCGTGGATCTTCACGTCGGTCAGTTCCTCGCTGCGCTTGGCCAGGGCCTTGTCCAGTGCCTTGGGGGTGCCAACGCACCAGGCATAGTCGACCCAATCGCCGGATTTGACGACTTTGACAGCTTCGTCAGCCGTCTTGAGCTTCTGCTGATATTCCACTTCGTAGCTCATGTGATTTCCTCCTATTTCATTTCCCGTGGTCAGTATTTCCGTAGTTTGTCAAGATTATAACATACCGCTTCTCCCATTGCAATGGCAAACGTGAAAAAAATCACAAAATTTCAAAAAAAGGAGCAGGCTCTATGAGCCTGCTCCTTTGCAACTGAAGTTACTCAGCGTCCTCAGCGGCCTCCGCCTCAGCAGTGGGGGTCAGCAGAGCACGGATGGACAGGGAGATCTTCTTCTTCTCCTCGTCCACAGCGGTGATCTTGGCGTCGACGATCTGGCCCTCAGACAGGACGTCCTCAGGCTTGTCGATGCGGCGGTCAGCGATCTGGGAGATGTGGATCAGACCATCCACACCGGGAACGACCTCGGCGAAAGCGCCGAAAGTCATCAGCTTGACGATGCGGACAGAGGCCACGTCGCCCACGCTGTACTTGTTCATGAACACATCCCAGGGATTCAGAGTGCGGTCCTTGACGCCCAGGGAGATCTTGTGCTTCTCAGCGTCGAAGGAGATGACGTACACATCCAGGGTGTCGCCCACCTTGCAGACCTCAGAGGGGGTCTTGATACGGCTCCAGCTCAGCTCGGAGATATGTACCATGCCGTCCACGCCGCCGATATCCACAAACACGCCGTAGGAAGTCATGGACTTCACAGTGCCGGTGTAGTGCTTGCCGACCTCGATGGTGGACCACACAGCCTCCTGCGCGGCCTTGCGGGCCTCCTCGGTGACGGAACGGATGGAACCGACCACACGGCGACGGGCACGGTTGACCTCGGTGATGCGCAGCTGGACCTTCTGCTTGATCATGGAGCTGAGGTCAGCGCCGCGGGGCTGGCCGCTCTGGGAAGCGGGAACGAACACCCGCACGCCCTTGACGGAAACCACGATGCCGCCCTTGTTCTCCTCAGTGACAGTGCCCTCCAGGACGGTCTTGTCCTCGACGGCCTGCTCAATGTTTTCCCAGACCTTCACGGCGTCCAGACGCTTCTTGCTCAGCTCGGCATAGCCCTCCACGTCGTTGACGCGGACAATGTAGGTCTCGATCTCATCGCCCACGTGGACGATATCCTCAGCCTTGGCGGTGGGGTCATCGGTCAGTTCGCTCAGCTTGATATAAGCGGCCTGCTTGGCACCCACATCCACCTGGACCTCGGTGGGAGTGATGGCCGTGACGATGCCGGTTACCTTCTCTCCTGTATTTAAAGTTTTGAAAGACTGATTCAGTAATTCCTCGAAGGACTCATCCATGCCCTCGGCCGCTTTGATTTCTTCGCTCATGCTTGCATATACCTCCTTAATGATGCCCGCAGGTGTGGAGGCGCCGGCCGTCAGTCCCGCCGCCCCGCAATCCTTGAAAACCTCCGCAGAGAGCTCGTCCGCGCTTTCAATCTGGAGCACGCGGGAACACCTCTTTTGGCAGATCTCCGTCAGATGCTTGGTATTGGCACTTTTACGGTCACCCACCACCACCATCACGTCCACCTTGCCGGCAATTGCAGCCGCCTCCGTTTGACGCTTATGCGTAGCATTGCATATTGTATCAAATATTTTTACGTTTGTACACTCTTTTTTTAGAATTTCCCAAGAACTTTCGAAAAGTTTTCGGATGCAGGTGGTCTGCGCGACCACTGTAACAGGGATTTGCCGGTGGGAGGTATCTTTTTCCAGCCACATCTTTACTGCCTCCGGACCGTCAAACACCAGGGCGTGGCGGCACCAGCTGGCCACCCCCACCACCTCCGGATGGTGAGGCTCGCCGATGATGATGGGCTGGCGTCCATCCTGCTCCGCCTGGGCCACCAGCTTTTGGATGCGGCAGACATTGGGACAGGTCGCATTGACGCAGCGCACGCCCCGTGCCTCCAGATCATCCAGTACATTTTTCACTTCGCCGTGGGAGCGGATGACCACCGTGTCCCCTTTTCCCAAGGAGCCGGGGTCCTCTGTTTTACGGATGCCCCGCCGGGCCAGATCCTCCACCACATGGGAATTATGGATGAGGTCTCCCAGCATCCAGCAGCCGCCTGTCTCCTCCGCTGTTTTCTGGGCCAACTCCACGGCCCGCTTCACGCCGTAGCAAAAACCGGCACTCTCCGCTAAAAATACCTTTCCACTCACAGCGGCATTCCTCCGACAGCTTGACCACCCAGGGCATAGGCCTGTGCCAGAATATCGTCCGCGATCTTCTGCATCTCCTCGGAGGTGCCATGGCGCCCGGTATAAACCGGCTCGTAGGGGTCGCCGAAGATAATGCGGGTCCGGTGGAACAGCTTCTTCTCACCGTCCATGAACACAGGGACCAGCTTGGCGCCTGTTCGGACACCGATCATGGCAACACCGCTCTTGGCATGGGCCGGCAGGCCGTCTTTATATCCCACGCCGTTGCGGACCACCGTTCCCTCCGGAAAAATCAGCAGGTTGTCACCGGATTTCAAGACTTGAATGGCGGTCTTGACGGCTTGAATATCGTTGTTGCCCCGGCTGACGGGGAACGCTCCCAGCTTTCGGATGATCCAGCTCAGGATGGGGTTTTTAAACAGCTCTTCCTTCGCCATGGCGTGGAGGCGGTAATTTACCGGCAGTTTGAGGCCAAGTAGCACAGGGTCCCAATTGCTGGAGTGGTTTGGGCACAGCAGGACACCGCTCCTTGGCAGCTTCTCCATCCCCTCCACCGTGACCGGATGGAGAAAGCGGACGATGAAGCCCAGCACATAGTATACAAACACAAAAAATCTATTTGTCGGTTTCATAATGAAGTCCTTTTCCGAATGATGTTCAGAAGAGCCGCCTTGCTCTCCTGGAAGTCAAGGTCCGTGGTATCCAGCAGCACGGCGTCCTCCGCCTGGCGCAGAGGCGCCACGTCCCGGTGGATGTCGTTCCAGTCCCGTTCTTCGATCTCCCGCAGGACCTTTTCAAAAGGCTCCGGCGTTCCCCGCTCCTCCAGCTCCGCGCAGCGGCGCTGTGCCCGGGCTTGGGCGGAAGCGGTCAGATAGACCTTCACGTCCGCGTCCGGCAGCACCACGGTCCCAATATCCCGTCCGTCCATAATGACGCTGTGGGTCCGGGCCAGCTGGCGCTGCATATCCAGCAAAAAGGCGCGCACCTCCCTGTGGGCGGACACAGCGGAGGCGCACAGAGAGACTTCCGGCAGGCGAATCTCCTTTGTCACGTCCCGGTCATTCAGCAGCATGTGCTGCAGGCCGTCCTCGCCGTAGGTAAGTTCCACCCGGATGTCCGGCAGGCACGCGGCCACCGCGGCGCTGTCCTTCGGATCGATGCCGTGCGTCAAAGTATAGTAGCCGATGGTGCGGTAAATGGCGCCTGTATCCACATACAAATAGCCAAGCTCCGCGGCGATGGCCCGAGCCAAGGTACTTTTGCCGGCGCCGGAAGGGCCATCGATGGCAATGCTGATGGTTTTCATAGGGTATCCTCTCCTGTTGCTTCTTCTTTGGCGGCAGCTTCCCCTGCCGCCCGGCCGGTAGCCCAGGCGATCTGCAGGTTGAATCCGCCGGTATAGGCGTCCACATCAATGATCTCGCCAGCAAAGTATAATCCCTTTACAAGCTTTGATTCCATTGTGGTTGGATTGATTTCTGACACCTTGACGCCGCCGGAGGTAATAATGGCGTCCGTCACAGGGCACAGCCCTGCCACTTCCACGCTCCAGTGCTTGAATAGATGGACCAGCTCCCTGCGCTGCTCCCGGGTGACAGTGTTGACCTTGCAGTGCGGGTCGATGCCGGAGGCCTTTACCATTTCCTGGATCATCTTCTGGGGCAGAAGGTCGTTCAGAGCGTTGCAGAAATCGTGGTTGCAGTACTTCTCAAAATCCGACAGAAGGCGCTTATCCAGCGTTTGCTCATCCAGCGCCGGCTTTAAGTCGATCTCCAGCCGGTACGTCTTTTTGTCGAAGTGCCGCATGTGGGCGGAGGCGGACAGGACCAACGGTCCACTGAGCCCAAAATGGGTGAACAAAAGCTCGCCGAAGTCCGAGTAAATGCGCTTGTTGTTTTCAAATACGGTCAGCTGCACGTTCCGCAGGCTCAGCCCTTGAAGAGCCGCGCAGGTATTTCCCTTTTCCCGCAGGGGCACCAGAGAACCCTGGAGGGGCGTGACGGTATGCCCCGCCGCGGCGGCCATGCGGTGTCCCTCGCCAGTGGAGCCGGTGGCGGGATAACTAACGCCGCCGGTGGCCAAAATAACGGCCTGAGCCGGGTAGTTCCCCTTCTCTCCGGAAACGCCCCGTATGACGCCATCGGATATGTCCAAAGAAACCGCCCGGTCCCGGACCATACGGACCTTCAGCGCCCGCAGCCGCCGTTCCAGGGCGCCGCTGATGTCAAAAGAACGGTCAGAGACCGGAAACACACGGTTTCCCCGCTCCGTTTTCAGCGGCACACCCAGACCCTCGAAAAAAGCCATGGCGTCCCGTCCGTCAAACCGGGAAAACACACTGTACAGGAATTTTCCGTTTTTCGGCACATTGGCCAACAGGGTCTGCAGGTCCGCGTTGTTGGTGACGTTGCACCGGCCCTTTCCGGTGATATTCAGCTTTTTGCCAAGCCGTTCATTGGGCTCCAGCAGTGTGACCGAGGCTCCCCGCTCTGCCGCCGTGATGGCGGCCATCATGCCGGCGGCACCGCCGCCTACCACTGTGATCGTCCGTTTATTCATCATCCATTTTTCCAAACACGCCGTAGGCGTTCCAGATGTCCTCCAATTCCGCGAAAGTCCGGGTCGCGTCAGTGCCCATGCGGGCGCCCACGGCGATAAGCAGCGCGTTGATGAGAGACAAGGGCGCCACCATGGAGTCCACAAAGGACAGCATCTCACAGGGAGCCAGCAGCGCCGCGTCCGCCATCTGGTACACAGGGGACAGCTCATTATCCGTAACAGCGATGATGCTGGCACCCCGGTCCCGGGCAAATTTCACCGTGTTCATGGTAACACTGGAATAACGGGGGAAGCTGATGGCGATGATGACGTCCTCCGGTCCAATGCGGAACAGCTGCTCAAAGATCTCACCGGCGGCGTTGGACTGTACCAGCGTGACATTTTCAATGAGCTGGTGCATGTAAAAGTTCAGATAGCCGGCAACAAAGGAGGAGGAACGGACACCCAAAATGTAGATGTGGCGGGCACTCATGATCTTGTCCACCACCCGGTCAAACTCCCGGCGGTCCGCCTCGCCTACCATGACCCGAAGCTTTTCCATGTCGGACTGTACCACGGCGGAAAGCACATCCTGCCCGGAGAACATGTCGCCGGCAGCCTGGATGCGCTGCGTGGAGGTCAGCCGGCTGCGGATCATCTCCTGCAAGGCCCGCTGCATGCTGGGATAACCGTCGTAACCCAGCTCTGATGCAAAGCGCACCACGGTGGATTCACTGACGCCCACCAGCTTGCCCAGCTTACTGGCAGTCATAAACGCGGCCTTGTCGTAATTCTGCAGGATATATCCGGCGATGCGCTTTTGGCCCTTGGAAAAGCCGGACATGTTGCTTTCGATGGTATGTAAAATACTCTTTGCCACGGATATTCCCTCCAATACACCGCCGCTTTTTTGACGGCGGGGTCTTTCATTCTCCTGCCGTATTGTACCACAAACCTTGACGGATTCAAACGTTTTTTGCAGGATTTTTCTGGCATCTTGCAAAAGGCGGAAAAATAGCCGCTTTGCGCGGCTATTGCTGGTATTTATGGAGTTTTTAGGGCGTTGATCTCCGCTTCCGTCAGATAGCGCCACTTACCCACTGGCAGGTCTCCCAGCGCCAGGGTGTGTTCCTTTACCCGGCGCAGCCGCTTCACCTTTAAATCGCACCGGGCGCACATTCGCCGGATCTGGCGGTTTTTTCCCTCATGGATGGTGATGGCGTACTCCGCCGTCTCCGCGCCCTGCCGCAGTACCCGTACCTGGGCGGGTTGGATAGGCTCTCCACGCAGGTCCCGGATAGCGGCCAGCTTTTCCGCCGCCCCGGCCACCGGACCGTACACAGACACATGATATGTCTTGGACACTTCATGGCTGGGATGCAGCAGGCGCTGAGTCAAGGCGCCGTCGTTGGTCATGAGCAGCAGCCCCTCGGAATCCAAATCCAGCCGCCCAACAGGATACACCCGGACGCCGGCGTCCGCCACCAGCTCTGCCACGGTGGGCCGCCCCTGCTCGTCAGAGAGGGTGGTCACATAGCCCCGGGGCTTATTCAGCATGAGATAGACCGGCCGGGGATTGCTTGTCAACGGCCGGCCATCCACCCGGATGTCGTCCCGGTCCGGGTCTGCCCGCTGTCCCAACTGGGCAAGCTGATCGTTGATGGTAACGCGTCCGGCCAGAATATATGCTTCCGACGCACGGCGGGAGCATATTCCTGCCGCCGACAGGATTTTTTGCAGTCGTTCTTCCATATGTCGTGGTTCCTTATTCCGGCAAACCGATTTTTAATACGGCCATGGCTGGCTCGACGTGGGGCATCACATCACTGCCGCACAGAAGGGCCACCCGGCCAAGCTCTCTGCCGTCCAGAGCGAATACCGCCTCTCCCACCTGCTGGCCTGCGGAAAGAGGTGCGCGCAGCGAAGCATCCAGACGAATGGAGGTGGTGACCTCCTCCCCCGCGCCCACAGGCCAGGAAAAGCTGTCCGCCGCCACCAGAGCAACGGAGGAGACCGCACCACCGGCCACGGCAGCCCGGTCCATAGTCTGTCCCAGCTTTGCGAAATACCGGGCGGGATAAGCGGAAAAGCCGTATTCATACAGCGCCTGGTGGTCCGCCCAGTCGTTGCCGTCCTGGAGGGTCACCGCCGCCAGACGCTGTCCGTTTTGCTCAGCACAGCTGACCAACGTGCGGCCGGCGGCCTTGGTAAAGCCCGTTTTGAGCCCGGTACAGCCATCCATATACCGCAGGAGCTTATTGTGATTGGTCATGGTCCGTCCGCCGATGGTAATACTTTTGGTGGAGGCGATGCGCATAAGTGTTTCATTGCCGGCGGCGGCGCAGGCAAGACGCGCCATATCCCGGGCGGTGGAATAATGATCCTCGTCATCCAGGCCGTTCGGATTTGCGAACGAGGAATTTTCCATGCCCAGCTCCTTGGCCCGCCGGTTCATCATGGAAACAAATTTTTCCTGGCTGCCGCCTACATGTTCGGCAATGGCCACGGCAGCATCGTTTCCGGAGCACAGCATGAGCCCGTACAGAAGCGTTTCCAGCGTCAGCTGTTCCCCCTCCTGCAGGTACATGGCGGACCCCTCTGTCAGCGCGGCTTGACGGCTGACAGTAACAGTGTCCGAGAGGTTTCCCTCCTCTATGGCCACAAGTGCTGTCAAAATTTTGGTGGTGCTGGCGATCAGCATCCGGGCATCGGCATTCTGTTCGTACAGCACACGTCCGCTGTCCACATCCACCAGGATCGCGGATGAGGCAGAAGTGCTGATTGCCAATGACCGGCAAGGGAAAATGCTGAACAGCAAGAGAGCGGCTAAAGCTGCCGAAAGCCGCTTGATGCGCGTACGCAAGGACCATCACCTCGAAATCGGAATGATGGTAGTATACCCCACTCAGCAGGGTTCCTTGTCCTCTTTCTTGTCAAAACGTTTTTCCATTTTATCCAAAATATCCGGCACCTTCTCCACGATGCGTTCCATCGTGGAAGTGGGAGGTACCGCCACCGGCAGCACCCGGGTAGAACCATCCTTGATGACCAGGAAGGCCACAGGATCGATCTTTACGCCGGCAGCGCTGCCGCCGCCAAAGCCCTCTTTCACAGAGGTCTTGCCGTAATCTCCGCCGCCGCTGCCAAAGCCAAAGCTGACCTTGGAGATGGGAATCAGCGTTACGCCGTCCGGCGTGGTGATTGGCTGGCCGATGATGGTGTTGGCGTCCACCATTTCATGGATCTTGTCCATGGTCGTGCGCATCATGTCACTGAGGGGCGTTTTCTTTTCCATCGGATTGTCCATAGTGTACCGTCCTTTCTCTTATGCGGCAGGAGCAACCTGTTCAGGCTCTTTTTCCGCCGGTTGTAGCTGCTTTTGTTTTTTCTGAAAGCGCAGGAACCATCTCAGCGCCGGGATACCCACGCCGAAGGCCACAGCCACCAGCGTACCCAGCCGGAGCGTGATGCCCACGCGGGCCTGGAGATTTGTTTCCGGCGCGTCAAAGTCGATGCCGATATGGATATGCGGGTCCGGGATGACCAGCAGCTGCTCCAGAAGCGGCATCCCTGTCCAAATAGCCATGTGCAGGTAGCCGTACAGTTCCGCCGCGGCCGCCGGGTCCTCTCCCCCGCCCAGCGTGGCGGAGACCTCCAAGGGCTTTACCCGGATGCTTCGCCGGGTGCGGCCCAGAGCCCGCTTCAAAGGCGGCAGCAAGGCGTCCAGGGCGGAGCGAATATCCGCAAATGTGATCTTGGGCAGCTTTTTCTTCTCCTTAGGAGGCTCTTTTCCGCTGCTTTCGTCTTTTGGAGGTTCCTTCTTTTTTCCTGTTTCTTTTTTCGGCTTTCCAGGCACCACGTGGATACGGAGTGGACCCACCGCTGCGTCCACGGTCACAGCTTTCCCGTTCACAGCAGCGTCAATACCCAGCCGGAGGCGAGACAGCAGAAACAGCAAGCCCCACAGGATGCCCACGGTCATTAAAAAGCAGCGCATCGTCCTCACCTCCCTGCTGTACTTAGCGGCGCATTGTTATTCCGTTTCCCGGTCCTCCGGGAAATCCGCGCTCTCCGGCGTGTCAGTGCCGGTGATCTCCATGTCCTCGGCGGGGTCTACGATCTGGCCGTTCTCATTCAAGCGCATCTGGCCTTCACCGCTTAGGTCCGGCATCTCCGGCAAGTCCTCCAGAGAAGTGAGGTGGAAGGCCCGCAAAAACTGTTTGGTGGTCCGGTACAGGTGGGGCCGGCCCGGCACCTGCAGGCGGCCGCACTCCTCAATGAGTTTGCGCTCCTGCAAAAGGCCCATGGTATAGGCGCTGTCCACGCCCCGGATCTGGTCCACGAACGCCCGTGTGGTGGGCTGGTAATAGGCAATGATGGTCAATACCTCCAGTGCGGGCTGGCTGAGCTTGGCAGGCTTTCGGATCTCAAAGGCCTTGCGAATGTAATCCGCGTAATCCGGCGCGGAGCACAGCTGCCAGCTGTCCTCAATGTGCAGCAGACGGATGCCCCGGCGCTCATAGGAATAGTAATCCATCAACTTTTGAAGCACCTGATCCGCCGTGGGCCGGTCCAGCTCCAGAGCCACGCAAATGCGGTCCACGTGCACCGGCTCGCCGGAGGCGAATAAAATACCCTCAATGGCGGACTCAATTTCTTTCATCTCTATTCTTTCCAAGGCGGCCTCTCCTTATAAACTCAGATTTTCCGGCAGTTCTCCCTCTTGACGGACGGTGCAGTCCGTTTCAGAACCGGCCAGACGAATGACACAGGCGCGGCACAGCTCCAGCACTGCCAAAAAGGTGGCCACCACCTCGCTGCGGCTGCGGTTGCCCTTGAACAGCAGGCGGAAACGGGTGATGCCGTGGTCCTTCAGCCGCTGCAGAATTTCCCGTGCCTTGCTCTCCACAGGATAGGGCTCATGCTGGACAATATTTTCAAACGCGGTCCTGGGAGGCGGCAGGGTCCGTTCCGCACGGCTCCGAATCTCCGCCATAGCCAGGATCAAGTCTCCCTTGTCCTGGTCGTACTCATAGATCTTGCCACGCTTCATGGGCTCCGGGTTCCGGGTGACAATGCTGCGGCCAAATTCTCCCATAGGCTCCAGGCGGGAAGCCAGAGATTTGACCCGCAGATAGTTTTCATTGCGGCGGCGCTCCTCCAGAGACTGGATCAAGGCATCCATTTCGCTTTGCGCTTCCTCGTCCTCAATGGAGAGCAGCATCCGCGTCTTAATATACATGAGGTGAGAAGCCATGGTGATAAACTCGCTTGCCACCTCCAGGTCCAGGCGCTGCCGGGCCTCCAGCCAGGCCAGATACTGGTCCAGAATTTGGGAGATGGAAATATCCTGGATCTCCATTTTGTTTTTACCAAGCAGAAACAAGATCAGATCCAGCGGGCCTTCAAAGTCCTGCATTTCCTCCTCGGACCGGGAGCGGACGACCTTTTCCAATTTAAATACAGGATTTTCCAACAGAGCCACCTCAAATAAGATTTAGGTCCCTTCGGGTCACAAAAACCCAATATAAAAAATTATAACAGCTTTCCCCTGTGAATACAAGAAAAACCGTGCCGAAGCGGCACGGGCAGAAAAAGAGGGCAGGCGCCCCAGGCGCCTGCCCTCTGGATATTCAGCCGGAATCAGCCCTTGACCATCTTGGCGATCTCGTCGGCGAAGTTCTCCTGCTTCTTCTCGATGCCCTCACCCTTCTCGAAACGGACAGCGTTCTTGAAGGTGACGGTGCCGCCCAGAGCCTTGGCAGCGGAAGCGATATACTTCTCCACGGTCATGCTGTTGTCCTTGACGAACTCCTGCTGCAGCAGGCAGTTCTCAGCATAGAACTTGTTCATCTTGCCCATGACGATCTTCTCGCGGACCTGCTCGGGCTTGTTGGCCATCTTGGGATCATTGGCCATCTGGACCATCATGATCTTCTTTTCCTCGTCCAGAACATCCTGGGTGACCTGGCTCTTATCCCAGAAACGGGGATTCAGAGCGGCGATCTGCATGGCGACGTCCTTGCCGATCTCGGTGGCGTCGATGCCCTCGGAGACCTCCAGGTTCACCAGCACGCCGATCTTGCCGCCGGCGTGGATGTAGGGAACGGAAACGCCCTCGGTGAAGAAAGCGAAGCGGCGGACCTTGATGTTCTCGCCGATGACCAGGACCATCTCCTGCTGCTGCTCGGTGACGGTCTTGTCGGTGTCAGCGTACTTGCAGGCCATCAGAGCGTCCAAGTCGGCGGGCTTGTTGGCGACCACGGTGGCGGCCACGCCCTTGACGAAGTCCACGAACTTCTCGTTCTTGCCCACAAAGTCGGTCTCGGCGTTGACCTCGACCACCACGCCCACGCCGTCGATGACGGCGGCGTAAGCCATACCCTCGGCGGCGATGCGGCCGGCCTTCTTGGCGGAAGCGGCCAGGCCCTTCTCGCGCAGGAACTCGATGGCCTTGTCCATATCGCCGTCAGAGGCGACCAGAGCCTTCTTGCAATCCATCATGCCCACGCCGGTCATTTCGCGCAGGTTCTTCACATCAGCTGCGGTAAAAGCCATTTTTTATTTCCTCCAATATCTTGAATGAAAGCGCTGCTGCGCTTACTGTTTTATGAATTACTCAGCGTCCTCGGCCTTCTCGGCGGCAGCCTCGGCGGTCTGCTCACCCTGCTTGCCCTCCAGCACGGCGTTGGCCATGATGGAAGAGATCAGCTTGATGGCGCGGATGGCGTCGTCGTTGCCGGGGATGACGTAATCGATCTCATCGGGATCGCAGTTGGTATCGGCGATAGCCACAACGGGGATGCCCAGCTTGTGAGCCTCGGCGATGGCGTTGCGCTCCTTGCGGGTGTCTACGATGAACAGGGCGCCGGGCAGCTTCTTCATTTCCTTCACGCCGCCCAGGTACTTCTCCAGCTTGGCGATCTCGCCCATGTGCTTCATGACTTCCTTCTTGGGCAGCATATCGAAGGTGCCGTCCTCCTGCATGGTCTTCAGCTGGTTCAGACGGTCCACACGGGTGCGCATGGTCTTGAAGTTGGTCATCATACCACCCAGCCAACGGGCGTTGACATAGTACTGGCCGCAGCGGGTAGCCTCCTCGCGGATAGCCTCCTGTGCCTGCTTCTTGGTGCCGACGAACAGCAGGGTCTGGCCGTTCTCAGACAGCTGACGGACGAAGTTATAAGCCTCTTCCAGCTTGCGGACGGTCTTCTGCAGGTCAACGATATAGATGCCGTTGCGCTCGGTGTAGATGTAGGGAGCCATCTTGGGGTTCCAGCGGCGGGTCTGGTGACCGAAGTGGACGCCCGCCTCCAGCAGGGCCTTCATGGATACGACGTTAGAATTTGCCATAGTGTTGAGTTCCTCCAAATCAATTTCGTTTTTACCTCCGGCGGCTTCATCCCCCCTGCTGACCCGCCTTTTTCGGGCTGGGCACGAACAGGAAGTCGACGCACCGTGCGGAATGCTGAAATATAATACCACAGACGATTCAGCAATGCAAGTATAATTTCCAAAAAATATGCGAATATTCACGGAAATCCCATGGATTTTTCCCGGCTTCAGAACTTCCTGCGCCTCTTGCGATCCTGTCCCGGTTCCCGCCGCTGGAAGGGCTTGTCGATGAGGATGATATCGTCTCCGATCCGCTGGATGCATTCCCAGGGAATGTAAAATTCCTCTCCCCTGCCGAACAGCCCGAAAAAGCGGCAGGGACCATTGACCACGATGGCGATCACCTGCCCCTCCGGTATCCGGATGTCCACGTCCGACACAAAGCCCAGTCGGCATCCGTCCGAGATGTTGATGACTTCCTTGCATCGTAAATCCCGCATCCTGCACTGCATGGCAATTCCCTCCTTGTCAGATAACAGCTTATGCGGCCATATGGCCGTCCCATGCCCACAAAGCGACAAAAGCTTCCAGTATAGGAAATCCAGCTGGGGGCCATACTGACCTCACCAGCTTTTTACAAGCAAGGAGGTCAGCTCTCATGCAGGGAAAAGTGGAGATCGCCGGTGTGAATACCGCCAGACTGAAGGTCTTAAAAAACGAAGAGACCATGGCGCTGCTGCGGCGGACAAAGGAGGGTGACCAGGCGGCCAGACAGGAGCTCATCGAGGGAAATCTGCGGCTGGTACTGTCGGTGATCCAGCGGTTTTCCAGCCGGGGTGAAAATGCCGACGATCTGTTTCAGGTGGGATGTGTGGGGCTGATCAAGGCCATCGACAATTTCGACATCAACCAGCCTGTGCGATTTTCCACCTACGGCGTGCCCATGATCATCGGCGAGATTCGCCGCTATCTTCGGGACAACAGCGCCATCCGGGTCTCCCGTTCCATGCGGGATACCGCTTACCGGGTCCTGCAGGTCCGGGACAGGTATTTGGCCGAGCATCAGCGGGAGCCAACCGTGGAACAGATCGCCCAGGAGCTGCAGATCCCCCGGGAAGAGGTTGTGTTCGCTATGGACGCCATCGTGGACCCGGTATCTTTGTATGAGCCGGTGTACTCTGACGGCGGCGACGCCATCTGTGTCATGGACCAGGTGCGGGACACGAAGAACACCGACGAGGACTGGACGGACCGCATCGCCTTGAAGGAGGCCATGAAGCGGCTGGACCCCCGGGAGCGGCGCATTTTGTCCCTGCGCTTCTATGAGGGCAAGACCCAGATGGAGGTATCCGCCGAGGTGGGCATCTCCCAGGCCCAGGTTTCCCGGCTGGAAAAGGGCGCCATTAATACCATCAAAAAAAATATTTAAAAGGAAAAAGACCCAAAAGGGTCTTTTTCCTTTTAAAATTGGGCCTTGTATTTCATTTTAATACATGATATCTCTTTCTCAAAGGAGATGAACAAATATGAACATAACAGTCGTGACCTTGCCGGAGACCGCCGTGGTCCGCCTGCGCTGTACCGGCCCTTATGGCGGAAACAACCGGAATATGATGGAACGTTTGAAAAGCTGGGCCAGGGAACGGGGACTTCTGGAAAACGGTGTCATCCTGGGTGTTGCTTGGGACGACCCGGTGTGTATACCGCCGGAGCAGTGCCGGTATGACGTGTGCCTGGCCACGAAGGGCTGCCTCCCCGAACCCGAAGCAGACATAGCCCCGGGGCGGATACCCGGAGGGCGCTATGCCTGCTTCCTGGGTGCTCACACTCCATCCGGCGTTCAGGCACTTTGGGAAACCAGCTTTGCCGCTCTGGCAGAGCAGGGGCTCTCCCCGGCTCCAGGCCGGCCAGTGCTGGAACGCTACCGGCCGGAGCGGCTGGACCGGGGGCTCTGCGAGCTTTGCATCCCTATTTGAGCCCGCTCATGTCTCCGCTTCCGCCGGGGCAACCTGCGTGATGAAATTGCCCCCGTCCGTGACAGCAAATGCTGTGACACGCTCACCGTCCGCCTGCATAGCGCCCGGCATCCCGCCGAAGCCCTCGGGCCGCTGAGGACGGACGCCGTCCTCCGGATGATCCTTACCGGACGGGTCAACAGCCATGCCGTCCTTGCCGGGCTGCGGGCGCTCCTGGTCGGGCGCTTCTTCCGGCGGCTGCGCTTCTCCGTTCGGCCTGGGACCGCCGCCCATACCGCCTCTTCCCATTTCTCCGTCGGAAACGATACCGGAAAGCGGGGTCTCCCCCTGCAGGAGCCGGTAATTGGCGGCGGACATGTTCGCGTCGGAGATCACCAGATAAGTGAAATCATTGGCAGGCGTATAGGTTCCGACGGGCATGCTGCCCACATCCTCCAGGGTGTAGGTCGTCCCGCCCTGCTGGCGTTCCGCAAAGGAAAACACCACGTAGTTCTGACCGCCGTCCTCAATGCGGTCATACATGTTGCCGGAGGCCACCACAGTACCGCCGTTGATATAAATGCCCATGTCAGAGTCGATGCCAGCATCTTGGCTGTCACCGCAGGCGGCGGCAATGACGGTGCCGCCGTTGATGACCAGCCATCCGTTGGAGTCGATGCCGTCGCCCTCGCCGGTGGCCCCGTCTACCTCAATGGTCATCGTACCGCCGTTGACGGTGGTGACGGACACACCGTCCTCATTGGTGTTGATGCCGTCGTTGCCGGAGAGAATATTGATGACACCGCCGTTGACGGTCAGGTGCAGCTCACTGTCCAGGCCCTCGTTTTCGGCGAAGATATTCAGTACGCCAGTTCCCTCCGCTTCCCCATCCACGTTCATGGACATTTTGGAGTAAAAGGCGCCGTCATACTTGTGGAGCTTCTTGCTGTCCACCACCTCGCTGCCGTCCTCGCTGAGCTCCACGCTGTCCGGCTTGTAGATGCGGGCCACGTAAGAGCCTGCGATATTGTTTACCGTACCGTCGGCAAGGATGACATTGGCGCCGGCAGCGGAAGTATCCACGTCTTTCACAGCGGTCTCCGCATCTGCGGAGCCGCACTCATAGACGTTGTAGAAAATCACAGCGGGCGCCACAGAGCAGGTGATGTCCACGCCGTTCAAGATCAGCGTCACCACGGCATCGGGGTCCTCCTCCGCATCCTCCCTCAGGTCCACAGCCACCTGCCCGGCGGACAGCGTGCCGCTGAGGACGTAGGTGCCCGGCTGGGAGATGTGGACTACCGTATGGGCATCCGCCTCCGCCTGGCTGTGCGCGTCCTCTTCCGCGCCCTCGCCGTAAGCGATCCCCTGTCCTTCCAGATAGAATACGATGTCGTGGGCAACATAAACCGCGTCTGTGTCATCCGAGGATGCTTTTTCCCCATCCACCGTGATGCCGTTATCGGACAATTGGATAGAGACTGTGCCCTCGGGCAGCGGTGCCTCTTCAGATGATGCCTCTGCTCCACAGGCGGTCAGCAGGCCTAGAGACAGGCACCCGGTCAAGAAAAGTACCAGGATTTGTTTCATGATGGTTTCCTCCTTCTGGATCGTTGGCCGTATCCTAGCAGAGATTTCTGAAAACTGGCTGAAAAATTTGACGGCTGTTTATTTTTCGGGTAAACTGAAAAGCAAGAGAAAACTTCCCGAAAGGAAAGGTCGGATATCGATGGATTTTCAAAAGCTGGTGGAATTTCGCAATACCCACAATCCCTATGCGAAAAAAGAAGGCATCGTGGTGGAGGAGATCCGCGCGGGCTACGCCCGGGTCACCAAAACCGTGCAGGCGGATGACATCAACCCGGCTGGGCTGGCCCATGGCGGCATCTATTTTGCCCTGGCGGACACGGCTGCCGGCGCGGCGTCCGCTTCCCACGGCTACTTTGCCGTGACGGTGAATGCCAATTATAACTATCTTCGTGCCGTCAAGCCCGGAGACACCCTTATTGCCGAGGGAACGGAGTGCAAAACCGGCAAAACCATTTGCGTGTACGACGTGCGGGTCACTGACCAAACCGGCACCCTCATCGGCACAGGCTCATTTACGTATTACTTGCTGGACAGGAAAATCGAGCCTTAAAAGATACCGGGCCGCTTGATCGGCGGCCCGGTATCTTTTTACTTTTTAAAGCTGTCCTTCAAGCTGACGCTGCGGTTGAACACCAGATGCTCCGCGGAGGAGTCACGGCTATCCAGGCAGAAGTAGCCCAGACGCATGAACTGGAAGGACGGAGCGGTCTTGCCCTGCTTTTCCGCCCTGTCGTAGCGCTCCGCCGCGGCCTTCACACCGGCTTCTACCTTGCAGCCGGTGAGGACTTCCAAGGAATTGGGGTTCAAGCAGTCGATAAAGTCCTTGTCGGCGCCGTCGGGATCGGGGTCGGTGAACAGGTAGTCGTACAGCCGTACCTCGGCGTCCACAGCGGTGGCGGCATCCACCCAGTGAATGGTGGCACCCTTCACCTTGCGGCCATCGGCGGGATCGCCGCCCCGGCTCTCGGGGTCGTATTCGCACAGGACTTCGGTGACGTTGCCGTCCTCGTCCTTTACGCAGCCGGTACAGGTGATGAGATACGCACCCTTGAGGCGGCACTCGGGACCGCCGGGGAACAGGCGTTTATACTTGGGCACCGGAGTCTCCAGGAAGTCGTCGGCCTCGATCCAGAGGTTCCGAGAGAAGCTGACCTCCCGTGTACCGGCGGCGGGGTCCAGAGGATTATTTTCCACGGTGACGGTTTCCGTCTTATCCGCGGGGTAGTTGGTGATAGTCAGCTTAATGGGCCGCAAAACACCCATGACCCGCAGAGCCGTTTCGTTGAGGTCCTCCCGCAGGCAGTGCTCCAGGAACCCATAATCCACCGTGGAATCCGCCTTGGAAACGCCGATGCGGTCACAGAAGTTCCGGATGGACTTGGCGGTGTAGCCCCGGCGGCGCAGGCCGCACAGGGTGGGCATGCGGGGATCGTCCCAGCCGGAGACCCGTCCCTCCTCCACCAGACGGCGGAGCTTGCGCTTGCTCATGACGGTATAGTTGATGCCCAGGCGGGCAAATTCGATCTGCCGGGGCTTGCTGGGCACGTCCGTATGCTCAATGACCCAGTTGTACAGCGGCCGGTGGGCCTCATACTCCAAAGAGCACAGGGAATGGGTAATGCCCTCCAGGGCATCCTGGATGGGATGGGCGAAATCGTACATGGGGAAGATGCACCACTTGGTCCCCTGGCGGTGATGCTCAATGTAGCGGATACGGTAGATGACCGGGTCCCGCATGTTGAAGTTGCCGCTGGCCATGTCGATCTTGGCCCGCAGGGTATACTTGCCCTCGGGGAACTCCCCGTTGCGCATGCGCTCAAACAGGTCCAAGCTCTCCTCAATGGGCCGGTCCCGCCAGGGGGACTTGCCAGGTACGCCGATGCTGCCCCGGTACTCACGGAACTGCTCCGGCGTCAGCTCACATACGTAGGCCAATCCTTTTTTGATGAGGCCCACAGCCAGCTCATACGTCTTTTCAAAATAGTCGGAGCCGTAGAACATCCGGTCATCCCAGTCGAAGCCCAGCCAGTGAATGTCCTCCTGGATAGCGTCCACGAATTCCGTGTCCTCTTTGGCGGGGTTCGTATCGTCAAAGCGCAGGTTGCAGATGCCGCCGAACTTCTCAGCGGTGCCGAAGTCGATGGTCAGGGCCTTGCAGTGGCCGATATGCAGATAACCGTTGGGCTCCGGGGGAAAACGGGTATGAACGGTCATGCCCTCGTACTGTCCGCCGGGGGCGATGTCCTCCTCGATGAAAGCATGGATGAAGTTCCGGCTCTCCGGGGCTTCTCCCTGTGTGGTCTTGATCTCCTCAGCCATGGGCGTCAGTCCTTCCTGTGCAAGTTTTCGAGTTTCTAGGGTAGTATACAAAATATTCTCGGAAATTGCAAGGGGACATTCCGCTTTTCAGCGCAGCAGCCAGTCCTCCACCACGTCCCGGGCGGTAACAGCCGACACATTTCCGGCCATCAGCAGCTCCAGCAGCGCCTGGATGCGTCGCTGGGAGGCAGTGACGCCCCGCAAAAGCAGGCGCTCTCCCCCGCTTTCCACCAAAACGCCGTAGTTCTCCCCGGCTTCTTCCAGCTCCTCCGCCACCAGAGAATAGCGGACCTCCGTCTGTCCGCAAGTGCCTGTTCCCGCATAAAGTATCCGCAAAGTGGATCACTCCCTTTTGTATTCACCGTTCTGACCTTCCGGCAACACAAGCGTAGCACTTCTCTTTGGCGAAATATGTCGAATTTTGTCGAATCCCCTGCAATATTACAGATCTTTATTTAAAATGGTGGTGAGCTCTTCCACACTGTACAAAAGGTTCAACGCCTCCAGCAGGCCGTTGGCGGTGAGATGCTCCGGCAGGTCCAGCTTTTTCAGAAGCGCCTGCCGCCTGGCGGCGCTGTCCTGTCCGCCGGAAAGGCCCAAAAGGACCAGGTCCGCCTTGGTGATGGGCGTTTTTCCGGTATCGGTCGGCGCCGTTTCGTCCTCAAAGGTGGCACCGGCTTTCCGCAGGACTTCCAGCAGCACATCGGGCCGCATGCCCTCCACGCCCAGCTTCCCTTCCTTCCCGGCGTGGCGCTTTCGGCGCTCCTTGCCGTAAACGTCCGGAATGTAGGCCTGCTTCACCTTGCCGGGAAGCAGGGCGCCCTTCAAATAATTGCGGATGACGAAACCAGCGCCGTCGCTGTCCGTCAGGACGATAAGGCCCTGCTTGTCCGCCAGGCGCCGCAGAAAGGCCAGCTTCTCCCGGTCATTGAACACGGAAAAGCCTCCCAGGGTGATGATGGTGGCATCCACTACCTGGGAAAGGGCGTTTTTGTCGTACCGCCCCTCCACCACGATAACTTCCCGAATTTTTCTCATTTCCGGCGTGCCCCCAGACGCACCAGCAGCAGCTTCAGCTCTCCAGCAGCGTCAATGCCCTTTTCGCTCTTCATCCGCCGGTCCAGCACCTGGCACATCTTCACCGCGTCGCCGCACCAGTCGGCGGTGGTCCGCTTGGCGGCGGAGAGCAGCAGCTTTGCCGGATAGTCGCTCTTCATGTCCCACAGCTCCATGAGCCAGTACTTATCCTTGCCGCTGTCAATGGCAAGACGGGCGGTGTAGATCCGCCGCAGCTGGCTGCCAAGGGCCGCCAGGATCATGATGGGCTCCGTCTGCATTTTCAAAAGGTCTCCCAGGATGCGGGCCGCCTCGTCGTAATCCCCCCGAAGCACCGCGTCGCTGAGCTTGAACACCTCTGCGGAGAGCACCGGGTCGGCTACTGCATCGATGTCCTTCTGGGTGATGGTCTTGCCTTTGGCGTAGGTGCCGATTTTTGTGATCTCCGGCACCAGCCCTGTCATCAGTCCGCCGCAGGTGAAAATGAGGTATTCCGCCGTCTGGCGGTCGATGTCCTTTCCCAGGGCCCGGAAGCGGCGGGCGATCCAGGTGATGAGGTCGCTGTTCTCCGCCGCCCGGAACTCCACGGCCTGTACGTGGTCCCCCAGTGCCTTGCAGAGTTTTTTTAGGGTTTTGTTAGGCTTATAGGGGATGGTGTCATATACGAACACCACGCAGCAATAGGGCGGGATGTCGTCCAAAAAGGCGATCATTTTCTCCCGCTGCTCTTCCCCTAGTTTGAAAATGTCCCAATCCGTCACCACGATGAGGGTTCTCTCCGCCATCATGGGCATGGCCTCCGCCATTTCCGAAAGGCTCTGGACCGTCAAGTCCTTCCCTTCCAGGCGGTGGTAATTGAACTCCTCGAAGCCCGCCGGCACTAAGGCCTTGCGCAGCTCCTCCAAGTAATATTCCCGCAGGTAGCTCTCCTCGCCGTAAAAAATGTAGGCGCAGCCGGGAGTGCCGGCGGCGATGTCGCTTTTTAATTGCTGAAAGGCCTCATTGGCCTTGGGCGATTTTTTCGCGTATGCCATGGTATCGTTCCCTCAATTCACTGTGAGATGGATGGTGCCCTGCTTGTCCGTGCGGAAAACAGCCGCGCCATGCTCCGAAAGGCGCCGCAGGGTCTCATCCGCCGGATGGCCGTAGCTGTTGGAGCCCACGCTGATGATGGCCGTATCCGGCGTCAAGGTCTCCAACAGTTCGTTTGATGTAGAGTATTTGGAGCCATGGTGGCCCGCCGCCAGCACTTCCGTGTCCGGCAGGTCATACCGCTCCAGAAGCAGCCGCTCCGTGGCGGCGTTCATATCGCCGGTGATAAGCATGTCAAAGTCTCCGGCGGTGCACAGCGCCGCAAGGCCCTGCTCGTTGTCCCCTGCCGTACCCAAAGGCGGATAGACGGTGAGGACAGCTTCCCCAAAAGGAAGAATGGTTTCTTCCCGGATATCCTGTACCGCTGTGCCGTGTGCCCTTGCGGCAGTCAAGATGGCGCTGCCTGCCTCCCCGGGGTCCTCTGTTTCAGGCACAAGCAGCGTCTTTACCGGAATCCGCTCCAAGAGGGCGGTGACACCGCTTACGTGGTCCCGGTCATAATGGGTCAGCACCAGATACTCCAGGTGGCTGCAGCCCATGGTCAAAAGCTGGTCCGCCGCCGTTTGGCCGGGACCGCACCAAGAGGAGCCGCCGCAGTCCACCAAAGCCCCTTTTCCGCCGGAAGCAAGGAGGATGCTTTGCCCTTGCCCCACATCCAAGGCCAGTACTTGGAGCCTGCCGCGGCTGTAATACGCTTCTTCCGCCAGGACCGAGGCACACAGCCCCACCGATGCCAAAAGGGCCGCCAGGGCGATGGTACGGCGCCGTGGACGCCAAAGGCAGGCCAGCGCGAAAAGAACATATGCAAAGGACAGCCACAGGCGCAGGTATGGCCCGGAAAAATAGACCGCGTGGCGGGGCAGGCTGGCCATGAATTCCGCCACACGAAGAATATACCAGATCAGAAGGCGGGGCGCCAGCCCTAAAAGCGCACCGAGCGGCATCCACAGGAAACTCACCAGCACCGAAGCCATTCCCCAGAGGAACGCAGCGCCGGCCGCCCACAGGCACAGAAGATTGCTGAGGGGCGCAACCAGGGACAACGTGTTGAAATCGTATGCCGAAAGGGGGATGGTGAACACAAGAGCGCCAATGGACGCCGAAAAATTTGATACAGTAAAGTGAAATAGCTTCCCATGCCTTTTCTTCCCGGACAACATCTTTTTCAAGCGTGGCGTCACCATTAGGATGCCCGCCATAGCGGCAAAGGACAGCTGCAGGCTGACAGAAGCGATGGCAAAGGGATTCTGCACCAGAATCAGCAGCAGCGCAGCGCCCAGGGCTGTGGGACCGTCGCTGTCCCGCCGGAACAGCGGCGCCGCTACGTAAAAGCTCAGCATTACGGCGGCCCGCACCACGGAGGGGCTGCACCCGGTCAAAAGCGCGTAAAACAAAAGCAATGGCAGCGTACAGCCTGCCACCAGCCGGCGGCGGTGCCGCCCTGCCAGAGCCGTTACGGCGGAGAGCAGAAACATGCAGTGCATGCCGGATACCGCCAAGATATGATAAATGCCCGCTTGGGTCATGGCAATGGATACCGGCTCCGAAAGGCCGGATTTGTCCCCGGTGAGCATGGCGGCGAGGAACGACGACGTATCTCCGGAAAAGAGCGTGCCGATCTGTTTCCTCATAGCCCGGCCCAGGCGGGCAGGCCACCAGCAGGGGCTTTCCCGGGTGCTGTCTTTGCGTTCAGCCTCTCCCCTGCCGTAGGCCAGCAGGAACACGCCCCGGGAGGTGAAGGTTGTTACATCGTCCTCCCGGATGCGGGCAGCACTTTTGAGGTACACATTCGCGGAAATAGTCTGCCCGGGCACCGCATCCAGCAGTTCTTCACCGCCGTAATAGACCAGCCGTCCCGGCAATCCCGCCGCCTTTACGGTGACCCTGCCGTTGTAATCCGATGGGACAGCATTGTCCACCACGGTCATAGTCAAGTGCTGCTCTGTTTCCGCCAAGGCCTCCATGGGCCGCTGGACTTGACGGAGGTACAGCCAGTCATAGCCGAAAGCCAGCGACAGTCCTATCCCTGCCAGTAATACCCTGCCGCGCCATTTTTCCGGCAGCAGCAAAGAACTCCAGGCCAGCACAAGAGCTGCCGCCCCACAGGCAAGCAGCCAGCCGGGCGGCAGCAGGTATTGAGCCAGGAAAATGCCTGCTGCAAAGAAATAGGAAAATACCGCGAGACGTCTCATTTGCCGCTGGGCGGCGTTGGGTCGTCGGTACGGCCCAGAAGATAATCCGTGCTGACATGGTAATAGTCAGCCAGCTTCAAAACAGCCCAAGCGGGAATCTCCCGGATGCCTTTTTCATAACGCCAATAGACATTGCGGTTCATGTTCAGATACGCAGCAATTTCGATTTGGCTTTTGTCATGGTCTTCCCGTAAATCTTCCAACCGCCGAAAATACATACTCTCACCTCAAGGAGATGCTACCAAGCGGTAGCATCTCCTTGAGGTTTTTCACCCATTTGGCTTCAATTATACAATTGGCAAAAGAAAAAAGCAATGAAACTCTTTCCTTGACGGCGACCTGCACAAGGACTACAATAACATAAACGAAGTTTTCCGTCATTTTGGAAAGGAGCTATATTATGAAGCGTTTTCTGACTGTGTTTTTCACAGCTCTGCTGCTGACGGCCGCCCTATGCGTGACCGCCTCCGCATCGGATTATGACGATGCGGCGCAGGACCTCTCCGCCATCGGCATGTTCCGGGGCACCGCCAGCGGCTTCGAACTGGACCGGGCACCCAAGCGCTCCGAGGCCGCCATCATGCTGGTGCGGCTGTACGGCGCCGAGGAAGAGGCAAAGGCTGCTTATGACGCCGGCCAGATCAGCCATCCCTTCACCGACGTCAGTGACTTTACCTCCCCTTACGTGGCCTGGCTGTACAACAAGGGCATCACCAAGGGCGCCACCGCCACCACCTTCGGCTCCGCCGGACCGTGCAGCGCTAAGATGTACTGCGCGTTTTTGCTGCGGGCCCTGGGCTATGAGGACGGTGTGGATTTCCAGTATGCCGACACATTGGAATTTGCTCAGCAGAAGGGGTTCTATGACCCCACCATGTTCGCCGGCGACTTCCTGCGGGACGACCTGGCTGCCCTTACCTACCAGGGTCTGGCTACTGACTTGAAGGACGGCAGCACCTACCTGCTGGACAGCCTGGTGAAATCCGGTGCTGTGGACGCCGAGTCCGCCAAGCCCATGACGGAGAAGATCGATGCCTATCGGGCCATGAGCGCCGCCATGAACACCGTGGACGCCAACGCTATGGATGTGGACGTGGACATGCAGATGGATATGACCATCACCGCCGAGGGTGAGACCATGCAGGTCCCCTCCACTATGCGGGGCAATTTGAAGATGATCGTGGCGGAGGACGACAGCGTCCAGATGGCCTATACCATGAAGACTGTCTCTCAAGGCGAGAGCGTGGATATGGATATATGGATGAAGGACGGCTGGGTCTACCTATCCACTGAGATGAACGGCGAAGCCATGAAGCTGAAATACTCCGTGGAGGACCAGCTGGCTGCCGTCGAGGGCCTGGGCACTGTGAACGTGGACGCCATGAGCGCCAGCGGCCTTGCCATGCTGGAGTCTGTCACCGCCAAGAAGGCCTCCGGCGGCAATACGGAATACACCATTGTTATCGGCGAGGGTGTAAACAGCCTGGTCGAAAATGTTCTGGGTATGATGGGCCAGGATGTCGGCAGTATGGATATGCGCCTTGGCAAGATGACCGCTACCTACACTGTGGACAGCAAGGGCAACATGAAGAAGGTGGATATGACCTTTACCGCTTCCGTGAAGATGGATGTCCCCATGGAGGATGGACAGTCCTATTCCATGGCTGCGGATTATGACTATGACATGACCATGACTGTGAACGCCACGGGCAAAAACGTGAAGGTCACTTTCCCGAACTTCTCCGATTTCCAGGAGATCGATCTCAGCCAGACGGCTGCGTAAATTCAAGGGTCCTTTTCAAGAGCGGCACCATTCCGGTGCCGCTCTTTTATTCCTGTCAAAACACCATTTGACATAACGCCATTTGTATGCTATAATATATACAAATTTACTCCTAATCCGCCCGGATTAATTGGATAAAATAACGAAACGTGGAAGATGTGATGCAGCCACCACACCTCCCCTCATTTCCGCCGTCCGTGAAAAACGGACGGCATTGCTTTATTTTAGGGCGGATACGGGGAATCTGACTGGGAAAGGACGATGATTTTATGATGGAAGTAACGACCCTGGACCTGCTGGTGATCGGAACATACCTTTTGGTGATGCTGGGCGTTGGTATCTGGTTCGTCCGGCGCATCAAGGGCACAGATGACTACTACGTAGCCGGCCGGACTTTAGGGCCCGTGGTGCTGGCGGCAACTGTCTGCGCCACCATCATCGGCGGCAGCGCCATGATGGGCCGGGCCGGCATCGCTTACACCACCGGCTTCAAGGCCATTGCCACCGCCATTCCCTACATGCTGGGCATGTTCATTTTCTCTGGCTATGCCGGACGTATCCAGCGGGTGGGCGAAAAGTACAACATCGAATCTATCCCCGGCCTGTTCGCCTATCGGTTCGGTCCCGTGGCCAAATGCATTCTCTCTGCCATGGTGGCCTTTGCCATGATGGGCACTGTGGCCGCGCAGGTCACCGCCACCGCTACCATCATCAAACTGCTGGGAGGCCAGGTGGGCATCGGCTATGAGATGGGCGCCCTCATCGCCACCGTCATCTTCATTCTCTATACCGCCGCCTCGGGTCTGTTCGGCGTGGTATACACCGATGTGGTGCAGTTTTTCATGCTCATTATTTTCGTGTATCTGCTCCTTCCCATCTCCAGCCTGCACCACCTGGGAGGATTTTCCAGCTTCGCCGCCAATGTGGACCCCAAGTATGTTACGCCTTACCTGGATGGCCAGATCCTGGGGGACATCGTCACTTATCTGGTATTCACCATGGCGGGCGCCGAGATGTGGCAGCGGGCTTTCGCCGCCAAAGACCGGAAGTCCGCAAGACAGGGGATGTTCTGGGGTACTGCCGTCTACGCCTGCACCATTGCCTTACTGTTTTTGATGGGGCTTGCCGCCCAGCAGATCCTGCCGGATGTGGTGGCGGAATACGGCACTGCCGATGCCGTTATCCCGGCCCTTGCCATCAAGATCCTGCCGGCGGGTGTCACGGGCCTGGCCCTGTCCGGTATCCTGTCCGTCATGATGAGCACCGCCGACAGCTATCTGCTGGTCTCCGTCCAAACCATCGTGGACGACCTGGGAAAGACTGTGGCGCCTCAAATGTCCCAGAAAACCGAGCTGCTGATCTCCCGTATTGCCTCCGCCCTGCTGGCTCTGGGAGCGCTGGCCATCGCCCTGTATATCAAGAGCGCCTATGACGTACTCATGTTCGCATGGGCCTTCTACGCAGCAGCGGCAGGCCTGCCCGCGCTGGCTGCACTGTATTGGAAAAAGGCCACCTCCGCCGGCATCATCGCCGGTATGGTGGGCGGCTTTGCGGTAACTGTGGGATGGAAGCTGGCGGGGCAGCCCTTTGGCTTGGGCGCCACGGTTCCCGGCGCCATCACCTGCGGCGTACTGCTGGTAGCCGTGAGCCTTGCGACCTATAAAAAGCATCCCTCTGCCATGGTGGAGGTATAATAGCGGACAGGCAACAGCAGGCCGTCCACCATTCGGTGGACGGCCTGCTGTTGCCTTTTTCAGCTTTCTTATCCTCCGAGGCAAACCAGCGAAGCGTTTACCGGCGGAAATCGAGGAGCAAGGGAGCAGGCGCAGTTTTCGCCGTAGGCGGAAACGGAGTTTCGCGGACTTTGCGACAGCTATTCCCCCGTCTCCTCCGCCGGTAAACCAGCGAAGCGTTTGCCGGCGGAAAGCGGGGAGCAAGGGAGCAGGCGCAGTTTTCGCCGTAGGCGGAAACGGAGTTTCGCGGACTTTGCGACAGCTATTCCCCCGTCTCCTCCGCCGGTAAACCAGCGAAGCGTTTGCCGGCGGAAAGCGAGGAGCAAGGGAGCAGGCGCAGTTTTCGCCGTAGGCGGAAACGGAGTTTCGCGGACTTTGCGACGAGCTCAGCCCGGAGGCCACGTCATGTCCCGGCCGGACAGCACATGGAAGTGCAGGTGGAACACGCTCTGTCCAGCCTGCTCACCGATATTAGATACCACACGGTAGCTCTCCAGCCCCTTTTCCTTGGCCAGCTTGGCGATGACCTCAAAAATGTGGGCCACCACGGCACTGTTGCCGCTGTCCACCTCGGACACGGAACCGATGTGGGCCTTGGGGATCACCAGGAAATGGGTGGGCGCTTGCGGTGCAATATCGTTGAAGGCGTAGCAGACGTCATCCTCATATACCTTGCTGCTGGGGATGTCGCCGGCAATGATCTTACAGAACAGACAGTCAGACATTTGGATACCCTCCTTTGTTTCAGATAAACTGATGATACGCCGGATCGTACCGATAGTCAAGGCCTTCCAGCGTGTTGGAAACAGCCTGCGGCTCCACGTCGAAAGCGGCACACAGGTCCTCCAGCGTGTCAAATTCGTCCCGGAGCTTTGTGTTGACAAAGCTTAGCAGAATATATGGGTCCTTTGGAAGCATTGGCCTTCCTCCTCCGTGGGTTCAGATAGAATAGCGGAAACACACCCTTATGAAAGTGGGCTCCAAGCCGCTCGGCTCCACCGTTTTTCCAGAGTATCTTTCTGCAATGCCTGGTCAAATTCACCTCTGCTGACCTCGCTGCCGACTCCGGTATGGCAGGCTCTGCCTGGCGCTGTCCATTCATAACAGACAGCGCCAGGCAGAGTGTTCCGATCAATACAAACAGGATGCAGTCCCGCACGGCAGGCCGCATATCAGCCCAGCTTGGCAGCCACGAAATCGTCCACAGAGGCCAGGGCGTCATCCAGCTTCAGAAGGTCGCTGCCGCCGCCCATGGCGCTGTCGGGCTTGCCGCCGCCCTTGCCGCCGCAGATGGCGCACACATTCTTTACCAGCTCGCCGGCCTTGATGCCCTTGGCGACAGCTTCCTTACCACAGACAGCCAGGAACGTGATCTTCTCGCCGCTGACAGAAGCCAACACGCCAACCACAGTGGGCTCTTTGTCCCGCAGGAAGTCGCCCATCTGCCGCAGGCCGTTGGCGTCCATTCCATTTCGGGTGGCAGTCAAGACCTTCAAGCCGCCCACTTCCTTGGCACTCATCAGGAACTGACGGGCCTCACCCAGAGAGGCCTCCGCCTGGAACTTCTCCAGCGTGTGGCGCATCTCCTTCATCTCATTGAGCTGCTGGTCGATCTTGCCCTCCAGCTCGCCGGGGTTGGTTTTCAGCATCTGAGCCGCATGGAAGAGCACCTGCTGGTTGCGGTTGATGGTCTCTTGGGTCAGCTTGCCGAC
The DNA here is from genome assembly GCF_052116665.1 of Dysosmobacter sp. Sow4_B12. NCBI lineage: Bacteria > Bacillati > Bacillota > Clostridia > Eubacteriales > Oscillospiraceae > Dysosmobacter > Dysosmobacter sp. Sow4_B12. Next base: position 164,056 of record NZ_JBQKKR010000001.1, on the reverse strand, counting down.
AGTCGCTTCAATGCGGCGCACACCGGAGGCCACGGAGCCCTCGGACTTGATGCGGAACATACCGGCCTTGGCGGTGTTGTCCAGATGGGTGCCGCCGCAGAATTCCATGGAGAAGTCTCCCATCTCCACCACGCGAACGGTCTCGCCGTACTTTTCGCCGAAGATGGCCACGGCGCCCTTCTTCTTGGCCTCCTCAATGGGCAGGACCTCTGTCACCACGGGATAGCCCTCCAGGATGGCATCGTTCACCATGCGGTCGATCTCGCTGAGCTGGTCGGGGGTAATGGCCTCAAAATGGGTGAAGTCAAAGCGCAGACGGTCCGGCTCCACAAGGGAACCAGCCTGGTGCACATGATCGCCCAGGACTTTCTTCAGCGCGGCATCCAGCAGATGCGTGGCGCTGTGGGCGCGCATGATGGCCTTGCGGCGGTCCACATCAATGGAAGCGGTGACGGTGTCGCCCACCTGGAATGCACCGGAGACCACTTTGCCGTAGTGCATGAACTTGCCGCCCTTGTTCTTCTGGACGTTGGTCACCTGGAACTTGGCGTCGCCGCAGGTAATGACGCCCTGGTCGGCCACCTGGCCGCCCATCTCGGCGTAGAAAGGCGTCTGGTCCAACACCAAAATCGCGTCTGCGCCGGCCACAACGCCGTCCCGGAGCTCTTCCTCCGCCACGATGGCCAGGACCTTACCCTGGGCCTCGGTACGGTCATAGCCCACAAACTCGGTGGCGGGCATCTCAGAGCCGAACTCAATGCCGGCCCAGCCCAGGTCGCCCAGCGCCTCCCGGGCCTTCCGGGCGCGGACACGCTGCTCCTCCATCTCCTTGTCGAAGCCGGCGCGGTCCAGGGTCATGCCCTCATCCGCCACCATCTCCGCCGTCAAGTCGATGGGGAAGCCGTAGGTGTCGTACAGCTTGAAGGCATCGGCACCGGAGAACTCCGTCTCACCCTTGGCCTTGTGGGCCGCCAGCAGGTCAGCGAAGATCTTCATGCCGCCGTCAATGGTCTTGGCGAAGTTCTCCTCCTCGGTGCGGATGACCTTGGTGATATAGGTCTGCTTCTCCCGCAGGTCGGGATAGGCGCACTCGTTTTCATGCACGACGGTGTCCACTACCTCGTACAGGAAGGGCTTCTCCACGCCCAAGAGCTTGCCGTGGCGGGCAGCCCGGCGCAGCAGGCGGCGCAGAACATAGCCACGGCCCTCGTTGGAGGGCAGGATACCGTCGCAGATCATCATGGTGGAGGAGCGGATGTGGTCGGTGATGACGCGCAGGGACACATCGGTCTTGTGGCTATCGCCGTAGTGGGCGCCGGTGATCTCGCTGACCTTATTGGTGATGTTCATAACGGTGTCCACATCGAACAGGGAGTTTACGTTCTGGCACACGCAGGCCAGACGCTCCAGGCCCATGCCGGTGTCGATGTTCTTGTTCTTCATCTCGGTGTAGTGGTTTTCACCGTCGTTGACGAACTGGGAGAACACGTTGTTCCACACCTCAATGTAGCGGTCACAGTCGCAGCCCACGGTGCAGCCGGGCTTGCCGCAGCCGTGCTCGACGCCGCGGTCATAGTACACCTCGGAGCAGGGGCCGCAGGGGCCGGCGCCGTGCTCCCAGAAGTTGTCCTCCTTGCCGAAGCGGAAAATGCGCTCGGCGGGAATGCCGATGTCCTTATTCCAAATTTCAAAAGCCTCGTCATCGTCCAGATAGATGGAGGGATACAGGCGGTCCTTCTCCAGGCCAACTACCTCGGTCAAAAATTCCCAGCAGAAAGGAATGGCTTCCTTCTTGAAATAGTCGCCGAAGGAGAAGTTGCCCAACATCTCGAAATAGGTGCCGTGGCGGTCGGTCTTGCCGATGTTCTCAATGTCGCCGGTGCGGATGCACTTTTGGCAGGTGGTAACGCGGTTGCGGGGCGGCTCCTCCTCCCGGGTGAACCAGGTTTTCATGGGAGCCATGCCGGAGTTGATCAGCAGCAGGGACTTGTCGTTGGCGGGAGGGATCAAAGAAAAGCTGGGCAGGCGCAGGTGGCCCTTGCTCTCAAAGTAGCTGAGGAACATCTCCCGGAGTTCGTTCAGCCCGTGATAGGGATGTGCCATAATGTTGTTTCCTCCTAAAATTTATTTTTTTACTTGTCATTTTTCCGGTGTTAGGGCAATCAAAAAGCCTCCGCCCCCTCATTTAGGGGCGAAGGCTTGCTTCACGGTACCACCCTAATTATCCCCTTCGCAGGGGCATCTTAGCCATCCGGTAACGGGGATGAACCGTTCCGCTCGTCGCAGACCGCTCCAAAGTGGCTGCCTTGCGGCGTGGGCAAGGGGCTTTCACCGTCTCCCCTCTCGCTCCGGCCGGTTTCGCAAAGCTGGCTTTGTCATAGCATTTTTCTTGTCGAACAGGGATATTATATCCCGTTTATGGGATTTGTCAAGAAGGGTCTCCCTCTTTTTTAGCCCGTTTTCTCCCTTTTACCATGACACACTCTCCGGTGCGGACACACTGGCCGCAGCCGCAGCAGGAGACCACGCCGCTTTTGTGATTGTTGACCTTATACCAAGCAAAAGCTGTACCACCCAATACCAGTGCCAGTAAAACCCAAGTGACCCATGTCATCGGCATTCTCCCTCCTTTTTTAAGAGCTTATCACGGAAGCAAGATTTATGTCAGTGGCATCTGCAACAGCCATAGCCCCAGCAGCGGCAGCAGTTGTTCCGCCGGCTCCGGAAGCGGAGGAAGTGGGATCTCCTGGGGCTCGATGGCGGCGCCGCCCGGCCGCGGAAGTGTCCGCTGGATGCAGAGCACAGGCTCCTCCAGACTGGAAAGCGTTAAACTGTCACGGCTGGAAAGGCCATAGGTGATCACGGTGTCCGCCATTCCCATCATCCGGCAATTCCCCGGCAGCAGCAGTACCCGGCACCGGGGGCAGCATCCTGTCAAATGCGCGCAGCCCTCCGGTGTCAGAGCCAGCAGGTCCCAAAAACGCCCCACCGCTTCCTCCCTGTCGGGCCGCAGCGTCTCTGGCGGCAGCCGATCCGTCCACCTGTTGGGGCAGAGAAACATCCCGCAGTGCAATCCAACCACCTCTTTCATAGTCTTGCCTCTAGGCCGTGTTCCATGCGAAAAATTTCCCTCGTCATTTTGAAAATCGTATGCTATACTAAACCACAGAATTTTGAGTTTCGAGGTGACGTCCTTGCATTTCTGGGCTCATTTGAAAACTGTCCACCGCCATCGGGCGCTGGTGCGGAAATACTGTTTCCGGTTGGGATTGTACTGGCAGGGACTGACGCATGATTTGTCCAAGTATTCTCCCGTGGAGTTCTGGGCTGGTGTCAAGTATTTTCAAGGTGACCACAGTCCCAACGATGCGCAGCGAAAGCAGCATGGATACAGTGCCTCTTGGATGCACCATAAGGGCCGTAACCGCCATCATTTCGAATACTGGACGGATTACAGCACAGACGGTTCCGGCATTTCCGGTGTGGAAATGCCGAAGAAGTATGTGGCGGAGATGTTCTGCGACCGTCTGGCTGCCAGTAAGGTCTACCGTGGCAAGGATTTCGACCCCGGCGACCCGTATAAGTTCTTCCTCCGGGGCAAGCAGCGGCGATTGCTGCTTCACCCCAACACAGAGGCACTGCTGGAACGTATTTTGCTGACGCTGAAGGACGAGGGCGAGGACGCGGCGTTTGACTACGTGCGGCGGGAGGTTTTAGGCAAATAAAAACAGCGCCGGGAGCTCGCTCCCAGCGCTGTTTTTCTATTTAAAGCAGCTTGCTGACAGACTGCTAGGTGACGTCCAGACTGCACCGCTTGTGCCGCAAGGAAAAACCGCTGGGAGGTCCCAGCGGTTTTGTATTCCCTTGGCTCAGCCCTCTTCGGCGATCTTGCGGCCCATGAGGGTGCCCATGACGGAGGCCATCATCAAGCCCCGGGTCCAGCCGGAGCTGTCACCCAGGCAGTGGAGGCCCTGGAGGCTGGTGTTGAAGTCGGTGTCCATCTTCACCCGGTTGGAATAGAACTTCAGCTCGGGAGAATACAGCAGCGTCTCATAGGCGGCAAAGCCCGGCACAACGTAATCCATAGCCTGGATAAAGTTGATGATGTTGGTCATGGCCCGGTAAGGCATGGCGGCAGTGATGTCGCCGGCCACGGCGTCCGGCAGCGTGGGCCGGATATTGGACTGTGCCAGCTCCTTTTGCCAGGTGCGCTTGCCGTCCAAAATGTCACCGAACCGCTGGACCAGAATCTGACCGTTGGCCAGCATATTGGTCAGCTCGCCCACCTTCTGGGCATAGGCGATGGGCTGGTTGAAGGGCACGGAGAAGTTGTGGGAGCACAGGATGGAGAGGTTCGTGTTGTCGCTCTTGAGGTCCTTATAGGAGTGGCCGTTGACCACCGCCAGGTTGTTGTCGTAGTTCTCCTGGCTGACGAAGCCGCCGGGATTCTGGCAGAAGGTGCGGACCTTGTTCTTGAAGGGCCGGGGATAGCCCACCAGCTTGGACTCGTACAGCACCCGGTTCACCATCTCCATGACCTCGTTGCGGACCTCCACCCGGACGCCGATGTCCACCGTACCGGGAGCATGGGCGATGTTATGCTCAGCGCAGAGCTTTTCCAGCCAGTCGGCACCCCGGCGGCCAGTGGCAACCACGGTGTGCTTGGCGTAGATCTCCAGGTCGGTCTTGCCGTTGGAGACGGAAACGCCTTTGCAAACATCATTCTCCAGGATCAGATTGCTGCACTCATAGCCGAAGTACATCTCCACGCCGTTCTCCTGGAGGTACTTCTCGATAGCCAGATAAATGGCCTGGGCCTTTTCTGTGCCCATGTGGCGAATGGGGCAGTCCACCAGCTTCAAGCCCGCCTGGATGGCACGCTTGCGGATCTCCTTCCGCTCTTCCTCGTGCTCCAGGCCTTCAATGTGGGTGTCTGCGCCGAACTCCAAATAGATCTGGTCGGCGTAGTTGATGGTCTCCTGGGCCAGGTCCGCGCCGATGAGGGTAGGCAGATCGCCGCCCACCTCATAGCTGAGGGACAGCTTGCCGTCGGAGAAAGCACCGGCACCGGAAAAGCCGGTGGTGATGTGACAATAGGGCTTGCAATTGACACACTTGCGGGTCTTGTCCTTGGGGCAGTGGCGTTTTTCCACTGGCTGTCCCTTTTCCACCATAACGATCTTCTGGCGGCTGCCCTTTTTGATCATCTCCAGGGCGGTGAAAATACCGGCGGGGCCGGCGCCGACGATGACAACATCTGCGTTCATAATTTCCTCTTTCTCCTCATTTGGCTGATAGTTCCACCGCGTGGCGTACCAACGTGAAAGACGGCACCGGGCGCGGCAATTTCATATGAAAGGTCATCTGCGGGGTGCGGGGCTCATCCAAAACCATCCCCTCCCCGTCCGTCATTTCGGGAACGGCCATGGCGAAGGGGCGCAGGTCGGGACCCACCAGCTCCACGGTGTCTCCGGTTCGGAATTTATTCCGAAGCGACAGCGTGGCATTGCCTAACTCATCGCAATCAGTGACAAGCGCAACCACTTGCCACTCTCTGATGTACCGGGAATTTGCATAGTACTGCCCCGGTGGGCCATAGTAAAAGCCCGTGGAATAGGGGCGGTGGCTCACATGCTCCACCTCGTCCCGCCAGATGGGGTCCGCGGGTCTTCCCGCCGCCGCGTCGTCCAGGCAATGGCGGTATGCGCCGGTGACAACGGCGGCGTAATAGGCGGATTTGGCGCGGCCCTCGATCTTCAAGCTGTCCAGACCCGCGTCCATCAAGTCATCCAGATGGTCGATCATGCACATGTCCCGGGAGTTGAGAATGTATGTTCCCCTGGCATCCTCCTCAATGGGAAAATACTCCCCGGGGCGCTTTTCCTCCACGAGGGCGTACTGATAACGGCAGGGCTGGGCACAGGCTCCCCTGCTGGAATCCCGCCCCGTCATGTAGTTGGAGAGCAAGCACCGGCCCGAATAGCTGACGCACATGGCGCCGTGAACAAAGGCTTCGATCTCCAGCTCCGGAGGAGTCTTGGCCCGGATGGTGCGGATCTCCTCCAATCCCACCTCCCGGGCAAGAATGACCCGGGAGGCACCCAGGTCATACCAGGCCCGGGCAGTCTCGTAATTACTGATGCTGGCTTGGGTGGAGATGTGCCGCTGGCACCGGGGGGCATACTTCCCCGCCAGGGTAAAGGCGCCCAGGTCCGCCACAATGAGGGCGTCCACCCCGGCGTCGTTCAACCGCTCCAGATGCTCCGGCAGGCGGGCGATCTCATCGTTGCGGGGCATGGTGTTGATGGTGCAGTGGACGCGGACGCCGTGGCGGTGGGCAAAGTCCACCGCCTGCGGCAGTTCCTCCGGTGTGAAATTGCCGGCAAAGGCCCGCATACCGAAATCCGTGCCTGCCAGATACACCGCGTCGGCGCCGTACAGCACCGCCATTTTCAGACGCTCCATGTCTCCCGCCGGAGCCAGCAGCTCCGGCTTCCTTCTCTTATCCCGCATAATTACCACTGTTTAGGAACTCATTATGCTCCTGCAGGGTCTTGGAGAAGTGGTGCTTTCCATCCTTGCCAAGGGCGTAATAGTAATAGTCGGTAGTGTCGGGCTCCAGCGCCGCTTCAATGGCCGCAAGGCCGGGATTGGCAATGGGCGTGGGAGGCAGGCCGGCATACTTATAGAGATTGTACTTGGAATCCGTCTGCTTGTCGGCGTTGGTAATAGGACCCTCATGGTCAGGCAGGGCATACAGCAGCGCGGCGTCGATCTGCAGCAGACCGTAAGTGCCGCCCTTGTCCCCAGAGCCCTCCAGACGGTTATAGATAACAGAGGCGATCTTCGCCTGGTCAGTACCATCCGTCTCCTTTTCGATAAGGGAGGCAATGGTAATGATCTTCTTGAGATCATAGCCCCGGGCCTCCGCCTGGGCCAGCAAATCGTCATCCAGCTTGCTGTCAAAGTTCTTGATAAGCCGGTTGAGGGCGTTGGCAGGCTTCTCGTTCAAGTAAAAGTCATAGGTATCCGGGAAGAGATACCCCTCCAAACGGCTGATGTCCTCGGAATTGTTATTGATATACTCGTAGCTGAAAGAAGCGGTTTTGGCGGCCTCCAGAAGGTTTTCCTCCGTATTGACACCCTTTTCCGCCATCAGATGGATGATCTGGGAAACCGTATAGCCCTCCGGGATGGTGATGCGGACAGTGTCCGAGTTCAAGTTTCCAGAGGAGTTGTGCATGCCGACGATCAAGGCACGGTAATCCATATCCGTGTTCAGCTCGTATGTTCCGGTGCCGATTTTATCCTTGGCGTCCGCCACGGAGGCAAACAGCTTGAAAAACCACTTGTACTGGATCAGTCCGGCATCCTCCAGCTTGTCCGCGATGGTGCTGACAGTGTCATCCGCCGTTACTTCAATAGTGGCGGTGATATCCTCCTTGTTGAATGCGCACAGGTCGTTGATCAGCAGCCAACCCACACCTGCCAGAATAGCGGAAGTGACCAGAACGAACAAAAGATACACCAGAATATTAAAGCGGCGCTTTTTCCGCTTGCGGGGACGATGGGCAGGGGTGCGCTGTTCGCTCTGGCTCCGGCGCACCTGCTCCGTATCCCAGCTGGCGGTATCTCCCCTTTTATAATCAGCCATATGAACCTCCATACTCTTCCTCTCCGGCCTGCTGGCCGGAAAAGGCTAGCTCTTTCTCCGGTTTTCTGCGATGGACGCAAAATTTATAATGGTCAAGCTCCTAAAAAGCCTGCCATGCATAGAATGTCTCAAAGCGAGGTGACAAAATCATGTGCTTCAACAACGGAAACAATGACTGTTCCTGCCTGTGGATCATTCTGATCATCATCCTGCTGGTGTGCTGCTGCGGCGGGTCCTGGGGCGGCAACTGGGGCGGCTGCAATTGCAGAGACAACTGCAATGACAACTGCGGCTCCAATTGCTGCTGACCTTTCCTGTGAAAAGGGGCGCCAGGCGTCCCTTTTCGCACTGCTTTTTCGGGACAGGCCTTACAGGAGCGTTTTCACGATGCCCCAGACCTCTTGATGGATATCCTCCACTGTCCTGGGGGCATCCCCTGCGGAACAGCGGACCACCGTCCAGCCGCATCGGCGGACCACCTCCCGGGCGTTGGCCCGGCAGCTTTTCAAATAGGCCTCGTCCTGTTCATGGATGTCCGCGTGGGTGCCGGTGGCCTGCTCGCGGCCGCGCATCATGCGCTCTGTGATCTCCGTGGGCATGTCCAGGTAGAGGACCAAGTCCGGCTCCGGCAGGCCCAGACGGCCATATTCCAGCCCGAAAAGCCAGTCCAGATACTCCTGCCGCTCTCCCTCCGGCAGTTTGGACGCCTGGTGAACAGCGTTGGAGGTGGTGTAGCGGTCCGCCACAATGAGGCCTCCCGCTTCATAGAAACCGCCCCAGTCCTGCTTATAGGAGGCATAGCGGTCCATGGAAAAAAACAGCGAGGCGGCATAGGCGTTCACGTCGCCGGGGTTCTTCCCCAGATTGCCGTTTAGATATTCCTGGACCATCACGGCGGAGGGCTGGCCGTACCGGGGAAAATCGATGTTTTTAAAGGGAATGCCCTCCCGGGTCAGATGCTGGCACAGCAGGCGGGACTGGGTGGCCTTTCCGGAGCCGTCCGTCCCCTCGAATACAATGAGTTTCCCTTTCATTTTTTCCGCTTCTCCTGCTTGACATGCACCAAAAACAGCGGCAGCTTCATCATGCGGCCAATGCGCCGGGGCTCCTTGCACAGGCGGTAGAACCACTCCAGCCCGTGGTCGGACCAGAACTTGGGCGCCCGTTCCACCACGCCGGCAAACACATCCAGACTGCCGCCCAATCCGCACAGCAGATGGGCGCCGGTCTCCGGACCGTGCTTTTTCATCCACAGCTCCTGCTTGGGCGCGCCCAGACACACGAATACCACATCCGCGCCGCTGAGGCGGATCTCCTCCACCACGGGAGCATCTTCCTTGAAGTATCCGTCATGCGTGCCTGCAATGACCAGTCCGGGATACTTCCCCGCCAGGTTGCGGGCGGCCATCTCCGCCACGCCGGGTTTCGCTCCCAGTAAAAACAGGGACTTGCCCTCTCTGGCCATGCCCTCCATCAGCCCGGCGGCAAATTCGATGCCGGGGGTCTTTTCCTTCAGCGGCGTACCCAGCATGGCGGCACCCTTTACGACGCCGATGCCGTCCGGCAGGACCAGGTCCGCTTCGTTGACCGCGATCTTCGCCGCCAGATTTTCCCGGCAGACCTCCACGATCTCCGGATTGGGCGTGACCACATAGTGGCAGCCGGGACTGTTTACCAGCCGTAGCCCCTCCGCCACGGCCTCCTCCATAGTCAAGTTATCGAAACCGACGCCAAGAACGTCGATACGCATAGAATCACCTCGTTACATACTCATACAGTTTAAAAGTATACCATAAGGTCGACCCTTTGTCCAATAAAAAATCCGGTGAGAACGAGAAACGCCCCCACGGCATACCGTGAGGACGTTTTCGTGAATTTCAGTTGGATGATACGGCTTTTTTCCTGCCGGATTTTGGTTCCGGCAGCTGGGCCAGGATCACCGCCGCCAGCATGAGCAGGCAGCCAAAGTACTCTTTTAGGCTCATCTGGTCGTGTAGGATCACCGCCCCCGCCAACGTCGCGAATACGGACTCCAGGCTCAAAAGCAGCGACACCACCGTGGGGTCTGAATCCTTCTGTGCCAGGATCTGCAGGGTGTACGCCACGCCGCTGGAGAAAATGCCCACATACAAAATGGGAAAGGCGCAGGCTTGCAGCGCCGCGAAAGACGGACTCTCCGCGGCGAGCATGCCGGCGGAGGACAAAACCGTCACCACCAAAAACTGCACGCAGGACAGCTCCACGCCGTCCACCTTCTGGGTAAAGTGGTCAATAACCAGAATGTGGGCCGTGAAGCAGAAGGCGCACAGGAGAATGTAAAAGTCGCCCATGGTGATGGAAAAATCCTCGTTGATGCACAGGCAGTACAGTCCCGCCACCGCCAGGACCACGCTGAGCCAAATGGTCTTGGGAGGCATTTTTTTCAAAAAGATGCCGGCAATGGGCACGATCACGATATACAGCGCCGTAATAAATCCCGCCTTGCCGGAGGTGGTGGTCTCCAGTCCTTTTTGCTGGAGGAAGCTGGCCACTGTCAGCGCCGTGCCGCAGCAGATACCGCCGACGGCCAGGTCCCGGCGGGAGCCAGGGGCCGCCTTAGCCTCCCCGGCAAAGTCCCGCTCCTGGCGCTTTCGCAGCACAGCGCACAGCACCAGCAAAAACAAAAACGCGATGCCGGACCGGGCGGCATTGAAGGTGAAAGGCTCCACATAATCGGCGCCCACACTCTGGGCCACAAAAGCGGTGCCCCAGATAAAAGCCGCCAGAACGGGGAATACATTTTGACGAATACGGTTGACTTTCATATCTCTTGCTCCATCTGCTGTTTCATGGTATACTTTTCGTCACAGCGAATTTGTATTTTAACATCGGGGTGACAAAATGGCAAGGCTTTCCCGTGATTTTTACAACGGAGACACTGTGGAAACAGCCCGGGCCCTGCTGGGCAAATGCCTGGTCCGGGTCCGGAACAGTGAGACGCTGGCCTGCCGCATCACGGAGACGGAGGCCTACATTGGCCGGTGCGACAAGGCCTGCCACGCCTACAACTACCGGAAAACAGAGCGGACCTCCACCCTCTTTCTGGCGCCGGGCCACGCCTATATCTACTTCATTTACGGGATGTACCACTGTCTGAACTTCGTGGCGGAGCCGGAGGGCGAGCCTGCCGCCGTCCTCATCCGGGGCGGCGAGCCCCTGGCCGGAACGGACACCATGTGGCGCTTGCGGTACGGGGACAAGCCCGTTACCCCCTACCGGAAAAAGCATTTTCTTGATGGGCCGGGCAAGCTGTGCATGGCCCTGGACCTCACCACCCGGGAAAACCGGCTGGACCTGGTGGAGGGCGATACCCTGTATGTCTGCGACACGCCCGCGGACGCCGGCCTTCCCTGCCCCCCGCCGGTGGGAGAGCGCATCTGCGCCGGGCCCCGCATCGGCGTGGACTACGCCCAGGAGGCCAGGGATTTCCCCTGGCGTTTCTGGCTGGAAAAGGAGGCTGACACATGAGCATGTTTTTCTTTGACCTGGATGGGACTCTTATCGACTCCAACGGCGTTTGGAAAGAGGTAGACCGGAAATTCCTGGCCAAGCGGGGCCTGCCCTACACCCACGCCTACTATGAAGGAGTGGCGCATACCATACTCCCCCTGGCGGCGAAGTTCACGAAAGAGTTCTGCCATTTGGAGGAGTCCTGCGAGGACATCATCTCCGAGTGGATGGACATGGCCAAGGACGCCTATTCCCATGTGGAGCTGAAGCCCGGCGTCCGGGCCTACTTGAAGCAGTGCCGGGCCGAGGGGCGGAAACTGTCCATTGTCACCAGCTGCGTGCCGGAGCATTGCCACACCGCCCTGCGCCGTCTGGATCTGGAAAAATACTTTGACCGCATCACCTTCGCCCAGCAGCTGGGTCTGGAAAAAAAGCAGGCGGACATCTGGCAGCTGGCGGCGGCAGATGCCGGTGAGCGGCCGGAGGACTGCACCGTGTTCGATGACAGCGTCGCCGCCTGCCGGGGAGCCCGTGCCGCAAAAATGCGGGTGGTTGGCGTGTATGACAGCTTTTTTGCCCAGGATGAGCGGCAGATGCGTTCATTCTGCGACGTGTATATCAAGAGTTTCGAAGAGCTTCTGTGGCTGCCGGAGCAAAAGCTCCGCAAGCAGTGACCGGAGGGGCTATGGAGGCCTATTACTGTCAGCATATGAGCAAGCCCCACCAGGCGGCGTACCATGCCATGAAGGTGGGCTTCACGGCTCTGTCTCCCTGCTTTTCCGTGCCCCGCCTGGACAGCAGCGAGCTGAGCAGCATCTTCTTCCAGCTGCGTCTGGACTGCCCGGAGATCTTCTATGTTACCGGCTTTTCCTACCGCTTCGCCCACGGGGCGGAAAATGTGGAGCTGCTGCCGGAATACCTCTTCGACAAGGGTAAGGTCAAAGAGCATCAAAGGGCCCTCTCCGCCCGGGTGGAAAAGCTGGTTCGGCCTGTCCGCGGCATGTCGGACTGGGAAAAAGAGCGTTACATCCATGACTTCATCTGTGAAAATGTCCGATACGACAAGCTGAAAAAGCCTTACTCCCACGAGATCATCGGCCCCTTGGGCCAGGGAGTTGGCGTGTGCGAGGGCATCGCCAAATCCGTGAAGGTCCTCTGCGACGCTCTGGGGCTGTGGTGCGTCATCGCCATTTCCGAGGCTAATCCGGAAGCGGGCGTCAAGTACCGCCACGCCTGGAACATTCTGAAGCTGGACGGCCAATATTACCACCTGGACGCCACCTTTGACGGCTCCTTGAGTCATGACGGCGTCGTCCGCCGGGATTACTTCAATCTGGATGACAGCCGCCTGTTCCGGGACCATCAGCCTGTCCTCTATCCCGTTCCTCCGTGCGTCAAAGGGGACCGCTTTTATTACCGGGAGGAAAAGCTGTCCTTCACCAAGGTGGAGGACGTGGTGAAGCGGGCACAGATGTTCGTCCGCAAGGGACTGCCCTTCGTGTTCCACTGGCGGGGCGGCTACCTCACCAGGGAGGTACTGGCGGAATTGGCAGCCGCCCTGGAGGAGGCCGCCCAGAAGAAAAACCGGCACGCCGCCGTGTCCTTCAACCCCGCCCAAGCAGTGGTGCTGGTCCGGTTCCAGACGGAGGCGCAGCAAAGCGGCCCCGCCGCCGAGGAAGCCAATGAAGGTGAATCGTATACGGAAGCTTAAAAGGAGCCGAAGCAGTCGCTTCGGCTCCTTTTCTCACAGCTTTTCCATGTGCTTTCCGGCGGATTTCAGCATCAGCTTTTTCATACCCACCTGGTCAAAGGCCACCTCCACCAACGCGTCGCCGCCCATGGGACGGACAGACAACACCATGCCTTTGCCAAACGCGGTGTGCCGGACCATATCTCCCTTTTCCAGCTGCATAAGGCCTGTGGACGCTACCGTGCTTTGGCGGGAAGAGGCGAGCGGCCGCTGCCGAGGCGCTTGCTCCGCACGGTAGGAATGGACGCTGCCGTTTTCCCGGAGACCGCCGCTGGTGTAGATGCCGGTGGAGGGCCGAGCGGGACGCTGGGCATATCCGCCGTAGGCACTTCCCCCCTCCCAACGGTCGCCGCCAAAGGTAGCATCGTGCTCCATGCCGCCGAAAGCACGCTCCGGCTTGCTCTCCCAGTGCATGTTCTCCTCCGGGATCTCCTCCAGGAAACGGGAGGCCCGGTTGGCGCTGGTGCGGCCGTACAGCATCCGCTGGCGGCAGTTGGTGAGGGTCAGCTTCTCCTTTGCCCGGGTCATGGCCACGTAGCAAAGCCGCCGCTCCTCCTCCAGCTCCTCCTGGTCGTACTGGGCGGAGGAGCCAGGGAAGATCCCCTCCTCCATGCCCACCACGTACACCACCGGGAACTCCAGGCCCTTGGCAGAGTGTATGGTCATCATGGTGACGCAGTTGTCATCCGCCTCCACGCTGTCCAGGTCCGTGTACAGGGCGATCTCGTTGAGGAAGCCGGAGAGGGTGGCATCCTCCGGGTCCTGCTCCAAAAAGCCCAGGATGTTGGATTTCAGCTCCTGGACGTTTTCAATGCGGCCCCGGCTCTCCATGTCGTTTTTGTCCTCCAGGACCTTCACATAGCCGGTCTGGTCGCAGACGGCGTCATAAAACTCCGGCAGGGCCAGGTCGGCCCCCTGGCGGCGGAGGCCATCGATCAAATCGGCAAATTTTAAAAGCTTGCCGCAGGCGCTTTTCAGCTCCGGGAACAGGTCCGCGTTGCGGATGATCTCGTACAGGCTGGCGCCCTGCCCCTCCGCCAGCAGGGCCACCTTGTCCAGGGTCGTGGCGCCGATGCCCCTGGGCGGGTTGTTGATGATGCGCCGCAGCCGCAGGTCGTCCATGGGATTGTTCAGCACACAGAGGTACGCCAGCATATCCTTCACCTCGGCCCGGTCAAAGAACTTCATGCCGCCTACCACTTTATAAGGGATTCCGTTGCGTTTCATGGCGTATTCCAAGGCGTTGGACTGGGCGTTCATGCGGTAGAGCACCGCCGTATCCCGGAAGTTCCGGCCTCGGTTCACCCCCATAAGGATGTCTCCCACTACGTAGTTGGCCTCGTCACTCTCGTTGAAGTTGGTCTTGACGGTAACGGTCTCCCCGGCACCGTTATCGGTCCAGAGCGTTTTGCCCTTGCGGCCCGCGTTGTTGCGGATGACGGCGTTGGCGGCGTCCAGAATGTTTTGGGTGGAACGGTAGTTCTGCTCCAAGCGGATGGTCCGGGCGTCTGGATACTGCTGCTCAAAATTCAGGATGTTTTCGATATTGGCGCCCCGGAAGCGGTAAATGGACTGGTCGTCATCTCCCACCACGCAGAGGTTTTTCCGTCCGCCGGCCAAAAGCGAGGTCAGCAGGTACTGCAGATGGTTGGTGTCCTGGTATTCGTCCACCAGCACATAGCGGAATTTGTTCTGGTAATAGGCCAGCACCTCCGGCTCCTGCTGCAAAAGCGTCACGGTGTGGTAAATGATGTCGTCAAAGTCCAGGGCATTGGCGGCATGAAGCTTTTTGGCGTAGGCAGCGTATACCTTGGCGATGCGGCTCATTTTCCAGTCGTTTTCAGAAGAGTGAGCTTTGGCGAAGTCCTCCGGGCTCTGGTATTTGTCCTTGGCACCGCTGATCACAGCCAGGATGCTCTTTGGTTGGAAGGCTTTCTCGTCCAGGTTCTGCTCCTTCACGATGTCCTTGATGACCCGCTTGGCGTCATCGGTATCGTAAATGGTGAAGTCCTTGTCAAATCCGATGCGGTCAATGTCCCGCCGCAGGATGCGGACGCAGGCGGAGTGGAAGGTGGAGGCCCAGATGTCGTTGGCCTGTGGGCCCAGCCGGGCGGCCAGGCGGTCCTTCAGCTCTCCCGCCGCCTTGTTGGTAAATGTAATAGCGATGATCTCCCAAGGACGGGGCACATCCACGGCGCATAGGCGGCGTGCCCGCTCTGCATCCATGTCATCCGGGCGGTCCGGGAAATTCTCCAAAAAAGCCAAATCCTCCTCCGCAGCCCACTCCGGCACAAAGTCCGAGTCACTGCCCTGGCCGTAGGTCAAGAGGTTATACACCCGCTGGATGAGGACGGTGGTCTTGCCGGAGCCTGCGCCCGCCAGCAGCAAAAGCGGTCCCTCCGTGGTCATGGCGGCCTTGCGCTGCATAGGATTGAGCCGCTTCAAGTCCTGTGCGATGACGGCGCGCCTGGCGGCGATGTAGCGTGTATTGAAATCAGTCATATGTTCACCAGTTTTCTATAATGTCACGGTCCATTTTAGGACAAAATCCCGGCGCGGTCAACCGGAAAACACGCCGCCATCTTTTCCGGATCATCAGACGCCGCAAAAAACTGACGCTTCCCTTTTCCTTCTGTTTCGGGTATACTGTCGATAAAACCCGAAACAGGAGGTTTTCTCATGCAGCAGTTATTTTTGCTGGCGGCTGTCATTTGCTTCGGTATGGCGGCCATCAAGTTCTGCACCGCCCGCATGAAGCCCAACACCGCTCCGTCCCAGCCCAAGCATTCCGCTGACCTAACAGCGGAGGAGACCAAGGCGCGGTTGGACGAAAATCCGGACCTCATCGTGCTGGATGTCCGCACCCAAGCAGAGTTCGACGGCGGCCACATTCCCGGCGCCGTTTGCCTGCCCGTTGAGATGATCGCGGCGGACATGCCCTTCCCCTTCGGCAAGGATGCGGAGATCCTGGTTTACTGCCAGACCGGGCACCGCAGCGCCGATGCCGCCTCCAAGCTGAGAAAGCTCGGCTTCACCGATGTCAGTGACATCGGCGGCATCGTGGACTGGCCCTACGAGACCACCACTGCGTAAAAAATACGCCGCTCCCAACGGGAGCGGCGTATTTTTTACTGTGCCAGGAACACCAGGTTCTTATCCGTGATGAAATTCGGAACGCTGTACAGCACCGCAATGTCGGCAATGCCGTTTTCCGCGGCGTATTGGGCCGCCGGCAGGCGGTAATACCGCAGGTCCAGCAGATGGACCTCGGAAAAACGCTGGCTGAGAAAAGGCGCCAGGGAGTCGGAATAGCTGTCCCGCACCAGTAAAATCTTACTGCCGTCGGTGACGGCGCCGTTTTTGATAACACACAGGGGCTGGTTGCCGCCTAAGAAAGCAGAGTATTTGTCCTTCTTTTCCAGATAGGCGCGGTCATAGAGGCTCCCCAGCTCCGGTTCCCCCGTCCGCCAGGAGATGACGGAAAGCCCCGTGTCCTCCACCCAGAACTCCAGGGTATCCGGTGTCAGCCAATGGACCCCGGACTGGGAGTACAAGGTTCCGTTGAAATCTCCGCTGGCAATTTCAGGCGTAAAATCCTCCATGGACAGAAGCTCCTTTCCCAGGGCCTCCAGCAGGGCGTTGGCCCCGTAGAAGGCGCCCAGACTGGTCCAATGGTGGTCCGTGCGGTAAAAGATGGGCTCGTCAGCGTGAGCGGCAAGGTCGCTTTGCAGGTCCACCAAGGGGATTTCCAGTTCCGACGCCATACGCGAAAGCTCTGCCTGGTCCCAGCTGGGGGCGTCGGCAGGCAGTTTTTCTTCCCAAACCTCTGCCGCCGAGGGGATGAGACCGAGGTACACGTGGGCATCCGCCTTTTCAAAAAGCCGCCGGACATAGGAGAGATTTTTCTCCAGCAGGGCTGGGTCCGGTGCTTCCACTTTGGAGATCAGCGTGTCTCCGCAGAGGTATACACCGTTAAATTCCCTTTTGCCGATGACCTGTTCCGTCCGGGCCTTCAGTCCCGTCCACTGGTCCCGCAGGGGAAACTGGTCGGCGAAGTATTCCTCCACCGCCGCCGTGTAGCTGCCGTCCGCCAGAGCGGACCAGGAGAACTCCGGTCTTTGGGCCAGTGTACGGTTCTCCACCTCGGACCGGGCCCGGTCCGGCAAAAGAACATGCCACACCAGAAGCCCTCCCAGAAACAGGCAGAACAATGCCGACAGGAAGCGGCTGTATGCGTTTGTCATGGTCCGCCTCCTTTCAGAACCGGAAATACAGGAAGGGATTGTAGCTGCCGTCCACCAGATAGGCGGTGGAAAGCGCCAAAGAAAGCAGCATCAATATGGGAGAGAGCACCTTTTGGGCTTTGTCCGGCAGCCGCTGCCAAGTACGTTTTCCCAGCGTGGTGGAGGCAGCGGCCAGCACCAGAAATGTGACGGCATAGCTTCTGAACGTATAGCCATCCACAGCGGCCCACAGCGGCGCGGCGCCGAAGCAGTCGGCGAGGTATCCGCTTAGGACACCAAGGTCCTCCACGGCGAAAATGCCCCAGCCAACGAACACCACCAGCAGCGTATAGAGGTGCTTGAGCCATCCGGGCGTTTTTTCAAGAAGGGATTTCAAAACATACTTCTCCAGAATGAGCCAAACGGCAAAGTACAGTCCCCACAGGATGAAATTCCAGCTGGCGCCGTGCCAGAAGCCGGTACAAAACCAGACAATGAGAATATTTCGCAGCGTCTTGGCCGTTCCGCCCCGGTTTCCTCCC
Source organism: Dysosmobacter sp. Sow4_B12 (assembly GCF_052116665.1). Taxonomy (NCBI): domain Bacteria; kingdom Bacillati; phylum Bacillota; class Clostridia; order Eubacteriales; family Oscillospiraceae; genus Dysosmobacter; species Dysosmobacter sp. Sow4_B12. The sequence continues at coordinate 146,398 of NZ_JBQKKR010000001.1, read as the reverse complement.
AGGGGAATATACAGATACTCCCGGAACCAGGAGGTCAGAGACATGTGCCACCGCCGCCAAAACTCCGTAACAGAGGCGGAGAGGTATGGATAGTCAAAGTTTTCCAAAAAACGGAAGCCGAAAATGCGGCCCAGGCCGATGGCCATGTCGGAATAGCCGGAGAAGTCAAAGTAAATTTGGAAGCCGAACGCGGCAAGCCCCATCCAACCTGCCGCCGCTGTCAGTGTTCCGGCTTCCGCCGCGGCCAGCTGGGTGTCCCACAGGGCACCGATGGCGTTGGCCAGCAGCACCTTCTTGGCAAGGCCCACGCAGAACCGGCGGGCACCCAGGGCAAAGTCCTCCGCCGTGTTCACACGGTGGTCCAGGGCTGCCGCCACGGTCTTATACTTGACGATGGGACCGGCAATGAGCTGGGGAAACATGGTGACGAAGGCTCCGAAACGGATGATGCTCTTCTGGGCAGGCGCATCCCGGCGGTAAACGTCAATGGTGTAGCTCATGGTCTGGAAGGTGAAAAAGGAGATGCCAATGGGCAGAGGGATGTTCAGCTGGGGCAGGTCCACCCCCGGCAGCAGGGACAAATTGGCCGCCAGGAAGTCCCAGTATTTAAAAAAGCCCAGGAGCAGCAGGTTGAACACCACGCTCTGCCCCACGAACCACCGGGCTTTTTTGTCATTGTCCCGGTACTTCTCTACCAGAAGGCCATGGGTGTAGTCGATGAAGATGGACACGAACATGATGGTGATATACACCGGCTCGCCCCATCCGTAAAAAAACAAGCTCACCACCAGAAGCGTCAGGTTCCGCCACCGCAGCGGTACCAAGAAATACAGCAGCAGCGTGATAGGCAGATAGGCGAACAAAAAAGTAAGACTGCTGAAAACCACAGCGTTTCCTCCCTGTCAGTATGGAAGGAATGGCCGCAGCGACAGGCTGCGGCCACTCGCAAATCCGGCTATTTTTAGGCGAACAGTGCCTCGAAGCCGTCCACCATCTCCTGCTGATAAGAGGCAGAGGCAAACATGGCCACATAGGCGCCGTGCTGGATGATCTGGGCCTTGCTCCAGGCCTCCATGGACTCGGGATACCAGGCGCCGCCCTCAGCTTGGGTCTCCACCCGGGTCTGCAATATGGCGGCGGCTTCCGCGGCATCCTCCTCGCTCTGGCACTGCATCAGCACCAGTTCATTGACCACGGAGCTCATCATGGGCGCCTTTGCCACAAACTGCGTCACAGGAATGTCGCTGATGCCGGGATAGTAGCTTTCCAGCATCTCACCTTCCAGATCCACCATATAGCCCTCGTTCCACTGGAACTTCTTTTCCAGCTCCGCGTAAAAGGCCGGCAGATCTACCTCGACAGCCTCGGAATTATCCTGCTTTGCGCCGCAGGCGGTCAGTGCGCCAAGAGCCAGTGCCAAAGCCAACAGGGCGGTCATATATTTTTTCATGCTTTTTTCCTCATCCTTTTTGTTTCATGGTATCATGACGTTCCGGCGGTCAAAAAAGTTTCCGCTTTCCCGGATAGTATTTACCGTTTTCTTTTAATTAAGCAGTTTTCTCTTTCCCTGCTTGCATTTATACAGGAAAGGCGGTATGATTTCAATAGGAATTTATAAACTTTGAAAGAAAGTAGGTTTTTCCAATGTACAGTTTCCGCAACGATTACAGCGAAGGCGCCCACCCCAAGGTCATGCAGGCCTTGATGGACACCAATCTGGAGCAAACCTGCGGCTACGGCCTTGACCACCACTGTGAAGAGGCTGCCGACCTCATCCGTAAGCTGTGCAGCGCCCCTAACGCAGACGTCCACTTCATGGTGGGCGGCACCCAGACAAACCTTGTGACCATTACCGCGTTCCTTGCTTCCTACGAGGCGGTCATCGCCGCCCACACCGGCCACGTGAATACCCACGAGACCGGCGCCATCGAGGCCACCGGCCATAAGGTCTGCGCTGTCCGCAGCCCTGACGGCAAGGTGACCCCGGAACTCATAGAATTCGTCCTGTCTGAGCACAACGGAAGTGAGCACATGGTGGCCCCCAAGATGGTCTACGTATCCGACAGCACGGAGATCGGCACCATTTACTCCAAGGCTGAGTTGACGGCCCTGCGGGCCTGCTGTGACAAGCACGGTCTGCTCCTGTTCCTGGACGGCGCCCGCTTGGGCTCCGCCTTCACGGCTCCCGAAAATGACTTGACGCTGCCGGATCTGGCCGCCTTGACCGACATGTTCTACATCGGCGGCACCAAGAACGGCGCCCTCATGGGCGAGGCCCTGGTGGTGAATACTCCCAACGACCACCTCCGCTGGCATATGAAGCAGCGGGGTGCCATTCTGGCTAAGGGCCGCTTGTTGGGCATTCAGTTCAAGGCTCTGTTGGAAAACGGCCTGTATTTCGACATTGCCCGCCACGCCAATGAGATGGCTTACCGCCTGCGGGATGGTATGGCCGCCTTGGGATATGAGTTCCCTGTGGCCTCTCCCACCAACCAGCAGTTCCCTGTTCTGCCCAATACCGTTTTGCAGCAGCTCCAGGACAAAGGCTACGCCTATGAGCTGGACCACGTCGTGGACGATGCGCATACCTGTGTGCGCTTCTGCACCAGCTGGGCCACTCCGGTGGAGGCTGTGGACCAGCTTTTGAAGGACCTGGCCGCCTGCAAATAACACGCCTGTTTGAAAAAAAGCCGCCTGCGGGCGGCTTTTTTTCGTGGTGTCTTCTGACATTTGTTGTATGATAGAGTAAACGGCTTGGGAAAGGAGGACTTTTTGTGTCGGATACAGAACTGCTGGAGCTGCTGCGCAGGACCGTGCCGCCGGGACGGAGGCTCTCCTGGACCGCTACCGTCCCCTGCTGCGCTACGTGATCGGCGGTATTCTGCAGGAAACCGGAGACCGGGAGGACTGCCTGTCCGAGGTGAGCCTTCTCCTGTGGCAGAAAGTGGACAGTTTTGATGCCGCCAAAGGGTCCTTATCCGCCTGGCTCACCGCCGTGGCGCGGAACACAGCCTTGAATCATTTGAAAGCCCTTCGGCGCAGGGAAGCCCACCTTGCCGAAAGTGAGAGAGAGCCGGTCTCTCCCGAAACGCCGGAGGAGGCGCTGCTGCGGCAGGAGCAGGCGGAGCGACTGAAAGCCGTTCTGGACAGTCTCAGCGACCGGGAACGGCAGCTATTTTACCGCCGCTACTATTATTTGCAGCCGCTGTCCCAGATCGCCGCGGAGACTGGCATGTCGGAACGGTCCGCGGAGGGCCGCCTTTACCGGCTCCGTCAGCGGCTGCGGCAGGAGTTGGGAGGTGACGAGCCGTGAGGGAATGGAATGAATTTGACCGGGAGCTGGTCGACGCTGTCACAGAGCTGCCTCCCTCTCCGGATACCGTCCGGGCCGTGACGCCGTGGCGGAACGCCATGGACCGTATTCTGCTGGGACTGTGCCTCACCTGCTTTACCCTGCATTTTCTCTGTCTGCAATATATCCTCCCCGCCGTCGGTGCGGTACATCTGTATTTAGGCTTTCGCACACTGCGCGACAGCAATCAATTCTTCAAGTTTTCCTGGTATTGCAGCGTTTGTAAAGCAATATTACTGTTTATTGATTTTGTGCTGACGGCCACGCCTTACAGCCACATTCTGTCCGGACCGCGCACCGTTTTGCAAACCGTGATGACGATGGCCATACTTCTGACTTTGCGGCAGGCCCTCCGTCTGTCAGCGGCTGCGGCGAACCACACCATGGACCGTGATCCTCTCTTGTGGGCCGCAGTCTGGTACGCCGTGCTCATCACCCTGGCGCTATTCTGGCCAAAGCCAGGCTGGGTGACATTTTTCTTGATGGCGTTTGCTTTTTACCGCATCGTAAAAAGCCTGTATGCCATCACGGCGGAATTGGAGGACTGGGGCTGCAGCGTCCGTGCTGCGCCGGTACGGCTCAGCGGCGGACAGCTCCAACTGGCGTATTATACTTCCCTGCTGGCGTTGGTTCTGCTCTGTGGACTTTTTTCCAACCATGTTTGGCTGAAAGCAGAGCCAATCGAACAAATCGTTTCCTCTGAGGCAGAAGTCACCCGGCAGCATCTGAGAGACCTGGGGATGCCGGAGACGTTTTTGCTCCAGCTGCCGGAGGAGGAATTGCAGCAGCTGTCCAGCGCGTCAGCCTGCCAGTATCTGGAAAACGAGGACGCAGCCTCGCTTCGCCTTTCTGGGACCATGGTGTATCTGGGCGGCGGTACCGCACGGTTCTACGTACTGGCGGAGTACGATGACGGAGCGTCCTTGTTCTGGCAGAACCTTGCGGAATTCGCGAATTCCAGCACCGTTCGACGGGATGGCGCTTGTTATCTCTCCTACGAAAAAGGCGGAACAGTGTATCGAACGATCGTTCCTGTCCAGGAAAGCGCAGAGACGGTGGACAACTACTTTTCCGGCCCCTTGGAAAACACATTTATCCGCGCCTGGTACAGTTTCCCTGCAGGCGCCAAAAAAAGGACCTGCTTGTTTGTCTGCACCCAGGAGCTTTGGGAGTTCCCTGGATCAAACACGGACTATTATTACGATTCCATCGTAAATTTTTATCAAAGCCGCTTCCCCTTTTCCTATCCTTATAGGCCCCTCAGCAGGCAGGAGCCTTCCGGTCGGAGAAAATTGACGCAGTTTTGTCAGATCTTTGAATTTTCTCAACCCCTTCCATGAAAAAATCCCCGGCCATTTGGTCGGGGATTTTTTTCGAATATTTGTTCGATTTTTACTTGACACGAACGATTGTTCGAGTTATAGTATGTATAGAACAAAAGTTCGAATAAGGAGGATGTGAACGATGACTGGTTGGGGCTTCTTCTTTATGCTGGTAGGCGTCACTTTCTTGACGGCACAGCTGTTCCGCGTTATCAATTACATTGAACAGCCTTCCCAGAAACATCCCCGCAGAGCCGCGGCCCGGTGACCGATCTCTTCTCATGGATGTCCTGGAAAAACTGACGGTTTTGACAGACGCCGCCAAATATGATGCCGCCTGCACATCCAGCGGCGGAAACCGTACTGCCAAAAAAGGATATATCGGCAACACCTCTTCCTCTGTGTCCGGGTGCTGCCACTCCTTTTCCGCCGACGGACGGTGCGTGACGCTGTTGAAAGTCCTTATGACCAATTGCTGCGTGTTTGACTGCAAATATTGCGTCAACCGCCGCAGCAACGATACAAAGCGGGCCGCATTCACACCGCATGAGCTGGCGGACTTGACTATCAGTTTTTACCGGCGGAATTATATTGAGGGACTCTTTCTCTCCTCCGGGGTTCTCCGCAGCCCGGATTACACCACGGAGTTGATGATCAAAGCCCTTCGCATCCTGCGGGAAGAATACCGATTCAACGGCTACATCCACGCAAAAGCCATCCCGGGCACGGCGCCGGAGCTGGTGGAACAGCTGGGATTTCTGGCTGATCGCTTGAGTGTCAATATTGAGCTGCCCTCAGAGGCGGGATTGCGGACACTGGCACCGGACAAAACAAAGCAAGCCATTCTCTCCCCTATGCGCCAGATACAGGTACGGAGCAAGCAGAGCAAAGAGGAGCTTGTCAAGTACCGACACGCTCCCAAATTTGCCCCGGCGGGACAGAGCACTCAGCTCATCGTAGGCGCCACAGCGGACAGCGACTTTCACATTCTGCGGCTGACGCAAGGGCTTTATGATCGATACCGTCTCAAACGCGTGTTCTACTCCGCCTATGTTCCGGTGGTAGAGCACGCTCTGCTGCCCTCCAAGGATGTGAAACCACCTTTACTGCGGGAGCACCGTCTGTATCAAGCGGATTGGCTGCTGCGATTTTACGGCTTTCGTGCGGAGGAGCTGCTGGACGAACAGCATCCGGATTTCAATCCTCTGGTAGACCCCAAGTGCAGCTGGGCATTGGCCCATCTGGATTTTTTTCCTGTGGAGGTGAACACCGCGGACTACGAAGCATTACTGCGGGTCCCCGGTATCGGCGTCACTTCCGCAAGACGTATCTTGACCGCCCGCCGGGCCGGCAAACTGCGGATAGAGGACCTGCAGAAAATGGGTGTTGTCATGAAGCGGGCTCAATATTTTCTTACTGCATCTGGAAAGCGTGCAGAAGGGCTTTTGTTCACACCGGACAGCCTTTTGCGGAATCTGATCGCCGCGGAGCATCCGCTTCTCCCAGACGCGGAGCCGGTGCAGCTGTCCCTGTTTGATCTTCCTGCGTCTGTATGAGGTCTTTCCATGACAGATATGATTTATTATTACGATGGCAGCTTTGAGGGCTTCCTCTGCTGCATTTTTGATAGCTATGCCAACAAAGAGGTCCTCACCGCCATCTGCTGCGATGAGGACCTTGTGCCCACATTATTTGCCTCCCGGAGCATCTCAACAGACCGGGACCACGCCAACCGTGTATACAGAAAAATTGTAAAGTGTTCTCCCTATACAGCGGATCTGGTGCAAAAGGGGTTCCTCACCTGCCTGCCGGACAAAGAGCTTTATCTGTACCGGCTGGTGGTGAAGCTACTGCGGGAGGGTCCCGGTTTTTTGCGGAACTTTTCCGATGAAACGCTGTATCCTGTGCTCCGGGCTGTGCGGCATCTCAACGGCGAAGCCCACCTGCTGAAGGGCTTCGTTCGCTTTTCTGACCTAGGCGGTGTGCTGGGTGGGGAGATCGAGCCAAAAAACCGGGTTTTACCTTTGCTGCGCAGCCATTTCTGTGCCCGCTACCAGGGAGAGAAATTTTTCCTCTACGACCGCACACACCGGGAAGCCCTGTTCTATGCCAACGGCAAGGCTGTCATCCAACCACTGGAGCATTTTCAAATGGCGCCGCCGGATGAAGTGGAGGCCCATTACCGATTGCTTTGGAAATGCTTTTACGAAACCATTGCCATCAAGGAGCGCTACAACCCAAAATGCCGGCAAACCAATATGCCGAAGCGCTACTGGAACACCATGACGGAGTTTCAAGACGAATCCTACTTCAAAGCCCAAAGCTCTCCCGAAGATGCTGCAAGCCACGGCGCTCCAGCCGGGATACCTGCACTTGGGATACCCCCAGAATCCGGGCTGTCTGCTCTTGAGTCAAGGATTTGAAATACCGCAGCAAAATCGTCATCCGCTCTTTTTCCGGCAGTTGGTCGATGGCCTCCCGCAGGGCGATACGCTCCACCATTGCTTCTTCCGGTGCTTCCGTGCCCAGCATTCCCTCCAACGTTAATCCATCCGCTGTCTCCTGCTGCAGGGATTCCGGCGTGTCCGTGGCCAGATCCGCCCGGGCGATTTCCTCCGGAGTCAGTCCCGTGTCCTCCGCAAGCTCTGATAAGACCGGCTCCCGCCCGAGACGATGACGCAGGCGTTCCCTTGATGTGTAAAGCAATTGCGCTTGCTCCCGAAGGCCCCGCCCCACTTTCAGCATGCCATCATCCCGCAAAAACCGCCGGATTTCCCCGGCGATTTTGGGGACGGCATATGTGGAGAAGCAGGTTCCGTAGGTGAAGTCAAACCCCTGGACCGCCTTTAAAAAACCGAGGCAGCCCAGCTGATATAGGTCGTCTGCTTCCACCCCGCGGCCATAGTACCGCCGCACAATGCTCCAGATAAGGCCGCTGTTTTCTGCCACTGCCCGCTCACAGGCGTCCCGGTCTCCGGCTTGAGCTGCCCTTAGGAGTTCCAGCTGCGCCTTCATTTTCCTGTCTTTACCCGGGACGCCAGCTTTTTTCGCATGACGACAGTGGTACCGCGTCCCGGCACGGAACGGACGGTAAGCTTGTCCATGAAGCTTTCCATAATGGTGAAGCCCATACCGCTGCGCTCCTCACCCCCGGTAGTGAACAAAGGCTCCCGTGCCTTTGCTACATCCGTGATTCCCCGTCCATGGTCCTTCACTGTCAGCTCCAGCACGTTTCCCGGACAGATGCGTGCCCGTACTGTCACTTTACCAATGGCATCCGGATAGGCATGAACGATGGCATTGGTCACCGCCTCGCTGACTGCCGTTTTCATATCCTCCAGCTCATTGAGCGTAGGGTCCATCTGGGCGGCAAAGCAGGCCACAGCCGCCCGCGCAAAGCCCTCGTTGCTGCTGCGGCTGGGAAATTCCAGCAGGACCTCGTTTATGACCTTTGTTTTCATTATTATGTAACCCTCCTTTTCAGCGTATCGTCACAAGGCGTCCGATGCCGGCGGCATCCAGCACCCTGCGGGCTTGCGGCGGCACATTGCAGACCAGAACGCTGCCGTCCAATAGCTGCATCCGTTGCTGGGCCCGCAGAATCAGTGCGATACCGGAGCTGTCCATAAAGGTGATTCCCGACATATCCAGCACCAGCGTTTTCGGCAATGCCGCATCGATGGCCATTTCCACTTCCCGTAAGCTATTTCGCGCTCCGTGGTGGTCCAGTTCGCCGCTGAACTCCAGAAGCAGGTTCCGGTCCGAACTCTTTGCATTGATCTCCATAGTGATTCCCCTTTTGCTTTTCCTATGTGGTTTTAGCTGCATTTCTCCTCCATTATAGAAGCTGCCTTGTTTCTTTTTTGTCGGATTCTTTCCGCTTTGCGGTATTTTACAAAATTTCTTCTGCCGCCCCTCATGTTCGGCCTTGCCAGCACCCGTCATACAGCTTTTGAGAAGTCCCGGCAGCGGGTTTGAGAGCATAAAATGGTAAAAAAACACCCTTCAGCAACAAAGTGTTTGCTGAAGAGTGTTTCCTTATACGCTATTCTCCCCTACGTTCCATAGGGATGTATCGAATACCATCGGAGATCTGCTCCGGTGCAGTGGAACAGAAGCCCAGGCGGCGGTAAACCTCCACCGCATAGGGAGAGGAATGGACAGTTACCGCCCCATTGCCCCTGTCCATCAAAAACCGGCGGAAAAGAGCTTTCCCCACGCCCTGTCGGTGTCGGGCCGGGTCAACAAAAAACAGAGAAATGTGCGTACCGTTTTGGCGGACGGCCAATACCCCCAAGAGGACCTTTCCATCAAAAGCACCGTAAACCTCCAAAGCTGATACAGCAGCCGGATCGGTAATTTAGGTGCGAAATGCCAGAACTCCCTCCGGCGAATATTCCGGCGCCTTGAATTCCAAAAACACTCGCCAGGCAAGCTCCATCGCTGCCGGTTTTTCATTTTCTGTCAGTTTTCTGATATCCATGGGGTATCTCCCTTAAAACAAGGCCCCCGCATGAGCGGGGACCTTGTTCGTACTTTTAAGTTATGCCTGCATGGCCTTGGCAGACTCTTCCAATTTGGCGATAAGCTCCCGGTATTTAGCGGCCTTTTCCCGCTCAGCGTTGACCACCGCCTCGGGGGCATTGGCCACAAACTTCTCGTTGGAGAGCTTCTTCTCCGTGATGCGCAGACCGTTCTCGGCCTTTTCTTTCTCCTTGGCGATACGCTCCAGCTCCGCCTGGAAGTCAACCAGCTCGCTCAAGGGGATATATGCGTTGGCCTTATGCGTGACAATATTCACCAGACCCGCCAGCTCCTCCGGCGCTTTGCCGGTAACTGTCACCTTCTCAGCGTAAGCCAGACGCTGGATGAAGTGGATACCCTGCTCGTAAATGGCAGGCTCTTCTGTTACCAGAATGACCTCGGCCTTCTTAGAGGGGGGCACGTTCATCTCGGCCCGGCGGGCACGGATGGCCTTGATGGTATCCATGACGGCCTCCATAGCCGCTTCCTCCGCGGGGAAGCACAGGCTCTCTTGATACTCCGGCCATTCGGAAGTCATGATGAAGTCGCCCTCGTGAGGCAGCGCCTGGAAGATCTCCTCGGTGATGAAGGGCATGAAGGGGTGCAGCAGCTTTAGGAGGTCCGTCAGCACGTAGCACAACACATTCTGAGCCACCAGCTTGGCATCCTCATCCTCGCCGTTCAGCCGTGTCTTGGTCAGCTCGATATACCAGTCGCAATAGGTGTCCCAGATGAAGTCATAGACCTTGGCGGAAGCAACACCGATCTCATAGCTGTCCAGATTCTCCGTGACTTCCTTCACCAGGGTATTCAGCTTGGAAAGGACCCATTTGTCCTCGGGAGCCAGCTTTTCAGAAGAAGGCAGCCGGCACTGGTCGATGGTTAGGTTCATCATCACGAAACGGCTGGCGTTCCAGATCTTGTTGGCAAAGTTCCGCATGGCCTCGCACTTTTCCGTATAGAACCGGGTGTCATTTCCGGGGCTGTTGCCGGTGATGAGGTTGAAGCGCAGGGCGTCGGCGCCGTACTTTTCCGCCATTTCCAGGGGATCGATACCATTGCCCAGGGACTTGGACATCTTGCGGCCCTTATCGTCCCGGACCAAGCCGTGGATGAGTACCGTGTGGAAGGGAATCTGCTTCATCTGCTCGCAGCCGGAGAAAATCATCCGGGCCACCCAGAAGAAGATGATGTCGTATCCGGTGACCATGACAGAGGTGGGATAGTAATAATCCAGATCCTCGGTCTCTTCCGGCCAGCCCAGCGTGGAGAAGGGCCACAGGGCGGAGGAGAACCAGGTGTCCAGCACGTCGGGGTCGCGGGTCAAGTGGGTGCAGCCGCACTTTTCACACTGGGTGGGGTCCTCCCGGGAAACGTTGATATGGCCGCACTCGTCGCAGTACCAGGCAGGGATCTGGTGGCCCCACCACAGCTGGCGGGAAATGCACCAGTCATGGACGTTCTCCATCCAGTTGGTGTAGGTCTTGGAGAACCGCTCGGGGACGAACTTCACTTCGCCATCACGCACCACGCGCAGGGCCTCCTGGGCCAGAGGCTCCATCTTCACAAACCACTGGGCGGAAATGAGGGGCTCCACATCGTTATGGCAGCGGTAGCAGGTGCCGACGTTATGATTGTAGGGTTCGGTCTTGACCAGATATCCCTGCTCCTCCAAATCCTTCACGATCTGCTTGCGGCACTCGTAACGGTCCATGCCGTTGTATGGGCCGCCGTTTTCGTTGATCTTGCCGTCATCGCCAATGCAGCGGATGACCTCCAGGTTGTGGCGCAGGCCCACCTCAAAGTCATTGGGGTCGTGGGCGGGAGTCATCTTCACAGCGCCGGTGCCAAAGCCCAGCTCCACATAGTCGTCCGCCACAATGGGGATCTCCCGGTTCATAATGGGCAGAATGCACTTCTTGCCCACCAGATGCTTGAACCGCTCATCCTCCGGATTCACAGCCACGCCGGTATCGCCCATCATGGTTTCGGGCCGGGTGGTGGCCACGACAAGGTCGCCGGAGCCGTCCGCCAGGGGATAACGGATATACCACAGGTGGCCGGGCTTGTCCACATACTCCACCTCAGCGTCGGAAAGGGCGGTGATGCAGTGGGGACACCAGTTGATGATGCGGCTGCCCTTGTAAATCAAGCCCTTATCATACAGCTCGCAGAAGGTCTCCCGGACGGCCTTGGAGCAGCCCTCGTCCATAGTGAAGCGGGAGCGGCTCCAGTCACAGGAAACGCCCAGCTTCTTCTGCTGTTCCACGATGCGGCCGCCGTACTTTTCCTTCCACTGCCATACCCGCTGGAGGAATTTTTCACGGCCCAGGTCATAACGGGTCTTGCCTTCATTGACCCGGAGCTCCTCCTCCACCTTGATCTGGGTGGCGATGCCGGCGTGGTCCGTGCCGGGCAGCCACAAAACGGAATAGCCCTGCATCCGCTTGAAACGGGTCAATATGTCCTGGAGGGTAGAGTCCAGGGCATGGCCCATGTGCAGCTGACCGGTGACGTTGGGGGGCGGCATGACGATGGAGAAAGGTTTCTTCTTAGGATCGGGGTCGCCCTTGAAACAGCCGGCTTCTTCCCACATCTCGTAGATGCGGCCCTCCACCTGCTGGGGCTCATACACCTTCGGCAGTTCTTTATTCATTGGGGTTCCTCCTTACTCTATATCAAGACTTATTTGACAGATTCAAACTGTTTTCCGCTTTTTTCCTCGATGAGACGGCGGAGCTCCTCCGGCGTACCGCCGCTGATGCCATCCGGCGCCAGGATCAAGCTGCGCTGCTTGTCCAGGAAAATGAAATCATAGCCCCGGTAGCTCTTCAGCGCGAAAATATCGCTGTAACGGTGCTGGGTCTTTTGATACTTGCTCTTCTCTGTGAAGAACTTTTCTCCAAAGCTCAGCTTTCCGTCCGGTATAATGGTCATCTGATTCAGCCAGGCGCTGATGGTGTTGGTAAACAGGCCGATGGCCAGCACCAGCAATCCAGTGAGAAGCTTGCAGGTTTGGTCAAATCGGATACCTTCCGCCAGTAAGGTACGCCCCGCCGTCCAGCTGAGCCAGCCGCCCAGCGCCAGCATCACCAGCCGGAACACTAGCATCTGGCCCCGGCGGAAGGTTTTTTCCGCCAAGGCGTTCAGCGCAACCAAACGCCGGAGGTCCATTTTCATATCCACTTCAAAATGCATACGGTTTCTCCCAATTTATCAAGATGTTGGATCAAAAAAAACACCCCGAGCCAAAAGGCTCAGGGCGAACAAATGTCCGTGGTACCACCTGGATTCCGCTCCTCTGAAAGATGCGGCGCTTATGACTCTGTAACGGGAGTTCCCGTCCGTCCTACTGCTGTTTCAGTACGGCTGCTCCAAGGCGACTTCCACATACGCTTCACGGAAGCTCTCACCGGCCGCTTCCTCTCTTTGCTTTGGCGTATCTGTACTGCTCCTCTTCCCTGCATTTGAACAGCAAGTATTATACGATATGGTATTTCATTTGTCAAGACAACCGCAGGATCTCCTTTTTTAACCGGGAAATGATCCGTTTTTCCAGCCGGGAAATATAGGATTGGGAGATACCAAGCCGGTCCGCCACCTCCTTCTGTGTCTGCTCACGGCCGCCTCCCAGGCCGAAGCGCAGGGAAATGATCTGCTTTTCCCGGGGAGAGAGCACGTTGATGGCCGCCGCCAGCAAGCCCCGGTCCACATCCTCCTCAATGGGCCGCATGACCGTGTCCTCCTCGGTCCCCAGCACATCGGAAAGAAGCAGCTCGTTTCCATCCCAGTCGGTGTTCAGCGGCTCATCAAAGGACACCTCCCCCTTTCGGTTGGCGTTTTTCCGCAGGAACATCAAAATCTCGTTTTCGATACAACGGGAGGCATAAGTAGCCAGCTTGATATTCTTGTCTGTCCGGTAAGTTCCCACCGCTTTGATGAGGCCAATGGTTCCAATGGAAATCAGATCCTCGATCCCGATGCCGGTATTTTCAAAGCGCCGGGCAATGTATACCACCAGCCGGAGATTATGTTCGATGAGCTCTTGACGGGCTGATTCCTCCCCCAGCCGCGCCAAAAGCTCTGCCTCTCGCTCCTTTGTCAAGGGCGGCGGCAGTGTGTCGCTGCCGCCGATGTAATGGACACTTTCACTTCTCCGCAGCCCCAGCCTTGCCAGCAGACGCCGCAGCCGCTCCAAGCTCCTGTTCATACCGACCTCTCCTTCCCGCCTGTCCGCCCCAGAGGGCATGATACGCTGTCCCCAGTTCCGTGGGTGAAAGGGCCACCGACAATCCCGGATACCGCCTTCCTTCCACGTCTGTCCAATCTGACCGCACCGCCAGCAGCAATCCCCCCTGGACCCCCACCGCCCGATACGGCAGCAGATAAAACCGCAAATCCGACGCCGCTTGCCGCAGAGGCTCCAGCAGGTCTGCCGGCAGGCAGAGGCTCCGCTCTGTCATAAGGCGTTTTACCGCTGCCGGAAGCAGCGGGTCCAGAGCGCCCCGGGACACCACCAGCACCGGCTGGCCGCTCACCGGGTCTGCAAGGCTGGTCCCCGTATCCCGCAGGGCTGTCAGACGGACGCTTTTCCCCCTTAGGCATACCTCTGTCCGCAGCAGTTCTCCCCGCAAGCCATGGCGTGCAGCCGCCCGGAAAATTACCGCCAACACCACATAAGCCGCTGTGGCGGCCACCAGCAATGTCCGTGCGTCCACATCCGTGTAAAAAATACCGTTGACCGCCGGCACACCGCCGCCTGCCACCAAGCCCAGCCCCAGCACGCAGCCCGCCAGGGCGCAGGAAACAGCAAAGAGCAGCAGCGTCAGCCGCAGAAGATGGGCCTCCCCGCCGAAAGCCACAGCCGCCAGTAATACGCCTGCTGCCAGCTTTACAGGAGATTCCGCCAAAAATTCCATTCCCGGCAGGAACACCGCCGCGGCATACAGTCCTCCCCCCACGGCAGAAAGCGCATACCGCAGCCGGCGAAGCGGAATACCGGCAAGACGGGCCGTGCCCAGCAGCAGCAAATAGTCCATCAAGCTATTCAGCATAAACACACTGTCCAGATACACCACAGTCACAACCGTCATCCCCCTTTCCGGTGAATGAGATGCTACAATGCAGTATTATAGGACGCTCCCGATGGAAAAGCCGTCGCAAAAGGGACATGGAGGAAAATAAAAAAACAACCTAACGGCCATCTTAGCTGTTAGGCTGTTTTGCTTTACAGATTAGGCGTATAAGGTTATGCGATATAAGGGACGATCATAGAGGCCACCATGGCCACGATCATGACCACCACCAGTACCAGCGCCACGACGCGGGTCTTTTTGCTCATTTTGTCTCCTCCTCCGTCACGATCTTCCGAATGCTTTTTTCCGCCTTGCTCCGGGGCAGCATCAGCTCATGGCCGCAGCCCAGGCAGCGAAGCTTGATGTCCATGCCGACCCGCAGGATCTCCCACCGGCTACTGCCGCAGGGGTGCGCTTTTTTCAGTTCCACTTTGTCATGCAGATGCAGGTCCATATTTTTCCTCCTGTCAAACCCGTCTTTCCGCTTGCATATCATATACCAAAACGCCGCCGTGCGGCAGATAGGATGAGACATAACATGCCGGAAAACAATCTTTTTCCCCCGGAGGGACTGCGTCCCCAGCCGGTTTTTTCTCTGCCGGCTCTCCAACAGGCCATGGAAGCAGGCACAGTTCTGGAAGCTCCTGTCCAGCGGTGCGATGTCGACAAAAATCTCCATATCTCCCTGGGGTCGGTCATAGGCTTCATGCCCCGGGAGGAGGTCATCGCCCCTTGGATCAGCGGTGCGGACCGCGACATTTCCATATTATCAAGAGTCGGCAAGCAAACATGCTTTACAGTCACTTCGATTCATTCCGATGAAAAAGGCACGCCGGTGGCAGTTCTCTCCCGCCGGGCGGTCCAGGAACAGGCCATCACCTACTTTTTCTCCCATCTGCGGCCGGGGGCTGTGGTCACAGCCAAAGTAACACACTTAGCAGCTTTCGGCGCTTTTTTGGACATCGGCTGCGGTATCATCGCCATGCTGCCTATGGAGCAGATCTCCGTTTCCCGCATCTCCCATCCAAAGGACCGTTTCCGGGTGGGACAAAAAATCCTGGCGGTGGTGCGTTCCATAGACCCGTCACAGCACCGCTTCACCATGACCCACAAGGAGCTGCTGGGCACCTGGCTGGAAAACGCCAGCTGGTTCCGTCCCGGCGAGACGGTGAGCGGCATCGTCCGCAGTGTCAAGGAATACGGCAGCTTTATCGAGCTGGCGCCGAACCTATCGGGTCTGGCGGATGTCCGGGAGGATCTGTCCCCCGGGGAGTCGGTGTCTGTCTACATCAAAAGTATCCGCCCGGAGAGAATGAAAATCAAGCTGCAGCTCATTGAAAAGCTGCCCGGCCCCGTTCCCCTGCCGCCCATTCAGTATCAAATCACCGATGGTTGTCTGGACCGCTGGGTCTATTCACCGCCGAACTACGAAAAGCAGCCGGTGGAAACGGTATTCATAGCTCCCGGCCCTTGATCTTCTCCCAGTAGGCCTTGGCGGCCTGCTCTGTCTTATTGTCGCCCCACTCATAATATTTCACGTCCTTCAAGGCGTCCGGCAGGTATTGCTGCTCCACCCAGCGGTGTGGGAAGTCGTGGGGATACAAATAGTGCTGCTGGTGGTCAAAACCGGTGGTATCGGCGTGGACATTTTGCAGCTGCCGGGGAATGTCGCCGCTTTTTCCTTTTTTCAAGTCCGCCATGGCGGCAATAATGGCGTTGTGGGCTGTGTTGGATTTTGGCGCGGTGGCTAGCAGAATGGCAGCCTCCGCCAGGGGGAGCCGGGCCTCCGGCAATCCTACCTGCACGGCCGCGTCCACGCAGGCCTTGGTAATGACCATAGCCATGGGATACGCAAGCCCCACATCCTCAGACGCGATGACAAGGAGCCGCCGGCAGGGAGACAGCAGGTCCCCTGCCTCTAATAGACGGCCCAGATAGTGGACCGCCGCATCCGGGTCGCTGCCCCGGATGGATTTTTGCAGAGCGGACAGGATATCATAGTGGGCGTCACCGTCCCGGTCATAGCGCATGGCGCTGCGCTGAGCCACCTGGGTGGAGTCCTCCTTTGTAATGCACAGTTTACCGTCCCTGGGCCGGGCTGCCCGGCACAACAGCTCCACAGCGTTAATGGCCTTTCGAACATCACCGCCGCAGGCGGTGGCGATTTGAAGGGGCACCCCCTCCTCCCAGGAAAGGGGCAGGGAGCTGCGCTCCTGCTCGATGCGCAAGGCCCGCAGAACGGCAGGCTCCGTCTCCTCCGCCGGGACCGCTTTGAACTCGAAGACCGTGCTGCGGGACAGCAGAGCACTGTATACGTAAAAATACGGATTTTCCGTGGTGGAGGCAATGAGAGTCAGCTTGCCGTTTTCCATGAACTCCAGCAGGCTCTGCTGCTGTTTTTTATTAAAGTACTGGATCTCATCCAGGTACAGCAGCACGCCGCCGGGAGCCAGCAGTGTTCCCACATCGGCAATGATGTCCTTGATATCCTGCAAAGACGCCGTGGTGGCGTTCAGCCGGTACAGCGTCTTATTGGTCTTTTCCGCGATGATATTGGCGATGGTGGTTTTTCCGGTGCCGGAGGGACCGTAAAAGACCATGTTGGCGTCGGTTCCGCTCTCAATGAGCCGCCGCAGTACCGCGCCGGGGGCAAGCAGATGCCGCTGGCCTACCACGTCATTCAAAGTTTTGGGACGGATCTCATCCGCCAGTGGACGCTGCATGGCTGTCCCTCCTTCCTAACCGCTTTATATTACCACAGTTCCCGGTGGATTTCCATGGTTTTTTCCCTGGTCATTTGGCGAAAGTTGTGGTATCCTGTCTCCAGAGGTGATGACCATGGCATCCAAAGCCGCGATCAAGCGGATTATTGAGACATTGAAGGAGATCTATCCCGACGCCCTTTGTTCCCTGCAATATGAAAAGGACTACGAGCTGCTGTTTGCCGTGCGGCTTTCCGCCCAATGTACCGACGAGCGGGTAAACAAGGTGACGCCGGCCCTGTTTGCACGCTTCCCCACTCTGGAGAGCTTCGCGGAAGCGGACCCCAAGGAGGTCGGCGAGTACATTCATTCCTGCGGCTTTTTTAATGGCAAGGCCCGGGATTTGGTTGCCTGCGCCCAGCAGCTTTTGGAAAAGCACGGCGGCAAGGTCCCCGGCACCATGGAGGAGCTGACAGCCTTGCCCGGCGTGGGCCGCAAGACCGCCAACTTGATCCTGGGCGACATCTTCGGCCAGGAGGGCTATGTCTGCGACACCCACTGCATCCGCATCACCGGTCGCCTCGGCATCACAGACGGGTCAAAGGACCCGCTCCAGGTGGAGCGGCAGCTGCGCCAGTGCATTCCCCCCAAGGAGTCCAGCAACTTCTGCCACCGGATGGTGCTCTTTGGCCGGGACACCTGCACGGCCCGCTCGCCAAAGTGTGAGGGCTGCCCCCTGGCAAAGGACTGTGCCGCCGCGAAAGCTCTGAAAGCCGTAAAAGTAAAAGCCTAATTTGCATGTGCCTGTACAAACGCTTGTACAGGCACATTTTTTCCAGACGCTTCATATACTGCTTTGGAACGTGAAACCACCAACGCGATTCAGGAGGCCATATGGACGAAAACACAGCCCGGCTGATGGAACAGCTCAAAAGCAACCCCGCCCAGCTCCGGCAGCTCATGCAGTCACGGGATGGGCAGGCCCTCATGCAGATGCTGACGCAAAAGGACCAGGGAGCGGCTCTGCAAAAGGCCGCCCAGTCCGCGGCCCGGGGAGACCCGGCGGACATGGTGCGGATGGTGAGCCAGCTGATGCAAAGCCCAGACGGAGCAGCTCTGGTGG
Source organism: Dysosmobacter sp. Sow4_B12 (assembly GCF_052116665.1). Lineage (NCBI taxonomy): Bacteria > Bacillati > Bacillota > Clostridia > Eubacteriales > Oscillospiraceae > Dysosmobacter > Dysosmobacter sp. Sow4_B12. The sequence continues at coordinate 128,300 of NZ_JBQKKR010000001.1, read as the reverse complement.
ACCGCATCAACAAGGCCATACGGAAATAAATCTCCCCGTGGGAAAGGCAGGTGGCAGCGGTGGCCGAATTTGACGAGCAGCTTAACAATATTCTTTCTAATCCTAATGCCATGTCTCAAATCATGCAGCTGGCGCAGTCTCTGTCCGGCGGTCAAGAGCGGCCCACCGCTCCTCCTCCACCGCAGGCAAAGCAAAGCAGCCCGCCGGACCTGCTGTCCTCCCTCACCGGCGGTATTGACCCCAAGCTCATGGCCCGGCTGCTGCCCCTTATTCAAGAGCTTGGCAGCCAGCAGGACAGCAACGCCCGGGCACTGCTGTATGCACTGCGGCCCTATCTCAAGGAGGAGCGGCAAGAAAAGGTGGAACGGGCGCTGCAGCTGGCCCGACTGTTCCACCTGGGGAAAAAATTTCTTGCCGGATGGGAGGGATAGGCATGTATAACCGCTACATCCGCAATGACAACGGCTCCTACACCCGCATTCCCCAGGAGGAGGTCCCCCCGCAGAAGCATGCGCCGGAGCCGCCCCCCCGGCAGGAAACGCCGCCTCCCCCGCCGCCGAAGCAGGACCCACCCCGGGAAGAACCGCGCAGGCCGCCTCCGCCACCTTCTCCACCGCAAGCGGCAGGCCGGATCGCAGACGGTCTCACCGGCTTTCTCCGGCATGTGCTGGATCAGCTGCATCTGGACCATGTGGACACCGGGGACCTGCTGCTTTTGGTACTGCTGTTCTTTCTATTCCGGGAGGACGCGGACGAGGAGCTGCTGGTGGCTCTGGGACTGCTGCTGATTTTATGAACGCCCTTCGCTCTGCCGCGAGGGGCGTTCTTTCCATCAAGAACAGATTGCACTTTCCATAACGCCATGGTATAATATATGAGTTAAATTGTCGCTTCGCGCCTGTTGACGTTGGGCGGCGCTGAGTTTGAGGTGTTTTGAAATGGAGAATCAAGTGCAGAAAAAGAGAATCTTAAGCGGCATTCAGCCTTCCGGCGATTTGACCCTGGGCTCTTACCTGGGCGCCATCCGCAACTGGGCGGCCCTGGCCGATGAATATGACTGCTATTACATGCTGGCGGACATGCACACCATCACGGTGCGCCAAGTGCCGGCGGACCTGCGCCGCCATACCTTGACCCAGGTGGCCGCCTACATTGCCAGCGGCCTGGACCCGGAGAGGAACACGCTCTTCGTCCAGTCTCACGTGCCCGCCCATGCTCAGCTGGGCTGGGTGCTGGACTGCTATACCATGTTCGGTGAGCTCAGCCGCATGACCCAGTTCAAGGACAAGTCCGCCAAAAACGCGGACAATATCAACGCGGGCCTCTTCACCTATCCCTCCCTTATGGCAGCGGACATCCTCCTGTACCAAGCGGACCTGGTGCCCGTGGGCGGCGACCAGAAGCAGCACGTGGAGATCTGCCGGGATATTGCCAATCGTTTTAACGGCATTTACGGAGACGTATTCAAGATCCCCGAGCCGTACATCCCCAAGGTGGGCGCCCGCGTCATGAGCTTGACCTCTCCGGAGAACAAGATGTCCAAGTCCGACAAGGACCAAAACGGCTGTGTCTATATGCTGGAAAAGCCCGAGGACATCATGCGCAAATTCAAAAAAGCCGTCACCGACTCCGACGCCTGCGTCCGCTTTGACCCTGCCGCCAAGCCCGGCGTGTCCAATCTAATGCAGATCTACTCCGTGGCCACCGGACGGAATTTCGAGGAAATCGAGAAGGAATTTGACGGCCGGGGCTACGGCGACTTCAAAAAGGCCGTGGGCGAGGCCGTGGTGGAGCTGCTGCGCCCCATCCGCGAGGAAACCGAGCGCCTGCTGGCCGATAAGGCGTATTTGGAGAGCGTGTACCGTGCCGGCGCCGAGAAGGCCTCCCGCGTGGCGGACCGCACCGTGGCCAAGGTATACAAAAAAGTGGGCTTCCTGGCCCGCTGACGGAGGGCTGCTATGAATCTTGACAATCAGCTGATCGCCTATGTGGTTCTGGCTCTGCTGGTAGCCCTGGTGATAAGCTTTCTCATGACCCCCGTGGTCAAGACCTTCGCCTATAAAGTAGGCGCCATCGATGTGCCTAAGGATGGCCGCCGGATGCATAAGGTCCCTATCCCCCGCCTGGGCGGCCTGGCTATTTTCATCGGTTTCATGGTCAGCATTTTGTTGTTTGTACCCATCACCTCGGAGATGAAAAGCATTCTGCTGGGGGCCGTCATCATTGTGGTACTGGGTGTGGTGGACGACATCATGGCCTTGCCTGCCATGCTGAAATTCGTGGTGCAGATCGTGGCGGCGGCTATCCCCGCCACCCACAGCGTCACGATTCTGGCTTTTTCCAATCCCAATATTTTCTCGGACAACCTGTACTGGGTGCTGGGCGGACTGTCCGTGCCTTTCACTATTCTCTGGATCGTGGCCATCACCAACTCCGTGAACCTCATCGACGGGCTGGACGGCCTTGCCAACGGCGTTTCCGCCATCTCCGCCACTACCATGTTGGTCATTGCCCTGCTGGCCTCCGAGGCCCAGGTAGCCATCGTCATGGCGGCCCTGGTAGGCGCCTGCGTGGGCTTTATGCCCTATAATTTGAATCCCGCCAAAATGTTTATGGGCGACACCGGCGCCACCTTTTTGGGCTTTATTCTGGCCACCATGTCCATTCAAGGCCTGTTCAAGTATTACGCCGTCATCTCCTTTGTGGTGCCCTTCTTGATTCTGGGTCTGCCTATTTTTGACACGGCTTTCGCTTTCATCCGCCGCATCGCTCACGGCCAGAGTCCCATGCACGCTGACCGCAGCCATATCCACCACCGGCTCATCGACATGGGGCTGAGCCAGAAACAGGCGGTTGCCACTCTGTACGTCATCTCCGCCATTCTGGGCCTTTCCGCCGTGGTGCTGACTACCGGCGGCGAGGAAAAGGCCATGCTGTTTTTCGCGGCGCTGTGCATTGTGGCCGTGGTGGCCGCCAAGGTGGTCTTCCCAAAAGAAGTAAAGGAAGAACTGAAAGAGGAGCTCCACGAAGAGTTGGAGGACCTAAAAGAACACGGGCACCGCGAAGAGCCCGGGAAAGACAAGGGAGCGTAATATGGACAAGCTTCGTATCATGAGCGTCTTCGGCACCCGGCCGGAGGCCATTAAAATGTGCCCGCTGGTGAAAGAGCTGGCAGCCCATCCGGAAATTGAAAGCCTCTGCTGCGTCACTGCCCAGCACCGTCAAATGCTGGACAGCGTGCTGGAGGTCTTTGATTTGAAGCCGGATTATGACCTGGACATTATGACGCCCCGGCAGACCCTCTCCACCATCACCAGCCGGTGCCTTATCGGTATGGATGAAGCCATTGATGCCTTGAAGCCGGATATGATCCTGGTCCACGGAGACACCTCCACCACCTTCGCCGGGGCTCTGTCCGCCTTTTATCATCAAGTAAGCGTGGGGCACGTGGAGGCCGGCTTGCGGACGTATGACAAGTACTCCCCCTTCCCGGAGGAGATGAACCGCAAGCTGGTGTCCGCCATCGCGGACCTGTACTTCTGCCCTACTGTCAACAACAAAAACAACCTTTTAAAAGAAGGTATTACCAGCGGCCTGTTCGTTACCGGCAATACCGTCATTGACGCTTTGAAAACAACCGTTCGGGAGGACTACACCTTCACGACAGAGGAATTGAACCATCTGCCTTACGGAGAGAAGAAGATCATCCTTGTTACCTGCCACCGGCGGGAAAATTACGGCGAGCCCATGAAAAACATCATGTTGGCTCTGCGGCAGATCGCGGAGCAAAATGAGGATGTGGAGCTGGTGTATCCCGTCCATTTGAGCCCCGTGGTCCGGGAGGCGGTGGACACATATCTGCGGGGTGCTCCCCGCGTTCACTTGATTGACCCTCTGCCCGCCGACGAAATGCACAATCTCATGGCTCGGTCCTATCTGGTTTTGACGGACTCCGGCGGTCTTCAAGAGGAAGCGCCCGCCCTGGGCAAGCCTGTTCTGGTCATGCGCCGGGAGACGGAGCGCCCCGAGGCTGTGGAAGCCGGTACGGTAAAGCTCTGCGGTGTGGTGCAGGATGACATCGTCACCATGGCGGAGCGCCTTATTCATGACCCTAACGCCTATCACAAAATGGCCCACGCCGTGAATCCCTACGGTGACGGCCACGCCTGCAAACGCATCGCCGAAGCGATTTTATGGCATTTCGGGCGAGGCGAAAAGCCTGCGGATCTCAACGCTTGATCTGCCTCCCAGCGGAAAGGAGGGACCTATGGACAGGCGAACGCTTAATCGCATCACAGCGGTCTTTCTGACGCTTCTGGTCCTGGTGGTGGCTTTCATGCTCTCCGGCAGCTTTCGGCGCACCGTCCATGTGGTCCTCCCCCAGGAATCCCAGCAGCCGGAGCAGTCGCCCGGTTTTCCAAGCGACACCACAGGCGCTTTGTCTGTGGTGTCAGTGGCTCCTAACACCGTTCAGACCGCTGTTGAAACGTTGACAAGACCGGAGCGCTACCGCCGGACCGTCGCGGTCCAGCAGTTTTGGAGCGGCGGAAGCGGTACCGCAACGACCACGGCGTCCGTGCTCGCTCCCTGGACCCGGTTGGATCGGCAGCTCACGGATGGCCGCCAGCGGCATGTTCTGACCGATGGGGAAACTACATATATTTGGTACAATAACGCCCAGGAGATACTCCGTACCTCTGCCGGTACGATTACCGCCGATATTGAGCAGTCCATTCCCACCTATGAAGATGTTCTGCTGCTTCCGGTGGAGTCCATTGCCGCCGCGGATTACCGTACTATCGCTGACCAGGTCAACTGCATCTATGTAGAGACCGTCGCCGACGAGGCGGGTTATTCCCTCCGCTACTGGGTCAGCGTGGACACAGGTCTGCTGGTGGCCGCGGAAAAGCTCAGCGGAGGCGATACTGTTTACCGCATGTGGGAGACCTCTATTGACTTAGCCCCGGCATTTACAGCGGAGTTCACTCTGCCGGACGGGACCGTTCTGGCAGCGCCTTGAATTGAATGACCACGCCGCAGACGCGGCGTGGTTTTTCTCTTGGGCCGCGAGCAATCCAACCTTGACAACTCCCGTGGAAAAAGCGATAATATAGGGTGTTATTTTGTGTAAATTACTGGCATGGAGGTACATTCATGGCGCTTGATATGAAATTTTTCGACGAGATGGAAGCTCGTATTCCCAAGGGGAAGGTCCGCACACGGTTTGCCCCCTCCCCCACCGGCTATATGCACGTTGGCAATCTCCGCACTGCCCTGTATACCTGGCTCATCGCCCGCCACAATCACGGCACCTTCATCCTCCGCATTGAGGACACGGACCAGGGCCGTCTGGTGGAGGGCGCCACGGACGTTATCTACCGCACCATGGCCGAATGCGGTCTGGACCACGACGAGGGTCCCGATGTAGGCGGTCCCGTAGGACCCTATATCCAGTCCCAGCGCCGCGACCTGTATCTGCCCTACGCCCAGCTGCTGGTGGAAAAGGGCGCCGCCTACTACTGCTTCTGCGAAAAAGCCGAGTCGGAGGAGGATTCCGGAAACTTTGACCGCGCCGACGATCCCTGCCGTGATCTCAGCGCCGAGGAAGTGGCTGCCAATCTGGCTGCCGGAAAGCCTTACGTCATCCGTCAGCGTATTCCTCACGAGGGCACCACCACCTTCCACGACGTATCTTTCGGCGACATCACCGTGGAGAACAAAACTCTGGACGACCAGGTGCTGCTGAAGCGGGACGGCCTGCCCACTTATAACTTTGCCAATGTGGTGGATGACCATCTGATGGGCATCACCCACGTGGTCCGAGGCAGTGAATACCTCTCCTCCGCTCCCAAGTATAACCTGCTGTACGAGGCCTTTGGCTGGGACATCCCCACCTACGTTCATTGCTCTCCTGTTATGCGGGACCAGCACAACAAGATGAGCAAGCGCCACGGCGACCCCTCCTATGAGGATTTGATCGCTAAGGGATATCTGACCCCCGCTGTTTTGAACTATGTGGCGTTGCTGGGTTGGGCACCCAAGGGAGAGCGCAGTGAGCAGGAGATCTTCTCTCTGGAGGAGCTGGTGGACGCTTTCGACATTGCCGGTATCTCCAAGTCCCCCGCCATCTTCGACATCGTGAAGCTGGACCACTTTAACGCCCTCTACCTTCGCGCCCTGCCGGCGGAGGAGTTTGCACGGGTGGCGGAGCCCTACATCCGCCAGAGCGTGAAAAATCCCGCCATTGATACCGCCGCTGTGGCCGCTTTGCTGCAGGCCCGCTGCGAGAGACTGACGGACATTCCCGAGAAGGTGGACTTCTTCGATGCCCTGCCGGCATACAGCGTGGACTTTTACACCAACAAAAAGTCCAAGACCGATTCCTCCGTCTCCGCCGCCATGCTGGAGGCCGTCATCCCCGCGCTGGAGGGCATTTCCGTCTGGACCGCAGATGCCGTCCATGACACGCTCATTGACTTAGCCGCGTCTCTTGGTGTGAAAAACGCCACCCTCATGTGGCCTGTCCGCATTGCCGTGGCAGGCAAGCTGGTGACGCCCGGCGGTGCTGTGGAGCTGTGCCACATTCTCGGAAAGGATGAGACCCTGCGCCGCCTGCGCTTTGGTCTGGATATGCTGAAACAATGAGCCAGCTGGAACGACAGTTTCGAATTCTGGCCGACCATTGGCACAAAGGCTACGGTCAGGAGGTCAAGCGCTCCGCCATCGCCTTTTTTGTGCTGATCGTGATCTTCTTCGGTGCCTGCATGGCCGTTCCCTCTCTGCGGGAGCTGTTGGCAGGCCAGGTACTGCCCCTGTTCGGCGGGTTGGACGTAACAGATGAAAACGGCGCTTTTTCCGCGCTGGCACTGTTCTCCAACAACGTGCGGGCCTGCTCCGTCACAATGGTATACGGCCTTCTGCCTTATGTGCAGCTGTCCGCCCTGGCCCTGGGCGCCAACGCCATGGTCATTGGTGTTCTGGCTGCTTATTGCTTGACAGCGGATACCTCGGCTCTGGCCTTTTTTCTGGGCATTCTCCCCCACGGCATTTTTGAGCTTCCGGCCCTGGTGCTCTCCTTTGCCATGGGCCTGTATGTCTGCGGCCAGTTGACTCGCCGCTGCCGCCATGATGAGACGGCACTCCCCCTGTGGGATTGCGTGACGCTTCTGAGCTGGCTGCTGCTGTTGGTGGTGATCCCCCTTTTGGCGGTTGCCGCTGTTATGGAGGCCTATGTGACTCCGCTTCTTCTTTCTCTGGTGATGTAATTTTGAAATTCAGATAAAAAGGACTGTATCGATATGAGCAAACTCTTTATTCCTGCCGGCTACCGGATGCCGCTGACCAACAACGAGCTGCAGCGGGCCATTGAGCTCATCCACGAGGAATTTCAGCACAGCCTGTCTGTCCGCTTAAACCTGCACCGGGTCTCCGCTCCCCTGTTCGTAGACGGTGGCACCGGCCTTAACGATGATCTCAATGGCGTGGAGCGGCCTGTGACCTTTGACATTCCCGATGTGGGAACCGACGGTCAAGTGGTCCACTCTCTGGCCAAGTGGAAGCGGCTGGCTCTGAAGCGCTACGAATTCAAGGTCGGCACTGGTCTTTACACCGATATGAACGCCATCCGCCGGGATGAGGAGGTGGATAACCTCCACTCCATTTATGTGGACCAGTGGGACTGGGAAAAGCACATCGATGTGAAGAACCGGAACATGCAATATCTCAAGGATACGGTCCGGGACATTGTGGGTGCCATCTGCGACACCTCCGCCGCGCTGCGCAACGCCTACCCAGCCTTGACCTTCAAGCCGGAGCGGGAGATATATTTTATCACCACCCAGGAGCTGGAGGACCGTTATCCCGATTTGACGCCCAATGAGCGGGAAACCGAGATCTGCCGCCAATACCGCACGGTGTTCCTCATGCAGATCGGTAAAACCCTCCACTCCGGTCAGAAGCATGACGGCCGCGCCCCCGACTATGACGACTGGAACCTCAACGGTGACATTCTCATGTGGAACCCTGTTCTGGAACGCAGCTTTGAGCTTTCTTCCATGGGTATCCGTGTGGACGCTGCCGCATTGGACCGCCAGCTGACGGAAGCCAACTGCGACTACCGCCGCAAGCTGCCCTTCCACCAGATGCTGCTGAATGGCCAACTGCCCCAGTCCATCGGCGGCGGCATCGGCCAATCCCGCCTTTGCATGCTTCTGTTAGGCACCTGCCACATTGGCGAGGTCCAGGCAAGCCTGTGGGATAGGGAAACAGTTGAAGGCTGTGAAAAAGCCGGTATTACGCTGCTGTAAAGAAGCATTACATCAAAAGAAGCATCCGTTTCCCAAAATGGAAAATGGATGCTTCTTATTGTTTACAGCAGGAAAGATTTACAGCAGGAAAGAATCCATTCCGCCGCTTTCGGCGCGCCGCCCGCAGCACGAAAGCTCTGGGCGATCCGCCTTGTTTCCTGCCGGAAGGAGGCGTCAGACAGCACTTTTTGCAGGGCCTCCTCAATGTCCTTTGGATTTTCCGACGGCAGCCGCAAACCCATCCCCAACTCCTCCATACGGTCCGCTACTGCCGTCTCCTCGCTCTGCTGCGGGTCCAGCACTGTGGGAACACCGTACCAAATGGCCTCGCTGGCGCTGTTCATACCGCAATGAGTCAAAAACACATCCGCCCGGCGCAGCACGGACAATTGGTCCACCCGCTCCGCCGCTTGAATGGATTGCGGCAGCGTCCCCAATGCAGACAAATTTTCGGCCGTCCCTACCGACAGCACGGCATCCACATCCATATCTTTCAGCGCAGTCACACAATTTCTGCAAAATTGTTTTCGGTCGTGCATGACCGTTCCCAGAGACACATACACCAGAGGCCGGGTCTTGCGCGGCAGCGGTTCGTTCCGTTCCGGCAAGGATGGCCCTACGAAAACGTACCGCTCTGAAAAGGTTTCAGCCATGGGCTGAAAGGCCCGGGAGGTGTAGACAATGGTATTGGTCTCGTTGTCGTTCTGCAGCAGGTCTGTGACCTTTTCCACCTGGTATCCGTGCTGTCGCAGCAGGGCCATTTTTCGGCTGATTCGAGGAATCCCCAGCAAAGACCACAGCATCTCCCCTGCCCTGGGCTTCATCAGACGGGCCGAGTATTGGTTGAAGGCAAATGTGGTGGTAGAGCATACATAAGGAATGCCCAGCTTTCCGGCAAACAGCTTTCCCCAAAAGCAAACTGAGTCCGACACGATGACATCCGGCCGAAAATCCTCCAGTTCCCGGCAGACCTGCTCCTCCAGTGCCAGGGTGGTATCCGCGGCCATCTCCACCAGTGCTGCGAAATCGCGGCCCAACTTTTTATCCAGGTTTTTGGGTGCGGGCGGTATGGCACCGTCGCAGCAGATCACTTCCGCCCCGGCGGCCTCCAGCTTCTCCCGGAAAGCTGCAAACGAATAATAGCGCACTTGATGGCCCTGCGCCGTCAACTGGCGCACGACCTCCACCGTGGGATTGGTATGTCCCCAGGCGGGAATGGAGAAAAAGGCAATGCGGTTCATGTCGGCTCCTCCTTTGAGAGGATCTCGTCAAACTGGCGGAACAGGACATCGTCCTTGGTAATGGCGATCCCCTGCTTTACATCAGCCAATACCAACAGCGTATCACCCGGGTGAATGTCAAACAGGTCCCGCACCCCTTTCGGGATCACGATTTGTCCCCTCTCTCCCACACGGACTGTACCAGCGAACTTCCCCTTTGTCTGCTTCATCATGTGCTCCTCCCAAAAGTATGTTAATTCATATTTTTCATATTTATACTACATCTACGAAATGAAGCTGTCAACCCCAAACGCACAAGCCCTGGCAAAAAAACAGTACTGCCGAAAAATCGGCAGTACTGTTTTTCAATAAAGTGAATTAGCTTTACACCTGCTGCGGCGCTTCACTGGACTCATTATACGCTTCCAGCAGTTTTGCATCCCGCTCCCGCTTCTCCTCAATCGCCTGGGCCAACAGCATATCCTTCACCTTCATGAGGCGAGTGGTGGTGGAACGGTCGTTCTCATCCAGCTTCATGGTGATATAACGAATGGCCTCCTGGGTGTTGGGGATCATGACGTATTCCAGTGCGTTGACACGGCGGCGGGTCTTTTCGATCTCCTCCGCCATAAGCTGAGCGGATTTTTCGATCTGAGCCAGCTTCAGCATCTTCTGGAACACCTTGCCCAGGGCGTCCACCGCCGTATCCAGCTCACCGGAGGTAGCGGCAAAGCCGTAGGGATAGATGTCCGCGTCTGACTTTGTCTTGGTCTGGAAGTGATAGACCGGCACGTTGACGGACATGATATTCTGGCTGGTCTGTGTCAGCTCCACGCTCTGCTTAGGATACAGCAGTGCCTGCTCCAACGCTTCCGAGGACATGAGGGCGGAGGCAACGGTAAAAGACTTGTGCACCGTCATCAGCTCCTCCTCTACCTCAGCACGAAGAGAGCGGACCTCCCGAACCGTGTCCAGGAACTGCTTCATAAGCTCGTCCCGCTTATCTTTCAGCAGCTTATGGCCCCGCTGAGCGGTGCGCAGCTTGCCTTTCAAACGGGTCAGCTCCATACGGGTGGGGTTTACCGTGATATTTGCCATTGGTCGCCCCCTCCTTTATTCCTGGTCTTTCTTCGGCCAGTACTTCTCAATATACTCGGGTTTGATACGTTTCAGCTCGCTCTTCGGCAGGATGCTCAAAAGTTCCCAGCCCAGGTTCAGCGTCTCCTCGATGGAACGGTTCTCCTCGTAGCCCTGGTTCACATAGCGCTTTTCAAACTCGTCGGCGAACTTGGCATACAGCAGGTCCGTGGGGGTCAAGGCGGCCTCGCCCAGGATGGACATCAGCTCCTTGTTATCCTTGCCGGTGGCGTAGGCGGCGAAGAGCTGGTTCATGGTGTTGGCGTGGTCCTCACGGGTCTTGCCCTCGCCAATGCCCTTATCCTTCAGTCGGCTCAGACTGGGCAGCACATCCACAGGGGGATGGATGCCCTGGCGGTACAAGGCACGGCTTAGGATGATCTGACCCTCGGTAATATAGCCGGTCAAGTCGGGAATGGGATGGGTCTTATCATCCTCGGGCATAGTCAGAATGGGAATAAGGGTGATGGAGCCGGGGTTGCCCAACCGGCGGCCGGCACGCTCGTACAGCGTGGCAAGGTCCGTATACAGGTAGCCGGGGAAGCCGCGGCGGCCCGGGACCTCTTTCTTGGCGGCGGAGACCTCGCGCAGAGCCTCCGCGTAGTTGGTGATATCGGTCATAATGACCAGCACATGCATACCCTTTTCAAAGGCCAGATATTCGGCGGCGGTCAAGGCCATGCGGGGAGTGGAGATACGTTCAACAGCCGGGTCATTGGCCAGGTTGGAGAACAGGACAGTACGGTCGATAGCGCCGGTGCGGCGGAATTCGCTGACGAAGAATTCGGACTCCTCGAAAGTGATGCCGATGGCGGCAAACACCACGGCGAAGTTGGAGGACTCGTCTCCCAGCACCTTGGCCTGACGGGCGATCTGGGCGGCCAGATTGGCGTGAGGCAGGCCGGAGCCGGAGAAAATAGGCAGCTTCTGGCCGCGGACCAGGGTATTCAAGCCGTCAATGGTGGAAACGCCCGTCTGGATAAACTCGTTTGGGTAGTCACGGGCGGCGGGGTTCATGGGCAGGCCGTTGATGTCCCGGTACTCCTCCGGCAAAATGTCGGGGCCGCCGTCAATGGGCTGGCCCATGCCGTTGAACACGCGGCCCAGCATATCACTGGATACGCCCAGCTGCAGGGGATGGCCCAGGAAGCGGACCTTAGCGTCCGCCAGGTTGATGCCGGCAGCGGATTCGAACAGCTGGACCACGGCAGTATCGCCGTTGACCTCCAGCACCTTGCCGCGGCGGATAGAGCCGTCGTGCAGCTCCACCTCCACCAGCTCATCATAGGTGACGTTCTCCACCATGCGGACCATCATCAAGGGGCTGACGATCTCTTCTACGGTCTTATATTCACGAATCATCAGTTCTCACCTCCCTGAGCGGCGATCTCCTCGATCTCCTGCTCCATCTCGCGCTCGATGCGGGCATACTCCTGGGGATACTCCTCCACAGGCACGCTCTTGGCACGGCCGATCTTCTCGCGGGCGGGGATCTCAAACAGCTTCATGACAGGCGCCCCCTGGGCAATAGCAGCGCGGCACAGGGACTCATAGCGCAGGATCATGGCCAGCATCTTCTCCTGACGGTCGTAACTGGAATAGCTGTCGATGTCCAGGAAGGCGTTTTGCTGCAGGAAATCCTCACGGACCATGCGGGCCACTTCCAGCGTCAGCTGGTCGCCGGGAGACAGAGCGTCCTTGCCCACCAGCTGGACGATCTCGTTGAGACTGGACTCGTTTTGCAGAATGCTCATGGCCTTGCCGCGGTTGAGCATAAATTCCACACCAAAGTTCTCGTCAAACCAGGGCTTCAAGGTGTCCAGATACAAAGAGTAGGAATTCAGCCAGTTGATGGCCGGGAAATGACGCTTGTAAGCCAAAGAGGCGTCCAGGGCCCAGAACACCTTCACGATACGCATGGTGGCCTGGGACACGGGCTCAGACAAGTCGCCGCCCGGAGGGGACACGGCGCCGACTGCCGTTAGGCTGCCCCGGCGCTCATCGGAGCCAATGCATTCCACGCTGCCGGCACGCTCGTAGAACTGTGCCAAGCGGGAAGCAAGGTACGCGGGATAGCCCTCTTCGCCGGGCATCTCTTCCAGACGGCCGGACATCTCACGCAGAGCCTCGGCCCAGCGGGAGGTGGAGTCAGCAATAACGGCTACATCGTAGCCCATATCACGGAAGTACTCGGCGATGGTGATGCCGGTATACACAGACGCCTCACGGGCGGCCACAGGCATATCAGAGGTGTTGGCGATCAGCACGGTCCGCTTCATCAGCGATTCGCCGGTGCGGGGGTCTTTCAGCTCGGGGAACTCCCGCAGAACGTCGGTCATCTCGTTGCCGCGCTCACCGCAGCCGATGTAGACCACGATGTCCACGTCGGACCACTTGGCCAACTGGTGCTGCACCACGGTCTTGCCGGAACCGAAGGGACCGGGCACGGCGGCAGTACCGCCCTTGGCGATGGGGAACAGGGTGTCGATGATCCGCTGGCCGGAGCACAGAGGCCGCTTGGGGGGATACTTGTGGCTGTAAGGACGGCCAACACGGACAGGCCACTTCTGGGTCATGGTCAGGGGCACTTCCCTGCCGTCATCCGTTTTCAGCGTGGCGATGGTCTCCGTCACGTTGAAGGAGCCACTCTTAATGTCAGTGATGGTGCCGCTCATTTTGGGGGGCACCATGATCTTGTGGAGCACCACGGAGGTTTCGGGCACTGTGCCGATGACGTCGCCGCCGATGACCTTGTCTCCGACCTTGACGGTAGGAGTAAACTCCCACTTTTTCTCACGGTCCAGGGCGGGAACTTCCACGCCGCGGGTGATGCAGGCGCCCACCTTCTCCACGATCTTCTCCAGAGGGCGCTGGATGCCGTCGTAAATGCCCTCGATCATACCGGGGCCCAGCTCCACGCTCATGGGTGCGCCGGTGGTCTCCACCTCAGCGCCGGGACCCAGGCCAGAGGTCTCCTCATAGACCTGAATGGAGGCGGTGTCGCCCTTCATGGTCAGGATCTCGCCGATCAGACGCTGGGGGCCGACGCGGACCACGTCGGACATGTTGGCGTCCGACAAACCCGTAGCCACCACCAGCGGTCCGGAAACTTTAACAACTTTACCGCTCAAATCTATAACCTTCTTTCAGCTCAGAGAATGTCCGCGCCCACCGCGCGTTCAATGGCCCGCTGGATGTTGCTCTTACCGATGCCCAAAGAGCCTTCCCGGCCCGGGATCAGTATGATGGCGGGCCGCAGCTCGTCTTTGTAGCGGGAGATCACGTCGTCCATGTCCTTGGCCAGCTGCTCAGTGAGATAGATCACCGCGCAGTCGGTCTTGGCCAGCTCCTTCACCTTTTCTCTGGCCTCGTCCACGGATGTGACTGGATAGGTGTCCAACCCCAGAGCGCGAAAGCCCATGACAGACTCCCAATCGCCGATAACAGCGATACGATACGTTGTAGCCATACTCAACCTCCCGCCTTACACATAACTGGCCCGCAGCCGGGAGCGGATCACATCCGCCGGCAAGCCGGTGCTGCGTCCGATGAGGAGGATGCGCAGATTGGTGTACTCCGTCTCTCTGGCAGCAAGATAACCCACCAAAGGCGCCTCGCCGAAGGGCACGAACTGTGCCCCCGCCAGATAATCGCCCACGGCATCGTCACAGAGCTTTTCAAACTCCGTCAAGGGACCGCCGCCCAGCGCCTCGGCGCCGGCCTCCGCCGCCGCGTGGAACCGGGTAGACTGGTACAGCTCCTTCATCCCGCTTCCCTTTGCGGCGCTGACCTTCAAAATGGCATCCTCCGCCACATCGCCGCCCGCAAAGAGGATACCGGCCAGGAAGGTCTCATTTTTCCCCATGCGGATGGTGCGGACCAGGGAGCGCAGGTTAGCCGCGTCGATCTGGGCCTTTACATAGCCGTGCAGGAACGCGCTTCCGGTAGTCTCCGCCACGGCGTCCATGTCCTTGTAGCACCAGCGGTCCAGAACGATGTCGCTGAGCTGGGGGTCACGGGTGGTCTCCAGCACCTCCCGGGCCTCCGCCGCCGCGGAAGCCACCATGGGCGGCAGGTTTTCCAGCTCGCCGCTCTGGAGAGCTTTTTTCAGCTCCGCCGTGGAAACACGGCCCATGTCCATCAGCATATGGTCAGAGCTCACGCCCATGGCGCCGGCCTTTAAAATGGCCTTTACATTGTGATAATCATACTTCAGCTTAAAAATATCGATATACCTGGGATCCGGCACACTGTCCGCCAGATCGGCAAGGGTCTCCTCCCGGGAAGCGGACAGCGCCGCGTCCAGAGATTCCGGGTCCGTGGCGTGGAGCTCGGGATAGCCGCTCTCCTGCAGGAGCTTCAAGGCCTCCTCATCCGTGCGGGCCTCCAGGACCTGCTCCATGCGCTCCCGGGTCAGAAGGCCGGTCTCCATGGCCTTGATGCGGGCGGAGATCGCCAGGTAATCGGTGTCTTTGATCTTATTCCGCAAGACACTTCCTCCTTGTCAGATCTCCGGGAACAGTTTTTTCGCCGCCGCTCCCGCTGTCTCCGCCTTCTGCAGGCGGACCAGGGTATCAAACGAACAATTGACTTCCACCTTGCCGTCAGAGAGGATGAAGCCGCCCTTCAAGGGACGGGTCTCCTCCGCCAGAGTCAGCTTGCCGCCGTGCAACTTTTCGTTGGCGGCACGGACAGCGGCCTCGCCAATGCGCTCCCGCTCCGCTGGAGCAAAGATCACGGCGCCGCGGCCGTTGGGTGCCGCCTGGACCAGCAGGTCCGCCACGGTCTGGACATACTTCTCATCCGGCATGGAGCACAGCTTCTCCAGCGCCAGGGCATAGGCCTTTTCCACCATTTCCTGTTTGGCGGCCAGGCCCACCTTCCGGGCTTCCATCTGGGCTGTGCTTACCAGACGCTCCTCCCGCTCCGCGGCGGCCTTCTGGTTTTTGGCCGCCAGCTCGGCGGCTTCGTTATTCGCCTGGGCCTGATAGCGGCCGGTGATGTCATCGGCCTCCGCCCGGGCGTCGCCCAGGATGCGGTCGATCTCCGCCTGTGTATCTGTCTCGATGCGCTGGGTGATTTTTTCGATTCCGTTCATGATTTTGTACTACCACCTTTCTGATGTGGTAAGTGCATCACAGGGCGTTCATCAGCAGCAGGATGGTGGCCAGCAGAGACAAAATGGCATAGAACTCCACGATACCGCACAGGATGATGCCCTTGGTGGCCTCGTCGGGACGCTTGGCGACGATGTTGATGGAAGCGGCAGCCACGCGGCCCTGGAAAATGGCGGACAGCCAGCCGCCCAGCGCGATGGGCAGGCAGGAGACGAAAATGGTCAGGCCCTGGGAAACAGTCAGACTCACCATACCGCTGCCGCCGAACACGCCCATGGTCAGCAGCACGAAGAACCATGCCACCATGCCGTACAGGCCCTGGGTGCCGGGCAGCACCTGCAGGATCAGGCACTTGGAGAAGTTTTCGGGAGCCATGCTGATGACGCCGGTAGCGGCTTCACCCACCATGCCGGTGCCCTTCGCGGAGCCAATGCAGCACAGGCCGACGGCCAGAGCCGCGCCCAGGAATGCCAGACCAGTACCACCAAATAATTCAAAAAAAGCAGCCATGTCAATGTTCCTCCTTGATTACATCTACATATTTTGTTTGAATTGCCAGGGGCTTGTAGGGCTTGCCGCCCTCCTCGTAAAAACGGTTGAAAAATTCCAGGCACTGCAGGCGCAGGTCGTGGACATAGCAGCCCAGCAGGTTCAGCGCCAGGTTCAGTGCGTTGCCGATCATGGAAATGATGATAAACAAGATCACGTTGCCGAAGGTGGCCGCCAAGGTGTTGAACACCTGGGCGATCACGCTGCCGGACAGCATCAGGGCCATGAGGCGGACATAGGACAAAATATCGCTGAAATAGCCGGTGACGCCGTTATAAACCAGGCCCACCAGCTTGGTCACCTTGCCGAAGCCCTTGGCCTCCCGGGTGCCGCCGAACACCAGCATCAAAATGCCGATCACCAGCACCACAGGGACGCCCTTCACCGTGCCGATGCCAAAGATCGCCAGCACGGTGCCGCCCAGAATGATCCACCAGGTGAACTCGTCGAACAGGGCATCGATATACTGGCCCCTGCGGAACTTCTTCACAACGCTGACGCCCATGCCGGTGAACACCTGGATCACGCCCAGCACCAAAGAGCCCAGCATGATGGCCACCGTGTCGTTCAGCGGCGTAAAGAGCGCCGGCATTTCAAAGGTGCTGTTGGGGTTGATGACTTTCAGGATCTGCGGGATAAAATCTCCGAAGAAACCGCCGGTCATGGCGCCGACGATAAACGTGCTGATGCCGCACCAGAACACCAGCTCCATAAAGTTGCGGGTCCCTTCCCGGGGCTTGCTCTTTTTCAGCACGAACAACGCACCCAGGACCATCAAAATGCCATACGCCATGTCCGCCATCATGATGCCGAAGAACAAGATGAAAAACGGCGCCATCAGCGGGTTGGGGTCCACGCTGTTGTAGGCGGGCAGGGAGTACATCTCCGTCACCACGTTCATGCAGCGGCTGAAAATGTTGTTTTTCAGCTTCACCGGCACCTGGGGATATTCCTCCTCCGTGGGGTCCTCAGACTCCCAGGCGCAGCCCAGCCGGTCCAGGAAGGCACTCACCTGCTTCATGGTATCCGCCGGGGCCCAGCCCTCGAAAAAGAGGATGGTCCCATCTGTCAGCAGCCGCTCCGTGTTGGTCTCCCGGTCCGCGTCAGCATTGAGCCGGTCGGCATAAAGCCGCAGAGCGTCTTTGGCCTCCGCGCTCTGGACGATCTCCTGTGTGGCGCGCTCTTGTGCCTCATGGTTTTCCGCTAACTGACGGGACAGCTTGTCCAGGTTTTCCGCCGCGGTCCCCTCAGTGCCCTGGAACGTCACGACACTGAAATTGCGGGGGCGCAGGATCTCCATCGCCGCCGCTTCATCCGCTTTGTGACAGATAAGCAGGCAGTAGCTCTGCTGGCGGTCACTGCTGATCTCATAGAACGC
The DNA here is from genome assembly GCF_052116665.1 of Dysosmobacter sp. Sow4_B12. Taxonomy (NCBI): domain Bacteria; kingdom Bacillati; phylum Bacillota; class Clostridia; order Eubacteriales; family Oscillospiraceae; genus Dysosmobacter; species Dysosmobacter sp. Sow4_B12. The sequence goes on along the minus strand of NZ_JBQKKR010000001.1, from coordinate 110,593 downwards.
AGCGGCCAGCTCCCTCAGCTCCGCCTTGACCGCCGCCGTATCGGTCCCAGCCGGACAGACACCCATCCGGTAGACCACATGTGCGGTCCCCTCGGCATCCAGCGGCATGTCCAGCGCCTTCCACGGCGCCAGGGACGCCTGCCTGGCCAGCAGCCGGCTCTCCTCGCTTTGCAGGCGGGAGATCGTCTGGAGCAGTTCTCCGACTCTCCGGCTCACCGTCCTGGCCTGCTCCACAGCTCCTCTTCCCAGAAACTCCTCTTCCGAAACGGGCTGCCGCTGCATGAACATTCCGTCCTTGACCTGGGCATACTTTTTAATAGCCGCCAGGGCAGTGTTCACATCCGCGATCTCGTTTCGGGTGGACACCAGCCGGGAACTCTCCCGCTTTAAAAGGGCCGCCCAGGCCGGGTCTGCCAGCTTGCCATCCGGCTCGCTGATCTCCACACAGCCCAAGTGCAAAAGCCCTCTCAAAAGCTCATCCCGCTGGCTGGCCATGGTCATGACGCGGAGTTTCTTCATTTTTACAATGGCCATATCAGTCTTTCACAACCCTTCCGACAATAAACTCCGCGGCCGCCTCCATATGCTTGTCCGCCATCTGCCGCAGCCCGTCAGCTTCGCGGGAAGCATTGGCGCTGATCTCGGCGGCGCGTTCTGCCGCACGCTCCTCCGCCTTACGCAGAAGGGCCTTCCCTTCTGACGCCGCGTCCGCCCGCACTTTCTGCAAAAGCGCAAGGCCTGTCCGCTCCGCATCGGCGACGATCTGTCTCGCCTCGGCTTCCGCGGCTCCCCTGCGCTCCTTGCTTTCCAGCTCTACTTCCGTGACTTTTTCAATTGCTTCCAGGGACATCCGATTTCACCTTCTCTCCTGCAATACAAACCCACGTTTGTCGTCCTTACCTAATTATGCCACCGCCGCGCCAGCCAAGCAACGGACAATCCTCACGAAATGTCACATTTCCAACGCGCACAATTGCCTGCCCAGCTCGGTCAGCTCACAACATTCAGTATAGGTCACCTTCCCCCACTCTGCAAGGGTATTTTTTCATAAACCCCTGCTTTCTTCCATTTGCACAAAAGTGGCTCTTATTTTTTGTAAAAAGGAAGCGCAAACGTGTGCGCATATTTTCGCAAACGTATTCTGCGCCCATTTTTGTTCCTTTTTTCGTTTTATTTTTAACAGAAGATTCCGCTTCTATACGCTTTCCCAAAACGCCTCACTAACTTTTTGTTAAAAAAACAAAATTTTAGTTTTCAAACATTTGGGTATGATGAAATATAGAGAGCCGGGCAGGCAGCCCGGCTCCTCTGTCGGCATACTATCCCTTCTGTTCGCCGCTGCGTTCCAGAAGCTTTTCAAGCTCTTTCAGCTCCGCGCCGGCCTGGTCCATGGCCCGGGGCAGTTGGGTCAGATTGACCTCCACTTTCCGCAGTTCTCCTGTCACATGAGAGGCAGTCGCGGTGAAAGTGCTCATCAGCGCTTGATACTGGGTACGGAAAGTTTCAACCGTCCGGAGAAGCCTGGACTGGGTGTCCGCCTCCAAATCAGCGGCCCGCTTTCGCGCCTCACACTCAATCGCACCGATCTTCTCCCGGAACTGGGCATATGCCTCCGCGTCAGGACGCAGGCGCTCCAGTTCACCGGACATCTGGGTGCACTTCGCCTCCAACGGTTCCAGCTCTTGCAAGCGGCAACTCTCCTTTTGAAGGTCTGCCGCCAAACGCTCGTGCTCCGCCTCCAGAACTGTCAGTCGGGCTTTCAGGCCCTCCACCTGGCTGCGCAGAGACTCCGCCGCTGCCTGCAGCTCGTTGTTTTCCTGCTGGAGCTTTTCCTGCGCAGCGGCAGACTCCCGGGCTGTCCTTTCAATATAGTCGATCACGTCCTGCTTGGCAAAGCCGCCAAAAGCGACGCTTTTAAAGGTGTTGTTCTCCATAAGGCCCACCACTTTCCTCTTTCTCTCATTTGTTACTTTAGCACAGAACAGCCGCGTTTACAAGCCTCTGAAAAAAAGTGAAAAATTTTTAAAAAAAAGCTTGCATTTTCTTTTACCCCATGCTATTATAACTAAGCTGTCTGTGAGACATGCGCCGTTAGCTCAGCTGGATAGAGCGTCTGGCTACGGACCAGAAGGCCGGGGGTTCGAATCCCTCACGGCGTACCAAAAGTGCCAAACCGAAGGGCTTGGCACTTTTGTTTTTACTTTTTTGAAAAAAATCCGCGTGGGCCGCATTCCTTCCGCAGCTCACGCGGATTCTTTTTTACGGATTTACGTTTTATAGCAGCCTCCGCCGATAAACTCCCGCATCAAGGAAGTCTTTGGCACGTCGTCCGCCGGAAGCGGCAGGAAATAGTTCAAGAACTTCAGCAGGCGCTTGGCTTCCAGATATTCCTCGCAGTCCCTGGGGACGCCGAAGAGCAGCGGCTCCACATAGGGCTTTAAAAGGGCTGTCTCGTAAATAAGCGCGGAGTTGAAGATCATGTCCGCACTATCCTGATAGGGGAAGATGTTGTTTTCCTCCCCTTTCCGGACAGAGGGCCACATCTGGATCGTGGCTCTCGCGCTGTATCCTCGAGTCCGGGCATCCCGCTCAATACGCCGCAGGAGCCGGGCGTCTGTGGTGGGGATCCTGTTATGGTCATCAATATTCAGTGTAGTCAGACAGCTGATGTAAATTTTGTACTTGCTCTCCTTGGGAAGTGAATAGGAGAACTGGTCGTTCAAGCAGTGGATTCCCTCAATGACCAACACGTCCTGCTCTCCAAGGGTCAGATAGTCGCCGTTATATTCCCGCACGCCTTTTTTGAAGTTGAACTGGGGGATCTCCACAGTCTCTCCCTTCAAAAGCCGGGTCATGTCGCCGTTGAATTGCTCGATGTCCATAGCGCCCAGGCTTTCAAAGTCATACTGGCCGTTTTCGTCCCTGGGGGTCTCCGACCTGTTTTTAAAATAGTTGTCCGTGGCAATGGCGTGGGGCTGCATGCCGCAGGCCAGCAGCTGCGTGGACAGGCGGTGGGAAAAGGTGGTCTTTCCGGAGGAGGACGGCCCCGCGATCATGACGAAGCGGACGCCCTTGCGGCTGGCGATCTCCTGGGCGATGTCGCCGATCTTCTTTTCCATCATGGCCTCGTGGGCCAAAATCATCTGGGTGGCCTTCCCCTCCGAAATAACATCATTCATTTCACCAACATTGGTGATATGCAGCGCCTCGGACCGCCGTGTGGCGTCGTGAAGCTCCCGGAACACCTTGATGGAAGGCTCAAACACCCCCAGCCGGTCCGGCGCCTTTTGATCCGGAAGACGCAGGACAAAGCCGTCCTCAAACAGTTCCAGGCCAAAGCATTTGATGTAGCCGGTGTCCGGAACCATATAACCGTAAAAATAATCGGAAAAGTCCTCCAGGGTGTAGATATTGACATGGGAATTGATGCGGAAGCTCAAGAGCCTTGCCTTGTCGCGCATCTGGGTCTTTTGGAACAGCTCCACGGCATCGTCGGTATTAACGGAGCTTTTCCGGATGGGCACCGCCTGCGCCGAAAGGGTCTTCATTCTCTCCTCCACCCGCCGCAGCAGATCCCGGTCCAGATGGAAGTTCCCCTTGGCACGGATGAACAGGGCATTGCTGATGGAATACTCCACGGTGATGCGCTCCACATTCTCACGGCCCGCTACGTCGTAGAAGGCCTTCAGCATCAGAAATACCGCGCTGCGCTCATAGGTCTGGCGGCCCGGCTTCTCCGCCGCTGTCACCATTTTCAGCGTACAGTCCCGGTCCAGCGTTTTGTGCAGCTCACAGAGCTTCCCCTCCCGGTTGACTAGCAGGATGTCGTGAGGATACTCTTTCTGAAAATCAGCGGCGATCTTTCGATACGGCGTTCCAAAGGGGTACGCATATTGTGTTCCGTCCACAGTCACTTGCAGCAGCTTCTCTTTTTCCATAATAGACTCCTTCTTTTCTTTAAAGCAGGTGCTGTACGTACTATTTCGCCTCTTCCCTGAGGCCGGGAAGAAATTCCTCCCCTTCCGGCAGCATCTCCAGTGCTCCGGCGGAGAGCTCTGTCAGCCGGGGAGCAAACCGTTCCGCGCCGCCGGCGGGAAACGCCGCCCGCAGCAATATATCCGCTCCGTATTCCGCATCCCGGACCACGCCGCCGCAGGCAGCAATCTCCAGCTTCATCCGCTCAAAAAGCGGATATGTACAGGGAACGTCCCACACGGTCCAAAGGCTCATGCGGCAAATGCCGGCGGCGTCCAACGCATCCTTGGCGCCCTTGGTATAGGCGCGGGTCAATCCTCCCGCACCCAACAAAATGCCGCCGAAGTACCGGGTCACCACACAGCAGACATTTGTCACGTTCTCCCGCTGGAACACGTTCAGCATGGGCTGCCCCGCGGTCCCCTGGGGCTCGCCGTCATCGGAGTAACGGACCACGCCGCCCTCCTTTAATAAATAACACCAGCAGTTATGTCGGGCGTCATAGTACCGCTTTTTTGTCTCCTCAATGCGTGCGCGGGCCTCCGCCTCACTCTCCACACGCCAGACATGGCTGATGAAACGGGAGCGTTTCTCCGTAAATTCACTTTCCGCCTCCGCAAAGGGCACCAGATACTCGCTCACGCCAATCCTCCTCTGTCTGCATGTAAAAATAGCTCTGCCGGGTCTCATTTACCAAAGAGACGTATTCTGTTCGGGAAAACTGGTAGCGAAAGCCGCATTTGTTGATGACCCGGCGGCTTCGCCAATTTCCGGCATAGTGTCCGCACCAGATACGCCGCAAGCCAAGCCCTGTAAAACCATATTGCAATACAGCTTCCACTGCCTCCGGCATGAGCCCCGCTCCCCAACAGGCTGGACTCATGGCATAACCCACTTCATCATCGGGACAGGCGGAATGCTCTCCCGCGGGATGGCTGCCCACAAAGCCCACGGAACCGATGACCCGCCCAGTCTCACGCAGCTCCATGGCGAACACACCTGGCCGGGAAAACACCGAGCGGATGACCTCCCGGCTCTCCTCCAGACTTTTGTGGGGCGGCCAGCCGGCAATGGGGCCCACTCTCGGGTCCCGGGCATAATGGTATACATCCTCCGCATCCTTGTCCCGGAAGGGACGCAGGAGCAGGCGCGGTGTCTCCAAAACAGGCTGCGTCATGGTCAGTTCCTCCTGCCGCGTCTTAGGTTTGTGCTTGCTCTGCAAGGAACGGCGCCACCTGGCCCAATACCCGGGGATTGCACACGGCAGTGACATCAATGGTCTCGCCATACTCCACACGTTCCACCTTGGCCTCCCGGTACAGCATGTCCAGCAAGCCCCCCTTATCATAGGGCAAATGGATGACACACCGGCGGGTGCCCTTGTCCAGCCGCCGGTCGATCATCTCCAGCAGCGTCTCAACGCCCTGTCCCGTTCGGGCGGAAATGGTACAGATATCCTCGCCGTGAGGCAGGATCTCTCCCGCCGGCACCAGATCGCTTTTATTATAGACGTCGATACGGGGCATATCGCCTGCCCCCAGCTCCAAGATGAGGTTTTCCACCACCTGGGCCTGCAGCTTCCACTCGGGATTGGACACATCAATAACATGCAGCAACAGGTCCGCGTACTCCAGCTCCTCCAGCGTGGCTTTAAATGCCTCCACCAACTGGTGGGGAAGCTTGCGGATAAAGCCGACGGTATCGGAGATCACCACATCCAGCGTGTCGCTGACCGTTAAGAGGCGGGTGGTGGTATCCAGCGTATCAAACAGGCGGTTGTTGGCGGGAATGCCCGCCCCGGTAAGCTGATTGAGCAGCGTGGATTTGCCGGCGTTGGTATACCCCACGATGGCCACCACCGGGATCTCGTTCTTCCGGCGCCGCTCCCGCTGGGTGCCCCGGACCCGGCGGACATCCTCCAGGTCCTGGCGCAGCTTGTCGATCTTGCGGTGGATATGACGGCGGTCCGTTTCCAGCTGGGTCTCGCCAGGGCCCTTAGAGCCGATGGGCCCCTTGCCGCTGGTGCCCGCCTGGCGCTCCAGATGGGTCCACATACCCGTCAAGCGGGGCAGCAGGTACTGGTACTGGGCCAGCTCCACCTGGAGCCGGCCTTCCTTCGTTTTGGCACGCTGGGCAAAAATATCCAGAATGAGACCGCAGCGGTCCAGCACTTGAACGCCCAAAGCCTCTGTCAGCACCCGCATTTGGGAGGGTGACAGGTCATTATCAAAAATGACCATGGTGGCTCCGCTGTTCCGGCAAAAATCCCGGATCTCCTCCGTCTTTCCCTCACCGATGAAGGTGCGGGGGTCTGGGGAGGGACGGTTTTGCAGTACCATGCCCACAGTCTCAGCACCGGCGGTCTCCACCAGGGCGGAGAGCTCCTCCATGGTGCCCTCGTCGGCGTTTTCCTCTTTTTTCAGCACCGGCGAGTTCAAGCCCACCAGCACCACTTTGTCTCTGACTTCTTCTGTATTTCCCATAAAACTCCTTATTTAATATAGGCCTCGACTACTTCGCCGGTATATGCCCGGTGCCAGCCCTGTCCCTCGTAATAGCGCTGAATCTGGGTGCCATCCTTCATGCAGGCAGGTTCCAGGTCCTGGACATACACCTTTTTGCACACCAGCACCCATTCCGCCTCATCGAAGAAGGGCGCATCCCCTGCGCCGTAGCAAAGGGTCAGTCCGCAGGCCTTTACCTTATCCACTTCCCGACCGCTTTTCGTGCCGCAAAGCTGCATGGTAGTCTGCTTGTGGCTGGCGGGCAGAACAGATACGGTGAAATAATCATGAGATTCCATAAATTGGTAAGTATACCGTTCCGGGCGCACATAGACTGTGCATACCGGGATGCTCCACAGGCGGCCAAGCTGGCACCAGCCGATGGTCATGGTGTTGCAGCCGGACTTGTCGCCGGCGGTGAGCAGAGCATTTTGACTTCCAAACACCCGGAAGATCTCCGGTGTGAGACTTTTCAGATCCGCAGCGTGCAGTTTCATGGCGCATGCTCCTTCCCGTGTCATTCAGTTACTGACAGTATATGCGATTTTTCCGGAAATGTAAATAAAAAGGGTCTGCCATTTGGCAGACCCTTTTATGTGACTGTGCCAGACTTACTTGTCCAGACCGAACTTCTTGTTGAACTTGGCAACGCGTCCGCCGGTGTCCACCAGCTTCTGCTTACCCGTGAAGAAGGGGTGACACTTAGAGCAGACTTCCACCTTGATATCCTTCTTGGTAGAACCTGTCTCAATCACATTACCGCAGGCGCAAGTAATAGTAGTCTGCTGATAATTGGGATGGATTCCTTCCTTCATTGCTCTCGTTCACCTCTTTCTTTTCCAGCTTACCTTTCACAAAGGCGTCATTTAGTGTAGCACAGTTATACTGGGATTGCAAGCATTTTCCCAAATATTTTTCCATGAATTTTATATTTTCCGTTTTTTAGAATATTTTTTACAATTTGTAATTTTGTATTGTGCTTCCCCACTTTTTTGATATAATATACTTGATATGTAACCTGGTCAAGGGGATGTTGCCATGGTACGCTGGTCCTTGATGGGAGAATACCTCTCACTGTTGATTATCGGCATCATTTTTATACGCTACTACTGCTATGAAGGCAGCGTGGTCTTTTCTCTTAAGAAAAAAATCTTTTTAGGCTGCCTTCTTTCCGCCGCCGCCTCCATCTTTTTGAATATTCTCACGGTCCTCACTATCTCCAATCCCGGCTGCATCCCGCTGTGGCTGGGCATCCTGCTCAACAGCGGATACTTTGTCGTTGTCGGCGGGGCGTGCACACTATTTGCCCTGTTCATGTTTTTGCTGACGCTGGAGCATGTGTATGACCGGCACTGCATGAAAATGGCCTGTACCGTGCTCCTGGTGCTGTTTTCCTTATATTTGCTGGCCATGGTGGTGAACCTGTTCAACGGATGCCTGTTTTATTACGACGCCGTGGAGCAGTACCAGCGGGGGCCGTTGAACCGCATCGTATTCCTACTGCCCATTATGCAGCTGGTGTTTTTGGGATATTGCTACATCCGCAACCGCAGCAGCGTGGGCACATCCATGGTGTACGTCATGTGGACTATGCCTCCCATCGTTTTGCTGTTGAGCCTGTTTCAAGTATTCTATCCCGATTTTCTCCTCAACGGCACCATCAGCGCTTTTGTGAGTTTGATCCTGTTCCTCAGCTTCCAGACCCACACCGGCGACCGGGACAGCCTCACAGGCATCCGCAACCGCAACAGCTTCATGACGGAGCTGTCCCTTCGGGTACGCAGCCGCCAGCACATCCAGATTCTGGTCGTGTCTTTGCTGTCCTTCTCCGATGTGAACCTGCAGCACGGCCATACCCTAGGCGACGCGGTTTTGTATGAAACCGCCCGGTATCTGGACCAGATGTTCCCCCAGGGACACGCGTTCCGCACGGGAAACGTGACGTTTGCCATTATGCTTCCCTGGCTGGATGATGAGACCGCCCACCAGCATCTTCAGCAGGTGCGGGACCGCTTCCGCTCTCCCTGGGTACTGGGTGAGGTCTCCTGCCATCTGCACTGCTGCATCGCCGACCTGTGCTACGATGGCGGCGATGCCACCGCCATGGAAGTGGTGGAGCAATTGGAATACACCCTGGAACAAGCCAAGGAGGAGCGGGGCATCGTCCGTTTTGACGAAACCATCCGCCTTCAGATGCGCCGTAAGCAGGAGATCATTGACATCATACGCCGCTCTATCCAGGAGCGCCGCTTCCGTGTGTGGTACCAGCCCATCTACTGCTGTCACGACGATATTTTCTGCTCCGCCGAGGCGCTGCTTCGGCTGAACGACTACGAGGGGAAACCCATTCCTCCCGACGTGTTCATCCCCCTGGCGGAGGAGACCGGCATGATCGGTGAGCTTACCTGGATCGTGCTGGAAGAGATCTGCAGGCTTCTCAGCAGCGGCCAGGTGCCTGGGCTGAAAACCGTTTCGCTGAACCTTTCCATGCAGCAGCTGCTGGACCCGGGGTTGGCGGACCGCATCCAACGGTATCTGACGGAATATCAGCTTTCCCCCGACTGCCTAAAGGTGGAGATCACAGAGCGATTCCTGCTCCATGACGCTCTGTACGCCAAGCGGCAGCTGGCTTCTTTGGCAGCCATCGGCATCCAGATCTACATGGACGATTTCGGTACGGGCTATTCCAACCTCTCCAGCGTTCTGGATTACCCCTTCGCCTTTATCAAGCTGGACCGGAGCCTGGTCATCCACGTACCGGAAGACCACCGGGCGGAGCTGATGCTCCGTACCCTGTTGACGCTGTTCCACAGCCTGGGCAAGCGTGTTGTGGTGGAGGGCGTGGAGAGCAAGGCCCTCGCCGACTATCTCAAGCACTGCGGCTCCGATATGATCCAGGGCTTCTACTACGCAGCCCCCATGGCGAAAGAAGAGCTGATCGCTTTCTTTTCCCAGAAAAACCATCCGGAAAACCGCAAAATGGACGCATAAAAAACAAGCCCTAACAGCTGTTAGGGCTTGTTTTTTATAGTTCCACAGCTTCTCCCGCTTCCAGGAAGTACAGAACCCGCCGTGTCACCGGGCGCTCCAGCACCGTGGACAGTGCCCGGCTGTACGCCTCCAATTGGGTCCGGTAGCTTTCCGCCCGGACAAGCACATCCTCGTGCCGGAACACGCGGTCTGTCTTAAAGTCCACCACCGTCAGTCCCTCCGCTGTTTCAAAGCAGCAATCCACCACGCCCTGCAGCAAAACATGATCGCCGGAGGACGCGCCAGGCTCCAGTTCCCGGGCATCCATCAGAAGCGTGAATGGATATTCCCGCAGCACATGGCTCCCTTGACGGATCTCCTCTGCCAAGGGCGATGCCAAAAAACGCTCCATCGCCTCCACATCCACAGCTTCCGCCTGCTCCTGCGTCAAAAGCTGCCGCTGACACAGGCCCAGCACTTGAGCCGGTACATCGGCGCCGTCAAAATCCAGATACTGCAGCACCAGATGGGTGGCCGTGCCTCGTTCCGCCGGCGTCAAGCCCGCCCGCTCCTGCCGGAAACGCGGCTGAGATAAGGGCCGGATATAGGGCACATGGGCAGCGTTTTCCGCAATTTCCTGGTCCAATGCGCGGCCTTTCAGCTGTGTGGCCGTCACCTTGGAGGGAAGGCGGGTCTCCCGGGCATAGGGATAGGAGAATTCCAGCAAAGCAGGATCAAAATTTCCGGTTCTCTCACCGTTTTCCTGCTCCCGGGAGGCTGCAAAGGCCGTACGAAACTCCTCGGCGTTGTGGACGGATACCTGCCAGGGCGCTGTATCGCCGGTATACAAATGCTCCACCTGGACATCCGCCAGCGTCCGGAGCGGCGCAGCCTCCGGGCGGCACAGCAGGGGCAGAAGCAGCCACTCCCCGAAATTCCGGCAGGCGGCCACCGTCTCCGGCAACACCGGACAGGATGCCACCGCCGCCAATTTTTGCAGCCGTCCCTCCGCGAAATACATGGAGTCTACTAAAATCAGCTTCTCCTTTGGCCGGGTCATGGCAACATACAAAATGCGCTGCTCCTCCGCCTGGTTTTCCCTGCGGAGTTTTTCTTGAATGGCCTCCCGGGCCAGCGTGGGATATTTGATTTTCCGTTTTAGGTCCACACGCCTGGGCCCCAGCCCCAGGACAGGATGCACCAGCACCGCCGTGTCAAAGTCCTGGCGGGAAAAGGTGTGGTCCAGGTCTGCCAGAATAACGATGGGAAATTCCAGTCCCTTGGATTTGTGAATACTCATCAGCCGCACGCCGCTGACAGCCGCGGCTCCCTTCGTAACAGGCGCCTGTCCCTGGTCCAGCAGGCGCCGCAGTTGGGTCACAAAAGCGAATAACCCCCGGTAGCCGCTGCTCTCGAATTTCTCCGCATGGCGGCTGAGGGCGATGAGGTTTTCCTTTCTGGCGGCACCGCTGTCCATGGCGCCGAATACGCCCAAAATGTTCAAACGGTTGTACACATGCCAGAGAAAACGGTGGACCCCCATATCCCTGGCTGCCAGACGCAGCTCCTCCAGAGTCTCTAAAAAGGTCCGGCAGTCCGCTCCCCCATCCGCCAGTACGGCGTCGTAAAAGTCACCTGTCGGCGTTTTGGCCCGCAGCTCCGCCAGCCGGTCCGGTGTAAAGCCGAACACAGGAGAGCGCAGAACGGCGATGAGGGGCACATCCTGCCGGGGATTGTCAATGATCTGCAAAAGGCCCAGCATGACGGAAATCTCCATGGTTTGGAAAAAGTCTCCGCTTTCCTCAAAAGAACAGGGGATGTCCCGCTCTGACAAAGCCTGTGCAAAGGCGGCGGTACGGCTGCCGGGAGAGCGCATGAGGATGACGAAATCCTCCGGACGGCAGGGCCGCAGGGTGCCGTCCTCTCCGGTGACGGGATAGCCCTCGTCCAGCAGCTGGCGGATGCGCGATGCCACGAAACGGCTCTCCGCTTGCAGCTTTTTTACCGGCTTCGGGTTTTCAGCCGACCGCTGGGCAGCGCAGATCAGATGAAATTCCGTGTCGCAATCATGGCGCTCCGGGTAATAGGCGGCGCCGAAATGAAGGGCCTCTTCATCTCCATACGCCATGTCTCCCATGTCCACAGACAGGATATTTTCAAAGATAAAGTTTGCGGCATCCAGGATCTCCCGCCGGGAGCGGAAGTTCTTGGACAGGAGGATCTTGCGCTCCTGCCCCGGCTCCGCCTCTTCATAAGAGCGAAAGCGGCCGTACTTTTCCAGGAAAATCGAGGGGTCCGCCAGGCGAAAGCGGTAAATACTCTGCTTGACATCGCCCACCGTGAACAGGTTCTGTCCATCCCGGGAGACTGCCCGGAAAATGGCGTTTTGCACCTCGTTGGTGTCCTGGTACTCGTCCACCATGATCTCTTGATACCGGGCGGCTACCTGCCGCCCCAATTCCGTGGGCTCTCCTCCCTCCGTCACCAGCAGCCGCAGAGCCAAGTGCTCCTGATCGGAAAAGTCAGCCGCGTTCAGCCGCAGCTTTTCCGCCTGGTACGCCCGTCCAAAGGCGGCGGTCAGCCCCAGCAGGGCCGACATGGCAGGTGCCACGGCATTGAGGTCCTCCATGGCCTCCTCCCCGCTGATGTCCAGCAAGCGGTCCAGCTTTTTCAAATCTGCTTTGCAGCTGTCCCAAACCTGCTTCATGGCTACCACATCCGGGTCGTCCTTCCGTCCCCGGGGCGTTGTCAGCCGGGGAAAGACCACAGCGCCGGCAGCGTGCCGGGCATCCTCCCACCGCTCCGCCTGGGCAAGAGCCTTCAGCGTATCCGCGGCCTGGCGGAATTTCACGCCGTAACCACTCTCCAGCGCTGGATCATCCGCCGTTCGCTCCGCCGCCCTGCAAAGCAGCGACACCCAGTGGTCCGCCTTGCGGCGGACGAAGATCAGCAGTTCTCCCGCGTATGGCGTGGTGTCAAAATCGGAGCCGAGGCTGTTCCAGGCCGTTTGATTTTCGGAAAGCCACTGGTCCGGATAGGCATGGCTTTGAAGCTTTTCATGGATCTCCAGCACCAGCTCCGCCAGAGCCCGGTCGTCCCGGCCGGCGCCAAGAGTATCCGCCAGCAAAGCGCCGCCCTCGTCCAGATGGTCGTAAAAGTCCTCCAGCGTCCGCTCCAGCACCCGCTGGCGCACCAGCTGGGCCTCTCCCTCGTCCAGAATGCGGAAATCCGGCGTCAAAGAGAGCTTCTCCCCGGGCCGGGGCAGCAGATGGGTGTTTTCCCGCAGCAGCGCTGTGCAGAAAGCGTCCACGGTTTTAATGTCCGCTTGATACACCCGCAGAAGCTGCCGCTTCAAATGCCCGTCGCCGGGAGACTCCGCCAACCGTTTACTCAGCTCCGAGGCGATTTTGGACCGCAGCTCCGCCGCGGCGGCCTTTGTATAAGTAATGATGAGGAAGTCATCCACATTGCAGTGCTCTTCCGTCACATAGCGGAAAAGCCGCTCCACCAGGACTTTTGTTTTGCCAGAGCCGGCGGCAGCGGATACCAGCAGGGCGCCGCCCCGGTTCTCCACCACAGCCTGCTGCTGGGGTGTCAAGTTCAGTTTTGCCATGTCAGTCGCCCCCCTCCCGGTCCAGCTGGTCCCAGAACTCCTCCTGGGTCACCGGCTGGATGTAATGCAAGTGGTCTCCGTCCCTGCCGTCCTGGAAATGGCACGCGCTGGCCCAGTCGCAGAACTGGCAGTAGCTGTCCTCCTCGCTCCTGCAGCAGGGGTCGGCGTCAATGTTGCCGTCCCGGACCTCCCGGGCGATCTGGTGGAGCAGTTTGTCCACGTACCTCCCCAGCTTGCCAAGCTGTGCCGCGGAGGCGATGCTGCCGGCCACGTTGCCGTCCCGACTCACCCGCAGGGGAAGATACCGGGGCTCCGAGAGGGATTCATGCTCCATGGCTTGGAGCACCGCCGGGTCCGACAGCAGAAGCCCTGAGCGGCGCAGCTGCTTGGACACCTCCCCCGCCAGCTTTTCCGGGGAAATGTTTCGCTCTGCGGACAAGATCTCATCCCGGGCCGGGAGGTACAGCACACCGGCAGGCTCAATGTCCCGGCCAAAGTACCGCTTCCCCTCCTTTTGCAGGGTAAAGAGATAGAGCAGCATTTGGATGTCCAATCCCATGCGGACGGATGCCAGGTCGAAGGCCTTTCTGCCGGATTTATAATCTACCACCCGGAGGTAGAGCTTGTCATCCTTCACCCAGCCGTCCACCCGGTCCACCTTGCCGCCCAGACGCAGCTCCCCGTCCGGCTCCGAAATGACCACGGCAGGCAGCGTCCCGCCGTCGCCAAAGGACAGCTCAAATTCCAGCGGTACGAAGTCAGAGTGGCGCAGCTCCTCCGCCACCTGGTCCACCACGGCGTAGGCAGTGGTACGCAGGCGGGAGAACAGGTATTTGAAGCGGGTGCTGCGGTTTTGGAAATTGCGCAGCTCCTGCTGCACATAGAGGTCGATGTATTTGCGAACCAAGGCGTGAAGGGCGTCCTCCTCCACCTGGGCAAAGCCCCCCAGTGCCAGCACATCCCGGGTCACGTGCTCCAGCAGAAAATGGAGGAAGGTGCCGATTTGCGGCGCGTCAAAGGCCGCCGGCTCCCGCTTTTTAGCCCGCAGGCCATACTCCATGAAATAGGCAAAATGGCAGGAGCGCATCCGCTCCAGCCGGGATGCGGACATGGAGGCCCGTCTGCCATACAGCGCCTGTACCGCCGCGGGAGACAGCGATCCACGCTTCAGCGCCGCCGCCCGGTCCATGGCGGCAAGCTGCGGGCCATATCCACTCAAGCTCTCCAAATAGCACCAAAGCGCCCCGTGCCGTTCCTGGCCCGCGGCCTCCAAGGCGGGGAGAATTGCTGTCAAGCGGTAATCCTTGTCAGCCCTTTCTTTTTCAATCCGCAGCTTTGGAAACAGAGACAGCAGCCGCTCCACCACAAACGCAGGCCGCAGTTCCCCGCCGGATACGTCCGCCACCGGATAACTGACCCAAAGCCCCTTCTCCGGCTGGGCCAGGGCGGCGTAAATGTTTTCCAGTTCCATGCTCATTTGATCCATACCGGAGGGAGACAGCCGGATGCCCCGCTGCGCCAGCTCCTCCCGGTCATCCTCGTTGAGAATGCCGCTGCTTTGGCCCACGGCAGGCAGCACATGGTCATTTGCCCCCAACAGGAACAAGTATTGGACTGCGTGGCGTTCATTGCGGGTGATCTCCGTCACGGACACCTGGTCCAGCGCAACAGGAATCGTACCGATGCTGTATTGGGTCAAAATCTGCCGCAAAAGGCGGGTAAACTCATCCAGTCCGATGGGCTCATCCCCCAGAAGCTCCACAAACTGGTCCAGCACGCCGCATAATAGCTCCCACAGCTGGGCAGTCTCCTCCGCCTCCTGGAGGCGGCCACGCTCCGCCTGCTTGTGCATTTGCTCTTCCAAGGTCTGCTGCAAAGACAGCTCCTCCATAAAGCTGTAAAGTGCATCCACCTTCTCCCGGGCCGTTTGTCCGGCTTTCATTCCTTCTGCCAAGCGGGAAAGGGGCTGGCGCACCCGGCGGCGCAGGTCATTGACCTGTGCCAGCCGCTGCTGGTGCTCTTCTTTCCAGGGCGCTCCATATCCCTCCGGATTGTCTGTCCAGTCCACGTCCCGAAGCCACATCTGGCCGTGGATCTGCCAGCGGATGACGTAATTTTCCAAAATGTCACACTCATCCGGCGTCAGGCCCGCAAGGCCGGTCTTTAGCCAGCGGAACATGTCGTCGTATTCATAGCCGTTTCCGATGGCTTCCAGCACGCCGGTCAATAGAGCCAGCGCCGGCTTTTCCAGAATGTCGCTGCGGCGGCTGAGATAGACAGGAATCCCGTAGCGCTCAAACACAGTCTCGATGGTGCCCTCGTAATCCGCCATGTTCCGGGCGGCAACGGTGATGTCCCGGTAGCGGCACTTCCCTGCCGCCGTTAGGCGCCGGATCTCCGCCGCCGCCTGCTCCACTTCGGAAAACAAGTGATCCGCTTCCACAATGCGAATGGGCAGGTCCTCGTCCCGGTAAGGCAGATTCTCCCCGAAAAAGTACCGCTCCAGATGGGCCAGGGCTCCGGTGCCCTCCCTGCGCAGTGTCTGTACCTCCATGGGACAGCGCTCCTCTTCACAGAGGCGGCGCAGCTGGCCCAGGGTCTTCAGCGACGCTTCAAATATCTCCTCCCGGCTGTCCGGCTCCCCCAGGAGCGTGATCGTGACGGAGCGGGCCTGCCGCAGCAGGACAGACAGCACCCGCCGCTCCTGGCCGTTAAAATAAGTAAAGCCGTCCAGGAACACGTCCTTGCCCAGCGCGTATTCAGACTCTTCCAGGTGGTCCGTCAGCTTGCTCATGCGGTCCCGCCGGTCAAAGCCAGGACGGGACAGGCGGCTTTCATAGGCGCCGTACAGCAGGCTCAAGTCCAAGAGCTTGTCATGGGTCGCACCCTGGATATCCTGCGCCTGGTCGTAGAGGATGCGGGGCGTCACCTCATAGCTGCGCAGCTCGTCAAACAGGTCCAACAGCTGCTGCAAAAAAGACGCCTTTTGGGAAGGACGGCGGTATACCGCCAACTGGGAGGCCACCTCCCCCAGGGCCTTCTGCATGGTCAGCAGCCTTCCGCCGGCATCCAGCGTCACCTGTGCGGCGCCGCCGGTAATCGACAAGACCCGGTCACTGAGCCGCCGGAAGCTCAAAACCTCCCCGTGGCGGCTGGCAGTAGGGCCGCAAACGCGGCACAGGTCCATTTCCGCCTGGTGTGAGGCATGCTCCGGCACCAGCAGGATCTGTCGGCTACTGTCCCCCAGCTCCACCATGCGGCGGAGGACGGCCTCGGATTTTCCGGTTTTTGCCCGGCCCATCAAAACGGTCAGCATGGTGCGTCTCCCTTCGTGAACTGTTTTTGTCATGATACCACATTTTCTGTCCCATTAACAGACCCGGTTGCCTTTTTTCCCCGGCTGTGCTATGCTGAGAAAAATGCCAAAACAGGAGGCGCCGCCTATGCCGCACATTCCACAGGGCACCACGGACCAGTTGACGCTGGAGCTGTTTGAACCGGCTCTCAAGGCCGCTCTGCTGCCCTCCCCCGCTTATGATGTCGCCCGATGGCTGTATGTGCCCAATACATACTCTGAATACCGTTACATCCTGGGCACCCGGGGAAAAAGGCCGCTCATCTGCGTGGGCATCAATCCCTCCACCGCCGCGCCGGACGCCCTGGACCCCACGCTTCAATCCGCCCAGCGCATTGCCCTGGCCAACGGGTATGACAGCTTTTTGATGTTCAACGTCTACGCCCAGCGGGCCACACGGCCGGACGACATGGAGCCCGCCTTGAATCCCGCCCTTCACGCCGAAAACCGCAAAGCCTTCCGGTATCTTCTCTCCCTGTCAGACCAGCCGGCGGTATGGGCCGCCTGGGGCAACATCATCATGAAGCGGGACTATCTCATGGAGTGCATGCGGGACTTTGCGGCGGATGGTCAGGCCGTTGGCGCCAGGTGGTACACCGCCGGTCCCCTGCTGAAATCCGGCCATCCCCACCACCCTTTATATCTCAAGGGTGATACAAAGCTTGTGCCGTTTGATATTGACGCCTATGTAGGCAACACATAAAAAATGTCCGGACCGATGGTCCGGACATTTTTTGTGCGGTGTCAAAACAGCGTGATCTGGCTGGTCTCCGCCATGCCGGCAAAAGCCCCCAATGCCTTCAGCTGCTCAATGTGGGTCTTGGAGAGCTTATTGCAGCACATGGAAAACTCCTCAATGGAAACAAACGTCTTGCCCTTTCGCTTTTCCACCGTGTCGATGGCCGCAGTTTCGCCCAGGCCGTGGACCGCCGTGAAGGGCGGCAGCAGGCCGTTTTCCGTCACCTTGAACTTGGTGGCGTCAGACTCGTAGATATTGATGGTATCAAAGTGGAAGCCCCGGAGATAAAATTCGTAGCACACCTCCAGGGTGGTCATGAGGTCCTTTTCCACAGCGGAGGCATCCTTGTTGTTTTCGATCTCCCGGATCTTTTTCTTCACCGCGTCCTTACCGGCGCAGCAGTACTCCGCGTCAAAGGCCTTGGCCCGGACAGAGAAGAAAGTGGCGTAGAACGCCAGAGGCTCGTGGACCTTGTACCAGGCGATACGGAAAGCCATCATCACATAGGCCACCGCGTGGGCCTTGGGGAACAGGTAGCCGATCTTGGCCAGAGACTCAATATACCAAGCAGGTACATCATGGGCCTCCATGGCCTCCACCCAACCCTCGTCAAAGCCGCCCTTTTTCACCTTGCCTTTACGGACCTTCTCCATGATCTTAAAGCTCATCTTGGGGTCCAGCCCCTTGGAGATGAGGTAGAGCATAATGTCGTCACGGCAGCCCACGGTCTCCAGAACGCTCGCCGTGCCGCTGACGATCAAGTCACGGGCGTTGCCGATCCACACGTCAGTGCCGTGGGAAAAGCCGGAAAGACGCACCAGGGTATTGAAGTCCTTGGGCTGGGTGTCAATGAGCATCTGACGGGTAAAGCGGGTGTTGAACTCCGGAATGGCCACGGCACCGGTGGGGCCCAGCAGGTCGTCGTTTTCATATCCCAGCACCTTGCTGGAGGTGAAAATGGACATGGTGTCCGGATCATCCAGAGGAATGGAGTGGGGGTCTACGCCGGTAAGGTCCTGCATCATACGGACCATGGTGGGATCATCGTGTCCCAGCATGTCCAGCTTCAGAATGTTGGCCTCCATGGAGTGGTATTCAAAATGGGTGGTGATGGTGTCGGAATCATCGGCGTCCGCCGGGTGCTGGACAGGGCAGAAATCCTCCATGTCCTTGTCATCCGGGACTACCACCAGGCCGCCGGGATGTTGGCCGGTGGTGCGGCGGGTGCCGACGCAGCCCAGGGTCAGCCGGTTCTCCTCCGCCCGGCCGGCTACGATTCCGTTTTCCTCCAGGTACTTCTTCACAAAACCGTAGGCAGTCTTTTCCGCCAGGGTGCCAATGGTGCCCGCCCGGAAGACCTGGGTCTCTCCGAACATCTCGATGGCGTGGCGGTGGGCCCGGGCCTGGTACTCACCGGAGAAGTTTAGGTCAATATCCGGCACCTTGCCGCCGCCAAAGCCCAGGAAGGTCTCAAAGGGGATGTCAAAGCCGTCCTTGACGTATTTCGTGCCGCAGACAGGACACACTTTGTCCGGCATGTCGGCGCCGCAGCCATAGGAGCCGTCCAGAATAAATTCGCTGTTTTTGCAGTTGGGACAGCGGTAATGAGGCGGCAGGGAATTCACTTCCGTAATGCCAGACATGTACGCCACCAGGGAGGAGCCCACGGAACCACGGGAACCAACCAGATAGCCGTTTTCCAACGACCGCTGTACCAGCTTTTGGGCGGACATGTACACCACGTCGTATTTTCCCAGGATACCGCCCAGCTCCACATTCAAGCGGTCCACGATGAGCTTGGGAGGGTCCTCGCCGTACAAGCAGTGGACCTTTTCCCACACCAGGCGATTCAAGTCCTCCTCGGAATTTTCCAGCCGGGGCGGAAACAGCTCGCTTGGCAGCAGCTCAAAGGTCTCGATCTGGTCCGCCACCAGCCGGGTGTTGGTGACCACCACCTCATAGGCCTTCTCCTCCCCCAGATAGCTGAATTCTTTCAGCATCTCGTCGGTGGTCTTGAAGTAGATCGGCAGAGGCTCATTGGCGTCCGGGAACTTTTTGGAGGCCAACAGGATATGGCGGTACACCTCATCCTCCGGCTCTTGAAAGTGGACGTCTCCGGTGGCGCAGACGGGCTTGTCCAACTCCTCGCCCAGGCGGACGATGGTGCGGTTGAACTCCCGCAGCTCCTCCTCCGACTGGACGTCGCCGTTGCGCAGCATGAAGGCGTTGTTGCACAGGGGCTGGATCTCCAGATAGTCGTAATAGTCCGCGATACGCTTGAGCTCCTCCCAGTCCTTGTGGTCCGCCACCGCCCGGAAGAGCTCACCTGCCTCACAGGCGGCGCCCACGATAATGCCCTCCCGGTGCTCGTTCAGCAGCGTTTTGGGGATGGTGGGCACACGCTTGAAATATTTTAGGTTGGAGGCGGAGATCATCTGGTACAGGTTCTTGAGTCCCACCTTGTTCCGGGCCAGCAGGATGATGTGCTTGGGGAAGCGGTTGGTCTTACTGCCCAAGGGGCGCAGTTTCTCCATCTCCTTGTTCACCGCCTGGAGGGTGTGGACACCCCGCTCGTGGAGCATCTTCCAAAACGGAATGAGCATGTAGCCCACGGTGGCGGCGTCGTCGCTGGCCCGGTGGTGGTTGAAGGCCGGCAGGTCCAGGTGCTCCGCCACAATGTCCAGCTTGTACTTGCCCAGGTCCGGCAGCAGATTCTGTGCCAGAATAAGGGAGTCCACATAGGTGGGATGAAACTCCAGGCCCACCTTTTTGCAGCCAGCCCGGATGAAGCCAATGTCGAACTCCGCGTTGTGGGCCGCCAGAGGGCGGCCGTTCACAAACTTCAAAAAGTCCGTCAGCGCCTGCTTCAGCTGGGGAGCGTCCTTGAGCATCTCGTCCGTAATGCCGGTGAGTCCGATGATCTCCGGTGTCAGACGGCGGTTGGGATTCACAAAGGTCTGGAACCGCTCGGCAATCTGGCCGTTTTTCAGTACCACGGCGCCGATCTCCGTAATGGCCTCGCGGTCTACCTTCAGTCCGGTGGTCTCAATGTCAAAGCAGACGAACTCATCGTCCAGGCCGCAGTCCTGGCTGCCGTGGACAGCCACCCGGTCATCCAGATTGTTGACGAAATATCCCTCCACACCGTAGAGGAGCTTGATCTTGCCGTCGGCGGCATGCCAGGCGTCCGGGAAGGACTGGGCCACGCCGTGGTCCGTGATGGCAATGGCGGGATGGCCCCAGCGGATGGCCTGCTTGATGACCTTTTTCGTGTCCGTCAGGGCGTCCATGTTGCTCATTTTCGTGTGGAGGTGCAGCTCCACACGCTTTACCGGAGCGGTGTCCTTGCGGCCCTCATGCTGAATGACGTTGATGTGGTATGGATTCAGCTGGATGTCCTTGCCGTCCCAGGTGGGCTCCATCTTTCCCTGCACCAACAGCCACATATCCGGCTTGATGGCGCCGCCGAACTGCTCCGCCTCCTTAGCGGTGAGATTTTTATGGACGGTGACGGAGTTGGTATAGTCCGTCATCTCAAAGGTCAGCCGCCACATGCCGGGCCGGCGGGTCTCCGTGCACTCCGCGGAGAACACCTTGCCACTGACAGTTGCGTTGCCCATTTTCAAATCCAGTGTTTTCATCGGCACCGGCTTCGCCTTGATGGGCTTGCCCAGCAGCACCTTCTCTACCGCGGCGCCGCCGGATTCCTTTCCTCCGCCGCCGGTGGCCACCGCCTGGGGCACTGACGCCCTAGCAGTATCCGGCAGCTTGCAGGTCAAATCAATATCCACCCGGCGGAAGCCATAGACCGCCTGGATCATCTGCTTTAAGTCCTCCAGGTCTTCACCGGACATAGCCGTCCGCACCGTCAGAGACATGGAAATGGACAAGGCGGACTGGTCGATGGCGGCGCCGGTCAGCTCCGCCCCCGCCAGCTTCAGCCGCAGTGCGCCGGACAGCTGCAGCTCCGCGAACATATCAAAAAACGGGATATTTTTTGCCATGGAATTTCCTCTCTCGTCTATGGTCACAGCACGCAGAACAGGGCTGCGGCAATTTTCTCTGCCGCTGCCCTGTTTTACGCTCAAAGCTTCTCGATCTCCGCCATCAGCGCGTCTACAAGCTGCTCCTGGGGCACCTTGTAAAGGACCTTCCCTTTTCGAAACAGCAAGCCTTCGCCCTTGCCGCCGGCAATGCCGATGTCAGCGGCGGAGGCCTCCCCGGGGCCGTTGACGGCGCAGCCCATCACCGCCACGGTGATGTTCTTTTTGCAGTTTGCAAGACGCCGCTCCACTTCCTCCGCGATGGGGATGAGGTCGATGCGGGTACGGCCGCAGGTGGGACAGGCAATGAGGTTGACGCCCTCACGCCGCAGCCCCGCCGCCTTTAAAATTTTATGAGCGGCGTAGATCTCCTCCACCGGGTCCGCCGTCAGCGTCACCCGGATGGTGTCGCCGATACCCATGCACAAAAGGCCGCCGATGCCCATGGCGGATTTCACCATGCCCATGGAGGGCGTCCCCGCCTCCGTCACGCCCAGATGCAGGGGATAATCCGTCTGCTGGCTCAAAAGGGTGTAGGCCTTCATGGTCAATGGCACATCGGAGCACTTCACGGAAATGCAGATGTCGTCAAAATCAAACTTGTTCAGCAGCTTCACATGGCCCATGGCGCTCTCCACCAGGGCCTCCGCCGTGACGCCGCCGTACTTAGCCCGCAGCTCCTTTTCCAGGGAACCGCCGTTGACGCCGATGCGGATGGGGATGTGACGGCTGCGGCACATGTCCGCCACGGCCTTCACATTCTCCTCGCCGCCGATGTTGCCGGGATTGATGCGGATGGCGTCAATGCCCCGTTCCGCGCAGGTCAAGGCGTATTTATAGTTGAAATGGATGTCAGCGATAAGGGGGATGTCGATTTGTTCTTTGATGCGGTCCACCGCTTCCGCCGCGGCCTGGTCCGGGATGGCCACCCGGATGATCTCACAGCCGGCAGCCTCCAACTGCTTGATCTGGGCAACTGTCGCCGCCACATCGTCGGTCTTCGTATTGCACATGGATTGGATGGACACCGGGGCCCCTCCGCCCACGGCCACCTTTCCCACCATCAGTTTCTTTGTCATAACAGCCTCCTACCGGAATATCTGAAAAACGTCCTTTACGGTGATGAGCAGCATGAAGCCCATCAGTACCACGAAGCCAGCTGTGTTGATGGCGGCGGCATATTTGCCGGGCACTTTTTTGCGGAAAAGCGCCATGGACACGGCATCCACCGCCAGGAACAAAATATGTCCGCCGTCCAGGGCGGGAATGGGCAGCAAATTCATCACCGCCAGGTTCACGGCGATCAGAGCCGCGAAATTGAGGATACTCTCCACCGCCTCCCGGGTATTGGCGGAGGTCTCCCCGATCTCCACCATGGAGTGGACGATCTCCACCGGACCGCCTACGTCCTCCACAGAGGCCTGGCCGGTCACCAGCATTTTCAAACTCAGCCGCACCACCCGCACATAGTCGATGGTGTTCAGCCACGCATATTTCAGCCGTGTGCCAACCGTGGCTTCTTCCACGCCGGAAGTGCGGTAAATGCCGTAGCCCCGGTAGCTCTCGCCCTCCATATCCGTGAAATCGGACCATTTCAGACCGTTCAGAAAAACTTTCTCCCCGTCCCGCAGCACCACCAGGTCCAGGCTCTGGCCCCGGCTCAGGCTCATCAACAGGTCCACATCACTGTACAGGTAGACCCGCTCACCGTTGATGGACCAGAACACATCCCCCTCCTCCAGGACGGTGCCGTTGACCGTCTGAAATTCCGGAGCAACGCCTGCGATCTCCGGCACCCGAAAGCCCTGGGCAGTGCTGTACAGCAGTACCAGCAGCAAAAAGCCCGTCAAAAAATTCATGAAGGCACCGGCGGCAAAGATGATGAACTGCTTCCAAAAACCCTGGCGGGACAAGGATCGCTCGTCGTCGGAGTCATCCTCCTCCCCCTCCATGGCGCAGAAGCCGCCGATGGGCAGTACCCGCAGGGAATACTGGGTCTCCCCCACCTCCCGGCTCCAGACCTCCGGCCCCATGCCGATGGAAAATTCGTTGACCCGGACACCGCAGGCCTTGGCCGCCAGAAAATGGCCCAGCTCGTGGACCGCGATCAATACGCCAAATACCAGAACAGCCGCCAGGATATAAACGATCGTCATGCAAAGTCTCCTACATCAAAGGCCCAGCACGCTCCGCCGGGCCGCGGCATCCGCCGCTAAAATCTCCTCCAAAGAGGGGTCCTGTACCACAGGCACTTCCGCCCTGGCCTTGGCCACCAACCGATGGATGTCGTGGAAGCCGACGCGGTCCGCCAAAAACAGTCTCACCGCCTCCTCGTTGGCGCCGTTCAAAATGGCGCAGGCGGTGCCGCCCTCCGTAGCCGCCTCCTCGGCAAGCCGCAGGCAGGGGAACGTCTCCCGGTCCGGCGCCGCGAAGGTCAATGGCGGACAGGTCAGAAGGTCCAAGGGCTCCGCCGGGTTCACCCCCCGGTTGGGATACGTCATGGCGTACCGGATGGGTAGGCGCATATCCGGCGTGCCCAGCTGGGCCAGCACGGCGCCGTCCCGGTACTCCACCAAGGAGTGGACGATGGACTGGCGGTGAATGACCACACTCACCTGCTCCAAGGGCAGGCGGTAAAGCCGCATGGCCTCGATGACCTCCAGGCCCTTGTTCATCAGAGTGGCGCAGTCCACGGTGATCTTGGGACCCATTTTCCAGTTGGGGTGGCGCAAGGCATCTGCCTTGGTCATTTTCCCCACTTCCTCATAGGTCATTCCGTAAAACGGCCCGCCGGAACAGGTCAGGATGAGCCGCTTGATCTCCCCGCGGTCGGCGCAGCCCTGGACGCACTGGAAAATGGCGGAGTGTTCGCTGTCCACCGGCACGATCTCCGCACCCCAGCGGTCTGCCGCGTCCATCACCAGCTGCCCGGCGCAGACCAGGGTCTCCTTGTTGGCCAGGGCGATGCGCTTTTTCGCCTCGATGGCGGCAAGGGTAGGCTTCAAGCCCACCATGCCCACCACGGCGGTGACCACCGTATCGGCTTCCTCCGCCGTAGCGGCCTCCGTCAAGGCGTCAAAGCCCCCCAGGACTTTCGTTTCCGTGTCCGCCAGGCGGACAGCCAAATCCCGGGCCGCGCTTTCGTCCGTCATGACCGCCAGACGGGGGCGGAACTGTCTCGCCTGGGCCTCCATCCGCTCCACGCTGGCGTTTGCCGTCAGAGCTGCCACCCGCAGCCCCATCTGCTCCGCCACGTCCAGGGTCTGGCGGCCAATGGAGCCGGTGGAGCCTAAAATTGAAATCGTCTTACTCATATTACGCATCTTATTTCACAAAGCTTAAAATGATCTCAATAACGGGCGTCACGAACAGTACGCTGTCGAACCGGTCCAGGACGCCGCCATGGGCCAGGAACAAGTGCCCGTAGTCCTTGATGCCAAACTCCCGCTTGATGAGAGAAAAGCTCAAGTCGCCCACTTGGGCCACGACGCCGCAGGCGAGAGCCAAGACAGCCATGGAGCCGTAGCCAATGCTTCCGCCAAACCAGCGGTCCATCACAAAGGCGAAGAGCAGGCCGCACAGCAGATTGCCAAGCAACCCTCCGATGGAACCCTCAATGCTCTTTTTGGGACTGACCTTGGGCGCCAGCTTGTGTTTACCGAAGGCCATTCCGGCAAAGTAGGCGAAGGTGTCGCAGGCAAAGCTGAGGATAAAGGGCAGCAACAGATACGCCCGGTGGAGGCCGGACGATTCCAGCCGCAGAAAGGCGGAGAAGGAATACGGAATGAACATCACGGCAAAGATTCCCGCCAGGACTTGAACGAACTTCACCTCGCCGGCCTTCACAATCGCGTAGATAAAAGCAGTCACCACATAGATGGTCCACCAAACCACAATATAACTCGGGCGGTCATAATACCATTCTACGGAGAATATTGCAGAAATCATTGTCCATGATAGGAGAAAACTCGTTTTATCCAAGCCAACGCACTGCATCAGCTCGTGTGCCGCAATGCCCGCCAGCAGCGCCAGCGCCGCCATCATCACAATGGACGGCGCCCACAGCACCACCCACACCAACACCGGCACACCGATGACGGCTACCAGGACACGGGACTTGAATGAGCTCATTTCTTCACGCCTCCAAACCGCCGGTCTCTTGCATGGTAGGCCGCGATGGCCTTATCCAGCTCCGCCTCGTCAAAGTCCGGCCACAGTACATCCGTGAAATAAAACTCCGAATAAGCGCACTGCCACAGTAGGAAGTTACTGAGCCGCAGCTCGCCGCTGGGGCGGATGATAAGCTCCGGGTCCGGGATGCCCCGGGAATCCAGATAGGAGGAGAACATGGCGTCGTCCAGCTCCTCCGGCTTCTTCTCCCCTGCCGCGCAGTCGGCGGCGAACTGCCGCACCGCCCGCAGGATCTCGTCCCTGCCGCCGTAGTTCAGGCACACGTTGGCCTGGAAATCTCCCTCCGGCAGGTGGGCAGATATCTCATCCGTCTCGTGGGCCAACGCCCGCAGCTCCGGGGAGATGGGCGTCATGTCGCCGAAAAAGTGGAGGCGGATGTGGTCTTTTTCCATGGTATCCACTGCTTCCAGCAGATACTTTTTCAAAAGGCCCATGATGGCCGACACCTCGCCCTCGGAACGCTTCCAGTTTTCCGTGGAGAAAGCGTACACTGTCAAATACTGCACGCCGATGTTCTTGCAGTAGGTGGCAATGCGGCGGAAGGTCTCCGCTCCCGCCTTGTGGCCGGCGGTACGGGGCAGGCCCCGCTTCTGGGCCCAGCGGCCGTTGCCGTCCATAATAATCGCAATATGGCGAGGCGGGTCTATGGCCCGCCCCGCCGTATTGGTTTTCAAAATGTCAGCCATCAGACCGCCATCAGTTCCTTTTCTTTTTTCGCCAGGAGCTCATCCAGTTTCTTGCAGCTGTCATCGGTCAGCTTCTGGAGGTCCTTTTCCGCCTGCTTCAGCTCATCCTCGGTGATCTCGGACTTCTTCTCCTGCTTCTTGAAATTTTCCATGGCGTCCCGGCGGATGTTGCGGACGGCCACCTTGCCGGCCTCTGCATACTTATGGATCTGCTTCACCAGCTCCTTACGGCGCTCCTCCGTCAGTTGGGGGAAGCTCAAGCGGATGCAGCGGCCGTCGTTCTGGGGATTGATGCCCAGATCGGAGTTCTGGATG
The DNA here is from genome assembly GCF_052116665.1 of Dysosmobacter sp. Sow4_B12. Classification (NCBI taxonomy): domain Bacteria; kingdom Bacillati; phylum Bacillota; class Clostridia; order Eubacteriales; family Oscillospiraceae; genus Dysosmobacter; species Dysosmobacter sp. Sow4_B12. Next base: position 84,202 of record NZ_JBQKKR010000001.1, on the reverse strand, counting down.
GCCTTTTCAATGGATTTCAGCGCCTTCCCGTCCCAGGGGGAGATGACCAGAGCCCGGGGGTCGGGAGAAGAGATGGCGGCGATCTGCTGGATGGGGGTGGGGCTGCCATAGTAGTCCACCATGATCCGGTCCAGAACAGCGGCGTTGGCGCGGCCGGCACGGACGGAGGCAAAGTCAGCGGCCACAGAGTCGATGCTCTTTCTCATTTTTTCTTCGTAAACCTTGTATTCGTCTTTCAGCATAATGGGGTCCTTCCTTTCACATTCATTCTGTTATGGGAGGCGCTCACGCGCGAAAATCACTCTTTGACGATGGTGCCCACATTCTCGCCGCACAGGGCCCGGATGATGTTGCGGGGGTCCTTCAAGGCGAACAGCAGGACAGGAATATGGTTGTCCATGGAGAGGGATGTGGCGGTGGTGTCCATGACCATCAAATGCTGGGCCAGGACTTCGTCGTAGCTGATGGTGTCGTACTTCACGGCGGTGGGGTCCTTCACAGGGTCGGCACTGTACACGCCGTCCACGTTCTTGGCAAGCAGAATGACGTCGGCGTTGATCTCCGCCGCCCGCAGCACGGCAGCCGTATCCGTGGAGAAATAGGGGTTTCCCGTGCCGGCTCCGAAGATGACCACTCTGCCCTCCTCCAGATGCCGGATAGCGCGGCCACGAATGTAAGGCTCGGCGATGGCCCGCATCTCAATGGCGGTCTGGACCCGGACGGGGATGCCCTTCTGCTCGCACACATCCGCCACAGCCAAACAGTTCATGACAGTTGCCAGCATGCCCATGTGGTCGGCACGTGTGCGCTCCATTTTGCCGCCGCTGTTCTTGGCGCCCCGCCAGAAGTTGCCGCCGCCGACTACCAGACCCACCTGAACACCCATGTCCAGGCACTCCTTAATGACGTCGCAGACACTGCTGATCATCTCAAAATCAAGGCCGGTGCCCTTGCCGCCGGCCAGCGCCTCGCCGCTGATCTTCAGCAGCACGCGCTTATAAACAGGTTTTGCCATTTCAAACCCTCCATGCAATTTTATAGCGATTCTATTTTAGCGTATTTTTCCGGTTTTGCATAGGGGGTCCACTAAAGTTTTTCCCGAAATCTCCCCGTCCCAGGTCTGCCCTTCCGGGAAGAAGAAAAAAGGAACGGCGCGAGCCGTTCCCTTTTTTACGTTTCCCCGCAGGCCTTGTTCAAAAGGCCGATGAGTTCCTCCTTGCCCACACCCTTTTCGGCGGAGAAAGGCACCAGAATATCCCCCTCCGTCAGCTCCAGCGTCTCCCGGATGAGGGACAGGGCAGGCTCTACCTGGCTTTTTTTCAGCTTATCCAGCTTGTTGGCCACCACGATCTCCGGACAGCCTGTCTGGCGGAACCAGTCGTGCATGACCCGGTCATTCTCCGTAGGCTTGTGGCGGATGTCCACGATGAGGACGCCGGCGGTGATGGCGTCGGCCCCCTCCTGGAAGTAGCTCTCCATCAGTCGACCCCAGCGCGCCTTTTCCGCCTGGCTGACCTTGGCGTAGCCATAGCCGGGCAGGTCCACCAGATAGGCTTTTCCATCGATGAGGAAATAGTTGATCTGGGTGGTCTTTCCCGGAGAAGCACCCACATAGGCCAAGTTCTTCCGGTTCACCAGCCGGTTGATAACGGAGGATTTACCCACGTTGGAACGCCCCGCGAAAGCGAACTGAGGCAGGCCGTCCCGTAAGAAGCCATCCCGGGCGCCGGCGGAACGGGCAAACTCCGCTTTGTTAAAATTCAAAGACATGTATAGGAATTCTCCTTTACTGCCGCAAGGCGGTATCGTTAGAGGTCTCCCGGGCAACGGCGGCAAAGGCCGCCGCGGCAGGCTCCTCCCGGTAGGCCGGGGAAGACTCCGGGCACAGGGCGGCGGCAAACACCTCGTCCACCGTGGCTACCGGCACGAACCGCAGGGCGGCTCTTACTGTCTGGTCGATCTCCTCCAAGTCCCGGACATTGTCCACAGGGATGAGGACGGTGCCAATGCCATTGCGCAGGGCTGCCATGGTCTTTTCTTTCAAACCGCCGATGGGCAGCACCCGGCCACGCAGCGTTACCTCGCCCGTCATGGCTACACCAGCCTTGACCTTCCGCCCCGTCAAGGCGGACAGCATGGCCGTGGTCACGGCAATGCCGGCGGAGGGGCCGTCCTTGGGCACAGCGCCCTCGGGGAAATGTACGTGGATGTCCTTGGTCTTATAAAAGTCCGCCTCGATACCCAATGTCGCGGCCCGGCTGCGCAGGCAGCTGAGAGCGGCCTGTGCGGATTCCTTCATGACATCTCCCAGATTGCCGGTAAGCTCCAGCTTGCCGGAGCCCTCCATGACATTGACCTCCACTTCCAGAATCTCTCCGCCGGCCTCCGTCCAGGCCAAGCCGTTCACCACGCCGACTTCCTCCTTTTCCGTGTGGAGGGCAGGCGGGAACGGCTGGCAGTCCAGAAGCTTCGGAAGTTCTTTTTCTGTGATGGTGACACGCTTTACAGTCCCTGTCAACAAACGCATATCAGCTTTTCGGCAGATGGCAGCCAAACGCCGCTCCAGCTGACGGACGCCGGACTCCCGGGTATAGTCCCGGATAACAGCGCGCAGCACATCGTCCCCCACCCGGAGGGCACCTTTCTTGATGCCGTGCTCCTCCATCTGCTTGGGCAGCAGGTGGCGGCGGGCGATTTGGAGCTTTTCCTCATCGGTATAGCTGGAAAGCTGGATGACCTCCATGCGATCCAGAAGAGGTCTGGGAATGGTCTCCGTGGTGTTGGCAGTGGTGATGAACATGACCTTGCTGAGGTCCACCGGAAGCTCCAGGTAGTGGTCCCGGAAGGCGTAATTCTGCTCACTGTCCAGCACCTCCAACAAAGCGGAAGCGGGATTGCCCCGGTAGTCGTTGCCCAACTTGTCGATCTCGTCCAGCAGCAGCAGAGGATTCATGGAGCCGCTGCGGCTGATGGCCTCGATGATGCGGCCGGGCATGGAACCGATGTACGTTTTCCGGTGGCCGCGGATATCCGCCTCGTCCCGGACGCCACCCAGAGAGAGGCGGGCCAGCTTGCGGTTCAAAGCCTTTGCAACAGAAATGGCGATGGAGGTCTTACCCACGCCGGGAGGGCCCACCAGACAAATGATCTGTCCTTTCCCCTCCGGATTCATCTGCCGGACGGCGATGGTCTCCAGAATGCGCTCTTTCACTTTTTCAAGGCCGAAATGGTCCTTTTCCAGGACCTTTCTGGCAGCGTCCACACTGACGCGCTCCTTAGTTTCCGTATTCCAGGGTATTTCCAAGCATACATCCAAATAGTTTCGGATAACGCCGCTCTCCGCGCTACCGAAGGGCTGCTTGGCAAGCTTATTGACCTCTTTCATCAAGTGCTTGGTGGCATCCTCGTCCAGCTGCAGAGCCTGGATGCGGTCCCGGTAGCTCTGGATCTCGTCATCGGGGTCATCCCCCTCACCCAGTTCGTTCTGCAGGACTCGGATCTGGGTCCGCAAAATCTGCTCCCGCTGGGACTGGGCCAGCTGCTCCCGAACCTTCCCCTCCATCTCATGCTCAAAGCCCAGGACATTATTTTCCCGGGCCAGGAAGGCGTTCAGCTTCCGAAGACGGATAAAGGGGGCCGGCTCCTCCAGGATCTCCTGCTTGTCCGTGTAACGCAGGGCAGTGTTCTGAGCAATGTAGTCCGCCAGATACCCGGGATCCCGGCAATCCATAACGGTGGTCAGTACCTCCTCTGGCAGGCTTCCGGCTTGCTGGGCATAGTCGTTGAAGAGGTTATATGTCTGCCGCAGCAGCGCTTCCGTCCGGGGGCTGGCCCCCATGGCCGCGCTGGTGGGTTCCTCCTCCAGCAGGGCCACATTGGCCTGGAGGAAGGGCTCCGTCTGCCACAGGCGCCGCAGGTGGGCCCGTTGGCGGCCCTCCACCATTACACGGACAGAGGTGGCAGACAGCCGCAGAATCTGCACAATGTGTGATACAGTGCCCACAGCGTACAGGTCCGTTTCCCCCGGCATGTTAACGCCGATCTCCCGCTGGGTCACCAAGAAGATGTCCTGGTCCCCCTCCATGGCCCGTTCCAGGGCCGCGATGGAAATACGACGCTCCACATCGAAGGTCAAGCTCATATGGGGAAAAACCGTCAAGCCCCGAAGAGCCAGAACGGGAATATTCAATGTAGTGGGTTCCATGGGATAATCCCTCCTTTACAGGGGTGGAAATGAAACAGGAGACGCCATGCGGCGTCCCCTGTTTTCTCATTAAGACGCCGACGCGGGGGTGGAAGAGCCAGAGGCCGGCTTCTCGCCCTTGCCGGTGTTCAGTTTCACGGAATAGCTGACTTTGTTGGGGTCCCGGGTCAACTGCGGTTGTCCCTTCCCCTCCACGCAGTCACGAGTGACAAGCACCTTCACGATAGTGGGGTCAGAAGGCACCTCGTACATGATCTGGGTCAAGAGCCCCTCCATTACGGCTCGCAGGCCCCGGGCGCCGATATTCCGGGCGATGGCCTGGTCGGCGATGGCCTCCAGGGCCTCCGGCTCAAATTCCAGGTCCACGTCATCATATTCCAGCAGCTTTTTATACTGCTTGACCAGGGCGTTTTTGGGCTCCTGCAGGATGCGGACCAGGTCCTCCCGGCGCAGGCCGTTCAACGGCGCGATGACCGGCAGGCGGCCCACCAGTTCCGGGATAATACCGAACTTTAAAATGTCGTGGGGCTGGACCTCATGAAGGATTCTGCTGAGGTCCTTATCCTTCCTGCCTTGAACATTGGCGCCAAAGCCGATACTCTTCTGGTCCAGGCGCTTTTCGATGATCTTTTCCAGGCCGTCGAAGGCACCGCCGCAGATGAATAGGATGTTCTTGGTGTTCACCTGGATGAACTCCTGGTGAGGGTGCTTTCGGCCGCCCTGGGGCGGCACATTGGCCACAGTTCCCTCCACGATCTTCAAAAGGGCCTGCTGCACGCCCTCGCCGGACACATCCCGGGTGATGGACGTATTTTCGCTCTTGCGGGCGATCTTGTCGATCTCATCCACATAGATGATGCCATGCTCCGCCCGCTCCACGTCAAAATCAGCTGCCTGCAGCAGGCGCAGGAGAATATTCTCCACGTCGTCGCCCACATAGCCGGCCTCCGTCAAGGTGGTGGCATCGGCGATGGCGAAGGGGACCTTCAAAATTCTGGCCAGAGTCTGGGCAAACAGAGTCTTGCCGGAGCCGGTGGGGCCCAGCATCAAGATATTGCTCTTCTGGAGCTCCACATCCTCGTCCCCGCCGAAGAAAATGCGCTTATAGTGGTTGTACACCGCCACGGACAAAGCCACCTTGGCCTCGTCCTGGCCGATGACGTACTGGTCCAGCACGTCCTTGATCTCCCGGGGCGTGGGGAGCTGGTCGGGCATATCCTCCAGGGCATCGGACTGCGCGTCGTCAAACCCATCGTCCAGGATGCTCATGCACAGGTGGACGCACTCGTCGCAAATACGTACACCGGGGCCCTGGATCATCCGGTGCACTTGATTTTCATGCTTGCCGCAGAAAGAGCACCGGAGCGTCTTCTTGCCGTCGTCGTTCATGGTTATACCTCGGTTTCTGGGAATTTAAGAGAAGTCCAGCTTACTTCTTGGCGGTAATGATCTTATCCACCAGGCCAAAGTCCTTGGCCTCCTCGGCTGTCATCCAGTGATCCCGCTCAGACGCCTCTTTGACCTCTTCCGGTGTCTTTCCGGTGTTTTCAGCCATAATTTGATTCAGCTTATTCTTGATCCGCAGGAAATGCTCCACGTCGATCTCCATATCGGTGACCTTGCCCTGGGTACCGGCAGAGGGCTGGTGGATCATGATCTCGGCGTTGGGCAGGGCGATGCGCTTGCCCTTGGTGCCAGCGGACAGCAAAAACGCGCCCATGCTGGCGGCCATGCCCACACAGATGGTGGACACATCGCACTTGACGTACTGCATGGTGTCATAAATGGCCATACCGTCGGTGACGGAGCCGCCGGGGCTGTTGATATACAGCTGGATATCCTTGTCGGGATCCTGTGCCTCCAGATACAAGAGCTGGGCCACTACCAGACTGGCGGTGGTGGCGTTGACCTCCTCGCCCAGGAAAATGATGCGGTCATTCAGCAGCCGGGAAAAAATGTCGTAGGACCGCTCTCCGCGGCTGGTCTGCTCCACTACATAAGGGACTAAACTCACTTTCGAAAACCTCCGATCTTTTGTGGCCTGGCCAGTGCTATTGGCCCTATAAACCATTCTCTCATGATACCACAGGCACCATGAGAGAATGTGTCGAATCTGTAAAATGTCGCAGGAAAAGATTCGGGCTTATTCGGCCTCAGTCTCGCTCTTAGCCTCAGTCTCAGTCTCTTCGGCTTCCTTCTCGGCCTTCTTGGTGGTCTTCTTGGCGGTCTTCTTCTCGGGCTTGATGGCGGTGGCGCTGTCCACGACCACGGCCACGGCCTTCTGGGTCAGAAGCTGGTCCTTCACCTGGTCGGCCTGCAGATACTTCTTCACCATCTCCAGGTCCATGTTGTACTGCTCGGCCATCTTCTTAAACTCAGCCTCCACGTCCTCGTCGGAGACTTCCAGCTTCTCAGCCTCGATAATGGCAGCCAGGGCCAGGTCCAGACGCACCTGACGCTCGGAGGGCTCCTTGGCGTCAGCCAGGAGCTTGGCCTCGTCCATGCCGGTCATCTTCATGTACTGGTCATAGGGGATACCCTGCTGGGCGATCTGCATCTTGAAGTTGTCCAGGAACTGGCGGGCCTGGTTCTCGATCATGGCGTCGGGAACATCGGCGGTGATGTTGGCAGCCACCTGCTCCATCAGAGCGTCCTCAAAGGCCCGGTCAGCGTCCTTCTGCCGCTCCTCAGTGATCTTCTTCTTCAAGTCAGCCTTCAAGTCCTTCAAGGTGTCGAACTCGCTGACATCCTTGGCAAACTCATCGTCCAGCGCGGGAACTTCCTTCTCCTTGACCTCGTGGACCTTCACCTTGAACACAACGGCCTTGCCGGCCAGGTCAGCGTGGTAGTCCTCGGGGAAGGTGATGTCCAAATCCTTCTCCTCGCCGGCCTTCATGCCCACGACCTGCTCCTCAAAACCGGGGACAAAGCTGTGGGAGCCCAGCTCCAGGCTGTAGTTCTCGCCCTTGCCGCCCTCAAAAGGCTTGCCCTCCAGGAAGCCCTCAAAGTCGATGACGGCGGTGTCGCCCTCCTTGGCCTCACGCTCCACGCTCACCAGGCGGGTGTTGCGGTCGCTGAGCTGCTTGAGGCGCTCGTTGACGTCGGCGGCGGTGACCTTCACCTCGTCCTTCTCAGCGGACAGGCCCTTGTACTGGCCCAGCGTCACCTCGGGATACACAGGCGTGGTAGCCTTGAAGGTGAAACCGTCCTTCGTGCACTCGCCCACCATCTCCACCGTGGGATAGCCCACCACGCGGAGCTCCTGCTCCTTGACGGCAGCCTCATAGGCCTCGGGGAACGCGTTATTGATAGCCTCCTCGAAAAACACCTCTGCGCCGTACATGCCCTCAATGATCTTGCGGGGGGCCTTGCCGGGACGGAAACCCGGAACGTTGATCTTCTTGCGCATCTTCTGATATGCCTTTTCGATGGCGGCCTCAAATTCTGCCGCGCCGACCTCGATGGTCAGAGCGACCTGACTTTTTTCGACTTTTTCGCAGCTTTTTACACTCATTATGTTAACTCCTCCGTTCATCACCGATCAAATGCCGGTGCGAATAGATATTTTAACAGAAAATTCTTGAAAAATCCAGCCTTTTTTCCGTTAATCACAAATTTTTTTCGGAACAAATCCCAAATAGTCCCCGGAGATCAAAGAAAAGGCCGTTTCGCCCCGCTGCCCCTCCACTCTGCGGCGGATGACAGGACCGTGGAGATGGCCGTAGCAGCACTGCTGTACCCGGTATTTTGCAAGCAGATTCAAAATCTCCGGACACTCATACCCCTGGTACAAAGGCGGGTAATGGAGGAAACACAAAATGGGCTTCCCCCCCGCCGCCTTTAGACTGGTCTCCAACCGCATGACCTCCCGGTTGAGGACCTTGGCGTTGTGAGGCTTCTGCTCCTCCTCCAGGAACCACCCCCGGGTGCCGCACAGGGCGTAATCCCCATAGGCGCGGCAGTTGTTGTGGAGAAAATCAAAGGTGGTGAAGCCCTTCTCCGCGAAGAAGGCGCTCATTTTGGAAACCGTGGACCACCAATAATCGTGGTTTCCCTTCACCAGCAGTTTTTTGCAGGGGAACTGCTCCAAAAACCGGAAGTCCGCCTCCGCCTCCGCAAGGTCGATACCCCAGGAGGTATCTCCCGCCAGCACCAGGGTATCCTCCGCCGTTAAGGCGGACAGGCTCTCCCCGATGCGGTCCATGTAGTTTTCCCACGCGGGGCCAAACACCTCCATGGATTTGTCAGCGGTTAGGGAGAGGTGCAGGTCCCCGATGGCATAGAGGGCCATAATGCCCCCCTCCTTTCCTTCCTGCTCATGCGTTCCCAGCCGGGTCTCGGCAGGGCGCAGAAGAGCATTACTTCAAAAAGTCCAGCACCACGTTTTCCATATTCTGCTTTTCAGCCGTCAAGTCAAAGCGGCGGGCCTTGCCCTTCAGCGCCGCAAGCCGCTTGGGCACGGGAACGCCGGACACCTCGTGCAGCTGGTCCAAAAGCTCCATACCGTCCCCCGCCGGAGTCTCGCCGATGGCAGTGAGGACGTGATTGCAGAACTTGTAGGGAGAGGCGGTGGAGACAAACACCGTCACAGCCTCGTCGCCGGTGGCGGCGCGGTACTGCTCCATGACGTTCACCGCTACGGCAGTGTGGGTGTCAATGAGATAGCCGTGCTTGCGGTAGTACTCCGCGATGGTGGCCGCTGTGCCCTCCTCGCCGCAGAAGCCGCCCCAGTACTGCTCCGCGAGCTTTGCCTTGATGGCGTCAGACACCTCGTATTTTCCATCCTTCGCTAAAGCATCCATGTATCCCCGGACCTCGGCGTCGTTCTCGCCGGAGAGGTCGAAGAGCAGACGCTCCAGATTGCTGGACACCAGGATGTCCATGGAGGGGCTCATGGTGGTGTGGAAGGGGCGGTTGCGGTCATAGACGCCGGTGCGCAGGAAGTCCGTCAGCACGTCGTTGCGGTTGGAGGCGCAGATGAGCTTGCCCACAGGCAGGCCCATGCGCTTTGCGTAGTATGCCGCCAGGATGTCGCCGAAGTTGCCGGTGGGCACGCAGAAGTTCACCTTCTGGCCCATGGTGATCTTCCCATCCCGCAACAGGTCACAGTAGGCGGAGATGTAATACACCACCTGGGGCAGGATGCGACCCCAGTTGATGGAGTTGGCGGAGGAGAGCACATAGCCCCGGTCCGCCAGGGTATTCCGGATATCCACATCGGAGAAAATGCGCTTCACGCCGGACTGGGCGTCATCGAAGTTGCCCACCACGGCGCACACGCCCACATTGTCTCCCTCCTGAGTGACCATCTGGGCCTCCTGGACAGCGGAGACACCGTCCTTGGGATAGAACACCAGGATCTTCGTCTGCGGCACATCGGCAAAGCCCTCCATGGCGGCCTTGCCGGTATCGCCGGAGGTGGCCACCAGAATGCAGACGGTCTTGTCCTCCCCGGTCTTTCGGAGGGCCGCGGAGAGCAGCTGGGGCAGCATCTGCAAGGCCATATCCTTGAAGGCGGAGGTGGGGCCGTGCCACAGCTCCAGGCAGTGGGTAGTCTCGTCCACGGTGCGGACGGGAGCCACGGCGTCCGTATCAAATTTTCCGCCGCCATAGGCGTTTTCCGCGAAGGCAGACAGCTCCTCATAGGTGTAATCCGTCAGATAAAGGCCCATGACCTTGGCGGCACGCTCCTGATAGCGGGCGCGGACCAGGCTCTGCAAAAACGCCTCGTCGATCTGGGGGATCTCCACAGGGGTCAGCAGGCCGCCGTCCCGAGAAAGGCCCATCTTGACGGCCTCCGCCGCCTCGTAGCGCAGCGTGCAGTCCCGTGTGCTGTAATATTTCATGTTGATTTCCTCGCTTTCTCTCGGGAAAAGTCTTATTGGAACGCGTCCATCAAGTATTCCAGCTTGACAACGCGGTGCCCTTCATCTGTATAGACCTCCGCCACATCAAACCGGGCGGGGGCATCCAGGTCATGGGTGCTGAGGTAGCAAGCGGCGGCTCTGCGCAGCCGTTCCTGCTTCCGGGCGTCCACAAACTCCCGGGGCAATCCGATGGCTCCGGCGGAGCGGAGCTTCACCTCCACAAAGCAGATGGTGCCCCCGCGGTCTCTTGCCACCAGGTCCAGCTCCCCGAACCGGCAGCGCCACTGGCTGGCCAGGAGGGTGTAGCCCTTTTTCCGCAAATACCGGGCAGCCTCCGCCTCCCCGGCATTGCCTGCGCTTCTGGCGGTCATGGCTTTCTCTGCTCCCATTTCTTCAAAAATGTCCTCCGGTGCTGGGGACAGGGGCCAAACCGGTCCAGCATCTCATAGTGGAGCTTCGTGCCGTAGCCCTTGTGCTTTGCGAACTGGTACTGGGGATACTGGCTGTCCAGTTCCGTGGACACGTATCGGTCCCGGCTGACCTTGGCCAGAATAGACGCCGCCGCGATAGAGGCGCTCTTCCCGTCGCCGCCCACGATGGTAACGTGGGGCGCCTGGATGGCGCAGCGGCTGCCGTGGTCCCGGTTGCCGTCGATGAGGCACAGGTCCGGCTGGACAGTAAGCCCGTCGATAGCCCGGGTCATTGCCAGCATCCGGGCGTTGAGGATGTCCATTTCGTCGATCTCCGCCGCCTCCACCCGTGCAACACTGTACGCCACCGCCTGGGCGGTGATCAAGTCAAACAGGGCCTCCCGTTTTTTCTCCGTCAGCTTTTTGGAGTCGTTGAGTCCGGGGATGTCCAGTTCTTTCGGCAAAATGACAGCGGCGGCATATACCGGCCCCGCCAGAGGTCCGGCTCCCGCCTCGTCCACGCCGCAGACGGCGGAAAAGCCGTTTTCCCATTGTTCACGCTCATAGGTCCAAAGGTCCATCGTGTCGTTTTCCTCCGTCATTCCGGCAGCTCCAGGGTGAACCGGCCCAGCTTGGCGCCCCGGAATTCGTCCAGCAGGATTTTCGCCATCCGCTCCGTGTCCACATCGCCGCCGGAGACCAGGAAGCCCCGCTTCCGGCCCGCCGCCTCCAGCAGGCGGTAACCCCAGGCCACATCGTTCTCCCCGTCCTCCCGGACCGGGATGGCAGGCAGCTTATAGGCGGCTTTCAAGGCGTCGGGGTAGTTCTCCCCCAGATAGGCCATGAGGTGACAACCCAGGGTCTCCACGTCCAGAATATCATCCTTCACAGCGCCGGTGTAGGCCAGGTTCAGTCCCACGCTCTGGTCCTCAAACTTGGGCCAGAGGATGCCGGGCGTGTCCAACAGCTCCAGTCCCTTGTCAATGGGCACCCACTGCTTGGAGCGGGTGACGCCGGGACGGTCCTCGGTCTTGGCGGTCTTGCGGCCCGCCACTTTATTGATAAACGTGGACTTGCCCACGTTGGGGATGCCCAGGATCATGACACGGACCACACGGCCCGCCATGCCCTTTTCCGCGTAGGCGCGCAGCTTGTCCGCCAGCAGTTCCCGGACGGCGGCGGCGAATTTCGCCGTGCCCATGCCGCCCTTGGCGTCGGATTCCAGCACGGCGTAGCCCTTGCCGCGGAAATAGGCGGCCCAGCGCTTTGTGGCCTCCGGGTCCGCCTGGTCCACCCGGTTTAACACCACCAGCCGGGGCTTCCCCGCCGTCAGCTCGTCCACATCCGGGTTCCGGCTGGACACCGGAATACGGGAATCCAGGATCTCACACACGGCGTCCACGTTTTTGATCTGCTCCGCGATCATGCGCCGGGTCTTGGTCATATGACCGGGATACCATTGAATATTCACAAAAACCTCCATGCGCTGACGCGCTCATGAAAACTTAGGCGATCACGCCGATGCGGCTCAGCTCCTTCTTCCCCGTGGCCTCATTGGCACCGGGGAACGCCAAAAATACCGCCTTGCCAATGACATACCGGGTATCCACAGTACCCAGCCGGGAATCCCGGCTGTCGCTGGAACGGTTGCGGTTGTCACCCATGACGAAAATACTGCCCTCCGGCACCGTCAGGGGAAATTCCGTGCCCTCCTCTAAATAGGTGGGCTCGTTGATATAATCCTCCTCCAGAGCCTGGCCGTCCACGTACACCACGCCGGCGTCAAAGTCGATGTCCACTGTCTGCCCCTCTGTGGCAATGACCCGCTTGACAATAGGCTCCTCCAAAAAGGCCTCTTTCCGCAGGACAACAATGTCACCATACTTGTAATCGCTGTACAGCATGGAGTTCAGCACCAGCAGCCGGTCTCCGTCCTGCAATGTAGGGACCATGGAGTGTCCGTCCACGCCGATCAGGCGGATGACGAAGGTGAACACCAGCACCACCGTCAGCACGGAGCCCACCAGGGCCTGGACCCATTCATACAGTTCCCGGCTGTTTTCTTTTTTATTTTCTTCCTGTTGCTTTTCCCGCATGATTTGCTCCTCACAGTCCGCCGATGCGGCCGAAGTCACGTTTGCCGGTCTCCGCGGTCTTGCCCGGGAACACCAGCACCACCGCCTTGCCGATCACACAGCGGACATCCACCGGCCCCAGGTCGGGATAACGGCTGTCCATGCTGTTGTTCCGGTTGTCCCCCAGCAGGAACAGGCAGCCCTCCGGCACCGTGATGGGAAATTCCAGTCCCTCGTCCAGATAGGTCGGCTCCCGGATATAGTCCTCCTCCAGAGCCTGGCCGTCCACATACACCACGCCGGCGTCAAAGTCGATGTCCACTGTCTGCCCCTCTGTGGCGATGATCCGTTTGACAATGGGCTTTCCATCCTCAAAGTATTCCTTTTTTATCACCACAATATCTCCGGCCTTCAGCTCTCCCGCCAGATGCCGGTTCACCGTCAGCAGGATATCTCCGTTTTGCAGAGTCTCCCGCATAGATTGCCTTTCCACACGAACGATACGGACCACCAGGGTAAAAACCAGCACCGTGGCCAGCACCACGCATACCAATGTCCGCAGCCAGCTGTACCAGCTCTGGTCCTCCCGGGACTCCTTTTCCATGATGTCATCCATAACCGCAATCCTCTTCCAGTTTAATTTAAATAGTATAACAAAGAACCGGATGAATCACAAGAGCTTTTCCCCGTCAAGCAAACAAAAAAGAGAGGCGTAAACGCCTCTCTTCTTGTCTCTTTCTTAGAGCTTCTCCTTGACCTTGGCACCCTTGCCCACGCGGCCACGCAGATAATACAGCTTGGCACGGCGGACGTCGCCGCTGCGGACGACCTCGATGGTGGCAATGGAGGGAGAGTGAACGGGGAACACCTTTTCCACACCGATGCCGTAAGAAATGCGGCGGACGGTGATGGTCTCTTCGATGCCGCCATGCTTCTTGGCAATGACGGTGCCCTCGAACACCTGGATACGCTCACGGGAGCCTTCCTTGACCTTCACGTGCACGCGGACGGTGTCACCGATCTGGACGCTGGGCACTTCGTTCTGCAGGGTTTCCTTGTTCAGTTCTTTGATGAGATCCATGGATTTTCCTCCTAAATTATAGGTGTTCATGCCGCTTTTCCATGGCACAATGGCGCTTTCAGCGCGTGCACGGCAGAGGACCGCCCTTTTGTAGCCATGATAGGATACCATAATTGCACGCTCATTGCAAGCATTATTTTACAAAAAAGTGCGCTTTCCCGCAAGTTCTCTCCCGGCGGAGGCTGCAAACCCCACCACTGCCGGCAGCAGCCACAAGCTGCCTCCCGTCTTTATCATGAGCCAGACAGTCCCGCAGGCCAGCAGCGACGCCGTCAAAAAGCTCACACATTCCGCGGCCTGCTCCCCCGCCGCCGGTCCCGCCGCCCAGCTGACTGCCAGAGCCAACGCCCTGCCGCCATCCAGCGGGCGCACCGGAAGCAAATTGAATAGGCCCAGCACTACTTGAGCACCGGCCGCCTCCAGCCACGGCTCCCCTGCCGCAGCCAACAGCACGCCCGCGGCCAGATTGACCGCCGGCCCCGCCAGCACCGCCAACAGCTCTCCGCCGTAAGAAAGCCGCCCTACCGTCCGCATCTCCGCGCCGAACACGCTGATCTCCACAGACGCCACTCTCGCCCCCATGAGCCGCAGCGCCAGCCAGTGGCCAGACTCGTGGAGGACAGCGGCAGCCAGGACCGCCGCCAGCAGCTGCCAGCCATTGGCATAGAGAAACCATCCCAGCAGCAGCCAGAAGCCGCCGCTGACCTGCAATTTTTCTCTAAACAGCCACATAGTAGACCGGGTTTAGATACACTCCGTCCCGGTGGAGCTCAAAGTGCAGGTGCGGCCCCGTGGCAATGCCGGTATCCCCTACCCGCGCAATGGTCTGTCCCAAGCTCACCTTGGTGCCGGAGGAAACTTCAATGCGGCTGCAATGGGCGTACAGCGTATCATAGCCTCCCTCGTGGGAAACAATGAGGTATTTGCCGTAGCTGCTGCTCTCTCCCACCGCTTTCACGGTCCCGTCCGCAAAGCAGGCGATAGCCATCCCCGTGTCTGCCGCCAGGTCGAGCCCGTAGTGGAACCGCTCCTCTCCCTCTGTGGGATGCTCCCGGTATCCGAAACCGGAGGAGATCGTCCCAACCACCGGCGTGCAGTAGGCAAAGCCCAAAATAGCCTGCTCCATGCTGACCTGTTCCGGCAGATTCTGATCAGAATAGAGCACAAGGGCCAGCGCTCCGGCGCCTGTCTCACCATCGGCTGCTTCTCCGCCTTCTCCGGTCTTCTCCCGTTCTGTCCGAAAAGCGCGCAGGCTGTCCATGGCACGGTTTTTGGAGAGCCCGGGCACTTCCTGCAGCAGCACCGCTGTTTGCAGCGCTTCACTCCGCTCCTGGGGATGGAATACCGCCTGGTAGACTTCATCCAATGTCTTGTCAACAGGCTTTTCTCCGGCCGCCGCCTGCCCCACTGCGGAAAATACCTCCCGAATGTCCATATTCTGTTCCAACACGCTCTGCAGCCTCGTTCGCGCGCCCTCCAAATGGCCGGGCAGGAGCAGTTTTGCTGCCACGATCAAGATAAAGATTCCGCCGCAAGCAACCAATTGCGCCAGCCAGCGCCGTTCCCGGGTGCTCAAGTCCGTCTTCCGGACAGCCGCCCCGCTGCTTCGAATCCGTTTTTCAACCGAAAACGTGTTTTTCTTCCGCCGTGTCCGCCGTATAGCCATACCCACCCCTCCCTTTCTTCGGTCTTCTTTTAAACCTATGAGAGGTTTTTCCGCAATATGACCTTGACATTGCATTGGAAATTCCGTATAATAGTTGTCGCTGTATCCGGGTGTAGCGCAGTTGGTAGCGCGCATGGTTCGGGTCCATGAGGCCGTGGGTTCGACTCCCGCCACTCGGACCATGCGGAGTGTCCTTATAGGATCTGAGTATCCTGTAACGGGCACTCCGCATTTTTTATTTCCAATCTTATACCGCAACCTCTGCCGGGGCGTAGCTTAATGCTACGCCTCGTCTTGTTTCCAGCAGAATATCCCGCTCAGGGATTTTCCGGCGATCCGGCACCTCAAACACGCCGATGCAGTTGTAGTGGATTGTCACCCGCTGGTTGGTTACACCATCCTCCTTGACCGCTGGATATACCTCAATGTGGTCTATCAGTTCGGCTACCATGCGCTTGGTGATTTTAGTGGCGTCCGTATAGCGGCGTACCGTTTCCAAAAAGTCCTCCACATCCATACGCTTTTCGTCCAGCTTTTTCACTTCCAGCCGCAGGGTCTTAATACGCCCGGCGTTTTCACCCTGCTCCTGTTCATAACGCTTTGCCATTTTCGCAAACCGGGCATCGTCAATCTTGCCGGAAACATTGTCCTCATACAGCCGTTCAAAGAGCGTATCCAATTCCCGGTCACGGGCCAGTAGCGCATCCAGCTCCCGCTTTTTGCGTACCCGCTCGTTTTCAGCCACCTTTGCCGAGCGGCCCACCATAGCCTTGATAAAGTCGTTTTCATACTCGTTGGCGAAACAGGCCAGCCGATGCACCTCGTAGAGAACGACTTGCTCCAAGAAGTCCAGACGGATATAGTGGGTAGACGAGCATTTACGCAGTCCCGAATTATGATTTTGGCAACTGAAAAACTTGATGTCATGGTTATTCTGATTAAAATGGAAGTTCAAATTGCCGCCACACTCGGGACACTTCATCACGCCGGAAAAAACGCTTGGCTCTTGGGTAACGGTAGGACGCTTGCGCCGTGTCCCGGCTTTCAGCGCCTGTACCTTTTCCCAAGTAGGCCGATCAATGATGGCCTCGTGAACATTGAGGAAGATCGCCCGGTTTTCTTCCGGGTTTTCAATCCGCTTTTTCATCTTGTAGGATTTGGAGTAGCTTTTGAAGTTGATCACATCGCCACAATACTCTTGTGTGGTAAGGATTTTCTTGATTGTGGTGTGCCCCCACTTGGTAGGCTCCAAGGTGCTCTTGGAGCCGCCCCGGCTTGTACCCTTGCTGCGCCAGTAATAGGTAGGATTGACGATGCCATCAGCACCGAGAGCGGCGGCGGTTTCAGCCAGTCCGTATCCCTCCAGCGCCATGCGGTAGATACGGCGCACCACATCGGCAGCTTCGGGATCGACCACCCAAAAGCGGGGATCGTCCGGGTTTTTGATGTAGCCATAGGGCGGCGGTGAAAGCGGAATACCAGCGTTGCCTTTCATCTTGTTGACGATCCGGCGCTTCTTGGAAATGTCCTTGGCGTAGTATTCGTTCATGATATTTTTGAACGGGGTGAAATCGTCCTCGCCCTCGTCACTATCCACGCCATCCGACACAGCCACCAGCCGCACATCATGGAGCGGGAAAAACTCCTCGGTCAGCTTGCCGACCTCAATGTAGTTGCGGCCCAGCCGGGACAGGTCTTTGACGAATACCGCCGAGATATACCCGGCTTCGATTGCGGTTATCATTTTCTGAAAACCCGGACGCTTCATGGTAGTGCCGGTAATGCCGTCATCCACGAAGAAGATCGTGTCCGAATATCCCTTGTCCTTGGCGGCCTTTTGCAGTATCTTTTTCTGATTGCTGATGCTGTTGGACTCGTTGTCCATGTTATCGTCACGGCTCAAGCGGCAATAAAGAGCGGCTGTGCCGAGGGTAATTTTCTTACTTGACTGTTTCAAAATATCCTCCTTCCCGCAGTCAAGCAAGAGGTTTTATCCTATCTATATTATACCTCTGCCGACCGCCCATGTTAAGGATGTCGATGGAGCAGTTATGCTGGTTCTAAATCAGCCAGCATCAGTTTCAAAAGAATGTCACGCATAGGCTCGCCCTCGTCTTTGTAGACAGGCGTGACAATGAATGTGATTTTTCCGACTTGGTATGTATATTCTTCTCGGCAAGTTGCTTCGGCCATAGCGCACTCCTTTCGTGACAGTAAAACAATCTGCGATCCGTATTCCCGTTGTCCGCTGGGGAAACAGAAAAAGCCAGCGCCCGTAAAGAGCGCTGGCCTTTCGCCTTTCGCCACCTCCTCGGGGCAAGTTGTCCCAAGGTAGTCGGGAGCGCCACGCACATTTCCTTGGCCCGTCATAAGACAGCAATACTCGGCGCGACGCTCCCGCTGGGGTGCGGCGGCCCGGAGGGGCAAGCGGCCAACTTGTCCGGTTGCGGATCGTGGCCGTGGGGTGGCTTGTCCCACTTGCGGCGCTGGTGTTGTTCGCTCGTTCTCCCCTATCAGGCCCCCCGAAAAGTCAAAGACTTTTTGGGGAGAGGAGGAGCTGCGGAATGATTGAGCTTTCACGCTTGCGTGGAAGCGAAAGAAAACTGCAGAATTGCGGATTTTGGCACCGTGGTAGAAACTTGCTCTCCGTGACTGCAAACTTTCTCTCACTTCCGTCCGCCACTTTTTTGGAAAACTGCAACCACAAAAGTTTGTTTCTCTTTTTCTGCTACTACTAATCCTGTAAAGGGCATTCCTGCCCGCTTTCGCTAAAATGACACCGGACGCAGTGGTTTCTACCCGGTGTTGGAGAAATCCTTTCTCTTTGCCCTCTACTACGGGTAAATGCTCCAAATGCCAAACACCAGGGCAGAAAAAGGCAAGCCCCCGAGCGGTCAGCTTCGACGCCTTTACCGATACGGCAATCGTGCGCCGGGAAATATCCTCGTCTACCAGCCGTCATCGCCTCCTCTCTGGTAGAAATATGACCTCGGGACAAAATGTCCCAAGGTCAGCGGTCATCATGCTCCTTTCTCGGGTGCAGGCGTTCGCCCTCCAAAGAGGAACGGTCTATGACCTCCTTGTAGGCCGCCATCTGCTCCCGGATATTCAATTTGGGGTACGCAAAAATGCGGTGTTCGGCAGGAATATCCTCGATGCCGTGGTACACCTCCTTAAAGTCGCCGCTGCGGGTCAGATAGCCCGTGGGGGCGAAGTGGCCGCCCTCGTTGATCCGCATATCCCGCCCATAGGCTTCAAAATCGAAGTAGGGCAGCACATTATCCGGCACATCCAACAGCTCCATGTCCTCTACATAGATGCGCCCCAGCGTTTCATCGTCGGTCACGCCGGGGTGCAGATCGTAGCAGTCCAGATTGTGAACAAGGTTGATGATGTCCGCCACGCTGGAAGTATGGTCGCCCTTATTGAGTACGGCCTCCAGCGTTTCGATCTCGTCGCTGTCCAGCTCGGAAATGAGATGCGCCAGATGGTTCAGCTCGTCCAAGTTTTCATACTCGGTGAGATAGTCGTATAAGCCCATCACATCGCCGTCAAAGGCGGTGATGAAAAGCTCCTCATACCGCACACCGTCCACGCCGATGTTCTTTAAGAGCGATTGCACCTCCTCCGTGGTAGCCGGAAATTTCAGCGTTTCGCCCACAAGCTGCCCCTCGGAGTATTTGCCGAGGTTGGTAATGTAGGCTTCAAATACCGTCATTTGCACCTCCTTTTGTCAGCGCCTCCGCGATCCCCGCCATGATGTATTCGGCACAGGGCAGCGCGATGGCATTTCCCAATGCCCGGTAACGGTGGGAGGATAGAATTTCCTCGCCGTCCGCGCCGTACCTTGTCCAGCCCTCCGGCAGCCCCATGAGCCGTTCACATTCCGTTTCCGTGGGAAAGCGGACGCAGCCCCCGGAGGGATCGTCCTCATACCAAAAGGCAAAGGGCGAAATGCCGCCCGCTAACAGAGTGGGAAAAGGGTCAGTTGGCAGTCCGAAGCTGTTTCGGAACGCTGTTTCCGTCCGCTCCTTGGCGGATGCCCGCATACGGAAGCATTGAAAGGGTCGGGTAACTGGTACGCGCCGCCCTGCTTCAATAAAAGAGCCTCGATCTCCGCAGGCGGCGGGCAGCCCGCTATCTCTGCCAGATGCAGAAAGTGACTGCATTGTGCGGGGCTTAAAAAGTATTTCGTGGGAGCGCCGTCCTCCAAAGTCTGCCACAAGAAAGATACGCTGCCGTCGTGCCAGCCGGGGGCTTGCCCAATACTGGGCATCCATGAGCCGCCAAGAGAGGTCAGGCGTTCGCCCTCGCACCATTCCGGCTCCTGCCCATCTTCCAGAAGCAGGCATTGAAACATCGGCGTCTGTGAAAGCGGATAGGACGGCTCTAAAATCCATCCGGTCATTTGATGAAAACGCTCCCATGACGTTTTCCCAAACAGCGATTGCTGGAAATAGACCATTTGTCGCCTCCCTCATTTCACGGATAATGCGGATGGCTTGAAAAAACAGGCTGGACTTTTCTCCCGCAAGCCCCTTGCGGTTGCCGATTTGCGAGAGATTTTGACACGGTGAGCCAAAGGTGATGATATGGACGGGCGGGAGATCCCGCCCGTCCAGCTTTGTCACATCCCCCAAGTGAACCATATCGGGAAAGTGGCGCTTGGTGATGGAGATAGGGGCTTTTTCAATCTCGCTTGCCCATACTGGCTCAATGCCGCAGCGCACCGCCGCCAGCGGGAACACGCCGATCCCGTCAAACAGGCTCCCCAGCCGGAGCGCCGTCATCTTATCTGCGCCCCTGTCCCTTGACGGTCAATATGCCCTCAAGGGTAGTGGCGGTGATCCCCAGCCGCTGGGCAACGGCGATGTCGTTCTTCATGGCCTCGGTGACGGTATGACCGCACACCACCAGCACATGAGAGCGGCGGAGCAGGTCGCGCCCCATGTCGATACCGCTCTTATGCTCCTCGGGAACGGCGTCATTGAGGAAAAGCGGCTGATAGAGCGTCGGGCAGATAGGCGAAAAGCCCGCCTCATACACCGTGCGGCAATACTGCGCCGCCAGCTTCATGTTTTCGTGGTCGCTGCCGCACCATGCGGCGGTGATATACGCGAGGGGTCGTTTCATTGTAAAAACCTCCATTCATAAACGAAAGACCTCGGGACAAAAAGTCCCAAGGTCATTTTTCAAGATCCGTTTTCTTTTCGGGCTTGCCCAGCTCGGGCGGTTGCTTGGCTTTCCAGTCATCCAGCAGAGAAATGATCCTGTCTTTCATTTCCCTCGGGGACTTGTCCTTGCCGAAATACTTTTCCAGTTCCGCACTATTGATGATCACCTTGTCTACCTCCTTTTTCTCCTGCGACAGAATACCGTCGATCACATCGCCGTTGAGCCTGCCGTCCTTGTCCAGCTCCCGCATTTTCTGTGCCTGCGACAGCGAGGGCGAGGACTGCTGCCCCTCGATGGACACGGCGATATACCTCTGATTTTTGGGGCGGATGAATGAGATCTCCACCGCCGGGGTGAACGCCAGCTTTTTCTCGTCCACCATTTTCTGCAAATCCGGCACAAGCTCGGTCAGGCGGATATACCGCTGCACCTGCTTGTAGTTCATGCCGTTGCGATCTCCTACGACCTGCGTGGAGCGTTTTCCGGCATCCTTGTCCTCCTCGCCGGGGCGGCTGCCTTGGTGCTTGATGGCCTCCACCTGCATTTTGAGTGACTGCGCCTTTTCCGTGGGCAAAATGCGCTCACGGTGGCGGAGATTGTCATCCGTCATGGCGAGGATGGCTTCATCGTCCGTCATGTTGCGGACGATACACGGCATATTCGCAAATCCGGCAAGCTCGCTTGCCCGCTGGCGGCGGTGGCCTGCGATGATCTCATAGCCGCCATCCTCACGGGGACGCACCAGCGCAGGCTGATTGACGCCCGCTGCCTTGACCGACTCCACAAGCCCCTGCATCTCCGCATCGTCCCGGACACCAAAGGGATGATTTTTGAACGGATGCAGGTCAGACAGATTGAGATAGACGATCTCCTCTTTTTCGGCACGGGTGGCGTCACGGGGCGCAGACGGCTCCGGCGTGACCTCCGTGCCAGCGGGAGCGCCGCCCTTATCCACGGCAGGCTTCTCCGGGGTGGGCTTGCTTTGGGACTTTTTGTCCCGAGGTTTGGGCGGCTTGGCCTTATCGGGAGCGGCCTTGCCCTCCTTGGGCGGACGCCCTCTGCCTGGTTTGGTGGTCTTGTCCTTTTCCGTGGGTGGCTTTTGCTTGACCGCCTTTTTCTCCTCCTCGGCCGCCTCGTCACGGGCGGCGGAAAAATTCAACACCTTGCCGGAATGTGCCGGGGTAGGATCGTCCTTGCCGGGAGTGAGCGGCTGCTCCTGTTCCTTTTCAGCCTTGGGGACTTCGGGCGCGGCAGGCTCCTCCACCTCGGCGTGGGTAACAGCGTCGGCGGGATCGGGTACGGCCTCGCCCATTTCAAAGAGTGCGGCTTGTCCCTCATGCTCCAAAATGAGCTGTTCCTCTACGGTCAGCGCCTCCGGCCCCAGCGGGGCGGGAGCGGTGGCATCGGCCAGATCGGGAGCGGGGTTGGGCTGCTCCGGGACCTCGGTGGGAGTACCCACATCGGGGCTGATGGTCTTTTTATCGTCTGCCACTAAAAAACCTCCTTTGTTGTGAAATGAAAAAAACCAGCCCGATGGCTGGCAGCAGATAGGGTATCTCCTCCTTTCAGATTGTGGTGTATGAAAACGCCACCCATAGTCTCTCTGGGTGGAATTTACAATTTATTATTTTCTTTTTCGACCTATTGTGATATAATTACATTGTCAGTACGAGCGGTCAGATCAGACTTCGTTTGGCTCGTGATCAAAACGCGGGCGGCATCGTACCTATGGGTAAGGATGCATTTTCTCCGGCAGAAGTGCCATCAGCACCTCGTCACCCCGACACAGTGACACACGAACACGGTAACACTGTGACTGCACTTGTAGTCAGTATGTATGTGTGTTTCGTTGTGACCGTGTCAAGTGATTTGGTGTTAGACCGAGCAGAACAAACTGTTTGGGAAGTCGGATTTGTGCTGGTGTGATTTTAGGATATAAGGCTGCAATATCTCCTTGTTGTTGGCGGATGGGAAGTCCCCTCAATTTTGAGGGCCAATAATAACAAGGAGGTGAATTCCGTGAAGAAAGCGGACAAGCCCAATATTGTCATCAATATCAATGTTTACGGTGACAATAACAAGGTTTCCACGAATGAGACTCGCTCTCATGTTCCTGTTGCTGTGATCATCATTGTACTGATTGCAGTAGCCGTACTGGCTGTATCCTTTTGCTGCCCTGAACTACTTCCCGATTTTGTCCGTTGGATAATCGGTAAAGTAGTCAACAGCTAACACCAGCACATTTTAAGAATTGAGGTGTAATGCCTTTTGAAATATACTGATTGCCCACTATACGGAATTCAATCTAAAAAAATGCTAAAATATGTTCTACATATTAAAGATGGGGATTTGTTAAAACAAGACTATGTTGTTTCGATGATTAGTCCCTATGTAGATATGTCTAAAAAGCCTCGGCTTATTGAACCTCCACAGGCCGAATTGAAAACTGTACAAAAACGCATAAAAACATTATTGGGAAAAATTGAAGTGCCCGATAATGTTTTTTCCGGTATTAAGGGAAAATCATACTCCGATAATGCTCGCCAGCATTTGGGCGAGGGCACTCGGAATCTATATAAGATTGATTTGACTGCATTTTTCCCTTCGATCAGCAGAGAAACAGTTTATCGCTTTTTCTTTGAAGATTTGTGCTGTTCTCCTGATGTTGCCGAGGTACTGACTAACTTAACAACAATCGATCTTAAAAAGCTCGATCAAAAGTTCCTTTCGGAAGTTTACGATTTTCTGGCAGCTAAAGGAGTTAAATGCTATAATCATCTGATCTCTGGAGCTCCAACAAGTCAAATCCTTTCATATCTGGTTAATCACAAAATGTTTGATGAATTACAGGCGTTGTCAGATAATAACGATGTGATAATGACTGTCTATGTAGATGATGTGGTATTTTCGAGCGAACATAACATATCCTCGGAATTTAGAAAAACGGTATTGTCCCTTATCCGAAAATATAATTACCAAGTTTCCCGAAAAAAAGTGAAAGGGTATTCCAGAACATATCCTAAATTGGTGACGGGTGTTATTATCAATAGTGAGGGCAAAGCCACCGTCAAGAACTCACTTAGGAAAAAGATTATGTTTGAACATGAATATCTTCGCAATAATCCCACTGATAAAAAAAGTCGTCAGCGTCTACGTGGCCTTGTTACTGCTGCCAGACAGGTTGACAAGTCAGCTTACCCTAATATACGTAAATTTGCTTTTGAAAAGTTTGCAAAAGAATAAGTCACCGCTCAAAATTGGGTGGTAGCGTTAAAATTGTTTTCTCAGGATGAATACCTCTTGCCGACTACCAGCAAACCATTGATATATCTGTGTTTTTTGAGATCCTATAATTACACTCCGACCATCGGTGAGTCCTGAAAGGACTCACCGATTTTTTATTGCATATTTGTAAAGTTTTTGATTCTGTTGCACGGAAATGTGCAACTTTTTCTATTTTGGGGCCTGCATATAGAAGGACTTATTCCTTACTATGTACAGAGGTTCCACATGACCGAAGAAAATTACAACTACCGTACCAGCCAATCCCTGCTCCGCAATCAATTTCCCGGCAAAGGAAAACTACAAATTCCCGTGATTCCAAAGTTTCAAGAAAAGCCTGGTGACTTTGACGATCTCCTGCTGATCGGGTTTGATAAGACGCATCTGGAGGATCAAACCCACCTTGACCGCATGGTGCATTTCTTCCTCTATGACTACCGCTTTGAGCGGGTATGGAAGAATCCTGACAGCGATATTGAAAAGCTGTTATGAGCAGAATACCAAACGGCATCTGAAAGGGGCTAAGACGATGCAGATTTCCGCCATTGGCCACTCTGTTATACGTGGATTGGGTACCACAGGACAATGGTTCTCCGCCAGCACTACCGTCTATCCTCGTGGATCGCCGCAAGGGCGCCGTCATAGCTATTTCGTAGATTGCTGAACCTTCATAAGTCGCTTAGCCCTTTCCAGATGCCGTCCGGCAGCACAGATGTATATTGATTCCTTGAATACAATACATTGCGTGAAAATATGTGGGTCAAGGACGAAGCCGCGCAGCGGTGCAAAGCATCCTTGACGCACGGATTTTTACGCAATACGCTCTATCAAGGAATCATGCACAAGATATGCTTCAAACAAAACGATCCAGTTAATGCCAAGCAGCGCGCCGGACACAAACAGCAAAAAGAAATTTTTTCTGATATTGGGCAGATTCATGGGTTTTTTCTGTACAAGCCGCAGGAGCAGCAAAAATAAGCACCCGATCAAGCCTCTGACAAGGGAGACAACGCTTGACGCATACGGAATATTTCTGCGCACAATGCTGATGGTGCCCAGAATGGTCATTGCGGAAATCAGTTTGATCTTGTCACGTTTCATCTTTCACACACCTTGTCGGCAGCCCTCCGCGCCTGAAAGCCCGCCTCGTATTGAGTCCATTATAAGGGGGCTTTCGGTAAACATCAATGCGTGTATACCTAGGGTGTAAAGTAGATTACATTTTCAAAAGTTCCTCTTATTTCCGCCAATGGTTTTCTTCCTGCTGCACATACTAGGCACCGGTGATGATTATGATGGACTCTCTCTGGGCGGATACCGCCCTGCCCTCCTTTCCCTCTCTGGAGCAAGACGCAAAAACCGACGTGCTGATCATCGGTGGAGGTCTGGCAGGTCTTTTATGCGCATATGCCCTGGTCCAAGCCGGCGTCCAATGCCTTCTCATCGAAGCCGACACCATCTGCAGCGGCATCACCCGCAACACCACGGCAAAGCTCACCGTGCAGCACGGCCTCATCTACGACAGGCTGCTGCGGCAATTCGGTCCGGACGCCGCCCGGTCGTACTGGAAGGCCAACGACGCGGCACTCAGGCGATACCGGCAGTTGTGCAGGGTGTTCCCCTGTGATTATGAGGAAAAGCCCTCCTATGTCTATTCCGTCAGCAGCCCGGATAAGCTGGAGCGGGAGCTGCGGGCCCTGGAGGAGATCGGCGTCCGGGCGGAATACACCGGCAAGCCGCCCCTTCCTTTCCAGGTAGCCGGCGCCGTCAAGCTGGAGCGGCAGGCCCAGTTTCACCCGCTGAAGTTCGCCGCCGGCATCGCCCGGGACCTCCCCGTCCGCGAGCACACGGCAGTCCGGGCCTTTCAAGGGAATACCGTGGTCACAGACCGCGGCAGCATTAGGGCCGAAAAAATCATCGTAGCCACCCACTTTCCCCTTCTGAACAAGCACGGCGGCTATTTTTTAAAGCTGTATCAACACCGTTCCTATGTGCTGGCCCTGGACGGCGGGCCGGCGCTGGACGGCATGTATGTGGATGAGGCGGAAGGCGGATTATCCTTCCGAAATCATCAAGGTTATTTGCTTCTGGGCGGCGGCGCCCACCGCACCGGCAGCCAGGGCGGCGCCTGGAGGGAGCTGGAGGCCTTTGCCTCGGCTCACTATCCCCAGTCCCGGGAAGTCTGCCGCTGGGCTGCCCAGGACTGCATGAGTCTGGACGGCGTGCCCTATATCGGCCAGTATAGCAGGCATACGCCGGGCCTTTTTGTGGCCACCGGCTTCAACAAATGGGGGATGACCTCTTCCATGGCGGCAGCCATGCTCCTGTGCGACCTGGTGCTGGGAAGAAAAAATCCCTACGCCGAGGTATTCTCCCCGTCCCGAACATCTTTGCGTCCCCGGCTTTTCTCCAACATGGCAAAAGCCACTGTAAACCTGCTGACGCCGACATCTCCCCGCTGCCCCCACATGGGCTGTGCCTTGAAATGGAACCCCCAGGAGCACTCCTGGGACTGCCCCTGCCACGGCTCCCGGTTCACAGGGGAAGGCAAGCTGCTGGATAATCCCGCCACAGGGGATTTGAAGCGGGAGTGAACCCATGCACTGACAGCACGTTCTTTCCATATACTGCCCTATCATGGATCGTCATGAGGAGGCGTATGAATGATGGACAGAACCCAGGATTACGTGGTTCATTCCCTGGAGCTGCATTTATTTTTCGCGCGTATTATGAAGGAACACGCATACTTTCTGAAAGCCGGCTTTCTCCCACCCAACGGGAATCTGGCAAAAGAGGCGGAGTGGTTTTTACGAAGCTTTGAATCGCTTTTGTCCCGGTCCATCGCGCTGAGCGATCATGTGGCACGGTGCTGTGTGGTGGAATCCGGTGAGCTGTTCACCGAATTCACTGATCGGGCCGAATGTCAGACCCAGCGTTTCACCGGGATCGCCATCAACCGGGGACTGACCGCCCGGGAAAAGCGCTTGACATGCTGCGGGTGTGACGCGGAGCCCTGCTTCTCCCCGGCCCTGTTGCGGCAGGTGCGCCAACTGAACCGGGACGGGCTGCGGCTGGCAGACGGCCTTATCTCTTTCAAGGAGCGGCTTTTACGCAGCGTCAACGCCTGCTGTCTCGCCACCGCCAACTATCCGCTGCTGCTGGCCCACATTCTTCGGGAAGCCCGCCACTACCGCGCGCATTTGACCGCTTTGGAAGAAGGCGACAGCTGCCGCTGCCAGGAAATAAACAACGAAGAGCTTTTCTGGAATCAGATCATGATGGAGCATGCCTTGTTCATCCGGGGCTTGCTGGACCCCAGCGAGGATGCCCTCATCGATACCGCAGGCGAGTTCGCGGCGGACTACAAACGCCTGCTGGAGAATGCGTCGGCGGCCAACGACAAGACTATGCGCTGCGGGAACGTCCTGGCGCTGACCCAAAAGTTCCGGGACTTCAAGCAGGCCGGGGTGGAAGGCATCGAGGCCTGCCGCATCCGCTCCATCATCCTGCCGCTGCTGGCGGACCACGTTCTGCGGGAGGCCAATCACTATATCCGCCTGCTGGAAGCCTAGGCTGCCAGGCGCGCAGAAATTCCCCTCCATACGCCGCTGCGGACGACGCTCTCCGCAGCGGCTTTTTCCACCGGAGCGGCTCTTTCCGCACCTTCCCCGCCGCCCGGCATACACTGGATTGAAAGACACCATGCTTTCACCCAGTTACTTATTAGGAGGTATCACCATGCCCGAGAAAGTCATGCCCGGTCCCGTGTCGGACTGCGAAGGCGTCCGGGAGGCAGTCTGTATCCACACCCGAAAGATCTACGACTCCTGCCGTGACAAGGATTGTGTAGAGGACCTGCGGTTCTATCCCAAGATGCAGTATGTGGACGTTATCAACCGCGCCCTGTCCGTGAAGGGCGGCAGCGCCCGGCTGCTGTATGTGTACGTGGATGTGGAGCCCGTCAGCTTCAACCGCGGCTTCTACACGGTGGATATGCGGTTTTTCTACGCCGTCACTCTCCAGGCCTATCTCAGCTGCCCCGCCCCTGTCACCGTGGAGGGCCTGTGCGTCTTTGACAAGCGGGTCATCCTGTTCGGCAGCGAGGGCAACGCCAAAATTTTCTCCTCCGAGCTGCGGACCGGAGAGCCGGACATCCAAATGATGCGCCGGGCCAACGCCCCGGTGGCAGTGGTGGAGGCCGTGGACCCCATCGTGCTGGACGCCCGCATCCTGGACTGCTGCGGAAAGCGGGACTGCGACTGCGACCTGTGCGAGGTGCCGTCCTTCGTCAACGGCTGCTTTGACGGAGAGCTGTCCAGCGGTGACGACTCCCGCCGCATCTACGTGACCCTGGGTCAGTTCTCCATCGTCCGTTTGGAGCGGGATTCCCAACTGCTGGTTCCGGTGTTCGATTACTGCATGCCCGACAAGGAGTGCACCTGCAACAGCGGCGAGAGCGGCAACGTGGACCCCTGCCGCGTGTTCCGCAACATCTCCTTCCCTGTGGGCGAGTTCTTCCCGCCCAACACCATCCACACTCCGGAAAACTACGAGGATGCCAAATTCTGCTGCAAATAAACGAACAGGAGCCGCCCTGGCCGGGCGGCTCCTGTTTGTGTTTTTTACTCGTAGGACAGCGTGCTGGTCTTGGGGCTCATGATGCACACGTAGCTCCTGCCCTGGCCCATGGTCAAGGGCGTACCGTCGGCCAGGGTGTAGACGAACTGGCTGTTGCGGTCCGCCTTGCTCCAGCGGATGGTCATGGCTTTGCCGCCGCAAAAATAAGTGCCGTCGCCGCTGCCGGTCAGCTGTACCGTCAGCCGGCCCGCCTTGTCCCCGGGGATGACGGAAATGGCGGTCTCCAGCACCAGTACGTTGGTGGCGCTCACCTGCTCCCCAGTGGCGCCGTCGGTATAGGCGCCGCCGTACTGGCTGGCAAGATACTGCTTAGAATCGCTGTCATAGTCAAATTTTCCGGTCTTATAATTGGAAAATTTCAGCGTCACGTGCTCCGCCGGGGCGCCGCCGGCAGGGGTGCCGTCCTGGACAAAGGCCTGGGTATACACATAGCCATCCTTGTGCTCTGTGCGGAAATGGCCCTCCGCGTACTCCTGGATCTTCTCGCTGGAGGTGACCAGGGTGTGCTCGTAATCCATGGTCTTGCGGCGCTCGGCGTCCCGCCAGAAGATCTTGGCGTCGGAGCCGCCGTTGACGCCGTCCATGTTGTCCACGCCCCAGGCGGGGATATCCTTATAGGCCTCCGGGCTGCCTCCCGCATGGACATATAGGGCGTCGTGACCCAGCGCCAGCTCCAGATAATAGGGCCGGGAGGAGCGGATGCTGCCCAATGTGCCCACGCCCTCCAAGGACTGGAACACACCCAGCATCCGGGTGATGCCGCCCTCGGCGGGGACCTCGTAGATGATATCCGCCTGGCTGACGCCCAGTTGAGGCTGGGCCGCCTTCAAGTTGTTGAACATGACGGCCACCGGACGGTCTTTCTCAAGCTCCGGTTCCATCGGTTCTCCGGTAAGGGGATTGCTGCCCGCCGGAACGTAAGGCTCCGGTTCCGGCTGGGGCTCCGGTTCCGGCTGCGGCTCCGCTACCGGCTCCGGCTCCATCACCGGCTCCGCCGGCGCCTCCTCCTTCCCGCATCCCGCCAGGGAAACCACCATCATTGCCGCCAGAAGCATCGCCAGGAACCGCTTTCTCATAGGGCCGCCGCCTTTCGTATTATGGTTAACCTCATGATACCAGCGTCTTCCAGAGCCGTCAAGCAAAATCCGACCTTTTTCGTTTTGCCACTGTACAAACCGCCACCAGATGCGGTATACTGTAAATCAATATGAAACAACATCTGGAGGTGTATGTTTATGGCAGGCCGGGGCTTTATCCACGACAAGCTGGAGATCAAATTCCTCATCCTCTATATCACCGCCCGGGTCATCGAGCCCATCCCCTTCGACACGGTGCTGGATCTGACCATGTGCGATGACGGTGTGGATTATTTCGATTTTTCCGAGTGTCTCAACGACCTGGTGAAAACGGAGCATCTGACACTGTCGGAGGATGGACTGTACGCCATCACCGACAAGGGCCTGCGGAACAGCCGTATCTGCGAGTCCTCCCTGCCCTATTCCGTCCGGCTCCAGTGCGACAAAAACCTGGCCACCTGCAACCGGAAGCTCCGGCGGAAAAGCCAGGTGCGCGCCTCTTGGGAAAAGCGGCCCAACGGCACCTATACCGTGAGCATGGCGTTGGATGACGACACAGGCAGCATCATGGACCTAAAGGTCATGGCCGTCCGGGAGGACATGGCCGTCATGCTGGCGGAGCGGTTCCGCAAGACACCGGAAAAGCTGTACAGCGAGATCATGAATGTACTGCTCAGCGACGGACAGGATATGAAAAGCGAAAAATGAACATGAAACAGCGCCGCCCTATCTGGAGCGGCGCTGCTTTATTTGACCACGACATTCTCTTCTCCCAAGGTTTCCCTGGCTTCCTGGAGGAGGGCCTTGTGGAGCAGGACCCGGGCGGCAAAAACCTTGCGGGTATCCGCCATGACCATTTTCACCTGGGTATTGCCGGGGAACATGCTGAACACCAGCTTCATATGGCGGATGGAGGGATGGTCCAGGCTGGGGAATTTCAAATACAGCACCTGGCTCTTCTCCTCCGCGCCGCCTTGCCGGTCCGCCGGGACATCCGTCCCGGAAAGGGGGTACGCAGAATCGCACATGACCTGGGGTGCCTTCTCGTCCCGGACGGACAGGCGCCCCTTCACCACCACCGCCTGGTTCTCCTTTAAGTAGGCGCCGCAGGTATCCAGCACCCGGGAAAAGCACAGGAGCTCCATGGAGGCAGTGTCGTCCTCCACAGTAACATAGGCCATGAGGCTGTTATTTTTGGTCGTTTTCGTTTTGCTGGAGGTGATCACACCGCAGATGGTGATACGCTGGCCGTCGGCAAAGCGCTCCGGTCCGCCCTCCTGGGCAAAGTCCTCCAGAATGGAGCCGATGGTGGGGGCATGGAGCGTTTGCACCTGCCGGCGGTACTGGTCCATGGGGTGGCCGGAGAGGTAAAGACCTGTGGTCTCCTTCTCCATGTTCATGAGCTCCTGGGGGGTGAACTCCGGAATATCCGGCAAGGTGATCTCCTTCACAGGAGCTGTTCCGCCGGAAACCCCAGCCGCCATGGAGAAAAAGTCCATCTGACCCTCCAGGTTTTTCCGCTGCTGGTCCGCCACGGAATCCATGACCTTTTCATATACCTGGATCAGCTGGGAGCGGCGGGCACCCAGGGAGTCAAAGGCGCCGCTGCGGATGAGATTCTCCACCGCCCGTTTATTCATATCGCTGCCGTTCATCCGCTGGCAGAAATCCGTGAGAGAGGTGAACGGGGCACTCTCCCGCTCCCGCATGACCGCCTGGATAAAGCCGCGGCCGATGTTCTTGATAGCCACCAGACCGAAGCGGATGCCGTCTTCCTCCACGGTGAAGCAGTCGCTGGAGCGGTTGATGTCCGGCGGCAGCAGACGGATGCCGCAGTCCTTACACTCGTTGATATAACCGGACACCTTGTCCGAGTTGTCCAGCACGGAGGTCAGCAGCGCCGCCATATACTCCTTGGTGAAATGGCACTTGAAATACGCCGTCTGATAAGCCACCACCGCGTAGGAAACCGCGTGGGCCTTGTTGAAGGCGTAGTTTGCAAAGTCGTAGATCTCCTGGTAGATGGCCTGGGCGGTCTCCTCCGGGATGCCGTTGGCCACACAGCCTGTAATGCCCCGCTCCTTGTCACCGTGGATGAAAGCGTCCTTTTCCTTCTGGATCTGGGCGGCTTTCTTTTTAGAAATGGCGCGGCGCACCATGTCCGCCTGGCCCAGGGAATAGCCGCCCAACTGTTGAAAGATTTGAATGACCTGCTCCTGGTAGACGATGCAGCCGTAGGTGACTGACAGGATAGGCTTCAAAGCCGGGTGCTTGTAGGTGACCTTCTTGGGGTCCTGGGAGCAGGCGATGAACCGGGGGATAGAATCCATGGGACCGGGACGGTACAGCGCGATCACGGCGGTAATGTCCTCGATGCTCTTGGGCTTGAGACCCACGCACACGCCGGTCATACCGGAGGATTCGATCTGGAACACACCGGAGGTCTTGCCGGCGGAGATCATGTCGAAGGTGGCCTTATCGTCCTCCGGAATATCCTCCAGGCGGAAGTCCGGGTGCTCCGCCCGAACCAGCTTCACCGCGTCATCCAGCACGGTCAGGTTCCGCAGGCCCAGGAAGTCCATCTTCAAAAGGCCCAGTTCCTCCAGAGTGGTCATGACATACTGGCACACCACGGATTCATCGTTTTTCGCCAGGGGCACATATTCATATACCGGCCGCTTGGTGATGACCACGCCGGCGGCATGGGTGGAGGCGTGCCGGGGCATGCCCTCCAACGCCTTGGCGGTATCGATGAGCTTTTTCACCTGCTCATCCCGGTCGTACAGCTCCGCCAAGGGCTTGGAAAGCCGCAGGGCGTCGTCCAGCGTGATATGCAGGGTGTTGGGCACCTGCTTTGCGATCTGGTCCACATCGGCGTAGGGCATATTCATGACCCGGCCCACATCCCGGATGACGCCCCGGGCAGCCATAGTGCCGAAGGTCACGATCTGAGCCACGTGGTCGTCGCCGTACTTCCGGCGGACATAGTCTACCACCTCACCCCGCCGGGTGTCTCCGAAATCCATGTCAATATCCGGCATGCTGACCCGTTCCGGGTTCAAAAACCGCTCAAAGTACAGGCTGTACTTCATAGGGTCAATGTCCGTGATATGGAGGCAGTAGCTGACCATGCTGCCCGCCGCGCTGCCGCGGCCCGGGCCCACAGGGATCCCCACGCTTTTGGCGTAGCGGACAAAGTCGGACACGATGAGGAAGTAGTCCGTAAAGCCCATTCGTTCGATCATGTCCTGCTCATAGCAGAGCTGGTCCCGGTACTGGTCGTTTTCCCCATACCGCTCCCGGTATCCCTCGTCGCAGAGCTTTTTCAGATAGGAAAAGCTGTCATAGCCGGGAGGCAGCTGGAATTCCGGCAGGTGGTATTTGCCAAAGGTGAACTCCAGCTCGCACATATCCGCGATTTTGGCCGTGTTCTCCAGAGCGCCCTCATAGCCGGAGAACAGCGCTGCCATCTCCGCCTCGCTGCGGAGGTAAAAGTTCCTGGGCTCGTAGCGCATGCGGTTCTCATCGTCCAGGGTCTTGCCCGTCTGAATGCACAGCAGCACATCGTGGGCCTCGGCGTCCTCCTTGCGGAGATAGTGGGCGTCGTTGGTGCACACCATGGGGATGCCTGTCTCCTGGTGGATACGCAGAAGCCCCCGGTCCACCTCCGCCTGCTCCGGAATGCCGTGGTCCTGGAGCTCCAGGTAAAAATGGTCCGGCCCGAAAATGTCCGCCATATCCAGAGCATACTGCTTGGCGTTTTCGTATTCCCCGTTCCGCAGCATCCGGGGGAGCTCACCGGCAAGGCAAGCCGACAGGGCGATGAGGCCTTTGCTGTGCTCTCTCAAAAGCGCCAAATCGACCCGGGGCTTGATGTAAAAGCCCTCTGTCCAGGCCATAGACACCATGTAGGAGAGGTTGCGGTAGCCCTCTTCGTTCTCACACAGCAGCACCAGATGGCGGCTCTCCGCGTCGAACTCGTGGACTTTGTCGAACCGGGAGCGGCCCTTGGGGGTCACGTACACTTCACAGCCGATGATGGGCTTGACTCCCTCCGCCTTGCAGGCCCGGTAAAAGTCGATGACGCCGTACATAACGCCGTGGTCCGTGATGGCGCAGGCGGTCTGGCCCATGTCCTTCACCACCTTGGGCAGGTCCCGGATGCGGCAGGCGCCGTCCAGCAGGCTGTATTCCGTATGGACATGTAAATGGACAAAGGACATAGGCTATTCCTCAACTTCCTAAAAATGTTCCCACAAAAAGTGTAAAATTTCTTCCGCACCATCATAGGAGTCAATGGCCCTGTAAGCGTGGACAAGTTGGCGCAGATACAGCGCCGCCGCGATGATCGCCACCACCAGGGTCTCCACACTGCGGGCCGATAAAAACAATAAACTGTATACGATCACGAGCGCAAAGACCGCGAACAGTAGCTTTCCCGCCGGATGGATGCGGAACCGCCCGGACAGGACGCTGCCCCCCCTGTCCGTCGGGACAGACCTGGCCGCAAAAGGGATTGTTCCACTGCCAGTCCATGCGCCGCCCCTTGGTCCAACCCACACAGTGGCCCCTCGGGACCCAGCCGTCTTCCGCGGTATAGCGGCGCACGGTGGTCCTGGTCACCGTGAAGCGCCTGCCCTTCCACCTGGTCCTGATGCAGACCTCCAGCTTTGCCGTCCGGTCTTGAAACCGGGTCTCCCCCGGCAAGATGCGGGGGAGCTGCTCCGGCGGCAGGGGGCTGTGAAATTCGTAGCTGCGGGACATCCGGATCGTTCTCCTTTTTTCGTGAACGCTCTCAAAAGCGGCAAGTCTTTTCCAGCCTCTCGCCGCAGTTCGGACAGGAATGCGGGATGGGCGACATCATGCGAAAGGGTCTTTGCAGCGGTGCTCCGCATTTGGGGCAGACGCATCCATTCACCAGCACATGGTTCCCACAAAGGCACAGACAGAGGAGCCAGCCGCAGCAAAGAACACCAAGTACGCCAGGGTCTCCAAATCCCATCCAGCGCACCAAAGCACCTATGGGAAGCGCGGCAAAGCCGGCGCATACAAGGCCGCAGCCCAGGCGGCGGGCCCAGAAGCAATCCATTTCCCGCTTCATTTCAGATTCTCCTTTCCCGGGGCTGCCGATTCCCGCAGGAGGTTTTCCTCCATAAAGGCGATGGTCTCCCGCTGCTGGCGGCGGTTGAGTGCCGGCGTCAGCTTCGTCAGTAAAAGCCAGCACAGGCCGCCGGTCTTTGCCAGATAAAACCCGCCGTCCGCCCTCAAAAGCGGTCAGCTCCGCTCCGCCAGCATTTCCTCCAAAACCTCCACGGCGGTGACGATGAGGATGTCACAGTGCTTGTCCACACCCAGCCGGACAGCGGCGGGCGTTTTTTCCTCCGTGGGCTCGATGCGGGAGCGCAGCAGGTCGCCGCAGCGGCTCAGCCCGTCGAACCGGGCCTGGAAGCGCTGCAAAAACTCCTTGGCCTGGGCATAGGCCCGCCGCTTGCCCTCGGCGTCGGCGCCGTCGGTAAAGGGAAACAGCAGCCCCAGGGTCATGACCGCGCCGCTGGCGGCGCCGCACAGCTCCTGGTGGGTGGCACCTACGCCGCCGCCCAGACCGCCGGCCATGGCGAGGCCCGTGGCGGTCTCCAGCTTCGTTAGGTCCTCAAAGGCCATCAGCACGCTTTGCGCGCAGTTGTAGCCGCTGTGGTGATATTGTAATGCCAGTTCGCAACGATCCATGATACATTTCTCCATTCTTTTATGTAATATATTTTTCTTTTACAGGTTTTTTGACAGCTCCATAAGCTTTCGCAGCCGGTGGTTCAGGCAGGACTTCGTCACCGGCGGGTCAAATTCCTCCGCCAGCTCGGAAAGGGTCAGCTCGGGGTTTGCCGCCCGCAGGGCCGCGGTCTGACGGAGCTTATCCGGCTGCTTTTCCAACAGTCCCGCCGCGTCCAGCTTCCGGATGGCCTCCAGCTGTTCCTGGGCGGCGCCGACGGCTTTGTCCACATTGGCGCTGTCACAGTTGAGCCGGCGGTTCACGCTGTTGCGCAGGTCCTTTTCCATTTTGGCGGTCATCACATTCATGGCCGCCACCGGCGCGCCGATCAAGGTCAAAAAGTCCTCGATCTGGTCGCTTTGCTTGAAATAGGTCACAAAGCTTCCGTTACGGGTAACGCTTTTGGGCGGATACCCGCTCTCCCGCAGCAGGACCTCCAGCTCCCGGCTCACCTGGCCGTGGGAGGTAGTCAGCTCCAAATGGTAGCGCTTCAAGGGATCTGTGATGCTGCCGCCGGCAAAGAATACGCCCCGCAGGAAGGCTGACCGGCAGCACTCCTCCTCCAGAAGCGCAAAATTGATGTGGAGCACCAGGTTCTGCCGGGGGTCAAAGCCCAGGGTGTTGGTGATATGGTCCAGCTTCTTACGCTCCGTGATCTGAAACACCAGCTTTCCCTCCGCCTCCGGCTCCGGCTGGCGGTCGAACCGCAGGCCGAAGGCCCTGTGGAACAGGCGGGGCAGCCGGGCGGCGAAGTTCGGATTCTCCGTCACCACCCGGACCTCCGACGAGTGGAAGGTGTTGCAGTAGAGCAGGATGCCGTAAGCCTCCGCCCGGGCACAGCATAGGCGCTGCACCGGCAGGCGGCACAGCTCGTTTTTCGTATCAAAGGAAAAGGACATGGATGCTTCCTCTCTCTTCGTATTCCATGGCGTTCACCGCTTCTCCACCCGGTAGGTGTCATCCCGGTAGTCAAAGCTGTCACCGGCGATGCGGACGCTGCGCTCTGCATGGAGCAGAATGAGTTCCCGGGCCAGATGGCCGGGGTGGTGGCGGACATAGCCGTTTTTCACCGTGGCCACCGGCCGGTTGATGACCTCCACCCCCAAAGCGGCGCAGGCCTCCCGGTCGCACCGCAGCAGCTCCGCTCCCTCCTCGGCGTACCGTGCGGCCACGCCCTTGGGAATGGGGGAGGAATTGGTAAGGCACAGACTGAACAGGTCCGGCACCGAATGCTCGAAAATGGCCCGGATGTGGTCGGAGACCGTGTAGCCCTCTGTCTCCCCCTCCTGGGTCATGACATTGCACACGTAGATCTTCAAGGCATCGGAGGCTCGAATCGCCTCCACAATGCCGTCCACCAGCAGGTTGGGGATGATGCTGGTATACAGGCTGCCGGGACCCAGAACGATCATATCCGCCTCCCGGATGGCCTCCATAGCCGCCGGCAGGGCCTTGGGATGCTCCGGCAGCAGCCGCACCTGGCGGATGCGGCAGTCCTCTTTTTTCTTACAGTAGAAGATTTTCGACTCACCGATGACGCTGGCGCCGTTTTCAAACTGCGCCTCCAGCTGCACATCCGCCGTGGTCACCGGAAGCACCCGGCCCGTTAGGGCCAGGACCTCCCCCATGCGGCTCACCGCCACGTCAAAGGAGGGAGAGATGCCGTTCATGGCAGCCAGGAAAAGATTGCCGAAGCTCTGGCCAGCAAGAGACCCCTCTGTGAAGCGGTAATGGAGCAGTTCGCTCATCAGCGGCTCCGTGTTAGCAAGCGCTTCCATACAGTTGCGGATGTCCCCCGGAGGCGGCATGCCCAGGTCCTGGCGCAGCATGCCGGAGCCGCCGCCGTCATCCGCCACGGTCACCACGGCGGAGAGGTTTTCCGTATAGTGCTTCAAGCCCCGCAGCATGGTGGAAAGACCGTGGCCGCCGCCGATGGCAACCACCTTGGGGCCATGCTCCTTGGGAAGGCGGTAAGATACCCGTTTTGTTTCCATGGGTGCTCCTCCTCAGCCGCCGCGGCTGATGTCCCGGTGGTTTTCCGCTGTCTGATAGCCCAAGCCCCGGATATATTCCGCCAGGGCGTGAGTCACCGCCACAGAGCGGTGGTGGCCGCCGGTACAGCCCACGCCGATGAACAGGCTGGTCTTGCCCTCCTCGGCGTACAGGGGCAGCGTAAAGGACAACAGGTCCTCCAGCTTTTTCATGAAGCTGCCCGTCTGCGGGAAACCAAACACATACTCCGCCACCGGGGCGTCCAGCCCCGTCTGATGGCGCAGCTCGTCAATATAGAAGGGGTTTGGCATGAACCGGACATCCAGCACCAGGTCCGCCTCCATAGGCAGGCCGTACTTGAAGCCAAAGGAGGTGACGCTGACCGCCAACCCCGCCTTTTCATCCTTGCCGTCGAACAGGCGCAGAAGCTCTGCGCGCAGCTGGGCAGTGGAGGTATGGGTGGTGTCGATGACGCAGTCTGCCCGCGCCCGGACCGGCGCCATCATGGCCCGCTCCTTTTCCACCGCCTCCGCCAGAGACGTGGTGTCCCCGCTGAGAGGATGGCGGCGGCGGGTCTCCTTGTACCGCTTGATAATGGTCTCCGGAGAGGCCTCCAAAAATAGCATCCGGCAGGCGCCGTCCATGCTCTTCAGCTGGTCCAGCACGTCGAACAGCTCCGTGAAGGAGCTGGCCGTCCGCACATCGTATACCAGGGCCACCCGGTCATACCGGCCGTTTCCGCCAGCGCAGAACTCCGCGAATTTCAAGATCATGGCGGCGGGCATGTTGTCCACGATATAAAAGCCCATGTCCTCCAGGAAGGAGGCCGCCTTGCTCTTTCCCGCGCCGGACAGGCCGGAGATGATGAGAATTTCCATACTTGCCTCCCGTCACCGGATGATACGGACCTCCGGCTCCAGCCGGACGCCCTTTTCCGTCCACACCCGTTCCTGGACCTGGCGGATGAGCTCCATCACATCCGCGCAGGTGGCGCCGCCGGTATTGATGAGGAAGCCGGCGTGCTTTTTGCTGACCTGCGCGCCGCCCACAGTCAAGCCCTTTAGGCCGCACTGCTCAATGAGGGTGCCGGCAAAATACCCCTCGGGCCGTTTGAAGGTGCTGCCGGCGGAGGGCCATTCCAGCGGCTGGCTGGCCTTCCGCCGGTCCATAAGCTGACGCATCTGGGCCCGGATGGTCTCCGGGTCACCAGAGTGCAAGTGCACCACGGCGCTCAGCACCACCACCTCCGGATGGTCTGTAAACAGGCTGTGGCGGTAGCCCAGATCTAATTCCTCTAGACGGAGGGTGCGGACACCGTCCGGAAACAGAGCCGTGACAGACTCCAGCACCTGGCGCATCTCACCGCCGTAAGCCCCGGCGTTCATACACACGGCGCCGCCCAGGGTGCCGGGGATGCCGTGGGCGAATTCCAGCCCTGTAAGGCCCTGTCTGCAGGCAAAGTCCGCCAGCCGGGCCAGGGACACGCCGGCAGCGGCGCTGATGCGGCCATCCTCCTTCGCCTCCATGGCATGCATGGCGGCGGAGGTATCGATCACCAGAGCGTCCAACCCTTCGTCCGGCGCCAGGAGGTTCGTGCCGTTGCCGATGACCAGGGTACGGATGCCCCGCTCCTGGGCAAAGCCCATGAGAAGCACCAGCTGCTCTCCCGACGCCGGGCAGGCCATGCGCTTTGCCGGCCCGCCGATGCGGAAAGAGGTGTGGCGGCTCATGGGCTCGTCATGAAGTATGTCTAAGTCCGGCAGATACGCTGCCGTCCATTTGTCCAATTGCGCTGTCCAGTCCATGAAAGGACCTCCCAAATTCAAATTGCGCGGCCAAGCATCGCCGCGCCGATGATGCCGGCGTCGTTGCCCAGCTCCGCCCGCAGAACGCGGGTGGTGATGCCGCCGTGGCTGGAGAAGGACTCCCGGGCCACGATCTCCCGCAGGGGCTCCAGCAGCAGGTGCTCCGGGGCCGCTGCCACACCGCCGCCGATGGCAACCGCCTCCGGCCGCAGGATGTTGATGAGGCTGATGGTACCGTCCGCCAGGTATTCCACATACTGCCGGCATACCGCAAGCGCCGTCTCATCTCCCGCCTGGGCTGCCTGGAACGCGGTGCGTCCCTCCACCACGCCGCCGTTTTCTGCGGCAATCGCGTGGAGCAGGCTCTCGGGATGGGCCGCCATGGCCGCCTTTGTCTGCTGAATGAGGGCGGTGGCGGAGGCGTAGCGCTCCCAGCAGCCCCGGCGCCCGCAGTTGCACAGCTCACCGCCGTGGCAGATGACCAGATGCCCCGCCTCACTGGAGGCCGGTCCGCCGTGGAGCTTTCCGCCCAGCAGCAGTCCGCAGCCGATACCGGTTCCCAGCGTCACCACGGCGAAGTCCCGGGTGCCCCGGCCAGCACCGCAGAAAAACTCACCCACGGCGGCGCAGTCCGCGTCGTTGCCCAAAAGCAGGGGCAGGTCCAGATGACGGCGGAACAGACGCTCGATGGGAACGTCCTTCATGGGGATATTGGTGGTGAACAAAATGTCACCGCCGGACACGGCACCGGGCAGGCCCATGCCCACATATGCCAGGGACTCCGGCGCCACGCCGCCCTTCCCGGCGGCGGAAGCCGCCAGACGGGCCACATCCTCCGCGAACTGCTCGGGCCCCTGGAAGTTCAGTGGACACCGCTCCACTGCCAGGATCTTTCCCGTTTCATCCACCAGGCCGGCCTTCAAATTGGTGCCGCCCACGTCAATACCGATATACAGCATATGTATGTTTCCTCCTCTTAACGCAGCTTGCTGCCGGCGTCCGCCCGCTGATCCACCCGGCGGGCCAGCTCCTGGGCGGCGTTGTAGCCGAACTTGCGGTGACGGTTGTTCATGGCGGCCACCTCCACGATGCTGGCCAGGTTTCGGCCCGGCCGCACGGGGATGGTAACGATGGGCACCTGCACATCCAGGATGTCAGTGAAGTGGTCCTCAATACCCAGGCGGTCATAGAACTTCGTCTGGTCCCACTGCTCAAAGTGGACCACCAGGTCCAGTTGGGACTCCGTCTTGATGGCCCGCATACCGAACAGCTGCCGCACATCGATGACGCCGATGCCCCGCAGCTCGATATAGTGGCGGATGACCTCCGGCGCCGTGCCGATGAGCTGGTCGGAAATGCGTCGCAGCTCCACGGCATCG
This sequence comes from Dysosmobacter sp. Sow4_B12, assembly GCF_052116665.1. Classification (NCBI taxonomy): domain Bacteria; kingdom Bacillati; phylum Bacillota; class Clostridia; order Eubacteriales; family Oscillospiraceae; genus Dysosmobacter; species Dysosmobacter sp. Sow4_B12. The sequence goes on along the minus strand of NZ_JBQKKR010000001.1, from coordinate 43,785 downwards.
TCCGCCACCAGACGGTGGCCCCGCATAATGAGCTCGATACCGGCCTCGCTCTTGCCCACGCCGGAGTCGCCGGTGATCATGACGCCCTCGCCGTAAATATCCAGCAATACGCCGTGGCGGGTGACGCAGGGCGCCAGGGCCCTGTTGAGATACTCAATGGTGTGGCTGGTGAAATCCACCGTGGTCTCCTCGGTCCGAAGGAGGGTCTTTTCGTGCTCCACGGCGCTTTCCAGGCACTCTGGGAAGCAGTCCAGTCCCCGGGAGATCACCAGTGCGGGGATGTCATACAAAAACAGGTCGTCAAAGCACTTGCGGCGCTGTTCATCCGTCAAGCTCTTCAGATACGTCACCTCGGCCTTGCCGATGACCTGCAGCCGGCGGGGGTCAAAATAGTCGTAAAAATCATGGAACTGCAGTCCGGGGCGGTTCACGTCGTTGATGGTCAGCAGGGCCGTGTCAAAATCGCTGCCCTTGTTGAGTACCTGCAAGTTAAAGATGGAGACGAATTCCGTGATCTTCAAGCCTTTTTCATACATCGCGCATTCTTCACCTTTCCGGCGCGGCGGCGCCCATCTCCGCCCAAGCCGAGCCATGCGAACACCCGGCAGAGCGGTCAAAAATTTTTCAACAGGAAACTGCTTTTTATTATATATGAATTTCCGCCATTTCGCAACACTTTCGCCGTTGGAAGCGTCTGTTGGCGGCCTGGAAAATTCCTTGAATTTTTTTGAAAAATCTTCTTGCTTTTTTCTATTCTTTCTGTTATGATATCAGCTGTGCTTGTGAAAACGGCACGGAAGTACGCAACAGCAAGGAGGTGCAACGGATGGCAAAGTGCGAGTTCTGCGACAAGGGCGTTACCTTCGGCATTCAGGTTTCCCACTCTCACCGGCGTTCCAATCGTCCCTGGAAGCCCAATGTGAAGCGCGTGAAGGCGATCGTCAACGGTTCCCCCCGCCATGTGTATGTTTGTACCCGGTGTATGCGTTCCGGTAAGGTCACCAGAGCGGTCTGATTGTACAAACAAAGATCCCGGACTTCGTGTCCGGGATCTTTCTTTTTCCGTAAAAGCAGGAGCGGGCAAAATGCCCGCTCCTGCTTTTTTCAAATTACGGCTGCGAGAGACTCCAAAAAGCAAACCGCTCCCCGGTTCTCCGGATGAACCTCCGTTCGAAGCTCCGCACCCGGCAGGCGGAAACTCGCCAAGAGCGCTCCCTCATGCAGTTGGCTGCTCTCCAGGAGCACGCCGCCTAGGGCGGACCAGGGGATGGCTGTAAACTCCGCGCTGTATGTCTGCTCCCCTTTTTTCTCCGGCTTGCCGCTGCGCAGCAGCAGTACCTCCCGTTCGTTGTGGAGATACAGCGTGCCGGCAAACTCCTCTTTGCGCTTCCAGGGCAGGTGCCGGTCCGTCCGCGTGTCGCTCCAGCAGGGCTGATAGGCGTCCAGCGTAAAGCAGACGCCCCGATCCCGCAGGTCCCGCATCTGGTTATAGAGCCAGATGTCCAGGTCCCTTTCCCGCAGGTCCGGGTCGCCCCGGAGCCCGGCGGCGGCAGACACACCGCCTCCGTATTCCGCCCGCACCAGATCCCCAAAGCGCCGCATCACGTCGGCGGAGACCGTGTTGTATGTCAAGATGACCGGACCGCCGGCGCTGTACAGGGTGCAGACGCCATGGAGCAGCCGCTGGTACAGGCGGATGCCCGTTATATCCCGGTAGGCGATCCGGGTGGACTCCACCGCCTTTTCCCGGCGGCTCCAGATCTGGACGCCCGCGTCATCGGCCCCCACCACGAAGTCGTAAAGGTCCATGTCCGGTGTGGCCCGCCGCCGCTCGATGTCCCTGGGGATCTTCAGCAGCATCCTCCAGGATTTTGACATGTCCACAAAGGGAACAAACAGCGGCGGCAGAGGATGCTCGCCGTCAACGTCATATACCCAGGGACCAAAGGCATCATATTCCGAGATCCGCATGCTCCACTCCCCTTTTCATCACATCCAGGTAGTCTCCAGCAGCTCGTCCTTCTTGGCCCGGGTCATAAGCTCTGACACCACGTCCCGCACCTGCTTGCCGTGGTACAGCACCTCGTAGGCGCAGCGGCAGATGGGCATATCCACCCCCTCCCGCTCTGCCAGCTGATGGATGCTCTCGGCGGCGTAATAGCCCTCCACGACAGCGCCCACCTCATCCATGGCCTCCTGGACGCTTTTCCCCTGGCCGATGAGGATGCCGGCCCGGTTGTTCCGGGAGTGCATGGAGGTACAGGTGACGATAAGGTCACCCATACCGGCCAGGCCGCCAAAGGTGCGGCGGGTGCCGCCCAGCTGCTCGCCCAAGTGGGTGATCTCCGCCATGGCCCGGGTCATGAGCAGGGCCTTGGTATTGTCCTGGAACCCAAGTCCCGTGCAGATGCCGCAGCTGAGGGCGATGACGTTTTTCAGTGCGCCGGACAGCTCCACACCCACGATGTCATAGCTGGTATAAATGCGGAAATAGTCATTCATGAAAGCATCCTGAACGAACCGGGCCGCTGCCCGGTCCGGGCAGGCAGCCACGCAGCCCGTGGGCATGCGGATGCCAACCTCCTCCGCATGGGAAGGTCCGGAAAGGGCAACCACTTTACAGATGTGGTGTGTCTCCTCCTGGAGCACCTGGCTCATACGGAGGTTCGTGTCCCGCTCGATGCCCTTGGATACGGACACCAAAATGGTGTCCGGCCGCATGTAGGGGGCCGCTTTTCTGCCGGTAGCCCGCACGGCAAAGGAGGGCGACGCGCACACGACCATATCCGCGCCCTCCAGTACCGAAAGGTCCCCGGTGATATGGAGGCTCTCCGGCAGGGAAACACCCTTGAGCAGGGGATTTTCCCGTGTCCGGGCCATCTCCTCCGCCTTGGCGGGGTTGTGGGACCAGAGATATGTCTCATGACCATTGTCGCAGAGGACCCGGCTCAAAGCCGTGCCCCAGCCGCCGCTGCCCAACACAACTGCTTTCATGATACTCCTCCCTTATGAGTGTTTCCGGTGCAGGCTGAATTTATTTTCCGTACCGCTCAAAAGCCGCTTGATGTTGCCCCGGTGCTGCCACACCACCAGTCCGCCGCAGGCAAAGGCCAGGGCCACGATGACCGGGTCCGGATAGCAGTACCAGGAGATGAAGGGAAAGCTGGCCCCGGCCCAGAGAGAGCCCAGGGATACGTACCGGGTCAGTATGGTGAGAAGCAAGAATCCGCCCCACACCACCAACGCCACCCGCCAGTCGATCATAATGGCGATGGTGCCGCCGGAGAGGATGCCCTTGCCTCCCTTAAAGTGAAACATGCAGGGGAACATATGGCCCAGCAGGCAGAATAGGCCCGCCCAGTATTTGCCCAGCACATACCAGCCGCCAAACAGCCACTGCCCCAACAAAACGGCCAAAACAGCCTTTAAAACATCTGTTAGGATAACAACGACGGTCAAGGGACCTCCGAAAGTACGGTAAAAGTTCGTCAGGCCCGCGTTGCCGCTGCCGTGGGTGCGCACATCGTCCCGCAGGATATACTTGGACACGATGACCGCACCGTTGAAGCAGCCCAGGAAATAGGATGCCAGGGCGGTGATGATGACCGCCAGCACCAAATGCATGCCGGTGGGGACCGCCAGCAATTCCACGGTGGCCCCGGCGTTCAGAAACGTTGGCATAGCTTACTCCTCCTTATCGCCTTTCTGGCGGATGGAAAGGACAACGGGCGTCCCCTCCAGGCCAAAGGTATTGCGGATGCAGTTTTCGATATACCGCTGGTAAGAGAAGTGGAACAGCCGGGCGTCGTTGCAGAAAATCACAAAATGGGGCGGCTTCACGCCCACCTGGGTCATATAGTAGATCTTCAGCCGCCGGCCCTTATCCGTGGGCGGCTGCACCCGGGTCTGGGCATCCGCCAGAACGTTATTCAGCATGCCGGTGGTGATGCGGACCGCGGCCTGGTTGCTGACATAGTCGATGAGCTCGAAGAGCTTGTCCACCCGCTGGCCGGTCTTGGCGGAGATGAACAAAATGGGAGCGTAGGTCATGAAGGCCAGGTCCTGGCGGACCTTTTCCCGCATTCTGTCCATGGTCTTGTCATCCTTTTCCACCAGGTCCCACTTGTTGATGACAATGATGCTGGCCTTTCCGGCCTCATGGGCCAGGCCGGCCACCTTGGTATCCTGCTCCGTGACGCCCTCGGTGGCGTCGATCATGATGAGGCACACATCACTGCGCTCAATGGCCATGGTGGCCCGGAGCACACTGTACTTTTCAATGTCCTCTTCCACCTTGGACTTTTTGCGGATGCCGGCGGTGTCGATGAACACGAACTTGCCCTTGTCGTTTTCAAAGTGGGAGTCGATGGCGTCCCGGGTGGTGCCGGCCACGTTGGACACGATGACCCGCTCCTCCCCCAGGATCTTGTTCACCAGGGAGCTCTTGCCGGCGTTGGGCTTGCCGATAACAGCCACCTTGATGGCGTCATCCTCTTCCTCCTCTTCCTCCTCCGGAGGGAAGTACTGCACGCAGGCATCCAGCAGGTCGCCGGTGCCATGGCCATGGACAGCGGAAACGGCGATGGGGTCCCCCAGGCCCAGGTTGTAGAACTCGTAAAAATCCGGGTCCACGGTGCCGGTGGAGTCCATTTTGTTCACCGCCAGCACGATGGGCTTGCCGCTGCGAAGCAGCATGTTGGCCACCTCGTGGTCGGAGGCGGTGAGTCCGGTCTTGATGTCCGTCAAAAATACGATAACAGTGGCGTTGTCAATGGCGATCTGGGCCTGGTCCCGCATGAACTCCAGGATCTGGTTGTCCGTCCGGGGTTCGATGCCGCCGGTATCGATGAGGGTGAAGCGGCGGCCATTCCAGTCCGTCTCTCCATAAATGCGGTCCCGGGTGACGCCGGGGGTGTCCTCCACAATGGAAAGCCTCCTGCCGATCAGCTTGTTGAACAGCATGGACTTACCCACATTGGGGCGACCTACGATAGCAACGATAGGTTTCGACATATTGTCTCCCTTTCCAGAGCGCCGCGTCGTCCGGCGCTCACATAAAATCCCACGATGTATTATACCCGTTCCCAGACGGATACGCAAGCATAAAGCGCAGCTTCATTGGCTCTGCCGCAGCAAAGCGCCGGCCCACTCCAAAAGTGCCGCTCCGCAGCTGCCAGAGGGGGGCAGATCCAACACTGGCTTCCCCTCCTCTCATGTGCGCGCGCAAAAAGTTAGGAGGGAAGAATGAATCTTCCCTCCTAAAGCAAGCATGCGCAAATCCTTATTTAGAGACGACGGACTTAACAACCTTGACCTCACGGCCATTGTAAGTACCGCACTCCTGGCACATTCTGTGAGGCAGGTGCAGCGCACCGCATTTCGGGCATGCAACGAGACCGGGGACAGCCAGCTTCCAAGTGGAGCTGCGCCGCTTGTCGCGTCTTGCTTTGGATACTTTTCCCTTAGGTACTGCCATTGTGACACCTCCTTGATCTTTCAAAGGCCCGGGAGGTCAAGCCCGTCCTTAGTTTGTTTCTTTATTTGTTCTCCAAAAGCTTGGCCAGGACTGCGAGCCGCGGGTCCGCTTCCTTTTTGCAGGAGCAGGGGCCGAGGTTCAGGTCAGCGCCGCACCGAGGGCACAGTCCCTTGCAATCTTCCGAACACAATGTCTTGGTGTCCATTCCGAGGATAAACGCGGTCCGGGCCAGATCGGCCAAATCCACCTTTCCCTCCTCCAGCAGGACGATCTCGTCGTTGTCCTCGTCCTGGAGCTCCTCCGCCAGCATGCAGCTGTACGGGATCTCCTTGTCCTGGAGAAATTCTTTTCCGCAGCGGTCGCAAACAGCGTCCAGCGTGGAGCGGGCCGTCAAGTCCAACAGCAGCACATCCGCGCTGCTGTATGCCTGCCCCTCCACCACCACAGGGCGGGAAACGGGATGCCGCCCGGAAAACTCCAAATCGGACAAATCCATTTCAAACTGAAATGTCAGTCGTTTGGCGGGGTCCCGCAGGATGGGTTTTACATCTAAAAGCATAAGCTACCTCGCAATGACACGAGTAGTATTATAAGGGATGGACTACCCGTTGTCAAACTATTTTTCAAAAAAATGTTATAATTTTTGTTCACGTCCCTCCCCGCTCCTTCCGGGCGGGGTCCAGGGGACTTCCTGTCACGTCGATCCCCAGGATGGAGGTGCGGAAACCCGAACACAAGACCTCATAGGTGGTGATATGGTATTCCTGTTTGGGCCATCGCTCCGCCCAACGCTGCCGCAGCATTCCGGCCAGCCGCCCGCAGCGGGCGTCCGGCTGCTCCAGCAGCATGGGAGAGAGAAAGCTGACGATCATCTGACGCTCATCCACCATCAGCGCGCCCCGGCCCAGCCAGCGGCGCTTCCAGCGGCGTTCCAGAGCATCCAGCATGTCGTCCGCCAGCGCTTGAAGCCCTTCCAGGTTCTCCGCCTCTTGAACAGCCTGGACGTACAGAGGTGCGAACTTCTCTCCGTACCGGCGGAAGGCGCCGGGATATTCCTTCCGGTTGAACTGCTTCATCCACCGCTCCGCTTCCCACACAGCGGCGCAGAGGGCGTCAATATTCACGGCTCCTCCCCCTCTTCCCCGTCCGTCTTCTCCGGCTCATCAGACCAGGAGCTCGGGTCGTCCTTATGCTCCAGGCCGTAACGGTAGGCCTTCCACTCCCGCCAGAGCAGTGCGCCGCCCACGGCGGCAAACGCCACCGCTCCCAGGATGCTGGAAGCCGTATAGGCGCTCTCTCCGGCGTCCCGCACCAACTGATAGGCAAGATACAGCAGGTAGCCGCCCGCCAGGACCATGAAGTTGTTCACGCGGCCTCTCGGCTTTTTCTCGGGTGCCTGTTTATCCATCAGTTTCTCCTGCTTTCCTCGTAAAATTCTTTTTCCCATCGCTTTACAACATCGCCGGAAACAGGTATGATAAATGCGATCTTAATCCATGCTCCGGAGGGTATTATGCGGGAATTCACCATTGGAAAAAATGACGCCGGCCAGCGGCTGGACCGCTTTGTTGCAAAGAATCTGCCGCTGCTGCCCCCCGCCCTGCTGCAAAAGTATATCCGCCTCAAGCGCATCAAGGTCAACGGCAAGGGCTCCAAGCGGGACGTGCGGCTGAACGCCGGCGATGTTCTTCAATTATATATCAACGATGAGTTTTTTGACAAGCCCTCTGAGGAAAACATGTTTCTGACTCTGTTCAGCCCCCAGCTGGACATCGTGTACGAGGATGAGAACCTGCTGCTGGTGAACAAGCGGCCGGGGCTGGTGGTCCACGCCGACGAGACGGAGAAGGTGAACACCCTCATCAACCACATCCAGGCCTACCTGTACCAAAAGCGGGAGTGGAACCCCAAATGGGAAAACGCCTTCGCCCCCGCCCTGTGCAACCGTATCGACCGCAACACCGGCGGCATCGTCATCGCCGCAAAAAACGCCGAGACCCTGCGCATCATCAATGACAAGATCAAAAACCACGAGCTGGAGAAAAGCTACCTCTGTGTCACCGTGGGCCATCCCCGGCCCGCCGAGGGGCGGATCGAAGGCTTTTTGCTGAAGGATGAGGCGAAAAAGCAGGTCTTCTTCTACCACAAGCCCATCCCCGGCGGCAAGACTGCCGTCACGCTGTACAAGACCCTGGAGAGCCGGGGACCGCTGTCTTTGGTGGAGTGCCGCCTCCTCACTGGCCGGACCCACCAGATCCGCGTGTCCATGGCGGAGATCGGCTGCCCGCTGCTGGGCGACGGCAAGTACGGCCGGGGCGCCGTCAACAAGCAGTATCACGAGACCCGCCAGGCCCTGTACTCCTATAAGCTGGCCTTCGCTTTCACCACGGACGCCGGCGCCCTGGAATACCTGCGGGGCAGGGAGTTCACCGTGGACACCGTACCCTTCCGGGACAAGTATTTCCCCCCGCTGGAAAAGCTTTGAACCAGCGCAATAAAAAATAGGTAATTCCCTTGACATTTGGGGATACTTCCGATATAGTTCAAATTGCTGAATTTCGACGAGAAAGGTTCCCCCTCAACAGAGAGAAGAGGCGCATGTGTTTATACAAAAAATATGATTGAAATGGGGGAGGATACATGTCCAAAGAGTTGATTCGCCTGCGGAACCTGTGCATGGCGTTTGACGATGAACCTGTATTGAATAACATCAATCTTTATATCAATGACAAAGAATTCCTCACATTGCTCGGACCCAGCGGGTGCGGTAAGACCACCACGCTGCGGATCATTGGCGGCTTCGCGACTCCTACGTCCGGAGACGTCCTGTTCGACGGTGTGAGGATTAATGACGTTCCGCCCTATCAGCGGCAGATCAATACCGTTTTCCAGAAATACGCCCTGTTCCCGCACTTGAACGTGTACGAGAACATCGCCTTCGGCCTGCGGATGCAGCGACGTCCCGACCCCAATGACCCCACGGGAAAGAAAAAGGTGAAGATCCCCGAGGAGGAGATCCACCAGCGGGTCATGGAAATGCTGGAGGTCATCAGCCTCAAGGGCTTTGAGCACCGCAAGCCCGACGCCCTCTCCGGCGGCCAGCAGCAGCGGGTGGCTATCGCCCGGGCCCTGGTGAACCGGCCCAAGGTCCTGCTTTTGGACGAGCCTCTGGGCGCCTTGGATCTGAAGCTTCGCAAGGACATGCAGATCGAGCTCAAGCGCATCCAGCAGCAGGTGGGCATCACCTTCATCTATGTGACCCACGACCAGGAGGAGGCCCTCACCATGTCCGACACCATCGTGGTCATGGACAAGGGCTCCATCCAGCAGATCGGCACTCCCGAGGACATCTACAATGAGCCGAAAAACGCCTTTGTGGCGGACTTTATCGGCGAGTCCAACATCATCGACGGCGTCATGGTCCGGGACAAGGTGGTAAAGATGTACGGTCGGGAGTTCGCCTGCCTGGACGGCGGCTTCGGCGAAAACGAGCCTGTGGATGTGGTCATCCGCCCCGAGGACATCGACATCGTCCCCGTGGAGCAGGGCCAGCTGGTGGGCACCGTCACCAACGTGACCTTCAAGGGCATGCAGTACGACATCATCGTGGATTTCCGGGGCTTCAAGTGGCTCATCCAGACTACGGACCACTCCCCTGTCGGCGCCCGCATCGGTATCAAGATCGACCCCGACGGCATCCATGTCATGAAGAAGAGCCAGTACTCCGGCATGTTCGGCGACTACTCCTCCTTCTCCGAGGAATACGACGAGCTGGACGACGCCAGCCTTGAGCCGGACGAGGAGGAGAGCGGGGATGAAGAATAAGCTCTCCCATCTGGCCATCCCCTATGTCATCTGGATGGCTTTGTTTGTGGTGGCTCCCATCATCATGGTGGTCATTTACGCCTTCTCCTCCGCTGACGGCGGCTTTACCCTGGCAAACTTCGCCCGCATGGGCACCTACGCCGTGGTGTTCACCCGCTCTTTCAAGCTGGCCCTCATCGCCACGGTCATCTGCCTTGCCATCGGCTATCCCGTGTCCTACATGATGAGCAAGGAGGGGCCTCAATTTCAGCGGATCGCCATGGTCCTCATCATGCTGCCCATGTGGATGAACTTTCTGCTGCGGACTTACTCTTGGATGTCCATTCTGGAGAACAACGGTCTTTTGAACCAGCTGTTCCAGAAGATCGGCCTCATTTTCCTGTACAACCAGGTCTTCGGCACGGACCTCCAGTTTTTCCGGCTCATCAACACCCAGGGCGCCGTGGTGCTGGGCATGGTGTACAACTACCTGCCCTTTATGATCCTGCCCATTTACTCCGTGATCGTCAAGCTGGACCGCTCCCTCATCGAGGCGGCCCGGGACCTGGGTGCCAACACCTTCAACGTGTTCCGCCGGGTCATTCTGCCCCTGTCCCTGCCCGGTGTGCTCTCCGGCATCACCATGGTGTTCGTTCCCTCCGTGTCCACCTTCGCCATTTCCAAAATGCTGGGCGGCGGCACGGAGATGATGCTGGGCGACCTCATTGAGCAGCAGTTCCTGGGCGGCGCCTACAACCCCCAGTTGGGCGCGGCCATTTCCCTGGTGATGATGATCATCGTGGTGGTGTGCATGTGGGTCATGAACCGCTTCGGTGAGGGTGAAGAACAGGCGGTGATGATGTGAAGAGAAACAATTCTTTCCTCAACCGGCTGTTCATGGTGCTGGTATTCGTATTTTTGTACGCCCCCATTGTCCTGCTCATCATTTTCTCCTTCAACGCAGGCAACAGCAATACCGTCTGGAAGGGCTTCTCTCTGGACTGGTATGTAAAGCTCCTGCACAACCGGCTCATCATGCAGAGTGTATATACCACGCTGCTGGTGTCCCTCTTGGCCACGGTCATCGCTACCATCGCCGGCACCTTCGCCGCCATCGGCTTTTACGCCATGCGCCGCAGGCTCCGGGACCCCCTCATGACCGTCAACAACATCCCCATGATGAACGCAGACATTGTCACCGGCGTTTCCCTGTGCCTGTTTTTTGTGGCCTTTTTCAGCTTTTGGAGCGATTTCGCCCGGTGGTTCAACAACCTGCAGGCGTTTATTCAGCTGCCCACCCGGCTGACCATGGGCTTTGGCACATTGCTCATCGCCCACATCTGCTTCAACATCCCCTATGTCATTTTGTCCGTGGGGCCCAAGCTGCGCCAGATGGACAAGAATCTGGTGGATGCCGCCATGGACCTGGGCTGCACGTGGATGCAGGCCTTCTGGAAGGTCATCCTGCCGGAGATCAAGCCCGGCATCGTCTCCGGCGCCCTAACGGCTTTCACCATGAGCATCGATGACTTCGTCATCAGCTATTTCACCGCCGGCTCCTCCGCCTCCACCCTGGCCATGACTATTTACGGCATGACCAAAAAGCGGGTCAGCCCGGAGATCAACGCCATCTCCACCCTTTTGTTCGTGACGGTGCTGGCTCTGCTTGCCATCGTCAACATTCGGGAAGCCCGGCAGGAACGGCGCCGCTCCGCGGAGGCCCATCGCGTCTGACGGTTTCACGGCCCCTAGGCCATGAGATAGATTTTCACACAAACACTGGAGGAATGATCAATTGAAAAAGACACTTGCCTTGGCCCTTGCCATGATGATGGCAGCCACTCTGCTCCTGACCGGCTGTGGAAACGGCGGCAGCGAGGAACGGGTCGTCAACGTGTGCAGCTGGGGTGAATACATTGATGAAGATTTGATTTATCAATTCGAGGAGGAAACCGGCATCAAGGTCAACTATCAGACCGCGGAAAGCAACGAGGCCCTCTATTCCCTGCTGAAGACCGGCGCCGGTGACTATGACGTCATCGTCCCCTCTGACTATATGATCGGCCGCCTGATTGCCGAGGATATGCTGGCGGAGCTGAATTACGACAATATCCCCAACTACGCCCTCATCGACGACCAGTACAAGGGTCTGAGCTATGACCCGGACAACAAGTACACCGTGCCCTATACCTGGGGTACTCTTGGTATCATTTACAACACCACCATGGTGGACGAGCCCATCACCAGCTGGGATGCCATGTTCGACACGAAATATGCCGGCCAGGTGCTGATGATCCGCAATTCCCGGGACGCCCTGGCCGCGGCTCTTCTGGACCTGGGCTATGACATCAACACCACCGACGAGGCCCAGATCCGGGAAGCCTATACTCTGCTCTCCAACGCCAAAAATGCCGGTGTGTACCAGGCTTTCGTCATGGATGAGATCTTCCAGAAGATGGAAGGCGGCAACGCCGCTATCGCCATGTACTACGCCGGTGACTACCTGACCATGCTGGAAAACAATCCCGACCTTGCCTATGTGGTCCCCGAGGAGGGCAGCAACTGGTTTGTGGACGCCATGTGCGTGCTGAAGGACGCCCAGCACAAGGACGAGGCCGAGGAATGGATCAATTTCATTGCCGGCACGGACGCGAACCTGGCCAATATGGACTATATCTGGTATGCCTCCCCCAACACCGAGGCGCTGGCGGCATATCCCGATTACTACCAGGAGACCTACGGTGAGGCGCTGGACATGGGCCTGTATGAGATCATGGCCGCGCCCCAGGAGGTTTTGGACCGCTGCACCCTGTATGAGAACCTGCCCGCCGAGACCTTGTCCCTTTACAACGACCTGTGGACGGAGCTGGGCATCTGACCCAAGCAAAAACGGCGCCTTTCCCGGCGCCGTTTTCCTATCTTTCAAACGGAGGTAACACATATGATCTTGATCGGAACAAAATGCCAGCTGGAGCAAACTGTCACTGAAGAGCTGACCGCTGCCGTCGTGGGCTCCGGCGCCCTGCCGGTGTTCGGCACTCCCTTTATGGCCGCCATGATGGAAAATGCCGCCCTGACCTGTCTCCAGAGCTTTCTGGAGGAGGGCAAGGGCAGCGTGGGCACCCACCTGGACATCAGCCATGACGCTCCGACGCCCGTGGGCATGAAGGTCTGGGCGGAGGCGGAGATCACCGCGGTGTCTGAAAACGGTAAAATGGTGGACTTCAAGGTGTCCGCCTGGGACGAAAAAGGTCCCATCGGTGCCGGCACCCACACCCGCGCCATTATTTCCAACGACCGCTTCCTCTCCAAGTGCAACGCTAAGCTGGAGAAATAAAGCCTAAAAAGAAAAGGACACCGCAGCGGTGTCCTTTTCTTTTGCACTTAAAGAACCAGAGACGGCGCGCTGTATACCCGGCCAGCCAGCTCGCTGTTGAGCATGTACAGGCTCTTGGGGTCAGAGCCAAACAGCTCCATCTTGGAGATGAGGTCATTGGCGTTGGTCTCCTCTTCGCCCTGCTCCTTGACGAACCAATCCAAAAATTGCATGGTGCGGAAGTCCTTCACCTCATAGGCAGCGGCATAGATGTCGTTGATGAGGCTGGTCACATACTCCTCATGCTCCAGTCCCGCCTTCAAGGGGTCCATGTCGCAGGTGAACACCTTGTCCGGCTTGGCAATGGCCTCCAGCGTCACCTTTTCATTGTTGTTTTGCAGGTACTGATAGAACAGCATGGCGTGGTCCCGCTCCTCCTGGGCCTGGATCTTGTACCAGTTCGCAAAACCGTCCAGTCCGCGAGCCTCAAAGTAATTGGAAAAATCCAAATACAAATACGCGGAATAAAACTCCTTGTTGACCTGCTGATTCAGCAGGGCGCTGACTTTCTCATTCAGCATCGCACATTCCTCCATTTCTGATTTCCGGCTTCAACCCCGGCATATTTGTCTCTATGATACGGCATCTTTTTTTCAAAATCAATCCCACTCTCAAAAAAACACCGGACCGCCAGAGGCGGCCCGGTGATCGCGTTACGCCATTTTCAATTGTTCCCGGACATATTCCACCGGCACGTCCATCCGCCGGGCAATGCCCTCCTCATCCAGACCGCTGTCCCGGAAGCGGCGGCACACGTCGCTGATGGCCTCTCCCACCTCAATGACATGGCGGTCCGGGTCGTACAGCCGCACCACCCGCTGGCCCCAGCGGTGCTCCAGCGGGGCGTGGACCAGCTCCACCGACGGCGTTTCAAACAGGCGCCGCAAAAAGCCGTCAAAATCTCCCGTTTCAAAATAAATCTCGCTGTCATTGCCGCCAAAGGCGATCTCCCCGGGCGTCTTTCCCAGAAAGCCCGCCCAGCTGTCCAGCGTTTGGAGCGCCAGACCCCCTTCCAGCACCACATTGGCCCCCAGGTCACTGACCGTCTCCAGGTCAAGCACCGTTTTATAAAAATTTCTGGAACGCTCCATATCCGCCACCACCAGCAGCGGATTTTGCAGCCGCAGTTTCAAGCCACTTCCTCCTCACTCAAACCGCTCTTTCAGTTCCTCCCAAAGCTCCACGGATTTCAGCCGCAGCTCATAGCCCTGGTCCGCCTCCGTGATGAGGCCCACCTGTCCTTCGGTGAGTCCCGCCGCCAGCGCCGTCTGCGCCACATCCTCCGAGGCGGCGGCACACAGGGGCGGAAACACCACACACCACCAATTTTGTCCCTCTGCCGCGCCAATGAGGACCCGCAGGGCCAGATATCTCCCCGCCGGCAGAGTAAAGCCGTCGTAAGTCTTGGTGGGAAAAGCGGTCTCCTCCAGCCGGACGGAGACCGGGTAGTCATATCCCCTCTCCGCGACTTCCTCCGAAGCCAGACGCTCCAGCTCCGGCAGGGCAGCTTCCAGACGACGCGCCGCGTCCTCACGGTCAGATGACGATTCCAGCAATACCTCCGTCTCCGCCAGCACCCGGTCCCGGACCCGCAGCTTCAGAGCCTGGTCCTCCTCTGAGTCGGAATTCGCCAATACGTGGAGACGCACCACCTTCTCCGACAGGGCCGTCTGCTCTCTTAAAGACAGCGCTCCCCACAGCAGTACCGCCGCCAGCCCCGCCAGCAGCGCTAATTCCCAAAGGTATAGTCCCCGAGCGGGCTTTTCTTTTGTCTTCATGTCCATCCGTTCCTTTCCTATGTAAGGTCTGCCAACAGGATGGACAGGTTTTTCCAAGTTTATTCCAAACCGGCGAATTTTTTCACCGGCTCCGCCACAAAGGTCTGGGCATAGCGGGCTTTCAGTGCCGCCGCTGCCCGCTCCGCCTCTGTCCGGCAGCGGAAGATGCCGAACACTGTGGGACCGGAGCCGCTCATGGCGGCGTTCATCGCTCCCAGCTCCCGGAGCCGTTCCTTAATGGTGAACACCTCCCGGTACTCCGGCGGCAGCACCTCCTCAAAGACATTCCCAAGTCTGGCTGCCACACCCTCCAGGTCTCCCACGGCCAACGCCGCTGTCATGCCGCCGATGTCTGGCCGGGCCGTCAGCTCCGCTCCATCCACCCGGGCAAACAGCGTGGGCGTGGGGATACCGAAATCCGGCTTGCAGAGGACAAAGGTACACGTTGGCAGAGGCGGCAGGTCCGTCAGCACCTCGCCCCTTCCCTCCGCCAGGGCAGTGCCGCCCCGGACGCAGAAAGGCATGTCGCTGCCGACCGCAAGGCCGATGCGCTCCAGCTCCTCATCCGCCATGGCAGGACAGTATCGGTCCCGCAGCAGGCGCAAAAGCGCCGCCACATCGGCGCTGCCGCCGCCCATGCCCGCGTACGCCGGTGTCCGTTTTTCCAGCGTCACGGCAAGGCCCGGCATCGTCTGTCCCGCCGCTTGGAAAAAAAGCTCCGCCGCCTGCTGCTCCAGGGTCTTTTTCCCCGCCGGGATAAAATCTCCGTCCGTCCGGAGGGAAAAAGCCTCCTCCGTCTCCCGCACAGTCACCGTATCGCAGAGGGACACTGTCTGCATCACCATCCGCATTTCATGATATCCGTCCTCACGGCGGCCCAGAATATCCAAGGCCAGATTCACCTTAGCCGGCGCTTTCCGCTTCATCTCCACCGAAAATCCCTCCATTGAAAACATTCCTCCGCCCGGCTCTTCCCCTGGCAGACCAACCGCAGGTCCTTTCCCGCAGCCAACAGCGCCAGCAGACACAGTACAGGCGCGTACCATCCCAAGCAGCCGCCTATGAAATAGGGCAGGCAGAAAAGTCCCGCTCCCGCCAGCTTGTTGAGGCGGGTATGCAGAGCCGGAACACAGCCAAGCCGCAGCAGGCACAGTGTGAATACGGTGCCCCGGAGGAAAGCCGCCGCCAGCGTTCCCAACTGGACCGCTGGTGGAAGCAAGGGCCACAGACAAGGCAGCAGGCGGATAGCCGCCGCTGTAAAAAACACCAGGTCAGCGGCGCTGTCCAGCCGGGCGCCAAAAGCACTCGCGCCCCCCGTCCCACGGGCCACGGGACCATCCAGCATGTCGGTAATGCCCGCGGCGGTATACAATGCCAAAAAAGCCGGTGACAAGGGTTCCGCCGCAAGCAGAACGAGCGCCAGAACCATCCGGGCCGCCGTTAGGAAATTCGCCGCGTGCTTCATCTCCCCCGTTCCTCCTCTTCATAAGCTGGATTTTACCATATAGGGCGAAAAAAGAAAAGCAGGGCCTCCAGGAAAAACCCGAAGACCCTGCCGCTAGGCGGCTCAGAACCATCCATACCTCATTCGGATCGTATGGATCACATCGGCAACGACATACACAACACTGACTGCCGCAAAAACCACGACAGGTAAGAGCAGCAGTCCCACCAGTACCATACTTCCGCCCATCAAGAATGAGATCTGCAACAACTCCAGCATAGCGTGCTCCTTTCTCTCTCGATTGGTAAAAACAGCTAAGTCTTTTTCAATTCGTCCGCCTTTCTTTGGTTAAATCTTATCACGTTCTTTATGAAAAAGAAAGTCCCCGGCGACATTTTTTTGCCGCCGGGGTAAGATCACCGGATGCGCCGGGCTTCCACATAATACCGTTTGTCCCGGGCATGCCCCATGGAAAAGGTCTTGCGGGGCAAAACGCCGTCTGCCATAACAGTTTTGAACAGCTGCTCTTTCCCCATGGCAGGCAGCAAAAAGGCGATAGCGCCCTCTTGTCGGCCCAGTGCTTCCGCTGTTTCATGGCCGTGGATATAGTCGATTTTCCCGGGATGGACCGCCAAGTACGCATCTAAAAACGCCTGCAGCGTTCCAACCGCCAACTGGGACGTTGGAGACGGCACCGTGACAGCGCCGCTACCGCAGGCCCAGACAAAACGGATGGTGTGGCCCTCCCCCGCCCCCAAATGGGCGCCGGGATAAAAATTCAGCAAAGCCTCCAGCACCGCCTGGGGCTCCACGCCGAACAGGCAGCGGTGGATGGGTGCGAACGCCAAAGCGTCGTCGTGGTTGTTCACCACCTCGGCCAGGGCGTACCGGGCAGGGTCTGTGCTCCACTGCGCAGAGGGCAATGTCCGCTTCCGCTCTTCCCAGCAGGCCTTGGCGGCGGCCAGGGAATGGTTGCCGTCACCTACGGCAAACAGCATCGGAGCCGCGCCGGAAAGGCCGTACTTCTCCTCCGGCAGCGCCGGGTCCGCCAGAGCGGATAGTGCGGAAGAAAGTCCGGCATACGCCGTTCCGGGCACCAGCCAGCCCCGCAGATGTCCCCCGCCCTGCTGAAGGTCAAAGTCATAGACACGCTCCATTTCGTCCCGTTTGGCCGCCAAGGGCTCAATGACGGTCCTGCCCGGGTCGTCCACCAGCAGCATGACATGGGGCAGCTCAATGGGCGCGTCCCGCCGGACCCGCGTCCGTGGCGGGATGCGGTCCAGTACCGTACCCTCCGTGGCCCGGATGAGAGCGCCGGAGCCGGGGGTAAAATCATATTGCTCCAGGTCCACCATACCCACAAGGCCTCGGCGGACCTTGCCGTCGGACTGGGTGCGCTCAAGGTACAAAAGCGCATCCGGCAGCGTCTGAAATATACCGTCCGCCAGATAACGGTCCATGGTGGCGTTGATGGCGGTGATATCGTCCTCTGCATCTTCTCCCAACCGGGCCTCCGGAAGAATAAGCCGCAGGGTCGACGGCGCATTTCCCACAGTCTCCTCTACCGCCTGCCAGTACTCCGGCTGAGAGGTAAACTGGTCGCATGCCACCACGGCCCACTTTGTCATATCCGTGCCCGCCCGGGGCAGCAGAATATCCGCCGGGCCGAAGCCCAGCGGCTGAAAATTCTGATTCATGCTGAAAATTCCTTCTTCATGGGACGGCTGTCCGGTCCCAGTATGGTCCGCTCCTTACAGTGCGGCCTTGATGGCGGCCAGCAGGTCGTCAAACTCCTCAAAGGCCGGGATGTCCGGATAGTCGGCCTTGATCTTCTCCGTGCTGCGGAACAGGAAACCCGCCTTGCTGGCCTGGATCATTCCCAGGTCATTATAGCTGTCGCCGCTGGCAATGGTGTCAAATCCGATGGCCTGGAGCCCCTTCACCGTGTTCAGTTTGGAATCCTGCAGGCGCATTTTAAAGCCGGTGATCTCACCGCTGTCCGCCACCTCCAGACTGTTGCAGAAAATGGTAGGCCAGCCCAGCTTTTTCATGAGCGGCTTGGCAAATTCCTCAAAGGTATCACTGAGTATGACCACTTGGGTCAAGGAACGCAGCTCATCCAAAAATTCCTTCGCCCCGGGCAGAGGGTCGATAGTGGCGATGGTGGCCTGGATTTCCTTTAGGCCAAGGCCATGCTCTTTCAAAATGCCCAGGCGCCAGCGCATGAGCTTGTCATAATCCGGCTCGTCCCGGGTGGTGCGCGTCAGTTCCGGGATGCCGCTGGCCTCCGCGAAAGCGATCCAGATCTCGGGCACCAGCACACCCTCCATATCCAGACAAACAATATTCATAAGTACCTCCATTCCGCTGCAATATGCGGCACAAAACAATATGAAATCTCCCCGCAGGGGACGTTTGTCGTTTTGTTATTATACAACACCCGTGTACCACTTGCAATCGGGATGTATCATTTTTTCACAGGCGTGCCATACTAACCCATATCCCGCAAGCGAAATGGAGGTTTTCATATGTTTTTAGACAAACTGGCCCTGGTCCTGGTCATCATCGGTGCCCTAAACTGGGGCGGCATCGGCCTGTTCGGCTTTGACACGGTGGCCTTCCTCTGCGGCGGACAGCTGGCCCTCCTCTCCAGGATCATCTATGCCCTGGTGGGCCTGGCGGGGCTTTGGTGCGTCACGCTGCTGTTCCGCTCCGACGAGGAGCAGGGCCACGCCCCCCACACCGCCTGACAACAGGCAAAACCAAGGCAGGCAGGAGTGATCTCCTGCCTGCCTTTTTTCCGCTGAATGCCGCAAACCAGTTTTATTTCACGAACAAGCGCTTGATCAGCCCTTCCTCCGGCGTCACATTCACTGTCTGGCAGGTGTGGTAGACCACCATACCGGGCCGGGCACCGGAGGGTTTTTTTACATGTTTCACCTGGGTATAGTCCACGGGAATGTTGCCGCTGGTCCGGGCCTGGGAGTACCAGGCGGCGATCTTGGCGGCCTCCACAATGGTATCGTCATCCACTTCCATACCGCCGGTGCATAAGATCACATGGGAGCCGTGGATCTTCTGGGTATGGAACCAGAGGTCCCTGTGGTCCGCATCCTTCATGGTCAGCTTGTCATTCTGGCGGTTGTTGCGGCCCACCAATACCCGCAGGCCGCTGGTAGTACGGAACTCCCGGGGCTTTGTGACCCGTTTGGGTTCCTTTTTGCCCTTGCCCTGCCGCCGCAGGAAGCCGGCATCCCGCATTTCGCTGCGGATATCCAGAAAGTCCTGTTCCGTTTCCGCCTCGGC
Source organism: Dysosmobacter sp. Sow4_B12 (assembly GCF_052116665.1). Lineage (NCBI taxonomy): Bacteria > Bacillati > Bacillota > Clostridia > Eubacteriales > Oscillospiraceae > Dysosmobacter > Dysosmobacter sp. Sow4_B12. The sequence goes on along the minus strand of NZ_JBQKKR010000001.1, from coordinate 24,601 downwards.
GATCTCCTCCAGAATACTCTCCAGATACTCCAGGTCCCGGCGGGCAATGTCCATTTGCTCCCGCAGGTATTTTTCCGCCGTTTTGGCCTTGGTATAGCGCTTATAATACTTGGCGGCGTTCTGCTGGGGCGTTAGGAGTGGGTCCAGCTGGATGGTGATCTCCGCGCAATTCTCGTCGTAGTAATTCTCGCACACCAGCTTTGTCTGCCCCCGCTCCATGCGATAGAGGTTGGCGGTAATAAGGTCGCCGCTGATGCGCAGCTGGTCCCGGTTCTGGGTGGCGGCGTAGTCCTTTTCCTGCAGCGCCAGCTTCCGCCGCAGACGGTCCCGGGCAGTGGTGGCACTGCGGATAAGGTCCGCCCCCCGCTGGCGGGTCCGTTCCATTCGCTCTCTTGCCTCATAGAAGTCATCCAGCAGCTGGCAAAAGCTCCCATACCGCTCCGTGTCCACGGCGGTGCCGTACTGGGTAATGGGAAGGTAGGAAAAATCCACGGGCTTTCCCTCCTGCCGGAGGCATATAGGTGTAAAGTTATTTTCCTTGATTGCACTGATAAATCCTTGCAGCTGCGCCCACAGGGTATCCTCTTCCCGGGAGGTGAGCTCAAACATGCGGCGGTCCGTGTCCCCGGCCGCGCGGAAGGCCAGCTCCCGGGCAATGATGGGAGATACTCCGAAATAGCTGTCCAGCAGGAAGGCATCCAGCTGCCGCTCCGGGTTGGCCGCGGCCAGCTTTGCCCGAAAGCCCTCCTCTGTTTCCTCTGTCACAGGCAGGCGGCCCGTGGAAGCGGGCGGCTCATAATAGAGCCCCGGCAACACTTGGCGGGCAGCGGACATGTCCGCGTCCACCCGGCGCAGGCAATCGATGATGCGCCCCTCACCGTCCAGAAGAATGAGGTTGGAGCGGCGGCCCATGGCCTCCAGCACCAGGGTCCGCCTGCCGGGCTGGCCGAAGTCATCGGTGATGTCCAGCTCCAGACGCACCAGACGCTCCAGAGGCGGCTGCACCATGTCCGCCACCCGGGCACCCACCAGATGCTTACGCAGCAGCATACAGAACATGGGAGGCTCCGCAGGGTTGTCCCGGATGATGCCGGTCAGCTGGATACGGGGCGCGTTTGCTCCCGCGTTCAGCAGCAGCCTCTGATTGCCCCGCAGCAGCAGGACCACCTGGTCCCGGGCGGGCTGCTGGACCTTGTCGATCCGCAATCCCAGCAGCCGGGGCCGCAGCTCTTCCAAAATAGCTTGTAAACATACCGCGTCCAGGGGCATGGGTCATTCCTCCATCATAGTGCAAAAAAGTTCGTTGATCCGGTCCTTCCGCCCCTTCAGCCACAGCCAACCAAGCAGGGCCTCCAGCGCCGTGGCCTCTCCGTACTGGGCCCGGCTGGCGTGGGGCGGCACCGAATGGACCTGGGCGTTGCGGCCCCGGCGGAATACCGCCGCTTCTTCCTCTGTCAAAAGGGGCAGAATACGCCCCGCCATTTCCGCCTGGCTCTCCGCCCGGACCAGGGCGATGGTGGCCTGGTGAAGACCTTTCCCAGTGGCCTTTCCATGGGCGCACAGCCAGGTGCGCACCAATATCTCAAACACCGCGTCGCCCATATGGGCCAGACCGATGGAGCTGATGGTGCGCAGCTGGTCGTCGGTCATGGTGATGTCGAAGTAGTTTTCCATAGGGTCCTCCCTGTTTGTTGCACGATTCGAGGGAGATTATACCACGGTTTAGGAGGTTTGTCACCTGTTCCGCCCTTTTTCCCAGGAAGTATGAAAAGTTCTCCGCCACTTTTCCGCCGCCCGATCCGTCTATAATTATAAAGGCATGCTTAGAAGGGAGATCTTTCATGAAGCGGAATATCCAATCGTATTTTCTCTATTTTCTCCTGTATGCGATCTTAGGATGGCTGTACGAGGTGTTTTTAGAGGTGGTTATCTACCGCTGGGGCTACTCGGACCGGGGGGTTCTGTTTGGTCCATACTGCCCTGTATACGGCGTGGGCGCCATGGTATTTCTCCTGTGCTTTGGCCGCTTGATACATAAGCGGGAGCCACGCTGGCTGCGGTGGGTAATGCCGCTTCTCATGTTCCTGGGCTGCATGGCAGTGGCTACCGCCATTGAGCTTGCCACCAGCTATGTGCTGGAGGCACTCACCGGCGCCTGGCCCTGGCAAACTTACACCAACTATACCGTTAACTTCCAGGGCCGCATCGCCCTGTCTCCCTCTATCCGCTTTGGTCTGGGCGGAGTGCTGTTTTTGTACGTTATACAGCCGCTGTTTGAACGCCTGGTGGGGCGATTGTCTCCGTCTGTGCGGTCAGTGGCATTCTGGACCGCCCTGGCGGTATTTACAGCAGACTGTGCCGCAACAGTCTTGACAAAGCTTTAAAAAATGCCGCCGGTTTTGCCGGCGGCATTTTTGCGTCTGTCAGCGTTTAAAGTTCCCGAACAGGCCCCGGACGATCTGCTTGCCCAACTCCCGGCCAACGGTGTTGGCAGCGGAATTGATGGCCTTTTCCAGAGGGTCCTGCCGCCGGCGGCTGGTGGTGGTGCGGGCACGGCTGGTGGCCGCGGGGCGGCGGGGCGCGCTTTGGCGGGCAGTCCGCTGGCGGGCGGCTTGTTCTTTCTCCCAGGCAGCCTGCTTAGCGGCTTGCTCTTTCTCCCACGCGGCCTGCCGGGCCTCCTCTTCCTCCCGGGCGGTCTCCTGCTGGCGGGCCTCCTCCAGCACCTCATAGGCGGAGCGGCGGTCCTCAGTCTGGGTGTACTTGTCCCGGAGAAGACTGCTGTTGACGGCGGCCTGGATCTTACTTTCCTCAGCGGCGCTCATGGAGCTGCGGGGCGGCAGAATATTGGCGCGCTCCACAATGGAGGGAACACCCTTTTCATCCAGCACGGATACCAGCGCCTCGCCCACGCCCAGAGCCTGCAGGGCCTCCTCCGTGTCAAAGGCCGGATTCGCCCGGAAGCTCTTGGCGGCGGAACGCAGCGCCTTCTGATCGTTGGGCGTATAGGCCCGCAGGGCGTGCTGCACCCGGTTGCCGATCTGACCCAAAACACTGTCCGGCAGGTCGGAGGGGTTCTGGGTGATGAACCAGATGCTGACGCCCTTGGACCGGATAAGCCGGACCACCTGCTCCACCTTTTCCACCAGGGCCTTGGGCGCGTCCTTGAACAGGAGGTGGGCCTCGTCAAAGAAGAACGCCAGCTTGGGCTTGTCCAGATCTCCGGCCTCCGGCAGCAGCTCATACAGCTCCGACAGCATCCACAGCAGGAATGTGGCGTACAGCAGTGGGTGCTGGAACAGCTCCTGGCACTCCAGGATGTTCATGACGCCCCGGCCGTCCTCGTCCCAGTCCATCCAGTCAGCGATGTCCAGTGCAGGCTCTCCGAAGAAAATATCGCCGCCCTCATCCTCCAGGGACAGCAGGGCCCGCTGGATGGCGCCCACAGACTGACTGGAAATATTGCCGTAGGTCAGCTTGTACTCTTTGGCGTTGTCGCCTACGTACTGCACCATGCTCCGCAGGTCCTTCAAGTCGATGAGCAGCAGTCCCTTGTCGTCGGCAATGCGGAACACGATCCGCAAAACACCGCTCTGGGTCTCATTCAAGCCCAGCAGGCGGCTTAAAAGCTCCGGACCCATCTCGGAGATGGTGGTGCGGACAGGATGGCCCTGCCGGCCATACACATCGAAAAACCGGACTGGATACGCGGTATAATCAAAGTCTGTCAAGCCCATGGTGTCAATGCTGCGGCGGATGTGCTTGTTTTCCTTTCCTGGCTGGCACATGCCGCTGAGGTCACCTTTGATGTCCGCCAAAAAAACAGGAACGCCCATATCACTGAAAGACTCTGCCGCCACCTTTAGTGTGACCGTCTTGCCGGTGCCGGTAGCGCCGGCGATCAGCCCGTGGCGGTTTGCCATGGAGGGTTCCAGATAAATGGGGGTCTCCCCCGTTGCCAGCCAGATTTTATGCTGATCTTGTAAGTACATAATCGGTCTCCTTCCTATTTGCTGTGATATTGGCTATATTGTATCATACAGACGAAAGAAGCGTCTATGTTTTTTAAGAGCGGATTCAAAAAAGTTCGACGAAAACTCCAAAAAATATACAAATTTCCTTGCAGTATCTCTCCATGTATTATACAATATGGAAAACGCACAGGCATATTTTTATACAGGAGGGCTGCAGCATGGGAAAATTTGTAATTCGGGAAACCAAAACGGGCATCAAATTTGATTTGAAGGCCGGCAACGGTGAGGTCATTGCCACCTCGGAAGTCTATTCCAGTGAAAAATCCTGCCGGGCCGGTATCGCCAGCGTACAGAAAAACGCGCCGGCAGCCGCGGTGGAAAACCAGACGGTGGAAGGTTACACCGTGGAGAAGCACCCCAAGTTTGAGGTCTACACCGACAAGGCCGGAGAGTTCCGCTTCCGTCTAAAAGCCACCAACGGTCAGATCATCGCCGTCAGTGAGGGCTACAAAGCCATCGCCAGCTGCATGAATGGCATCGAATCCGTGAAGAAAAACGCCGTGGACGCCCCTGTGGTAAGGGCTGAATAACAGGAGCAATCCATGGATATCAAAGAACAGATTGAAAGCATCGTTGGGAAAATTCAAAAGGACAAGTCCCTCCAGGCTCAGTTCAAAAAAGACCCTATCAAGGCTGTTGAGAAGCTGCTGGGCGTAGATCTGCCGGACGACGCGGTGGAAAAGATCGTGGCCGGTGTGAGCGCCAAACTCTCTCTGGACGACATATCCGGTGTCGTGGGCAATCTGAAAAAGTTTCTGTAATCAAAAGCAGACAGGCCTTCCGGCCTGTCTGCTTTTTTGTGAAAAAAGAGGGCCATCCTTTCGGATGGCCCTCTTTTCAATCGCTGTAAAGGGATCTTACTTCGCAGCCTTGGCGGCGCGGACAGCCTCGATCAGCAGCGGGGTGACCTTGAACAGGTCGCCGCAGATGCCGTAGTCGGCGATTTCGAAGATGGGAGCGGTCTCGTTCTTGTTCACCGCGATGATGCACTCGGAATCCTGCATGCCGGCCTTGTGCTGGATGGCGCCGGAGATGCCCAGAGCCACATACACCTTGGGATGCACGGTCTTGCCGGTCTGGCCAACCTGGTGGTCGGCGGACAGCCAGCCGGAGTCGATGGTGGCACGGGAGCCGCCCACAACGCCGCCCAGCTCGGCAGCCAGTTCCTCGGCCAGCTTGATGCCGCCCTCGACATCCTTGCTGATGCCGCGGCCGACGGACACGATGTAGTCGGCGCCGATCAAGTCCACCAGCTTCTTGGCGGCCTTCACGACCTCCACGACCTCGGTCTTGAGGTCAGCCTCGCTCAGCTCGAAAGCGGGCTTCACGATCTGGCAGGCGTCAGCCTTGGCCTGGTCGAAGGCGTTCTTCTTCATAACGCCCGGACGCACGGTGGCCATGCAGGGACGGAAGCGGGGGCAGATGATGGTGGCCATCAGATGACCGCCGAAAGCGGGACGGGTCATCTTCAGGTTCCGGTCCTCCATATCCCACTTCTGGGCGTCCACGTCCAGGGTGGAGGACTCACGCAGGAACTGGATGTAGTTGGGCACATCCACGTCCAGGTGGGTGCAGTCAGCGCACAGGCCGGTGTGCAGACGGGCCGCGCAGCGGGGGCCCAGGTCACGGCCGATGTTGGTGGCGCCGATCAAGAACGCCTCGGGCTTCAAGTCCTCGATGACGTCGCAGATGACCTTGGCATAGGCATCGGTGTTGTAAACGCTCAGCAGGGGGCTCTCGCAGACATAGACCTTGTCGGCGCCGTAGCCGCCCAGCTCCTTGGCGACGGACTCGATGCCCTCGCCGCCCAGCAGCAGGCCGCACAGGTCCACACCCAGCTCGTTGGCCAGGTCGCGGCCCTTGGAGATCAGCTCCAGGTCAGTGGGCATCAGCTTGCCCTCGCGCTGCTCACAGAACACCCATACATCCTTGAAAGCAGCGATATCAGCACTGTTGAAATTAGACATAGTTCTTTATCCCCTTTCTCAGATGATGTGCTTGGCGGTCAGAATGCCCACCAGCTTCTCGCAGGTCTCCTTGCCGTCGCCCTCCAGCATCATGCCGGCGCCCTTCTGGGGAGGCGTGAAGCTCTTGAAGATGTTGGTGGGAGAGCCCTTCAGGCCGATGGTGGTGGCATCGATCAGGGGATGATCCTTGAGGGTCTCATAATTGTAGGTGGCCAGGGGCTTGCTGTAAGCCTCGAACACGCCGGAAACGCTCATGTAACGGGGCTGGTTCAGCTCCTTGATGCAGGTGACCAGGCAGGGAGTCTGGGTCTTGATGGTCATGTAGCCATCCTCCAGCATGCGCTTGACGGTCACGTTCTTGCCCTCGACAGTAATGTCGGCGGCATAGGTGATCTGGGGCAGGTTCAGCTTCTCGGCGATCTGGGGACCAACCTGGGCGGTATCACCGTCGATGGCCTGGCGGCCGCAGAGAACAATGTCGTCCTCCTCGATGCCGATGGTGCTGATGGCAGCAGCCAGAACCTGGGAGGTGGCGTAAGTATCAGAGCCGCCGAACTCACGGGCGGAGACCAGAACGGCCTCATCAGCGCCCATGGCCAGGGCCTCACGCAGCATGCCGGCCGCGGGAGGAGGACCCATGGTGACAACGATGACCTTGCAGTCGGTGGCGTCCTTGATCTTCAGGGCGGCCTCCAGGGCGTTCATGTCATCGGGGTTGGTGATGGTCTGCATGGAAGCGCGGTTCAGGGTACCATCGGGATTGACGGCGACCTTGCCGGAGGTATCGGGAACCTGCTTAATAGAAACAATGATCTTCATGTGAATCGTTACCTCCTATTTCTTACTTCACGCCCAGACGGCTGGAAATGACCATGCGCTGAACCTCGGAAGTGCCCTCGTAGATCTCGGTGATCTTGGCGTCGCGCATCATGCGCTCCACGGGATACTCACGGGTGTAGCCATAGCCGCCGAACAGCTGGACGGCACGGCGGGTCACATCGGAAGCGGCCTCAGCGGCAAACAGCTTGGCCATGGAGGCGTCCATGGAATAGTCCTCATGCAGCTGCTTCTTGCAGGCAGCGGCGTAGACCAGGTACTGGGCAGCCTGCATGCGGGTGTGCATGTCGGCCAGCTGGAACTGGGTGTTCTGGAACTGGCTCAAACGGCGGCCGAACTGGACGCGCTCCTGGGTGTACTTGATCGCCTCGTTCACAGCGCCCTCGCCCAGGCCCAGAGCCTGCGCGGCGATGCCGATACGGCCGCCGTCCAGGGTCTGCATGGCGATCTTGAAGCCCTTGCCTTCCTTGCCCAGCAGGTTCTCCTTGGGAACGATGCAGTCCTCAAAGATCAGATCGCAGGTGGAGGAGCCGCGGATGCCCATCTTCTTCTCGTGCTTGCCGGTGGAGAAGCCGGGGAAGCTCTTCTCGACGATGAAGGCGGAGATGCCGTGGTTGCCCTTGGACTTGTCGGTCATGGCGAACACCACGAAGGTGTCGGCCACATTGCCGTTGGTGATGAAGCACTTGGAGCCGTTCAGGACGTAGTGGTCGCCTTCCAGAACAGCGGTGGTCTGCTGGCCGGAGGCGTCAGTACCGGCGTTGGGCTCGGTCAGACCGAAAGCGCCGATCTTGCGGCCGCTCAGCAGGTCGGGCAGGTACTTGCGCTTCTGCTCCTCGGTGCCGTTCTCAAAAATGGGAGCGCAGCACAGGGAGGTGTGGGCGGAGACGATAACAGCGGTGGTGCCGCAGACCTTGGCCAGCTCCTCCACGCACATGGCGTAGGACAGAACGTCGCCGCCGGCGCCGCCGTACTCCTTGGGGAAATAAATACCCATCATGCCCAGCTTCGCCATCTTCTCCACGGTCTCCATGGGGAAGCGCTCTTCTTCGTCGATCTCCTCGGCCAGGGGCTTGACTTCGTTCTCGGCGAATTCGCGGTACATCTTACGGAGCATCAGCTGCTCATTTGTCAGATGAAAATCCATACCTTTTACTCCTTTTCTATGTGGTTTACTTGGAATAATCGTAGAAGCCCTTGCCGGACTTACGGCCCAGCAGACCACCGCGGACCATCTTCTTCAGCAGCAGGGCAGGACGATACTTGGAGTCGCCGGTCTCGTTGTACAGGGTCTCCATGATGGCCAGGCACACATCCAGGCCGATGAAGTCGCCCAGAGCCAAGGGGCCCATGGGATGGTTGGCGCCCAGCATCATGGCCTTGTCGATGTCAGCCACGGAAGCAACGCCGGTCTCCACCAGGCCGATAGCCTCGTTGATCATGGGGATCAAGATCTTGTTGACGACGAAACCGGGAGCCTCAGCCACCTCGACAGGATCCTTGCCGATCTCCTGAGACAGCTTATAAACGAAGTCGAAGGTCTCCTGGGTGGTGTTGGCACCGCGGATGATCTCCACCAGCTTCATGCTGGGAACGGGGTTGAAGAAGTGCATGCCGATGACGGGATGCTTCAAGCCGTTGCCCATCTCGGTGATAGACAGAGAAGAGGTGTTGGAGGCGAAGATAGCCTCGGGCTTGCACAGCTCATCCAGCTCGTTCAGCAGGACCTTCTTGGTGGCCATATCTTCCTTGACGCACTCGATGATCAGATCGGCGTCGGCGCAGGCGGACTTCTCCTCCACCAGGATGTTGGCCAGCAGAGCGTCCACAGCCTCCTGGGTCATCTTGCCCTTCGCCACACGCTTGGCAAGAGACGCAGCCAGCTTATCCTTATGCTTCTGCGCGGAAGCGACGGAGCTTGCATACATCAGAGCGGTGTGGCCCTTCGCGGCGAAGACCTGAGCGATACCGCTGCCCATAGTACCGGCGCCAAAAACTGCAACTTTCATGATTTTTCCTCCTGTTATTTCAATTCTTTGTTCGGTTTTTACGATCGACATCTGCGGGGGAAAACAGAGCAAATCCCTAGTTTGCCAATTTACTCACAATCTTTATTATAGGGGTGTGTCAGAAATTTATCAAGTGGAAAATGTATGTTTTCCCACGGTTTTTCACTTTTTTACACTTCGTACAAAATACTCGTTAAAATTTATACAATTTTGTTAAGCTCTTAACATAACTGTCTTTCCGCGGCTGTCACTTCTCCTCCTGTTCACCATTTACAGGGGCGTTTTCCTGTGTTAAAATGGGACCGCACCCACAAGGTATTGTGGATTTTACGAAAAAATCATCCAGGAGGATCTTCCTATGCGCATGCGGAAAAAGAAAAATCTGGTGCCCCGGATGGAACGCTGCGGCGACTTCCTCATCCGGGACCCCTACACCATGGCCGGCAAGTGGCGCCAGCTGATGCCGGAAGCCCGGGAGATCCGGCTGGAGCTGGGCTGCGGCAAGGGCCGCTTCACCGCCGGCACCGCCGCCGCGGAAAAGGATGTGCTGTTCATTGCCGTGGAGATGGTGCCCGACGCCATGGTGGTGGCTATGGAGCGGTGCGTGAACGCCGGCCTCACCAACGTCTATTTTGTGGACGCCAACGCCGACCAGCTGCCCTGCTTCTTCGCCCCCGGCGAGATCGACCGTATTTATCTGAATTTCTCCGATCCCTGGCCCGGCAACCGCCACGCCAAGCGCCGCTTGACCCACGGCAACTTCTTGAAGCTGTACCGCCAGGTGTTGAAGATGGGAGGCCAGATCCATTTCAAAACAGACAATCAGCCTTTATTCGAATTCTCTGTGGAGGAGATCCCCCAGTTCGGCTTCACCCTGTCGGAGGTCACCCGTGACCTTCACGCCAACGGTCCTGTCGGCGTCATGACGGATTACGAGGCCAAGTTCTATGAGCTGGGCCAGCCCATCAACCGGCTGGTTGCCACCATGGTGCCCTGGGACGAGCCATTCCCCACCAACGTAAAGGTGGTAAAGGAGCGCTGGCTGGACGCCTTCGCTGACGGCGTCTCCGAGGCGGACCTGGGAAAGCACGTTCTGGCGGAGGGCAACTACCTCTGGCACCTGTTCTCCTGGAAGCTGGTGCCCTGCCTGGAGGGTGACGCCGCCCGTGAGGCGCTGCCTCAAGAGGATTGCTGGCAGTTCTTCTGTGAGTGCCCGCCGGCGGCCCTGCCCCGGGTGCGGGCCATGGCATGGGAGGATATCGCAAAGCTGCCGGAGGGTGTGGACTGGTATCTGGTGGACAAGGACTTCACCTGGACCTACGCCCATCCCCACGAGGCGGGCCTGGGCCCCTACTTTTATCAGCCGGAAGCACAATCAAAACCACCGGTTGAACCGGTGGTTTGAACAAGCCCTATAAGGGCCTATCTCTTGTGGCCGCCCCCTTAAGGGGGCACAGAATAGTCTGACAACCACAAAATGATCTCTGGCAGCCCCCTACTCGGGGGCTGCCATTATTTGCCCTGTTTCACCGGCTCACCCGTAAACGAGTCTACAAATTCTTTTAGGCTGATCTGGTCATTTGCGATATCTTCCTGTAATTGATTCCGGATGTACTCTTTGATTGCCCCTTCGTACTTTCCTACTGTATCGACGTAATAGCCTCTGCACCAGAAATGCCTGTTCCCATATTTATATTTCAAATTCGCGTGCCGATCAAATATCATCAGACTGCTTTTACTCTTGAGGTATCCCATATACTGAGCTACACTCAGGTGCGGCGGGATTGCCACAAGCATGTGGATATGATCCGGACAGCATTCCGCCCCCAGTATCTCCACCCCTTTTCGCTCACTTAATTCTCTCAATATTTTTCCCCACATCGGCTTTTATCTTTCCATATACAATTTGCCGACGGTATTTCGGTGCAAATACGATGTGTGTAGGATTGTCAAACATATTGGACAGAGAACTCGACAGGAGATAGCCAGTGGAGAGGCCTCATTGGAAAGTTGTTGGAACGACGATTATGGACAGAAAGCTGCTTATCAAAGTCTGCAAGGGAATAAAAGCAGTGGGAAGAATAGAAGTGTTTCTGGCCTTCCCGGTGGCTGCGCTCTACTTTGCCGTTATGTCGCGGCGTGTAAGGCCGGATGAGCTTGTGTCGGATGCCAAGTTCTCTTGCCGTTGCTTCAAATAACGTAGGCAGATTCCGCTTGCTGTTGGAGAAGCGGTTGGTAAATTCGAAGCCGTTATCCGTTTGGACGCACTCCACCCGAATGACTCGGCGGGCATACCACTTCGCCAGCTTTTTCAGGAAATCAGCAGAGGAGTAGGTAGATTGCTCCGGATAAGCCGCCAGAAAGCGCAGACGGGTAAACTCGTCAATGGCAGTGTACTGGAACAAGCGCAGCTCAGGGTCTGTGATACAACGTTGCGGAACGACTTTCACATCCACCTGGACCCGCTGGCCGGGATAGGTCATCTGTTCGTAGGGCTTTGGCTTGTAAGAGCTTTTTTGCTTTTCGCCGGGAAACAGCCCCAATTTCCGCATGACCCGGAACAAGCTTTCCGGACGACGGGCGTAACCACGCAGTCTCAAACGGTGCCACAACTCCACCATGCCCAACGTGGGATTGCGGCGGCGCATATCTCGGATCAGCTTCAATTCTGCCTCAGTGTGCTGGCTTGGGTGATGACTATGCGGCCGTCGGGATTGGCAGGCCAGGGACTCCACACTGCCGTCCCAACGGCCCTGCCAGAAGTAGATATACGACCGGCTTTTGTTATATTTCCGGCTGGCACGGCTGACGTCGTATTTCGCCGCGTATTTCATCAGGGATTGCCTGTACGCCATGTCCTGTGTTATACTCTTGCTCATGAAGGATATGGCCCCCTTTCGTCAAGTTGTTGTGTGGTAACTCAACTTTAACCGATAAGGCCCTATCCTTCATCCTTTTTATTCACTTGTCCAAGATGTATTGTAATCCTACACGGTATTTCGGTGCAAATACGATGTGATACTTGCACCTCCATTTACTATGTGATAAGCTTTTTAAGTCATCTTGCATGACAAACCTCCTGTGTTTTCTTTTGTGGTTGCCAGACCAGCATTAGAGTATCACAGGAGGTTTCTCTCGCATATACTAAAGTATTTTTTCCACCCCCAGTTCAACTGGGGGTTTTATTGCCGCTAAAGCGCCAACAAAAAAAGCTTTGAAACTCAATGGTTTCAAAGCTTTTTTTGTTTGGTACGCCCGACTGGATTCGAACCAGCGGCCTTCAGAGTCGGAGTTATCAGGCCGTCAACGTTGGAACGCTGATGTCCCAGGGGTTCCAGTAGTTTTGCACAAATATTCAGGAAAAACGGAGCAAACCTGGGAGCCATTGCGCCGCAATGGCTCCCGGGTTTTTTCGTATCTTCCGAAACAGTAGTCAAATAGTAGTCAGGAGTTCTCAAATCCTGTGCTCCCTGACCCATGACAACAATGCTTCGTATTTCATCTGTCCCGCCGCAACAGCGAGTCCCACTTCTGCGGCCTCTTGAATGTCTCGCCTTTTGACGCATTATCACTTTGCCAACTCCAGAAATGCCGGCTTATATTTTTCCAGAATGCGGGCCGCGGCAAAATCAATTTTCTCATCGTCACTCATCTCAATGACGGGGGAGCTATCCAAGTCAATCAGCATATATTTGGGACGATCATTCTTGAAAATAACAGCACTGCCTTTCTCCTCGGCAATGCGTGTCATATGGGAAAAGCTTTGATTTGCTTCGGCTCCAGAAATAATAGCATCGCTATCTATATTCATACGTGAGCCTTCTTTCTGCTAATATTTTGAAATAGTCAGATGATTCTAATATTCTGCATATTGATTAAAATCAATAAAGGCTGGATCACAAACTTACAATTCTAAAAAACGAAGTTTAGCAGGACCGGGGTATTGCCCCGGTTCTGCTGTTTTCAGCAGTATTGTTAGTGTTTATCATTACGATCCCGTAGTAGAGGGAGGACCTGCGCCATCAGGAACATCAACCCGAAGAATCTCCTTTGTCTTTTCTGGCGGCCAGGGAGCTGTTAGGCGGGTGCAGTCGAATACGGAAGTTACTTGCCCCCGGCAAAGAACGTTTTTGGCCCCAAAGGGAACCTCCACCCAGTCGTCTATCTTAACGGGAAGCTGTCCGGTCAGGTAGGAATAGACACGCGTGCTGCCTTCGATTCTGACCGTACAGTAGCGGTAGACCGTCCCATCATCCGCCAACACTTTTTCGGTTTCCGCAGTTTTGGGAGGGACATTGTCTTTTTCTGATGGAGCCGATGCTTTTCGAAGTTCCTCCATAATTTGGCGGAGCGTTTTATCATACGCTGTTCCCCTCTGCAAATATGGCTCTATCAGAGCGAACAGTTCCTCCGCCTGTGCATCCCGGTGCAGTTCCTTGCAGGCAAATAGAATTGCTTCATGGGGTTCCCCAATATAGGCGCTTTGGAAAACCTGCTGCTCAAAACGGGGATCGTACAGCTCATCCAGAATCGGTTCCAGGCTTGCCGGAAAATCAAGGCCCTCTTTCCAGACGGATTCCATGTACTCGTCAAGCAGAAACTCAGCCGTACCCGATGCCTGCAGTTCCTCCCCAGCGTCATCCAGAACCATCCTCCACATACGGATCGCCAGTTCCGGTTGATCGGGGTAGGTATCCTGGAGAAGGTCTTCGATATAGCCATCCGTCCGTTTTTCTTCTGGCCAATCGCAAAACGCTTCTGGAAATTCCTTCAAAAGGCGATCCATCTCCGCAGAATCCTCCCGGGAGGAAACTTCCTGATCCGGACCGTCAAATGTGACTTTCAGTCGCAGCGTTATTTTGGCTGGCGCACTTTTTACAGAACCAAAATTTCCGCACCAGCCGCACTGCCATTGGATTCCTGTAACGGTGGCAGGGCTTCCGCAGTTTGGGCACCTGAATGTTGACATAGAGCCTTCACTCCTTCTGAAAACAATGCAGTCCAATATCAAGAGACCAGATTCATCAGTTTTTCAAAGCTGTCCACAACATCATACGTTACACTCTCGTTGCTGATGGCCGCAAAATGGGCCTTTGCGCACTCAATTTTTGCCAGCTCTACGCCTCTTAGCTCCAGACTATCAGTGTTGCCCTTCGTTTCTGCAATAAAGCAAATATGCTTCACAGAGCCTTCGTTAAAGGCGATTGCCCAGTCTGGATTATATTTCCCAACAGGCGTAGAGATGAAGAAACTACTCGGAAGCTTTGTATAGACGGCAACCTTGTCGTTGATGTCCAGTTCACTGGCAAATCTCTTTTCATTGTCAGAATCATAGATGATGTGGCTGTACAAGCTCCGATTTGCTTCCATTGCGTTCATACCCAGTTTACCACGGAGATTCGCACTGGTAAAGATACCGGTATCATAGGCAGTGTCCAACTTGTTATAAGTGATATGCTCGATGATCTGGGTCGCCTTTTGATTGCTTATCAGCTTAGCGGATTTGAGAATAAACTCCTCCGGGTTCAAACGGAACATGGAGAATTTCTGCGGAGAAATGCCTTGCAGAATGGCAGCAATAGTAGCACGGGTCAAGCCGGTTTCTTCAACCAGTTTTCCAACCAAATCATACCGAACACTGCCAAGCGGCGCATGCTTTGCAGTTTCCTGATTGGTGCGGGTCTTGTGGAATCCATCTCCCTGTTCCAACTGTTCTCTGGATTCCATATGGGAAGTCTGTTCGCCGTACTCGGTTTTCACAGTAATTCGAGTGACATCCAGTTTGGCGTCGATTTCCCGAATGGAGTTGTCAATCAACTCCTGCTTGTCAAAGTGAACCGTATAGAAGGATTTGTGGTTGATTCGCTCCCAAAGCTCCAGAAACTCCTTCTTTTTCAGCTTTTCTGGGTCTATTTTAGCATCCACATTGTTCCCGTGGGCATCTTCTGTCGGTATCGAGTGCTTGTCATAGATGGAAGAGAGAATATTCACGATGGAAGTTGCACAGTCTTTGACTTCTTCTGCCACTTGGACGGTGCCGCTGGCCTTATCCGCATAATACTTTTCGGTCAGTTCACCCCGTTTTACATAGCCGTTGCTGATCAGGTCCTCGTAGATCGCCCCAGCCAATTCCGGCGTGACCTTGATGGAATCTCCATTGGCGTTGGTAAGTACCTGGTGCAAAAATAGCTGCTCGTCCACCTTTTTGGGCCGATCCGCCAGAGACTCTGCCAGACCTGCCTGCAGCGCTTCTGCAAACTTTCCGAATTCCATATCGGTGATGAGGGTCAGTTTGTTCAGCTCTTGCACTTCACTGCCCAGCATGCTTTCGTCCATACGCTCGCCTTGCTGGTTGACGCATAGCCGAAGGCCGCGGCCAATCTCTTGACGACTGCGAATTTCGGAGTCGCTCTGTGGCTTCAATGTACAGATTTGGAATACGTTAGGGTTGTCCCAGCCCTCACGGAGGGCGGAGTGAGAGAAGATAAACCGTACCGGCTCGTCCAGACTAAGCAGACGCTCTTTGTCTTTCATGATCAGATCATAAGCATCAGCATCATCAGAGGTCTGGGTTTTCCGGTCAATTTTACTCTCTACAAACCGTGCCTTTTTGCCCTTCTTCTTGTCAATGGAGAAATAGCCCTGGTGGGTTTTGTGGACATCAATTTTATCCAGGTATTTGAGGTATGCCTCG
This sequence comes from Dysosmobacter sp. Sow4_B12, assembly GCF_052116665.1. NCBI lineage: Bacteria > Bacillati > Bacillota > Clostridia > Eubacteriales > Oscillospiraceae > Dysosmobacter > Dysosmobacter sp. Sow4_B12. The sequence continues at coordinate 9,063 of NZ_JBQKKR010000001.1, read as the reverse complement.
TCGCCAATCTCACGCTGGAGAGAACCCACCACGCTGGCATATTCCTCCTCAAACATTTTGGCATACTCACCGTTGCGGCCATCGTCGTTGTCGCCGTCGTACAGGCGGTATTTTGCCACCTCATCGATGAAAAACAGGCTCAGGACCTTGATGCCTTTTGGATACAGTTCCCGCTCACGCTGAATGTGGGTGCGAATAGTCTCCCGAATCTGGACTCTCCGCTGGAGAGCAGTCATTTGTTCGTTGCCCTGAATTTGTCCGGCGTAGAGCTTCAATCCGTTCAGGAAAGTGACAGAGTTGTCCCGACCATCGATATTGGTGATAATATAGCGGTCATCATATTCCTCCAAGCCGTTGGACTCATCCAGCAGGTTGGCCTCTCGCCCCAGCTTTTTTACAACAGTCCGCGTCCCGATTGCTCCCTTGACTTCAAATCCAATGCGGGCAGTCGGGGCTTTGTTTTTATAGAGGTCGATGCCCTCCAGATACACATACCCATTGGTGGCAGTGGAGCCGGTAAGGGTGACACCCAGTGCGGCGATTTTCTTCACCAAATGCTGGTTGTAGGCGTCCATGGCATCCAAGCGGTACACCATGTCATATTTTTCCTTGTGGGTGGCGGAGTAGCGCAGAGTGAACAGGGGGCAGAACTTTTTCAGGCTCTCCTTGGTCTGTTTACCTTCCACGCTTTGCGGCTCATCGATGATCAGAATGGGATTTGTTCTTGCAATGATGTCGATGGGCTTGCGGCTGCGGAAGGTGTCCAGCTTTTTGTCAATGATTCGTTGGTTTTTGCTGGAATTGAACGCCTGCATATTGATGATCATGACATTGATGGCACTGTCTGAGGCAAAGCGGTCCACCTCGGTGAGCCGGTCAGATGAGTAGATAAAAAAGCGGATTTTCTTGCCGTATTCCCCGGCAAAGTGTTCCTGGGTGGTCTGAAGGGATTTGTAGACGCCTTCCCGGATAGCAACCGACGGCACCACGATGATGAACTTGCTCCAGCCGTAGCGCTGATTCAGCTCGTACATGGTCTTGACGTATGTATAGGTTTTTCCAGTGCCGGTCTCCATCTCAATGGACAGGTTGATGCCCGGTCCCGCCAGAGCTTCAGAGGCCTTCAGGCCATTACGCCGCTGGACTGTTTGCATATTTTTCAGGATATGGGAGTTGGTCAGCTCCGGTACCAGGGGATGGTTGCGGAAGCCGGTGTCGCTCATATCCAGATTTGTCTGGACATTGGTCATATCGCCCAGGTCCAGGCGATAGGTGGTGGTACGGTAAGGTTGGCCGTTGAACACATCACAGACTGCCGCGGCAGCCTCTGCCTGGAAGGGCTGATGTTTGAATTGGAGTTTCATCAGATCACCTTCACCTTCGTGTCCGGGGAGAGATTTTTGAAGATTTCAGTGACATTGATCTTGTCCGCATCGGTGGCAAAGGCGCTGTCCCGGAAGATGGCACGGAGCGGCTGCTGCTTCGCCATATGCTCCACCACGGTAGTGGGAACGTGTTCGTTAAAGCAGGCCATGAGGGCACCGGTGTCTACATTATGCACTATATAGCCATCCACGGTCTCGGCAGTATGGGGTAGGCTGATCTCCACTCCCCTGTCCAGCAGGCAGGCGTAGAGCAGGTCCAGGTCCGTGCGGTCATCCTTGATATTGCTTACTGTTTCACCGATGGTGAGCTGTGTCAACTCTTCGGGGTGATAATAGACATCCTTCATGTTGCTCTCGTCCACCTGGAATACCCGGAAGCCGATGTCCAGGTCATCGTCAGGATGCTCGGCTTTGATTTTATCACCTGCCCGGCGGATACGCTCTTTGCCGATTTCGCAGATATTTTTGTAGCCGGCTTTGAATGCTTCGGATTTTTCATCGCAGGGCTCTGGCAGCTGTACCATGATGAATTTGCGGTGCCCGCCGTCCTCGGCATTGAGCTGCATGACAGCATGGGCGGTGGTGGCAGAGCCGGAAAAGAAGTCCATAATTATTGCATCTTCTGTGAGGTTAACAATACTAATCAAATAACCAATTAATTCCACAGGTTTTGCAAAATCAAATGGGATAGACAGTTCTTGGAGTTCTTTTGAACTGGCTCTGTTTTCCCATTTAGATATTAAATCTACAGGTACCATGCCCTCTTCCTGACGGTCAGAAAGCCAAATTTTTGTATAGACATTCCATTTAGCGGGTGTTCCATCAGCATTAATTAAAACGCCGTCGGATTCTTTAAATGCAATATTTCCTTTTTCCTTTTCTTCTAAATAGCGATCTCTGCTCCATCTCCAGCAACCGTCATTCAAATGCGGAATGACCATCTCTCCATCTCTTGGAATACGAGGCATCGTCTCTCCAGGAGGTATAACGAAACTCCCATCAGGACACTCAATAAAATATCGCTGATTTGGCCTTGCATCCAGTGAGGATTGGTATAGACCAAATGGCCTGTATCGTTCTCCCTTCTTTTCACCAATGGTTTCAACAGAAGTATATAGTTTATTTATTATTTCATCTGAGATTGGCTCTCTAAAATTACCTGTTTTTGTTAAATCTCTGCCATAAACCAGAATATATTCCATGTTAGGAGAAAAGAACCGCCCTTTTGCACCACCGCTCTTCATAACACGAGATATTATGCCACATCTATTCGATGCTCCGAAAACTTCGTTGCAAATTGCCGTGAGGTTTTCAAGTTCTGACTGACCGATGCTTATAAAAATTACACCATCATCTGTTAGAAGGTTTCTTGCCAACATCAGTCTTGAATACATCATACTACACCAGACGGAATGAAATCGCGGATTGGTTATGTTGTTCTCATGGAAAGTTTTTTCTCCATTCTCGTCGTATAGACCGACTTCGTTTTCGTATTCATCCTTGCTCATTATAAAATTATCAGGATAAACAAAGCTATACCCATGCGTTCGATAAGAACAAGAAAGCGGCAAGCGAGGTGTTGCAGAAGGGACTGGAAATCTGATAAGGATAGAATTGTGCTACAAAGTGAAATTGCAGTACAAAAAGCCACAGAAAACTCCCTTGTAGATGATGATCGTTCTACAAGGGAGTTTTCATAGACTTAAAATTGGATCAATCACAGTTCCTCGGCCTTGAAGATCGCATAACCCTCATAGTAGTAGCTGTGGTCAATACCTTTCATATACACTTCACGGCTGTCAATTTCGTCTGTAAGTGCATTTTTCAGGATGTGCTTGATTTCTGTATCCCGGATAGGACTGCGTTCCATGGCCAGCAGATAGTCCTCCTTATCCACGCGGCTCCAGTCTACCACCTGGTGCAACTCGGCTTTCAGCAGCAGATCCAGCCAGATGCGTGTGCTGCGCCCGTTGCCTTCGCGGAAGGGGTGGGCGATGTTCATCTCCACATACTTCTCAATGATCTCATCAAAAGTGGACTGCGGCATCTTTTCAATATTCGCAAGCGCCGCTTCCAGGTACATCACCGGAGCAAAACGGAAGTTGCCCTTGGCGATGTTAACTGTGCGGAGTTCGCCGGCAAAGTCGTAAATCTCCTCAAAGAGGTACTTGTGGATGGCTTGCAGGGAGGAGAAGGTTCCGGCCTCCAGCTGATTCAGCAGACCCTTCTCAAAAAGCTCGACAGCTTTCTTTTTGCTGATTCGCTCTTCTTCACGGGCGAGATCAGCAGAGGATGTGAGTCCCAGTTTATTCTCAAGAGCCATGGCGAAACCTCCTTTGCCTAAATTAAAACAAAAGGCACTTACTTTCGCAAGTGCCTTTTACTGGTACGCCCGACTGGATTCGAACCAGCGGCCTTCAGAGTCGGAGTCTGACGCGCTATCCAACTGCGCCACGGGCGCGTATCAAAACGGTATGAACTTGTGGGGAAGTGCTATTTTTCAAAATAGTGGTCAAATAGTAGTCAACGGTGGAAGATATTTTCCTCTGCGTTGGCTGGAAGCCACTGATTGCAAGGGGTTGCGCCGGTTCGCTGCGGATAGGACCTGAAACGTCGGAGTCTGACGCGCTATCCAACTGCGCCACGGGCGCATACCCATAAGATGTATTCCCCTCACGTACTATGGTAGTATAGCAAGATTTTGGCGTTCTGTAAACCCCTAATATAAAAATTTTTTCCGAAAAAGATTGTTAAAAAATTTGACAAGTTCACTATTTTGCGATAAACTATATTTGCGAATATTTTAACGAATCCTTAAAACAGGAGTGAATTTTTTTGAAAAAAGAGAACATCTCTGACGCCGTCATCCGGCGACTTCCCCGATATTACCGACAGCTGACCGATCTGTGCAACCGTGGCGTGGTCCGCATCTCCTCCCATTCCCTGGGACAGGAAATGAATATCACCGCCTCTCAGATTCGTCAAGACTTCAGCTGCTTCGGCGAATTCGGCCAACAGGGCTACGGCTATAACGTGGAGGAGCTGCGAGCTGAGATCGGACATATTCTGGGCGTAGATAATAACCACCACTTGGTCATGATCGGCGTTGGCAATCTGGGCCATGCCCTGCTGCAAAACTTCCCCTTTTCCCACACTGGCTTTACCGTGGACGCCGCTTTTGATGTCTCCCCCGCTGTTATCGGCACTTCCGTCAATGGCGTGCCCATCTACTCCATGAGCGATTTGGACAGCTTCATCCGGGAGCACAGCGTGGATGTGGTGGTCTTGACCATCCCCCAGTCTGTAGCCCAAGACACTGCCAACCGGCTCATCGACCTGGGTGTCCGGGGCTTTTGGAACTTCACCAATGTGGAGCTGTCCTCCCCCTCCCCGGATGTGAAATTTGAGAACATCCACTTTGCTGACAGCCTGCTCACCCTCAGCTACCGCATTGCCAACCGCTGACCCGCCGTCCACCGGAAAGGATTTCGATTTCCTATATGAAAAAAAGGGTTATTCTCATTACCGCCTGTCTTCTGGCCTCTGTGCTGATGGTCACCGCTCTGGCTGCCGGTGATGCCGGCGATCCTCTAATCTCCCTGTCCTATCTAACGGAGGTCTTTACCAAGCAGGTGGACCAGAAGGTGGAGGAAAAGCTGGATGTTTCCGATACCACTATTTTAGGAGGCGATACCTCTTTACCGGATACCTCCATTGCCAGGACCTGGACAGAGACCCGCTTGAAGGCCCAGGATGTTCTGCTGGGCACCACCGGCACCAGCGTTATGGTGCTGGCTGGGAAGGCAGAGGTCTCTTTCCCCTTTGGCACAGTGGTAGATGTGACCACTGGCACCGCTGTCACCACCGGCACCGCTCTGGCTCTGAACCACCGCTACATGGTAGCGGAGGACACCAGCGCTCTTTTCCAGATCACTTCCAAGACCGCTGTTGTGGACTACCAGGGGAGCTATGCTTTCAGCTATTCCGATACGGTGGACTACAATGCGATCGCCTACGCCCTGAAAACCATGCACCTGTTTAAAGGCAGCTTCACCGGCTACGGCCAGGGATATGACCTAGAGGCCGCTCCCACTCGGTTGCAGGCCCTCATCATGTTCATCCGTGTTTTGGGCGAAGAGGATGCAGCCCTTGCCTATACCGGGACCCACCCCTTCACCGACATCACCAAGGGCACACAGGCGGACAAATACGTGGGCTATGCTTATGCCAAGGGATACACCAACGGATACTCCGCCAATACATTCCGGCCTAGTCAAGCCATTCCCGCCAACCAGTACATGGAGTTCGTGCTTCGGGCCATGGGATACAGCTCCTCCGACAACAAGACCGTATCTGACGCTCTGGAACGGGCGCTGGCCAGCGGCGTTATTACCGTAGGTGAATACACCGCCCTAAAGAACGGAATCTTCCTCCGGGCGGATTTGGTCTATGTCTCCTATTACGCCCTGGATACCCAGATGGCCCTAGGCGGCCAAACTCTGCGGGACGTGCTGCTGGACCGGGGGGTGTTTACCTCTGCCGAATCCCGGGAAGCTGACCGATTGGTTTCCTCTGGCCGAATATAGTAGTCACCTTTGTCAGACCTCCGCATAGGATGAACTGAGACCGCTTCCGGTCTACGTCTTCATAGGAGGCTACGATATGTGTAACAATGGTTGGGGCGGCGGCAACTGCTGCTGGATCATCATTCTGCTCATCATCATTTGGTGCTGCTGCGGCAATGGCAACTGGGGTGGCTGCGGCAACAACTGCGGCTGCAATTCCTCTTCCTGCTGCTGAGGTTCATAGCGCGCAAAGCCCCCGGGCCTTTTGGCCCGGGGGCTTTTATCGTGATGTACGTTAGGCGAGAATACCCAGGTGCTCCAGCAAGATCTTCACACCCAGCAGGATCAAAATAATGCCGCCGGTGAGCTCCGCCCGTTTTTTATACCGTGAGCCGAAGAAGTTGCCCACCACAACACCCACTAAAGACAAGCAGAAGGTCGTGCAGCCGATGAGAGAGACCGCAGGAAGAATCAAGACATCCATAAACGCAAACGCCACACCGATGGCCAGCGCATCGATGCTGGTGGCTACCGCCATCATGAAAAGCTTCTTGTGATTCAGCTTGCTGTTCACCGCGCAGGAGGTCTCTTCCTCTTCGGGGGACAGCGCCTCCCGGACCATGTTGCCGCCTATGAGCGCCAACAGCACAAAGGCCACCCAGTGGTCAAAGCTCTGAATATAACCGGCAAACTGGAAGCCCAAAAACCAGCCGATTAAGGGCATCAGCGCTTGGAAGCCGCCGAAGTACAGGGCAATGACGCCTCCCTGCCGCAAATTCAGCTTCGGCATGCAAAGGCCCTGGCAGACAGCCACGGCAAAGGCGTCCATAGAAAGGCCCACACCGATCAAAAACAGCTCCACAATACTCATGACAAACTTCCTTTTCCTCTTTACAAAATCACCGGCACCTTCCGGCGGATGGAAAGACTATCCGGCGTCACCAGGCAGTCATAAGCGCAAACGTTTACGCCGCAGGCCGCAGCCTCCCGCAGTGCCGCGCCGAAAGCGGGGTGTGTGTCGTTATTGGGCGATACAGAAACGGCGTTTCGAAATTGTACCACAAAGAACAAGGTGGTGTCAAGGCCAGCCTTCGCCGCCTTTTGCAGCTCCCGGATGTGTTTGACACCTCGCTCCGTGGGCGCGTCCGGAAAACGGGCAGCACCGCCATCCTCCAGCGTCACACCCTTTACCTCCACCAAATGCGATCCCGCAGCTGTTTCCAGGCAAAAATCCAAGCGGGAATCCCCATACCGGAACTCTGGCCGTACCGCCGTCACATCCGGTAAAAAGCTCCCTTGTTTTACCCATTCAGCAAAGACCTTATTGGGGGCCTGGGCGTCCATATTGATGAGCAGGTCTCCCTTTTCCACAGCGATCAAGTCATATGCCGTCTTGCGGCCGGGATTTGTACCCTGTTCCAGATAGACAGTGGCGCCAGGGACCAGCAGTTCCCGGCAGCGGCCGGTATTTTTCACGTGAACGGTCTGTACCCCCTCCGCTGTCTCCACAAGAGCGATAAAACGGTTGGGGCGGGTCAGAAAGCGGCCAGGGATGACAGTTCCATAACGCATGGGACATTCGCTCCTTTTTCAGCAAGGACTGATATGTCCAATTATAACACACACCGCCGCGACATTCAAACCATATCAGACCAGTGCTGTGCCGCAAACCACAGCTTTAACCTTTTCCGTGAATTTGTCCTTTTTTGTAATACAGTAATATTTCCGAATCCTGCCGGTCTCTGTCTCTGAAAAGCTCCTGCCGGATTCTGTATACGGAAGGTAAAGCAGCTCTCCCGGCACTTAAAGCGTATCCTGGACATCGTGGAGCTGCCAAAAATCTCTACCCCCGCTGTGTTCACATGCTCCACAGATCCCACTGGAGCTCCCGGGGTTTCCATTGCACACTTCCGGACCAGCTGAGGGACATAACCAAGCCACCCCACATCCCTCACATGGTCCTCAAAATGCGCCTCCAACTACCGGAAAATAATACCTTGGATATCTATGTATAGAATAGATATCCAAGGTACGTTAACTGCGTTTTTTTATTTTTCCGGCAGCAGTGGGCTGTACATCATAATAGCATCGTTCGTAAACAAAAACTGTTCCTCCAACAGCTGGTCTGACAGGTTATAGATTAGACGGAACAATACGTTGTGGCGTATATATCCGCCCCAGGAGGCCTGGTCTATCCGGGCGTCCCGTTCCACAATCTCGTATCGGCATACCGGCGCTGTCACGGCCCGCCACTCCCCCTCTAAATGCGTTTCACCCACCCGAAGGCACAGCTGAAAGTCCTGGTCCGTGTCATTGCGGATCATCAAATCCCGGTGAGGATAGGCGCAGGTAGCGCCGCTGCCAAAGGGCTGCGTACGGGTGGAATCTGGAAAAACATCATGGGAATGGCGGTAACGCTCCACTATCGTCAAAGACGTGTGCAGTGTCATCCAAAAAATAAGGTTGGAAAGCTGGCAAAGCCCGCCACCCACATCGCTGCCAATATGGCCCAAAAACAGCACCATCCCCTCTTGATAGCCTTTCCGACGGGTAGGCTTCCCAATGAGCCGCCAATAGCTGAAGGTCTCTCCGGGATGGAGGATGATGCCGTCCAAACGTGAAGCCGCCAGCTTCAGATTCGTGACCTTATTTTGCTGGAGCACCATATCCTCTCCCCGCAGCTTCCGCAGCAGCGGCGTGGCATGGGAAAAGTGAATACAGGGCAATCGCTCCGTCCTGCGCTCCTTAGCCCAATGGAATTTGGGAGAACACCACAATAGATACCGCTTTCCCGTATAATAGACCTTTCCCAACCGCAAACGAAGCCAACTGCGTTGGATTGGTGGCCGTAAGGTACTGTTTTTCGAGTAGGCCATAGCTCTCTCCCCCTTTCTTTTGCTCCATATTAATTGTTAAGCAGCCGAAATTCTTTACAAAAGGGCAACAAAAAAGAGCGACAGTCGCGAGACTGTCGCTCAGTGTTGGCGCTACCTATCTTCCCGGGCCGTCACCAGCCAAGTATTGTGGGCAGAAACGAGCTTAACTACCGTGTTCGGAATGGGAACGGGTGGACCCTCGTCCTAATCAGCACCAACTGCGTTATCCGTGTTACC